>JADFNS010000010.1 GCA_022563255.1 Pseudomonadota bacterium
GCGGATCATCGGATAGGCACTTAGAATCTTGCGTTATATGGGTTGGCGGGGGTCGACGGTCCTCGCGTATACTGCCACGCCGAGTTCCAGACGGGGCAACGCCCCAAAACACAGGATACGAAACATGGCCAGGATTACGGTCGAAGACTGCGTCGATAACATCGAAAATATTTTTGAAATGGTGCTGGTTGCCGCCAAGCGTGCTCGCCGCATCGCTCACGGCGCCGAGCCGATGGTAGATGCCGAGAACGACAAACCGACGGTCATTGCACTGCGTGAAATCGCCGCAGGTCTTGTCGGACCGTCAATCCTCGAAGAAATTGATGAGCCGCCCACTGAAGATCTCCTGCGGGCAGAAATTATCGAGGACGTACTTCCTATCCGCGGCATCTCCATCCGCCGCTAGCTCGCAAGCGGCAACGCACTTCCCGGCACGGCGCCCTGTCCGCGGGTATGATCGGGGCATGGACTATGCGGCCACAATTTTGTCGAAACTCCCGGGTGCGTCGAAGCGCGACCATGGATTGCGGCGCCTTATCGAAACGCTGGAAACCTATCTTCCGCCGGACCAGGTCGCCGACGTCAATGCAGCCTACGAATTTGGCGCAAAAGCCCACGCCGGCCAAACGCGCAAGACCGGCGAGCCTTACATTACGCATCCAGTCGCCGTCGCTCAGGAGCTGGCGGAGATGCATCTCGATTCTGAGGCGATTACGGCCGCTATTCTGCATGACACGGTCGAAGACACGCCGGCCTCGCTCGAGGATATCAAGGAAAAATTTGGTAGCGAAGTTGCTCTGCTCGTAGACGGCGTCAGCAAACTCGATCAGATCCAGTTTCGCAACCGCGCCGAAGCGCAGGCGGAAAGTTTCCGCAAGATGATGTTGGCGATGATCGAAGACATTCGCGTCATCTTAGTGAAGCTCGCTGACCGTTTGCACAATATGCAGACGCTCGGGGCGATGCCGCCCGACAAGAAGAAGCGCATCGCGCGCGAAACCCTCGATATCTATGCACCCATAGCCAATCGCCTCGGGATCAACCGGCTCAAGAATCAACTTGAAGAGCTGGGCTTCAAGCACCTGCATCCGTTTCGTTTTCGCGTCCTCGAAAACGCGCTGAAGAAAAACAAAGGCAGCCAGCGCCAGATCGTCAAAAAGATTTCGGAAGAAATCAGCAACACGATGAACGACGAAAATATCGTGGGCGACGTAATTGGGCGTCAAAAGCACCTCTACAGCATTTATCGAAAAATGCTGGAGAAGAAGCTGCTGCTGTCCGACGTCGTTGACGTATACGGCTTTCGCATTGTGGTAGATGACGTTAACGACTGTTACAAGGTGCTGGGACTTGTGCACGGCCTGTACAAGCCGATGCCGGGACGGTTCAAGGATTACATCGCAATCCCGCGCATTAACGGTTACCAGTCCTTGCATACGACGCTGTTCGGGCCGAAAGGTTTGCCGCTTGAAGTGCAGATCCGCACGCGCGAAATGGATCGCGTTGCGGAGTCCGGCGTCGCCTCGCACTGGATTTACAAGGCCGAGGAAAAATCGGACGCGACACCACAGCGGCGCGCCCGCGAGTGGCTCGCAAATCTTGCCGAGATTCAGCAAACCGGCACGCCCGAGGAGTTTCTTGAAAGCGTCAAGGTCGATTTGTTCCCGGATAAAATTTACGTCTTCACGCCCAAGGGCGACATCATGCCGTTGCCAAAGGGTGCAACCACGGTCGACTTCGCCTACGCCGTGCACACCGACATCGGCAATCGCTGCGTCGCAGCGAAGATCAATCGCGGCCTGGTGCCGTTGCGGACCGAGCTTAAGAACGGCCAGACCGTGGAAGTCATAACGACGCGCGGCTCCAAACCGAACCCCAACTGGTTGACGTTCGTGCGCACAGCCAAAGCGCGTACTGCTATTCGCAGCCACATGAAGAACCTGCGCTCCGCAGAATCCGTTGATCTTGGCAAGCGACTGCTCGATCGGTCCCTGAAGGACCTCGGCTCTTCCCTGCGCAAGGTTGGCAAAGTTCGTATGGGCGCAGCGCTTGAGGAACTTGGTCTCGAAAGCATCACCGATCTGTTTGAACAAATAGGTCTCGGCGAACGGTTGGCTCCGCTGACGGCACGATTTCTCACTCGACGCGACGAAGACGGCGACGGTCAAGAGAGCGCCGCAAGCCTGGTCATCGCCGGCACTGAAGGCATGGTCGTGAGCTACGCCAAATGTTGTTATCCGATTCCCGGCGATAGCGTAATGGGGTACCTGACGGCTGGCCGCGGCGTCGTCATCCATAGAAACCAATGCGGCAACCTGTCAAATTTCCGCAAACAACCCGACAAATGGATCGCTGTTACCTGGGAAAAAGATGTCGCACGAGAATTCTTTTGCCAGATTCAAACAGACACTCGTAACAAGCCAGGCGTCCTCGCAGAGGTCGCGGCAACCATTGGCGATTGTGGCTCAAATATCGAACAAGTCGAAGTCCTGGGGCGCCACGAAGACTGTTCCGTAATATCTTTCCTGTTACAGGTTAGCAACCGCGTGCACCTCGCAAAAATCATGCGAAAAGTGCGTAACATGCCCAACGTTATTCGCGTATCACGCGACTGCGCTTAAGCTTCGGGGAATACTTGTGATAAAGAAAGCCATCCACACAGACAAGGCGCCGGCCGCAATCGGCACCTACTCACAGGCGGTGCAAGCCGGTGATCTCGTTTTCCTGTCCGGGCAAATACCGCTGCACCCTGAAACGATGGAAGTCGTCGCTGGTGACTTTGAAGCGCGCGCGCGCCAGGTCTTTGAGAACATGCAAGCCGTTGCAGCGGCAGCTGGCGGTAACCTGAGCGATGTTGTCAAACTCACAATTTTCCTGACGGACCTCAACAATTTCGCAACCGTGAATTCCGTCATGGAGAATTTCTTCGCACAACCCTACCCGGCGCGGGCCACAGTTGGCGTCGCGTCACTGCCCAAAGGCGTCGATATCGAAGCAGACGCAATCCTTGCAATCTGATTCGGCACTCACTTCCCTGAAAGGCGTCGGTCCGGCGCTTGCCAAAAAACTCGAAAAATTAAACGTTTTTCGAGTAAGCGATTTACTGTTCCTGCTGCCGTTGCGATACGAAGACAGAACACAGTTGGTGAAGATAGGCGCACTGATTGTGGGTAGTCGTTGCCTGGTAACCGGCGAGGTTTTGCTCGCGGAAACAGTCTATCGCGGTCGTCGCAATCTATTGATACGCATCGGCGATGGCAGCGGCCAGCTAACATTGCGTTTCTTTCATTTTTCGCGCGCGCAGCAAGCGCAATTCCAACCCGGAATTCGTGTGACTTGTTTTGGCGAAGCCCGCAGAGGTGCGAGCGGAATCGAAATGATTCATCCCGAATACCGTATTCTTCGCGAAGATCAGGACGCGGCGATTAACGACTCGTTGACCGCCATTTATCCGGCGACCGAGGGAATACAGCAGGGCCGCCTGCGCAGTCTCACGGATCAGGCTCTGCGGCAAATGGCGGATGATCCGCCGCCGGAACTGCTGCCCGCGGCGCTAACGAAAAAACTCGGCATGCCTTCACTTGCGAAAGCCATCGCCTACCTGCACCGACCACCTCCCCACGCTGACACGCAGCAGTTGCTGGGCGGCACGCACGCCTGCCAGCGGCGGCTCGCTTTCGAGGAGTTATTGGCTCATTACCTGAGTTTGCGAAATCTACGCGTGCTGGCCGCGTCAAAAGACGCCGTTGCACTCACCAACAACGGCGCTGCGGTCGACGACTTTATCGACAAGCTGCCCTTCAGGCTCACCGGCGCTCAGCAACGAGTGGTCGACGATATTTTGCGCGATCTCGCACAAGCGCATCCGATGATGCGACTCATTCAGGGGGACGTTGGCTCCGGCAAGACAGTTGTTGCCGCCATCGCGTGCGTTCAGGCAATCGCCTGCGGAGTTCAGGCGGCGGTCATGGCGCCCACTGAAATTCTGGCTGAGCAGCATTGGCGCAGCTTCTCCGATTGGTTTCGACCTCTGGGCATCGAGTCTGCCTGGCTCAGCGGAAGCCAGCGAGTTGCCGCGCGGCGGGAGTCGCTTGAAGCCATTGCCCAAGGTCGCGCACAACTGATCGTTGGCACTCACGCGCTGTTTCAGGAGGGCGTTGCGTTCAGGCGACTGGGTCTCGTGATTATCGACGAGCAGCATCGCTTTGGCGTGCATCAACGCATGGCGTTGCGCGACAAGGGCGTCACTCGCGACGCACACCCGCATCAACTGGTCATGACAGCGACTCCCATTCCGCGCACGCTGGCGATGGCCGCGTACGCTGATCTCGACACGTCAGTTATTGACGAATTACCGCCGGGCAGGCGACCGGTGTCGACAGTCGCATTACCGGAATCCAGACGGGCTGAAGTTGTAGAGCGGGTGCGTCAGGCGTGCGCATCAGGACAGCAGGCCTTCTGGGTGTGTCCTCTCATCGAGGAATCCGAAATCCTCGATTACCAGGCCGCCGAAGCCAGCTACCGGATGCTGAGCGCGGCGCTTCCCGATCTGCGCGTTGGTCTCGTGCACGGTCGCATGCGGCAGGCGGAAAAAGAGCGCGGCATGCATGCCTTCAAAGAAGGACTTATTCAACTGCTGGTCGCAACCACGGTCATCGAGGTCGGTGTCGACGTTCCGAACGCGAATCTGATGATTATCGAAAACGCCGAGCGTATGGGACTGTCGCAACTGCACCAACTGCGTGGACGTGTTGGCCGTGGTTCCGTACAGAGTCACTGCGTCTTGTTATACAAGGCGCCACTCGGTCGAATCGCGAAGCAAAGGCTCGGCGTCCTGCGCGACACCAACGACGGCTTTGTAGTGGCGCAGCGCGACCTTGAGCTACGCGGTCCCGGTGAGTTGCTCGGCACAAGACAAACCGGACTGCCCGACTACCGGATCGCGAATCTTGTGCGTGACGCGGAGCTGATGCCGCAGGTGCAAATCACGGCCGAGGCCTTGCTGAAGGATTCGGCAAGCCCCACAGCAGCCATAATTCGCCGCTGGCTCGGAGACGCCGGCCAATACGGGAAGGTGTAAACTCCGGGCCATGAAAAAACACTTCGCCGACATCTTCGCGCCGGCGCTAATCAGTCAACTTCGCAACTACGCCAAGCTAATGCGCATAGACAAGCCCGTCGGTATTTGGCTGTTGCTGTGGCCAACGCTCTGGGGTCTGTGGCTGGCGGGCGAGGGCACGCCGGATCAGGGGTTGTTCATCGTGTTTGTTCTGGGCGTGATCGTAATGCGCTCTGCAGGGTGTGTCCTGAACGATTTTGTTGATCGCAAGATCGATCCTTACGTCGAACGTACCCGCACACGCCCCATTGCCTCGGGCGCCGTCACACCGCCGGAGGCCTTGACGCTGTTTGCAGCACTCAGCCTCGTCGCAATCGGTTTGGCGAGCATGCTGAATCGTCCAGCGCAATTACTGGCCATCGTTGCGGCTGGATTGACCGTCGTCTATCCGTTCATCAAGCGCTACGTTTCCATTCCGCAATTCATACTGGGCGCCGCTTTTGGGTGGGCGGTACCCATGGCATTCGCCGCTCAAACCGGCGAGACGCCGGCGCTTGCCTGGCTGGTTTTCGGCACCGCAATGATCTGGGCGGTCATTTACGACACGTTTTACGCCATGGTGGATCGCGAGGACGACCTGAAACTTGGCGTCAAATCGACGGCAATTTTGTTCGGCGAGGTCGACATTTTTGTGGTCGCCGGTTTGCAAATTTTAATGCTGGTCGCGTTGCTGTTAATCGGCTATCGCGCCGACCTGGGCGGCTGGTATTATGCGTCGGTCGCCGTTGTCGGGGCGTTGATGGCGTACCACCAGTGGCTTGCCCGTGATCGCCAGCCAGCCGGTTGCTTCTCGGCCTTTTTGCACAACCACTACATCGGCTTTGTTGTGTTCCTCGGCATTGCTCTGCACTACACTTTTAACCCGATCAGCAGCTCCAGTTAGTCTGCGCCAGCGACCACCAGCACACTGACTTTCCTGACGCCGTTACTGACGAGGGTTCTCGCAAGCTGTTGCGTCGTCGCACCCGTTGTAATGACGTCATCGACGATTAAAATGTGCTCGTGCACCAACGGCCTGCGCACAGAAAACGCGTGGCGTAAATTGCGTGCGCGCTCGACCGCTCCCAAACCGGATTGAAATGGCGTCGCCTGCTTTCGATACACGCCTCTGACCAGGGGCACATTGAGCATTCGCGCTACCGGCTGCGCCAGTTCCAGCGCCTGATTGAAGCCTCGCAACGTCTTTCGTCGCCAGTGCAACGGCACCGGAAGAACTGCGTCGATGCCGACCGGCAGCAGCTCCCGCGCAGAGCAAAGCACCTGTGCCAATGCAGGTGCGTAATAAAGTTTGCGATTGAATTTAAGCGCCTTGATCGCCGCGTCCACTGGAAAGGTGTATTGCAGCATCGCGATGGATCGCTCGAAAATACCGGAGTGCGAGAAGGACGCCGGCCGTTTCCAGGGTAGATCTGCATAACACCCGGTGCAGATATGGCCCTCATCCGCCGTGCTCGCTGTCCCGCAAAATACGCAGGTCCCGGGGATGACCAGGTCTCTGAGTGCGTGTACCAGCTGCCGTAGTGACATGCCCGGAGCGTGGCAGGAACCGGGTCAACTCACACGCGTCCAATTGCGGCGATTGCTCATAAAAGCGTGATAACGTTCCGGCCGTGAGACACGCCGAAAAACCGACTTTGAATACGCGGCTGGTGCGGCGCCGCTTTGAGCGTGCCGCGGACAGTTTCGATGCAGCTGATTTCGTGCACGCATATACGCGTGAAGGGCTGCTCTCAAGGCTGCAGCCACTGCGTATAGATGCAAAGATCATCCTGGATCTCGGCTCCGCAACGGGGTCCGCGCAACGGGCTCTCGACAGACGTTTCGGCCGCTCTCATATAATTTCCGTTGACGTCGCCCACAAGATGCTGAAAAAAGCACGCAAGAAAAAGGCCTGGTTCGCGAAAGCGTCCTATGTTCAGGCAACCGCAGGAGCCTTGCCGTTTCCTGATGCAAGCATCGACGTGATTTTCTCGAATCTCCTGCTGCCTTGGGTAGATGACCCCAAGCCCGTATTTTCAGAGGTAGCTCGAGTACTGAGGCAGGGCGGCCTGTTCGTTTTTGCGACACTGGGTCCCGACAGCCTGCAGGAAATTCGTCGCGCGTGGCGTCAGGTTGATGATGAACCTCACACCCATCGCTTCCCGGACATGCACGACCTCGGTGACGAGCTCGTACACGCCGGGCTGCGGGACCCGGTCCTCGATGTGGACCATTTGACGATCACCTACAAGTCCAGCGCCCGCCTCTTCCAGGATCTCGCGGCGGCCGGCGGACGTAACGCCCTGCTCCAGCGCCGGCGTACTCTCACGGGAAAACACCGTTTCGCAACCATGGTTACTGAACTTGGAGGCGACGTCGCCGGCGCCGAAATTCGGCTGAACCTGGAGCTCGTTTTTGGCCACTGCTGGGGCGGGGGACCGAAAGCGGATCCGGCAAACTACCGAATCGACGCCACTGAAATTCCGCTGCGGCGGCGCTGATTTCTATCGAAATCGGACCTTCGTCCCAAGCCGTTGTAAAACAACGGATTGTACCCACATCCCTCGGCTTTTGACGATTGCATGGACGCCGCGATTTGAGTACACTTCGCGAGCTTTTTGGTCGGGTCCGCCATTGAGCCGGCTGACAGATGAAACTCTGTGCTCTCAAGCCATGAAGAACCCGCCCGTTACTGAAGTAATGCGACCGTTGGCGCGGCTCGCAAGGTGATCAATCAATGATACGAAACGCGATTTTGAGCTTGCTGGGCTTGAGTCTGGCCGAAACGGCGACAGCCGATTGGGCGTTCAATATGCCCAAGGGCATTACTGACTTGAGTCTCGAGACTTACAGGCTCCACATGATGGTGTTCTGGTGGTGCGTTGCTATCGGCATCCTGGTGTTCGGCGTAATGATTATCTCGTTGATCAGGCACCGTAAAGCCGCGGGTGCAGAAGCCGCGACTTTCTCGCACAGCACGACGGCCGAAATAATCTGGACGTCCATTCCGGTGGTTATCCTGATCATGATAACGATCCCGACCGCAGAAACCATGGTGCGCCTGGAAGACTCCCGCAACCCTGACATCTCGATCGTCATCACCGCGTATCAATGGAAGTGGCATTACAAATATCAGGACGAGGGCGTCGAGTTTTATTCGAGCCTCGCTCACCCCAGCCTGGCGGCGCGCCGCAAGCAATCCGGTATTGACCCGTTCAGCGTCGAGAATTACCTGCTGGAAGTCGATCATCCGCTGGTCGTGCCGCGCGACGCGAAAATTCGTTTGCTTTTCACGTCGAACGACGTCGTGCATGCGTGGTGGGTGCCGGATCTCGCCATCAAGAAAGACGCGATTCCGGGAATCGTGAACGAAGCCTGGTTCCGCGCCAAAAAGAGCGGCACCTTTCGCGGCCAATGTGCGGAATTGTGTGGCAAGGATCACGGCTACATGCCGATCGTTGTCGAGGTCGTCGAAGCAGATGCCTATGAGGCCTGGATCGACAGCCATCGCACGAACACAGAGTAAAAATGCATGACCGCAGTAGCCCAAGCTCACGACAGTCACGATGACCACGGCCCCGTGAAGGGCATCAGGCGTTGGCTGTTTTCAACAAATCACAAGGACATCGGCACGATGTACCTTGTTTTCAGCCTGACAATGTTCTTCGTTGGTGGCGCGATGGCGATGGTAATACGCTCCGAGCTGGCGATTCCGGGACTGCAATTCGTTCATCCTGAGTTCTTTAACCAGATGACGACAATGCACGCGCTCATCATGATCTTCGGCGCGATCATGCCCGCCTTCGTCGGTCTCGCGAACTGGATGATCCCGCTTATGATCGGCGCGCCTGACATGGCGCTGCCGCGAATGAACAACTGGTCCTTCTGGATTCTGCCGATCGCATTTAGCATGTTGCTCTCAACCCTGCTGATGCCGGGCGGCGCCCCGGCCGCCGGCTGGACCATGTATCCGCCGCTGGTATTGCAGACCGGCGACGCCTTTCCGTTCCTGATCTTCTCGATCCACCTGATGGGCATATCCTCGATCATGGGCGCGATCAACATCATCGTTACCATTATCAACATGCGTGCGCCGAACATGTCGCTTTTGAAAATGCCGATGTTCGTCTGGACGTGGCTGATCACGGCGTACCTGTTGATCGCAGTGATGCCGGTGCTCGCGGGCGCGGTAACCATGCTGCTGACGGACCAGTTCTTCGGCACCAGCTTTTTTCTGGCGGCAGGCGGCGGCGATCCGGTCATGTTCCAGCATATTTTCTGGTTCTTCGGCCACCCCGAGGTCTACATCATGATCTTGCCGGCCTTCGGCATTGTCTCCGAGATCATACCCGTGTTCTCGCGCAAGCCGCTGTTCGGCCACGACTCGATGGTTTACGCGGCGTCATCCATCGCGTTCCTGTCGTTCATCGTCTGGGCGCACCACATGTTTACGGTCGGCATGCCATTCACCGGTCAGTTGTTCTTCATGTTCACGACAATGATGATCGCCGTGCCAACGGGCGTGAAGATCTTCAACTGGGTCGCTACGATGTGGCGCGGAGCGATGTCGTTCGAGACGCCGATGCTGTTCTCGCTGGCCTTTGTCTTCCTGTTCACGATTGGCGGTTTCTCCGGTTTGATGCTCGCCATCGCCCCGGCCGATATCCAGTATCACGACACTTACTTCGTCGTCGCTCATTTCCACTACGTTTTGGTGCCAGGCTCGGTGTTCGCCATTATGGCGGGCGCCTACTACTGGTTGCCGAAGTGGACGGGCCACATGTACAACGAGAAACTCGGCAAGTGGCATTTCTGGTTGTCGACCATTTTCGTCAACCTGACGTTCTTCCCAATGCACTTCCTGGGACTGGCCGGCATGCCACGCCGTATCCCCGACTACTCGACACAGTTCGCCGACTTCAACGCGATCGCGAGTATCGGTGCTTTCGGTTTCGGCCTGTCGCAACTGCTCTTCGTCTGGGTGATTCTTTCGGCGCGAAAGGGCAAACTGGCTACTGCCGAGGTTTGGGACAATCCGCCAGGACTTGAATGGACAGTGCCTTCTCCGGCGCCATACCATACTTTTGAGACACCGCCGAACATTGGCGCCAACATCGGATTCGAGAAATAGTGACCAATGTCGATCGCAAGAAGGGCATTCTCCGCACAACAATAATCGTTGCGGCAATAGCCTTCGCCTTCTATGCTGGATTCATCATGATGGGTGTCAGCAATGCCTGAGCACGATGACAATCGCTCCCTGGTCGCTCAGCTGCTCATTATGACCGTCGCAATGTTCGGCTTCGGATTTTTGCTGGTGCCGCTGTACGATGTGTTCTGTGAAATCACGGGTTTTGGCGGGCGCCCGAACGCTGCCGCCGCCGCTGCAGTCGAGATGCCCGACCTCAAACGCGAGGTGCGCATCCAGTTCGTCACGACAGTGAATTCCAATGCCCGTTTTGAGTTCGCACCGGACGTCAGCAACATGACAGTGCATCCTGGCAAAATGTATTACGCAACCTTCACGGCCAAAAATCTGACCAGCCAGCACAAGGTCGCACAGGCCGTGCCCAGTATTGCACCGGTATCCGCTGCAGAGCATTTCACCAAAATCGAATGCTTTTGTTTTACTACGCAGGACTTCCTGCCCAACGAAGAGCGGGCAATGCCGCTGCAGTTTATCGTCAACCCGGAGCTGCCGGAATATGTGGACACCATCACGTTGCAGTACACGTTTTTCGATTTAGAGACATGACGACATATTCTGACGATCGCTACTACATCCCACACGGCAGTCACTGGCCTGCGGTCGGTTCGCTGGGCCTGCTGTTCCTGATGGTTGGCGCATCAACCTGGCTCAACGGTGCGGCCACCGGTTTCTATGTGATGCTGGCAGGCCTTGCGATTATTATCTTCATGCTCACGGGATGGTTTGCCACGGTCATCGGCGAGAGTGAAGGCGGTCGGTACAATGCGCAGGTCGACAAATCGTTCCGGCAGGGAATGTTCTGGTTCATTTTTTCCGAGGTCATGTTCTTCGCGTGCTTTTTCGGGGCGTTATTTTACGCGCGCAACATGGCCGTTCCCTGGCTCGGCGGCAGCGGCAACAGCTTCTTCACCAACATGCTGCTCTGGGAGGGTTTTGAGAGCACCTGGCCGACCAACGGCCCGGGTAATATCGGCGGTGAATATGAGGCGATGGCGCCGTTCGGTCTGCCGCTGATCAATACCGTCTTGTTGCTCAGCAGCAGCGTCACGCTAACGATTGCCCACCACGCTTTGATGGCAGGCAAGCGAGTTCAGCTTACAAGCTTGCTTGCCACGACCTTCCTGCTCGGCTTCGCCTTCGTGTACTTGCAAGGTGTCGAGTACATCGAGGCGTACCAGCATCTGAATCTGAAGCTGACTTCGGGCATCTACGGATCAACGTTTTTCATGCTAACCGGCTTCCACGGTATGCACGTTACCATCGGCGCAATTATGCTGACAATTATCTGGTTCCGCGTACTGAAGGGCCACTTTACGGCCGACAATCACTTCGCCTTCGAAGCGGTTGCCTGGTACTGGCATTTTGTCGACGTTGTCTGGGTGAGTCTGTATGTGTTTGTTTACTGGATGTAGGCGCAGCTCCTGGCTGCCGTTCGTGCTTGGCGCGTTTTTGGTGGTCCAGTTTGCGGGTCTGGGCGTATGGCAGATCAGTCGCGGACTCGAGAAACGTGCGACTCAGCAGACGTACAAGAGCGAAACGGGATTCTCTGACTGGCAAAGCGGGGCAAACATTCGTTCGTATCAACGCCTGCGTGCAACCGGTCGCTACGATACCGAGCATCAGTTCTTGCTCGAAAACATCATTATCAACAGCCGCTATGGCTACTACGTCATCACGCCGTTGCTATTGGGTGACGATGAACCCGTGCTGCTGGTGAATCGGGGCTGGCTTGAGAAAACGGGCAGAACCCTGGACATTAGCAAGCTGGCGCTTCCGGGCGGTAAACTGGCCGTTCGCGGACGCGCAGGATCGCTGCCCAGAGCGGGATACAAAATGGGCGATTCAATTGACCCCTCATCTCCATGGCCGAAAGCCGCGGTCTATCCGGCGCTCGATGAAGTATCGGCGGCGTTGGGCCGTGAAGTGCAGACGTTCGTATTGTTGATGGACCACGAGGAGCAACACGGCTTTTTGCGACATTGGGTCCCAAGCGAATTTGGGCCGAGCAAGCACTTCGCCTACGCTTTCCAATGGTTTGCAATGGGCGCCATGTTGTTCGGTCTGCTGGTCTGGCATTACCGCAAGAAGAGTTTCGAGTCGTGACCGCGGCGAAGAAAACCTGGGTTCGCGTCCAGCTACTGCTGATCGCCGCCGTTTTTTTGGGGCCCCTCGCGATCGCGGCGCTAATGTACTTTAGCGGCGGCCTGCAACCCATAGGGCGCACCAATCACGGCGCATTGCTCGAACCTTTCGTAAATATCCCGGCAGCATTACCTGCTTCCCCGACCACCACGCGCATAGACGGCTATTGGGCGCTGGTGTACCTGAATGACGGCGCTTGCGCTGCAACGTGCGTGCGTGCGCTCCACACAATCCGCCAGTCACGCCTCATGCTCGGCGGCGAAATGAAGCGTCTTTTACGGGTGTTCTTGCACGGCGAATCGTTGCCCGATACAGTGTTCCTCGATGCAGAGCACGCTGGTCTGATAAGCCTCAGAGATAGTGGTTTCTCGTCACTGCTTGCAAACAAGAAACCTGCAAGACTCTCAGGCGGTGGATACTTCCTGCTGGACCCACTCGGAAACCTGGTGATGTATTTCGAGCCGGCGCTCGATCCAGCCCACATGGTCGAAGACATCAAGCGTCTCTTGAAACTGTCGCGGATAGGCTGACTGAATTTCAGGCATGAACACGAATATCGAAACAATTACCGACTGGCGGGCCTACTACGAACTGACCAAGCCCCGTGTCGTCGTATTGATCATGTTCACGGTCATCGTCGGCATGTTCCTGTCCGTGCCCGGATGGCCGGGACTGGCGCCGGTTTTCTTTGGCACGCTCGGCATTGGCATGGCGTCGTCCGCCGCGGCTGTATTCAATCACGTTCTTGACGCCCGTACCGACATCCTGATGATGCGCACGCGTGGCCGGCCACTGCCGCAGGGCCGATTGACGGAAAAATCAGCGTTGACGTTTGCGTCCGCGCTCTGTGCGTTCTCGATGATCGTTCTCTGGTTCCTTGTTAATCCATTGACGGCAACACTGACGTTTATGTCCTTGATCGGCTACGCCGTGGTCTACACAGTCTGGCTCAAACGAGCGACGCCGCAGAACATCGTGATCGGCGGCGCCGCCGGCGCCGCACCGCCGATTCTCGGCTGGACGGCGGTCACCAACGAAGTCTCCAGCGGAGCGTTGTTGCTGTTCCTGATAATTTTCGTCTGGACGCCGCCGCATTTTTGGGCTCTCGCGATCGCCAGAAAGGAAGAATACGCGAAGGTCGATATTCCAATGTTGCCCGTGACGCACGGTGAAGCGTATACGCGGCTGAATATTCTTCTCTATTCGATTCTGTTGCTGCTCGTGTCACTGATGCCGTATCTGATCGGCATGAGCGGACTGATATACCTGGGCGCGGCGGCTTTGCTCGGCGCATACTTTTTGGTCTACGCCATTCGAATGTACCGCGATCATGACGACAAAGAATTACCGATGGCGATGTTCAAATATTCGATCAGCTACCTGGGGCTCCTGTTCACGGCCCTGCTTGTCGATCACTACCTGCTGTTCCAGCTCAATATATAATGCGCGCCTGAATTGGGGCAAAGCGTTCATGGCACTCAGCGCGTACGACAAATTCCACATGCTGCACCGCTGCTGGCGACTGCGATTCAAGTCCGAGGTTGCTTCGATCCGCTACGTCCGCGAGGCGAACCTTCTCGGCACCACGGTGCTGGACATCGGGGCGAACAAGGGCGTCTTCTCCATTTACCTGTCGCGCGCCGCAGGTCCAAACGGCAAACTTGTGTCGTTCGAGGCACAGCCCGAACTTGGCAAACACCTCAGCGCAATGCGGGCAAGTTTCTCGCTCGACAATATGACGCTCGTGAATCTGGGTCTGTCTTCAAGCGCTGGCGTACTGACCATGCGGCGCACTGCAGCCGGTTCCGGCATGGCCAGCTTTCACATCGATGCAGCTGACGGGTTGGACGAGATTGAAATCACCGTCATCAGGCTTGATGATTATATCGACGAACACGATCTTGGCCCGGTCCGCTTCATCAAGTGCGACGTCGAAGGCCACGAGCTACCGGTCTTCCAGGGCGGTGCAGAAATGCTGCGGCGGGACCTCCCGAGCTTGTTGTTCGAGTGTCATGACGGGGAGGCTGAAAACGGCGAACTGTTTGCGTTCCTGATCGAGCTCGGCTACGACGGCTTTTTTTATCATGTCACTCCTGCAGATCACAGTAGCTGGACTCACAAGGGCCGCGGCACGTTCGTCCATTATTCCGAATACACCGATCGCGAGTATGTGCATCCTGATGTACATCACCGCAATTATATTTTCGTCCAAAAAGGCGGCAAGCCATAGACAGCCCGGCAGACAGGTTCGAAAAACTCGTACGACCGCATTTTGACCGCTTGTACCGTCTCGCGTGGCGTCTGGCCGGGCAGAAGGCCGAGGCAGAGGATCTTTTTCAGGAACTCCTTATCAAGGCATACGGCAAACTCGACGACCTCGTGAAGATCGAAGAACCCGGATCCTGGCTGTGCCGGGTTATGTACAATCTTTTCATTGATGAACGGCGGCGCTTCGCTCGCCGGCGCATGCACACCGTCGAGGAAGGCGAATTGGCCGGTGACGGCCTCGCGGGCCTGCCAGGATCCGACGATCCGCTCTGGAATACCGAGCGGCGGGAGCGCATGGAAAAGCTTGACGCCGCGCTTTTTCGTCTCAGCGATGAACACCGGGTAATCGTACTGTTGCACGACACAGAGGGATATAAACTTTCAGAAATACATGAGCTTACGGGATGGCCGATCGGCACGATCAAGTCCAGGCTGCACCGTGCCCGGGCGCGACTACGGGAAATTCTTAACGCAGACGGAACCTTTTTCTGACCCTCGTCGTGTAAGGGATCAGGCGGGACACACTATGCCAGACAAAGACACCGATCCGCAGGATCGCGGTATCCAGGCGTTGCTAAAGGATTATCCGATGCCAGCAGTTGCAGCCACCTACTTCGACCACGCGCTCGTGCAAGCGACGCACGAGGGTTCACGGCGACAGCGCAATCGCTGGATGATAACCGGGTTCGGCTCAGCCGTTGCTGCCGGTCTGGCGCTGTGGATGATTGGCGGCTTTTTCCTTACGTCACCCGATCTTCCCACGGCAGATGCGGCGATTCCCGGCATTACGATGACACTGGCCAAGCCGCAAACTGTAAACCTGATCTTTGCGACCGTCGAAGCGCTGCCCTCGGCGACCCTGACCGTAAGATTGCCCGAGGGTATAGAGCTCGTCGGATTTCCCGGACTGCGTGAAATTTCCTGGGAGACGAGCCTCAGTGTCGGCAAAAACCTGTTGCCGCTCACTCTGATCGCCACATCGCCCTTTGGCGGTGAGGTGTACGCAACACTCGAACACGACAACCGTGGCCGGACGTTTCGGCTGCGCGTAGAAGTCAGTTAAGGGAGTACGACGATGAAACAGTTGAGTATATTTTTAGCAATTGGGGGTTGGACCTGTATTGCCTTCTTCCCGGCGGCGACACGCGCCGATGAAACGCTGGAAGACCTTGACGTCACCATGGTGGTCGTCGACAGTCCGGGCGACCTTGACGACCTCGTCTCCGAAATGAGGGGTCCCGATGCTGGCGGCGTCGATGACGACGACTGGGACGATGAAGAAGGGGACGAGTCGGACGACGCAGCCGATGAAGAGTCAGAAGACGAAATGGAAGACGGTTTTGAAGATGATGACGACGACGGTTTCTCAAGTGACGAGGTCGACGAAGACGACGCGATGGAAGATGAGGACGACTTCGAAGAAGGTGAAGATGTCGACGACGACGTATTCGACGATGAGGGCGGCGACGACACCGGTGAAGATGGTGACGACGACGAATAATCGCTCATTTACTGGCTAAAGCGGAAAAAACCTCCGATTGCGACCCACTCGGAGGTTTTTTCTTGCACTACGTCATAGTTTTGCCGGCTATAAAGTCGTTACCCTTGAATCTGACATAACGCGGACGAACTCGATTTACATGCACAGACAGATTTCTCTTTCCGGTTGGCTCGTTCTGCTGACCGCTTGCGCCTGCTTCATGCCGGTGCGACCCGTCTATGCGATGACGGCTGAGCAGTACTTTGCTGACGGCAACCGGCTGTTCCGCGACGACCTGTACTGGGCCGCTTTGCTGCGCTACAGACAGGCGTCCGATGAGGGCATGGAGTCTGCATTGCTGCATTACAACCGCGGGGTCGCCCACTACCGCGCCGGCCAGCACATTCGCGCCCGCGAGTCGCTCCTGCGTGCGCTTGCAGAGCCGGGCTTGCGAATCGTTGCGCATTACAATCTTGGACTTAACGCGTATCGCCTGGGCGATAGGGAAGGAGCGCTGCGCTGGTTTCGTCTGGCCCGCGATCAGAGTCAGAACGAGAAGCTTCGCGATTTCGCCGTCATCGCCATTTCACGGCTGCGCGACGAGCAGGCACAGCCCGACGCTTTTGACAATCGCGCTGCAGCACGCGCCAGGAAGCGGGACTTCGCCAGCCTCAAGCTGCATGCCCGCGTGAGTTTTGCAAATGACAGCAACGTATTCCGGTCGCCGGATCAGCCTTACGTCGATTTCTCCAATCCAACGCTTCCGATTGTCGTGCCGCAAGTGCAAAGCGGTGTATTTCTGCCGGTCAGTCTTAGCGCCAAGTACAAAATCAACAGTTTCAAATTTGAAGGTTTTTTCGTCGCCTACCGGCTTACAGGCCGCTATTACCAGGATAAAGATCTCGAGAGCGGCAACGAATACCAGCACGAGGCAAGCTTTGGCAGCGAATACCGTCGCGAAGAAAACGGCCGTGTGCGCAAAGTGTACAGCGCCTTCAAGGTCGCCCAGCATGACGAGACCTACTACGACCCCGACGACGGCAGCGTCAGAAACGTCGCCGGTATCGACATCGATAACCGCATGGACTATCTCCGTTACGGCCCCGAGGTAACGTTCCGCCAAGCTCATGAACGGCTGTCATTCGGCGTGCACATCACGGGCCAGCTCTGGAATTACAAGGAACAACTGGTTGTTCCGGAATACGACCACGAATACTTTCTTGTCAGTCTGTTCGGCCAGTACAAATTCACGCCGTCCTCACTGTTGCGACTCACTATGAAGAGTTACAGCCGACGATTTGGTGACCGACCGGCCTATGACCTCGACGGCCAGCAGCACCTCGGCAACCCGAATATACGCTACGATTATGTGTCGCTCGCCTTGACCGCCAGGCAAAAACTTTTAGGCAATGTCTGGATTGGATTCGACATCGAACGCACAGTGCGGCGCGACCAGTATGTCGGCTACAACGACTACACACGCGACAGTTTTGGCTTCGAGGCTCACTGGACGCCCGGAGATCGAGTTGACCTCGAAGTTAGCGGGCGCTATCAACTCTATAAATATCCGCATGCTTTCGCATTCCACAATCCTCTCGCCGGGGACAAAACGCAGGAGTCTGCCAGAATCACCGTCCTCGGCAGCTACCAGCTGACGCGCCGCCTGAGCCTGATTGGCGAAGCGCGTTTCCGCGAAACCGTTTCAAACGACACGCGCATCCAATATGAGCGCACTCAGTTCATTATTGGGGTACGCTGGGACCAGTAGTTCTCTGCTACACTTGCGCGCTTTCGATTTTCGACAATTGTCGCGACTGCAGGCCCGATGGACGTCACCCCAATCCTCGCCAACTTAAACGATGCGCAGCGTCAGGCAGTCACTTCGCCCGCCGAACCTGCCTTGATCATTGCCGGCGCGGGCAGCGGCAAGACGCGCGTCCTGGTGCATCGCGCCGCCTGGTTAATCGACGTGAAAGGCGTTTCGCCGCAAAGCTTGCTTGCCGTTACGTTCACCAACAAGGCCGCCGCCGAAATGCGCAGTCGCATTGAGGCACTGCTCAAAATTCCTGTGCAACATCTGTGGATCGGCACCTTTCATGGCCTCGCCCACCGCATGTTGCGCCGGCACTGGCGAGAGGCCGGGCTGCCGCAGAACTTTCAGATTATCGATTCTGACGACCAACTGCGGCTGATCAAGCGCATGTTTAAAAGCCTGAAAATTGACGACAGCCAATGGACGCCAAAAGAGATTCAGTGGTTCATCAACGGGCAGAAAGACGAGGGCCTGCGGCCGCAGCACATCGACGATGACGGTGACCCCAACCGCCGGCAGATGATCGCTTTGTATCGGTCTTACGAGGAGATTTGCCAGCGCGGTGGCCTGGTCGATTTCGCTGAGCTGTTGCTGCGTGCTCACGAAGTTTTGCGAGACAACTCAGCGTTGCTCGATCATTATCGGCGGCGCTTCAAACATCTGCTGATTGACGAATTTCAGGACACCAACGCCATCCAGTACGCCTGGCTGCGGCTGCTGGCCGGGGATAAGGGCGTGCCGTTCGCCGTTGGCGACGACGATCAGTCGATCTATGGCTGGCGCGGTGCGCGCGTGGAGCATATTCAACAGTTCCAGAAAGATTTTCCGGGCACCCATGTCGTGAAACTGGAGCAAAACTACCGCTCAACGGCGACGATCCTGAATGCGGCGAATGCGGTCATCGCCAACAACAACATGCGCATCGGCAAGAACTTGTGGACCGACGGCTCACCGGGCGAAGCCATCAAAGTCTATTCCGCCTACGACGAACGTGACGAGGCGGATTTCGTTATCGGCCGCCTTCGCGACTGGATCACGCAAGGGAACGCCCGCGCTGACGCGGCCATACTGTATCGCTCCAATGCGCAATCCAGAGTACTGGAAGAAAGCTTGATCAATGCGCGAATTCCCTACCGCGTGTACGGCGGCTTGCGATTTTTTGAGCGCGCGGAAATCAAGGATGCGCTGGCGTATCTGCGCTTGATCGCAAATCGCAATGATGACAACTCCTTCGAGCGCATCGTCAACAAGCCGACCCGGGGCATCGGCGCTCGCACCGTGGAGATAATGCGCTCGTACGCGAAAGCTAATGCGTGCTCGATGTGGCGGGCGGCAAGGACGATCGTCAGGAACGATCTCAGCGGTCGCGCCGCGAATGCCGTGGATGCGTTCATGTCCCTGATCGAGCGCCTGGCACGCGAAACCGCAGGCATGACTCTGCACGATCAGGTCGATCACACTATTCACCTGAGCGGGCTGATCGAGTTTTTCAAGAAAGACAAGGGCGAAAAGGGCGAAATGCGCGTCGAAAATCTGGCCGAGCTGGTCAGCGCCGCCAAGAGCTTCACGCCGGACCCGGCCGAGGAAATGTTGCCACTGGACGAGTTTCTGTCGCACGCCGCACTCGAGGCCGGCGAGGGGCAGGCCGATGCCTGGGAAGATTGCGTACAACTAATGACCATGCACTCGGCGAAGGGTCTCGAATTTCCGCTGGTCTTCATGTGCGGCATGGAAGACGGCCTGTTTCCGCATCAACGATCACTCGCAGACCCACGCGGCCTGGAGGAAGAGCGGCGCCTTTGTTACGTCGGTATCACGCGCGCAAAGCAGTTGCTCTACATCACTTATGCCGAGCAGCGCCGCTTGCACGGCATGGATAATTTTTCGCAGCCGTCACGCTTCATCGCCGAAATACCGGACGAGCACATTGAAGAAATACGCCCGCGTGTACAAGTCTCGCGACCGCTGCACGCGTCTCGGGCGGCGCAGCAAAAAAGGACGCCGATAGTCCCGGGAAGGGATATGGGCATACGGCTGGGACAACGCGTTCGACACAAAAAATTCGGTGAGGGGATAATTCTCAATTGCGAGGGCCAGGGAACGCATGCCCGTGTCGAAGTGAATTTTGAGACGGTCGGCACGAAATGGCTGGTTCTAAGCTATGCAAATCTCGATCTGATGTAAACTAGGCACAATGAAAATTCTTATACTCGGCGCAGGCCAGGTTGGTTCATCTGCGGCGTACCACTTGTCGCGCGAGGAGGCCAACGAAGTCACGGTTGTCGACCGGCGCGCGGACGTCTTGCGCGAATTGCAGGACCGCCTCGATATTCGAACGGTGGTTGGCCACGCCGCTTATCCCGAAGTTCTGGAGCGCGCTGGCGCCCGGGATGCCGACATCGTCGTCGCCCTGACCGATACCGACGAAATCAACATGGTCGCGTGCCAGATCGCCTACACCGAATTTCATACACCGACCAAGATCGCACGCATTCGCGCCGCCGAATACATGAATGCGGACAAGTTGTTCACGCAGGACGCCATTCCCATTGATGTGCGCATCAGCCCGGAACAGCTCGTGTGTTCTCACATTGAGCAACTTATCCTCTATCCGGGTTCATCCCAGGTGCTGGACTTTGCCGATGGCCGCGTGCGTCTTGTCGGCGTGAAAGCGGACCGCGACGGATTGCTCGTCGGCCAGCGCATAGCAACCCTGAAAGAGCATATTCCGAATACCGAAGGTCGCATCGCGGCGATCTATCGCCACGGCAAGGCGTTGCTGCCCGACGGCGCGACGGTCATTCAGGAGGGCGACGAAGTTTTCTTTATCACCGACCGCAAGGACATTCGCGTTTTCATGAGCGAGATGCGCGGCCTCGAAGATCCCGTTCGACGCGTCATCATTGCGGGCGGCGGAAATATCGGCGTGCGCCTCGCGCTGGCGCTCGAACAAACCAATCAAGTCAAGATCATCGAGCGCGACCCGCAACGCGCGCGACAAATTTCGGAACAACTGAACAAGGCGATCGTGCTGGTCGGCGATGCTGCGGACGAGGAACTGTTGCTTGAGGAAAATATCGACAGCGTCGACGTATTCTGTGCGCTGACGAATTCCGAGGAAGCAAACATTCTGAGTTCGATGCTTTCCAAACGACTGGGCGCACACAAAGTAATGGCGCTGATCAATCGCGCCTCGTATGTAGACCTCGTCGAGTCGAGCAGCATCGATGTCGCGATATCGCCGCAACAGATTACGATCGGCTCGTTACTTGCCCACGTGCGGCGCGGCGACGTCGTCAAAGTGCATTCGCTACGTCGTGGCGCGGCCGAGGCAATGGAGGCGATCGCACATGGCACGAAAGAAAACTCCAGGGTCGTCGGCCGCAAGATCGAAGACATAGGACTGCCTGAGGGCACGGCGATCATCGCTGTCGTTCGCGGCGATCAAGTCCTCATCGCGCACCATGACACAGTGATCGAAACGGACGACCACGTGATTCTCTTTATGACCGACCGGCGCAAGATCGAGCAGCTGGAAAGCCTGTTCCAGGTCCGTGTGAACTTCTTCTAAATGAACTGGACGGTTGTACAGCGGGTTCTCGGGCTGTTGCTGATGATGTTCAGCGTAACCATGCTGCCACCGATCATCTTCAGCGTTTATTACGACGATCATTCCTGGCTGCCTTTCGTCAAAGGTTTTCTCCTGAGCGTGACGGCGGGCTTCTTCGTCTGGTTGCCGGTGCACAACTCGCGCAAGGATTTGCGTTTGCGCGACGGTTTCCTCGTGGTGGCGGCCTTTTGGACGGTACTGGGCACCTTCGGCGCGGCGCCGTTGTACTTCGCTGACAGTTTGTCGCTCTCTTTTACGGACGCCGTATTTGAATCCATGTCGGGCCTGACCACGACTGGCGCGACAATCCTTGCCGGAATCGACGAACTTCCGGTCTCCGTGTTGTACTACCGGCAGCAATTGCAGTGGCTCGGTGGCATGGGAATCATTGTCCTGGCAGTCGCCATTCTGCCAATGCTTGGTGTCGGCGGCATGCAGCTGTATCGCGCCGAAACTCCGGGGCCGGTAAAAGACACCAAGCTAACGCCGCGTATCACCGAAACGGCCAAGGCGCTCTGGTATGTATATGCGGCCTTCACAATCGCGTGCATGGTCAGTTACCGGATCGCGGGTATGGGCTGGTTTGATGCGTTATGCCACGCTTTTTCGACGGTCGCGATTGGCGGTTTTTCAACGCACGACGCCAGCATTGGCTACTTCAACAACGGCGCCATCGATGCTGTTGCGATTGTTTTCATGTTTGTCGCCGGCATCAATTTCTCGCTGCATTTTTTCGCTTGGCGCTATGTGTCGTTCAAGCACTATATCCAGGATCCGGAATTCAGGGCGTACTGTTTCGTTCTTTTCTCTGTGTCGGCCCTTGTCGTATTCGGTCTGTACCAATACCGCGGCTTCGACAATCCTGGACAGACTTTGTTAAGTGGCATTTTCCAGGCCGTGTCCATCGCGACAACAACCGGTTTCACGACTGAGAAATTCGCGGCCTGGCCCGCGGTGCTGCCCGTGCTGCTGATATTTTCGAGTTTTATTGGCGGTTCGGCGGGCTCTACCGCGGGCGGGATCAAGGTTATTCGCTGGTTGCTCATCTACAAGCAAGGGGTCCGTGAGGTTGTCCGGCTGGTTCACCCGAGCGCAGAGATCCCTGTCAAGCTCGGTAACAAAGCGGTTCCGTATCGCGTTGTCGATGCCGTGTGGGGATTCTTCTCGGTTTACGTCGTGGTATTCAGCATCATGCTGCTGGCGATGATGGCGACCGGCCTTGATCAGGTGACGGCTTTCTCCGCCGTCGCCGCGACGCTTAATAATCTCGGTCCCGGACTGGGCGACGTGAGTTCGGGGTTCATGTCGCTGAGCGATACGGCGAAGTGGATTGCCATCGTCGGCATGCTCCTTGGCCGCCTTGAAATCTTCACCCTGCTGGTGCTCATAACCCCGACGTTCTGGCGGCACTAATGGTCCGCGCGCCTTATTTTGCCCGCTGAGGTGATCGACCAAATCAGCATTCGCCTCGGCAAGGCGGCTTCCTGGCTAACCCTCTTCATGGTGATCGTTACATTCATCATCGTCGTCATGCGCTACGTTTTCGATGCCGGATTGATCTGGTTGCAGGAATCGGTCGTGTGGATGCACGCCGTCGTATTCATGATCGGTGCGGCTTACACGATGCAACAAGAGGGGCATGTCCGCGTCGATATTTTCTACCGGGACATGAGCCCCAGGGGCAGGGCATGGGTTGACCTTTGCGGCGTCGTCGTATTTCTCCTGCCGCTGTGCATTTTTCTGGCGTGGAAGTCGATGGATTTCGTCGCTGTTTCGTGGCGATTGCGGGAAGCGTCACGTGAAGCCGGCGGCTTGCCTTACCCGTTCGTACCGCTGCTTAAATCGATTCTGGTTGTCATGCCGGTCGCCGTTGGCTTGCAGGGCTTTGCGCTGCTGTCACGAAGCGTTCGGACCCTGAGGCGCCACTGACGTGGAGTGGGTAGCCGCATTGCTTTTTCTCGCGGTTATCGTGATTTTGCTCGCGGGATTTCCGGTTGCCTTTACGTTGGGCGGGACTGCGCTGCTGTTTGCGGGTGCAGGCGTGCTTGGCGGCAGCTTCAACGAAGCGCTGCTGTCGAGCCTGCCGAATCGTTTGTTCGGCATCATGAACAACGAAACACTGGTCGCCGTACCGCTGTTTGTATTCATGGGCGTAACCCTGGAGCGCGCGCGCATCGCGGAGGAACTGCTGGAAGCGCTGGCGGCGTTGTTTGGATCGCTTCGCGGTGGCCTGGGCATCTCGGTGATGCTCGTCGGCATGCTGCTCGCCGCCAGCACCGGCATTGTTGGCGCCACGGTCGTCACGATGGGGTTGTTGTCATTACCGACCATGCTCAAGCACGGCTACTCCCCGGAAATTTCAGCCGGCACCGTTTGCGCGTCTGGAACGCTGGGTCAGATCATTCCGCCTTCGATCGTGCTGGTGATGCTCGGGGACGTCATGACATCAGCGTACCAGCAAGCGCAACTTGATATGGGCATCTTTGCACCTAAGACCGTATCCGTCGGCGATTTGTTCGCTGGCGCACTAATTCCCGGCCTGCTGCTCGTTTTTCTGTACGTTTTGTACCTGCTCGGCGTCGCGTTGCTCAAGCCCGACGCCATGCCGGTTTATGATCGCGGACCGAACGAGCGCATTTCGCTTGCTCAGGTATTGCGCGCATTGTTGCCACCGTTGTTGCTGATTTTCGCGGTACTGGGCTCGATAATTCGTGGCGTCGCAACGCCCACCGAGGCGGCAGGCGTGGGCGGCATGGGCGCCTTGCTGATCGCCCTCGCCAAACGGGAACTCAATCTTGATCGCCTCAGAGAAATCATGGCAAGCACAATGCGAATCAGCAGCATGGTGTTCCTGATTTTGATTGGCGCCTCGATTTTCTCGCTGGTGTTTCGGGGCTACGGCGGCGATGACGGGATTCGGGCAATACTCGAGTCGCTTCCCGGCGGCGTGGTCGGCGCCGTCGTCGTCGTTATGCTGGTGATGTTTCTGCTGGGGTTTGTGCTCGACTTCATCGAGATCACGTTCGTAGTCGTACCGATCGTAGGGCCCGTGCTGCTGGCGATGGGCGTTGATCCCATCTGGCTGGGTATCATGATCGCCGTTAATTTACAGACTTCGTTTCTAACCCCGCCATTTGGTTTCGCGTTGTTTTATTTGCGTGGCGTGGCGCCCGCCTCGATCACCACGGCGCAAATCTACCGCGGGGCAATTCCGTTCGTTGCGATTCAGCTGCTGGCGTTGTTGCTGCTCGCGGCATTCCCGCAGCTCGTAACCTGGTTGCCCGGAGTAATTTACGGCAGCTAAGCGGGCAACGCCTGCCTGACGGCGCCGACGAATTTATCGACCAACTCCTGTTCCTCCGCGTCGCCGATATTGTAGGGCGGCGCGAGCAGTATGTGGTCGCCTCGCCGTCCGTCGATCGTGCCGCCCATGCCGTAACAGAGCAGGCCGTTTTCCATCGCCACGGTCTGAATTCGCTGGTGCGTTTTCAGTCTCGCGTCAAACGGTTCCTTCGTGTCGCGATCCGCGACCAATTCGACACCGATGAACAGTCCCCGGCCCCGAATGTCACCCACGTATTCATGCCCGGCCAATGCCTTGCGCAATTTAGCGCGCAGCGTCTTGCCACGCGCTACGACATTTTCCAGCAGCTTCTCCTCTGCAATCGCCCTGAGCGTGGCCAGCGCCGCTGCGGCCGCGATTGCATGGCCCATAAATGTGTGGCCATGCTGAAAAAAGCCGCTGCCGTTTTTGATGACGTCGGTTATGCGCTCTTTGCACAGCAGCGCACCTACAGGTTGATAGCCTGCCGCCAGGCCCTTCGCCATTGTGACTATATCCGGGACAATTTTTTCCTGCTCATAAGCCATCATTGTCCCGGTGCGTCCTGTGCCACACATGACTTCGTCGAGGATCAGGTGGATGCCGTACTGATCACAAATTTCACGTATGCGGCGAAAGTATCCGGGCGCCGCGACCACGGCGCCGGTGGTTGCGCCGACGACCGTTTCGGCCAGAAATCCGGCCACTTTTTCAGGGCCAAGCTCAATGATCTTAGCCTCGAGCTCTGTGGCAACGCGTTCGCCGTACTCCTCCAGAGTCTCCTCTTGCTGGCGCTCCCGGTATGCATAACAGGGTGCAATATGATGTCCTGCAAGCAATAACGGACGAAACGGTTCGCGTCGCCATTCGTTGCCGCCGACTGCGAGCGCGCCCAAGGTATTGCCGTGGTAACTTTGTCGGCGCGCGATGAACAAATGCCGATTCGCCTGCCCGGCCTCGATAAAGTACTGGCGCGACAGTTTCAGTGCGGCCTCTATCGCCTCCGAGCCGCCACAGAGCAGCATTAGCTTGCCCATGCCGGGCGCAGCGGCTACCAATGTTTCCGCAAGCGATTCGAGGACCTCCGTGGAGAAGAACGAGGTATGCGCATAGGGCAGTTCCGCCACTTGTTTTTGAATCGCGTCGATTACGGCCGGGTGACTGTGTCCCAGGCAAGAGACCGCGGCTCCACCACAGGCGTCGAGATAGCGCTTGCCCTGAGCGTCGATAATGTAGGCGCCTTCGCCGCGAACCGCTCGTGGCGGGCTGCGCATTAAACTTCGGTGCAACGCTTTGCTCATGACTACCAGTACGCGCTGATCCGCGATAACGGTTCCTCGGCTGCCTCGATAATCTTTACTGCATCGCCGCCTGTTTTTGTCACGACCAGCGTTAGCAACGCCTGTACGACGGCGACGAAGTTCTGATAATAATGGTGTGAGCGGCGAAAAATTCGGCCCGCGTATCGAGAAGCTGACTGTTGTGCACGGTTTCCGCAGCAGCATGGATCCGCCGGGTAATTCGCTGCCGAAAGCGCGCTTTCAATGTTGGCTATTTCATGCTCGCGCAGATCCGAAAAGATAGCCTCATCCCCGAATTCACTGCGTTCCTGTACGGTCTGCAATTTTGCCGCTTTTTGCAGCTCGGGCGTCAGACCCCGGTACGCGCGGACAAGTCGTCGAACGGTTTCTGAATAAAGCTTGTCCATTGGAGCCTGCTTAAATCTGCCCTGACCGTGTCAAAGCCTTAGCGGGCAAGGGATGAAACGATTGAGTGATTAATTTTTATATTGAATCATTCATTGCATTAATGGAAGGGATCGGCTACTTTTATTCGGATTCGTTAATGTGATAAGAGTACGATGACGCGTTCTGTGTCATATAAGAAGTTACGTATTTTCAAGGGGGAACATCCGAATGAGCAAGAAAACTTTTTCCTATGGCGCGCTAGCGCTCGTGCTTTGTTGCTCGGGCCTGTCGTTCCAGAGCGCTCTGGCGCAAGACGAGGAGATCGAAGAAATTGTCACGATCGGCTCGCGTAATGCCGCGAAACCACGCTCCGCAGCGGATTCGACCGTACCTATTGACGTCATTGATGGCGATCAACTCAATGCGCTTGGCGGCACGGCCGATCTAACCGATAACCTCAGGGCTCTCATACCATCCTACACCGCAACACCCGCGACCGGCGATGGCAGTGCTTTTGTGCGGCCGACGTCACTTCGTGGCACGGCACCGGATCAAATGTTGGTGATGATCAACGGCAAGCGTCGTCATCGTTCGGCACTCGTTCAGTTCTTCGCGCCAGCAGCCGGCAACGGTGCTCATGGTCCGGACATTGGAATGATTCCCGGCCTGGCGGTTAAGCGTGTCGAAGTTCTGCGCGACGGCGCCTCATCGCAGTATGGCTCGGACGCCATCGCTGGCGTCATCAACTTCGTTATGAAAGATGCCTCTGAGGGTGGCCTGGTGCAGCTGCAATACGGCGAGCACTTTGACGGTGAGCAAAGCCTGAAAGTCGGCGCCAATATTGGCCTGGCCGTTGGCGACAGTGGTTTCGTCAATGCGACGATCGAGTACACGGACAACGATGCGTTGTCACGTGGCCTTCAACGCCCGGATGGCCAGGCATTGATCGATTCCGGTGTACAGGGCGTTGGCGCCGATTCTCCATTCGGCGACACCCCGTTATTACAAACCTGGGGTCGCCCACAGACGGAAGGCGTTCGGTTCTTCCTGAATTCCGGCTTTGAGATCAGTGGTTCCGCCGAGTTGTATGCGCGCTTCAGCCTTGCCGAGACGGACGGGCGTTATCGCTTCTTCTATCGGCACCCGACGACTAATGCAGTCTTCACCTCGCAGCTGGGATTTGGTGCAGGATGCCCTGCCTGTGACCAGACCCCGGATGACCCGATATTGGACGACCCGCTCATTCCGAACACGATGAATCTGCGTGAGCAAGGCTTTGTTGGATTGCCCGCCGGCTTCACCCCGTTTCTCGACGGTGCGCAGAACGATTCAAGCTTCGTCGTTGGTGTCACAGGTGAGTTCGACAGCGGCATGTTCTACGACGTCAGCTACGGCTACGGCAAGAGTGAGCTCGACTATTTCCTGAACAACACGGCCAATCCATCGCTGGGTCCGGGTGACTTCCAGACGCTGCCGCAGAGGGGCTTCGATGTCGGCGGTTACGCGCAGGAAGAGAACACGATCAACGCCGATTTCTCTTTGCCGATGAGCGACGCGGTGAATCTCGCGTTCGGGTTTGAGGCACGCGAAGAGACCTTTACAGCGTTTGCGGGCGAGCCCAGTTCCTACTTCGGTGACGGATCCAGCGGCTTCCGCGGCATAGAGCCAAAGAACGCTGGGGACTTCAAGCGCGACAACATTGCGGTCTATGCGGATGTCGAGCACGATGTTTCGGATCAGCTCCTCGTTCAGTACGCGGTACGCTACGAGAACTACTCGGACTTCGGCGGCACACTGAACGGCAAGCTCGCTGCTCGATTCAGGGTCAATGACGGCTTCGCGTTTCGCGGTGCCGTATCGACCGGCTTCCACGCCCCGACACCGGGTCAGTCGAATGTCAGCACCATCATTACGACATTTGACGGCGTAACCGGCTTGCAGGTCGAGGAAGGTCTGTTCCCGGTCAGCAACCCCGATGCACAGGCAGCTGGCGCAACGGCTTTGACCGAAGAGAAGTCACTCAACTTCAGCGCGGGTTTCACTGCAGAGTTCGGTGACAACCTGTCGTTGACAGTAGACGTTTATAAGATTGAGGTCGATGATCGTATCTACCGTACGGGCGATATCCCGGTTCCGGATGATCCCAACCAGCCTCCGCCTCCGCCGGGAACTCCGCAGCGCACTTTGTCGTTCTACACGAACTCACTTGATGTAGAGCACACGGGTGTCGATGTCGTTGCTTCCTCATCATTCGATATGGGTGCAGGCAGCATTGATCTTTCACTGGCCTACTCCTTTAACAAGATCGACGTCACCGGGCAAAAGTTCATCCAGAGTGCTATCGATCCCACCGTCTTCATTCAGCCGGTTAACGACGGACTCGTTGAAGACATTGAGAACAATTATCCGGAGCACCGCTTTGTGCTGACGGGTAATTGGCTGATCAACGACCGCTTCAACATCATGGCTCGTGCGAACTTCTACGGCGAACACTACGATGAGCGTGGCAGGATAGGCGCTGCCGTTGATCCGAGCGCGTTAATTGGCTCGACGATATACTTCGACCTCGAGGCCGGCTATCAGGTCAGCGACAACCTGCGAATTGTTCTCGGTGGAGTTAACGTATTCGATGAGTTCATCGATACGATTGGGCCGCCGAACTCAAACCGTTTGAGCGTAGGCTTGCAGTACCCACGCCGTACCGTCGCTAACTACGAGGGTGGTTCATGGTATCTGAAGGGCATTTACTCCTGGCAATAAGCGCTTCGAGTAAACCGGACGCATAGCGTCACGAGAGGCCGGTCACCGCAAGGTGGCCGGCCTTTTTTAAAGCAGCCCTTTATTCGGGGCAGCGACAAGCTCCGCCATGAGCTCGACGTTGTCGAGTCTGGCCATGCTCAGATCTGTGGCGTAATCGGGCAGGACGCCGCCGCAGATATGCGCGGCACAAAGCTTCCCCGCCGCGCAAGCCGCCATGCTGCCGAAGCCTGACAATGCCCCGACAATGAATGCACCCGTGTTATCCAGTGGGCCGATGAGTGGCCAGTTTTCTTCGGTCATCGTGTAGTAGCCGCCGTAATGACTAAAGCGGGCGGGCGGGGCATCAACGTATGCTTGCAACGCGGGAATGAACGCGGCTGCGCCACGAAAGACGATTTCCGGAAACTGGGCGTCGATCACCGCTTCGTTGGCCATATCGTCCCTCGGCTCGCTGACCCTTTTGTTATACGCCCAGCCAAGCTTGACCCATGTGCCTTGCGGGCCGCCTTCCGGCCGGCAGTGCGTACCACCCGGCATCTTCTCCGCAAGCCATGCCAGGTCGCGATCTTCTGCCAGCAGGTCCAGCTCTTCTTCTGACCAGTTCAGGTGTTTCGGATCCAGATCAACGCAAAAGGGCAGGTCGCGGGGTATCGCGCCCAGATGATCTTCGAAAGCAATTTTTTGCTGATATATGTTTTTGACCGGCAGCTCGATGCCCAGCATGCGAGCTACTCGGGCCGCAAACGGCCCGGCGGCGTTGACCACAACATCGGCGTTAACCACCCGCACTCCTTCGGCGGTATTGACCTCAAGGCAATAGCCGGGCCCTATTCCGGTGACCTCTCCTTGCAATCGCCGCCCGCCTGCCGAGCGAAGCTGTTCAAGCATGTACTGACCAAGCTGCTGGCCGCTGATATCGCCGCCTCTGCGAATATGAATAACGTTGTTGATCGCCGCACTCAACGCAGGAAATTTTTTCCGAACCTCTCTCTGGCCGCTCAAGAGTTCTGCGTCTACCTCGCCCTGAATCGCCGTGATGAGATCGTCAACATCGGTACGCCGCGTGGCCAGCACATAGCCACCGTGCGTCATATTGAATACATTGGACGTGTCCCGCGCCAACCTGTCGAGTTCGTCTATGCTGTCGTTGACGAAGGCCGTCATCGTTGGGTGCGGCCACCAATTGCGGTAATTATCTCCGGACTGCGCGCTGGTGTAGCTCATTGGCTGTCGGCAGTCGATCAAAAGTACCGATGCGTTCTTTCTCGCCTGACAAAGGTAGTACGCGGTTGCGATGCCGGCAATACCGGAACCAACGATCGCCACGTCAACGCTTTGCTTAGTTTTTGCGGGTATGGAAATATGCCTGCTCTGAAATGCGGGAGTTCACCTCGGCTCTCTCAAGGTATTCGTAATACGCCTTGCCGATCTTCGCCGCGGCAGGGTCTCTTGCCATCAGCTCTGCAACAACCTCAGTCGTAATTTCCTTCAGGTGCCTGATGACTTGCTCCGGAAACGCCCGGACTTCGATCGACGGATTGTTCAGTAACTGCTGTAACGCAATTGCGTTGCCGTTGGTGTATTCCGCAGCCATGTCCGTCGTAATCGACTGACATGTGATCTCGACAATCGCCTGTAAATCGGCCGGCAGTGAGTCCCACGCCGTTCGATTGATGATGCATTCAAGGCCCGGCCCCGGCTCCTGCCAACCCGGGTAATAGTAATATTTTGCGGCTTTGTGCAAACCGATGGTGACGTCGTTGTACGGACCAACCCACTCGGTCGCATCTATCGCGCCGGTTTGCAACGACGTGAATATTTCAGCGCCGGGCAAAATGACCGGCGTGCCTCCAGCGCGCCGCAATACTTCGCCGCCCATCCCCGGAATACGCATCTTCAGTCCCTTCAGGTCGTCAATGCTGTTGATTTCTTTGTTAAACCAACCGCCCATCTGTACGCCGGTATTCCCGCAGGGAAACGGCATCAGGTTGAACGGTTCGTAGAGTTCGCGCCATAACTCGAGACCGCCACCGTAGTAGAGCCAACCTTCCAGTTCCGCCCTGTTCAGACCGAAGGGCATCGCCGTGAAGAACTGGGCCGCGTCGACTTTGCCGCGGTGGTAATACGACGCACCGTGGCCCATTTCCACGGCGCCGCGACTGACGGCATCAAACACCTCAAACGCCGGGACCAGCTCGCCGCCGCCATAGATCTTGATTTTCAGGCGACCAGCGGAGGCACGCTCGATACGCTCGGCGAGATTTTCAACCGCCATGCCCAGACCAGGAAATTTTGGTGGCCACGAAGTAACGCAAGACCATGCGAAGGTTTGCACCGATTCGCCACCTTGTGCGGCGCAATCGGCTTGCGGTTTGGCGCAGCCAGCCAGACCTGTCGCAGCCGCAAGGCCGCCGACGAATTCTCTTCTTTTCATTTTGGACCCGCCACTTGTGATTGATCGTTAGTCTATGCGGTCGCTCAGGGCTTCTCAATGCCTGACCTTTCGGTAACCTTCAGGAAAAGTGGGGTTAATATGTTGTATATTATCGCCACTTTAATTGCATTTAGTCGTCGTTTATTGTGGCTTTGCGCCACCTTTTCCGAAAAATGGGCCCCGACTGAACGTCGGGGCCCTCCTTCCCTGGTCCGGTCGGATGGTTGGACCCCTGTCGCACCCTCCGTGGCGCTTGAGGGGGCGCTGCTGGTGAACACCTTCCCACCCACCGGTGCGATCAGTGTCACAAACAGTGCCATCCGATGTAGCTATTCGTATTTGCCTGATGCATTAATAAAAGGCCAAAACACGGCGAATCGGGACACCTGAGGCAAAAATGATTGGACTACTGCAACGCGTCAACACAGCCAGCGTCAGCGTAGCCGGGAAGATTGTCGGTCAAATTGAACGGGGCTTGCTCGTATTCGTTGCCGTGCATCGAGACGACGAGGAGCGTGATATCGCACGGCTTGCGAAAAGAATTCTTGGCTACCGGGTATTTCCAGACGCTAAAGGCCGTATGAATCGCAGTCTTCTCGAGATTTCCGGCAGCTTGCTATTGGTACCTCAGTTCACCCTGACTGCCGATACAAAAAAGGGCACTCGGGCAAGCTTCACCAAAGGCGCTGACCCTAAGAAGGCGTCGGCTTATTTCGATGGCCTGGTTGACGCTGCTCGCAGTCAGCTGAAAACGGTCGAAACCGGCCCTTTCGGCGCTGACATGCAAGTGAGCCTGGTGAACGACGGCCCGGTGACGTTCTGGCTTGAATCCTGAAACCGTGTGACACAGATGCGGTTTTGTTGCGCTCACAGGGGTATCATGAACATAATTCGCGCCCGGCCTTTGCCGGCGCATAATAACTGAACGGGGGCCAAACCCCAGGAGTAACAAAATGTTTGCCAACATGGGTCCGTGGCAGTTGCTGATCATACTCGTCATTGTGTTGGCCATTTTCGGCACAAAGCGCTTGCGCACACTCGGTTCCGACCTCGGCAGCGCCATAAAGGGCTTCCGCTCGGCCATGACCGAGGCCGAAGAGACGAAAGCGCAGCTCGACGACTCATCGTCGGATGCAGACTTCGATAACACGCCGGTTGAAGAGAACCGCGAACACAAAGACGCGTAACGTCGCGGCAAATTTATGTCCGGTATTGGCGGTTCGGAATTTTTTCTCCTTTGTTTGATCGGCCTCCTCATATTGGGGCCCGAGAGACTGCCGCGCGTCGCCAGGCAAATTGGCGGCTGGCTCGGCAAGGCGCGACAAATGACTCGCACCCTGCAGCGTCAGCTCGAAGAAGAAGTTGATCTCGAAAAAAATCTCGGCATCAACCCGAAGGATTTTGACCCGAACGAATTACTCAGGCCGCGAGAAGACGATACTTTTTCGCCATTGCACGACAAAAAAGATGAGGCCCACGATCCAGCTGAGAAGAAGCCGGATTCATGACCGATTCGGCATCAGGTGAATCCGAGGGGCTCGCCGAAGGCACGCTATTATCGCACCTTGTTGAATTGCGCAGCCGGCTCTTCAAGATATTCGGTAGCGTCCTCGCGATGTTTGTCGTGATGCTGCCGTTTGCGCGTAAAATCTTCAACTTCGTCGCAGAACCGCTGATCAACGTCGTGCCGGGCGGGCAGCTGATTGCTTTGAGCCCTGTCGCCCCGTTGACGGCGACTATAGCGCTGTGTTTTTACCTGTCCCTGTTTGCCGCGATGCCCGTCATTCTGTACCAGGTCTGGGCATTTGTTGCGCCGGGACTGTATAAGAAAGAGAAGCACTTCGCTTTTCCGATGCTCGCCACGAGCATCGTGCTTTTCTATCTGGGTCTCGCGTTCGCCTATTTCATCGTGTTTCCCATGATTTTTGGTTTCGTTGCAGGCTTTACGCCCGAGGGTGTTGAATACCAGCCGGATATGGCTGAATACGTCAGCTTCGTGATGATGGTAGCGCTGGTGTTCGGGCTGGCTTTCGAGACGCCGATCGCGACCGTTCTCCTGGTCTGGACCGGCTTGACGACGACCGATAAATTGCGCAAAGCGCGCCCCTACGTATTTCTGGGTGCGTTCGTCGTCGGTATGCTGTTAACGCCGCCTGACATCATCAGTCAAACCGTGCTGGCGATCCCGGTCTACCTGCTTTTCGAACTGGGGCTCATCATGTCAAGAGTACTCAAGAAGCGCTCTGTCAAGTAGCGAACCTGCACACATATAGTGTTTAATGCAAGGCCTTAGCGCTTAGAGCCTACCGGGGGAAACAATGACGGATTCTGTTGCCGCAACTGCGGATGACCAATCAAGGGACAGAGATTTCCTGGGCCATCCGATCGGCCTTTACGTCTGTTTTACAACTGAACTCTGGGAGCGCTTTTCATTCTACGGAATGAAATATCTGCTCCTGTTATATCTCACGAAATATCATTTGTTTTCCGATGGCGCGGGACTTGATGTACTGGGTTCTTACGCGGGTCTCGTCTACGCGCTCCCGTTGATCGGCGGCATGATCGCGGATCGTTATCTTGGCATGCGCAAGTCCGTCTTGTTTGGCGGCATTTTGCTGTCGCTCGGGCACCTACTCATGGCCGTCGAGGGGCACCAGGCGATCAACTACGCCGCGGGCACCATACTCGCAAACGACCTCACGCTGGCCAGCGGAGAAGTGCTTGCCGCCGGCACGATGCTGTCCGAGGCAATAACTTTCCGCGATACCGCCTCACTCAAGGTTTTCTACTTTGCGCTGGCGCTTATCGTGATGGGCGTTGGTTATCTGAAGCCGAACATTTCCACAATCGTGGGCAAGCTCTACTCGAAGGACGATCCACGGCGTGACGGTGGCTTCACGATTTTCTACATGGGCATCAACATCGGCTCCTTCGCCGCCACGCTGCTATGCGGCTGGCTGGGAGAGACCTTCGGCTGGCGGTACGGTTTCGGCGCCGCTGGTATCGGCATGATCATCGGGCTGATCACATTCACTTACGGCCAGAAATACCTGATGGGTCATGCCGAACCATCGGATCCCGGGAAGCTAAAGAAAAAGTTCCTCGGACCGATCAATGTGGAATGGTCTATATATTTGCTGAGCTTGCCGTTCCTCGGTGTTTTCTGGCTTTTGGTGCAACACGAGCCGGTCGTACTGCTCACGCAAAACGTATTCCTGATTTGTTCGGTCGTCGGCCTCGTTCTTTATTCGATGGTCCACAACAAAACGGGCAGCAACACCGTCGCCTACTCCATCGCCGGATTGGCCGTGGTGTCGGGTATATACGCCATCGGCGTCAACCTGCACTTTATTCCCGGCAGCGAGACTTTGGCTGAGTACGTCTTGTATGGATCGATTGCGTTGATCATCGGCTTTGTTGTGTACGGCTTCATGACCCATAATTCGCCGGAGTTTGGTCGCACTGTCGTGTTGATGATTCTTATTTTATCGACCGTCGTTTTCTGGGCGCTTTTTGAGCAATCCGCCGGCTCGATGACTTTGTTTGCGGATCGCGTTGTCGATCGTTCCATTGGTGATACAACCTTCACCGCATCGCAGTTCGGGTCATTGAACGCCGGGTTCATCATGCTGCTCGCGATTCCGTTCGCAATGCTCTGGACCTGGCTGGCCAAGCGCGATATCGAACCCAGTACGCCGCTCAAGTTCGGCCTCGGCATATTGCAGGTCGGCATCGGCTTCGGCGCGCTGGTCTTCGGTGCGCAATTCCCGAATGAGGCGGGGCAGATCGGAATGATCTGGCTGGTGCTGGCCTACCTGCTGCACACGACGGGAGAATTGTGTCTGTCGCCGGTCGGACTTTCGGCCGTTACCAAGCTATCGATCGGCAACGTCGTCGGCGTCAGCATGGGAACCTGGTTCCTCGCGACCGCGTTGTCGGAGACCGTCGCAACACGCATCGGCAAAATGGCCGCGATAGACACCTCGGTCGGTGAAACAGCCGACATCGCCACGACGGTGGCAACGTATACGGCGCTGTTCTCGTTCCTGATGTGGTTTGGTATCGCCATGGGCATCTTCATGATCGTTATTTCGCCGATCCTGAGACGCTGGATGCACGGTATTCACTAGGCGAATATTCAAGAATTAACGGAAGACAAAATGAAAAAACTGATAACCATGGTCGCTGGCATAGTGATCGTACTTTCTGCGTGCTCGGACAGGGCCGCTACTGATGAAACCGCCAAGGAATTCGTTGCTCGAGCCAACGTAGAACTCGCGGAGCTTAGCATTGAGACAGATGCTGCCTCGTGGGTGCGCGCCACCTATATAACCCGGGACACGGCGATTATTGCGGCAGCAGCCAGAGAAAAATACGCAAAGTGGCACAGCAACATGGTGCGACAGGCCCTGCAGTACGAGGGCCTGGAACTCGCGCCGGAAACACGGCGCGCGATCGATCTGCTAAAACTCGGCACCTCGCTGCCGACGCCCAGCGATCCCGCGAAACGCAAAGAGCTGACGATGATCGCCACGGAGCTTACGGGCATGTACGGGGCCGGCCGATACTGCAAAGGTACCGACTGCCGCGGTCTGGACGAATTGGAAGACGTCCTCTTCAACAGCCGCGATTTTGACGAGCTGGAAGACGCCTGGATTGGCTGGCGCACGATCTCGCCACCGATGCGCGAGAAGTACGAACGCTATGTCGAACTCGTCAATGAGGGCGCGAACGAACTCGGCTACAGCGATCTTGGCGAGATGTGGCGCGCCGGCTTTGATATGAGCCCGGCGGAATTTACGGACGAGGCGAGTCGCCTCTGGGAGCAAGTGAAACCGCTTTACAGCGAACTGCACTGCGCCGTCCGCGCCAGGCTTGGTGAATATTACGGGGCCGACAAAGTGCCTCAAGACGGTCTTATTCCGGCGCACATTCTCGGCAACATGTGGGCGCAGGAGTGGTCGTTCATCTACGACATCATGGAGCCGTATCCTGGCGTTGCCGATCTCGACGTCGACAGCGCGCTGCGAACCAAAAACTATTCCCCGCAGGAAATGGTCCGCTCGGCAGAAAACTTTTATGTGTCGCTCGGAATGGAGCGACTGCCGGACACGTTCTGGGAGCGCTCGCAGTTTTCGAAGCCGCGTGATCGTGACGTCGTTTGTCACGCGAGCGCCTGGGGCCTGGATGGCGGTAACGATCTGCGCATCAAAATGTGCATCAAGCAAACCTATGACGAGCTGCGCGTGATCTACCACGAGCTGGGGCACAATTACTATCAGTCCGCGTACAAGGATCAGGCGCCGCTATTTCGGGGCGGGGCGCAATCCGGTTTCCATGAGGCAATCGGCGATACGATTACATTATCGATGACGCCACAATACTTGCAGGACGTTGGCCTGATCGGCTCTGCTGCAGAAAGCGAGCAGGCCGTCATTAACGGACAAATGCAGCTCGCGCTCGACAAGATCGCCTTCCTGCCATTTGCCAAGCTCATTGACGAATGGCGCTGGGGCGTTTTTTCCGGTGAGATTGCGCCACAGGACTACAACAAGGCCTGGTGGGAGCTGCGTACCCGCTACCAGGGAATCGCACCACCGGTAGAGCGATCTGAGGCCAATTTTGACCCCGGCGCAAAATATCACATTCCGGCGAACGTCTCCTACACGCGTTATTTCCTGGCGCGCATACTGCAGTTTCAGTTTCAGCGAGCGCTGTGCGAGACCGCAGGCCACGAAGGCGACCTTGCCTCTTGCTCAATTTATGGCAACAAGGAGGCCGGCGACAAATTCCTCGCCATGATGGCCTCCGGTCAGAGCGAGCCCTGGCAGGACGCACTCGAAAAGCTGACGGGTACGCGGGAAATGGACGCGACCGCGATCATCGACTACTTCGCGCCGTTGATGAGCTATCTCAAAGAACAAAACGCCGGCCGCGAATGCGGCTGGTAACGCCATCACAGGAACGGGTCGCGCGGGTGCCATAAATTGCCGGTAAACCACAAAGGATCAACATGCCACAGCCGAATCAAGACACCAGCAGCGGCGGATTTCTCGCTACCGTAGAGCGCATTGGCAACAAACTGCCAGACCCGGCAGTCCTGTTTATCGCCCTGCTGTTTATTGTCTGGATTCTGTCCTGGCTGCTGTCGTACCTGACGTTCGAGGTTGTGGATCCGCGAACGAGCGAAGCGCTGGTCGTCAACAACCTGTTATCGGGATCCGCCCTGACCGAGTTCCTTTCGGTGATGGTGACCAACTTCTCGCACTTCCATCCGGTCGGTGTTGTGTTGGTCGCGATGCTGGGCATCGGCGTTGCCGAGCACACTGGATTTATCAACGCTGCATTGCGCGCGTTGCTCAACGTAACTCCTGCTCGCCTGTTGACGCCGATGGTTGTCGCCGTCGGCATCGTCAGCCACACCGCGGCCGACGCCGGGTATGTGTTGGTCATTCCATTGGGGGGCGTCATCTTTTACGCTGCCGGCCGTCATCCGCTTGCTGGCCTTGCGGCGGCGTTCGCCGGTGTATCCGGCGGTTTTTCAGCAAGCTTCGTCCCCTCTGCAATCGACCCCTTGCTGCAGGGCCTCACCCAGGCCGGTGCGCAAATTCTCGACCCGAACATAGTGATCAACCCTCTCAACAACTATTTCTTTACAACGGCCTCGTCCGTATTGATCATTCTCGTGAGCTGGTACATCACCGATAAAATCATCGAGCCGCGGCTGCAAAGCCAGAAAATTGACGGCGACAAAGACGATTTACCGGAAATGCACGACCTTCAGGACGCGGAACGCAAGGGCTTGCGTTGGGCGCTGTTGTCAATGGGGCTTTGCGTCGTGTTGCTCGTTGCAACTTCTTTGCCCTCCGATTCCGCATGGCGCGATGCCAGTGGCGAGATCGCCAGTTTCCAGTCCCCGCTGATGCGTTCCATCGTATCGCTGATTTTTCTGTTCTTCCTGATACCCGGCATCGTTTACGGAATCGTGGCCGGCACCATGAAGAGCTCCAGGGACGTGATTGTCGGCATGACCAAATCGATGAACTTAATGGCGTATTACCTGGTCATCATGTTTTTTATCGCTCAATTCGTTTACGCGTTTGGTCAGTCCAATCTCGGCGTCCTCCTTGCGCTGCAAGGTGCGGCGTTTCTCAAGGCGCTGGCTATGCCGGCCGCCATAACGATCGTCGGCATTATTCTTCTGACGGCCTTAATCAACATCTTTGTCGGCTCGGCAAGCGGCAAGTGGGGCTTGCTCGCGCCGATATTCGTGCCGATGTTGATGTCCCTTGGAATCTCGCCCGATCTCACTCAGGCTGCGTATCGCGTCGGCGACTCAAGCACCAACATCATCACGCCGTTGATGCCGTACTTTCCTCTCGTGGTCGTTTACTGTCAGCGCTACGTAAAATCGACCGGGATAGGTACTTTAACCGCTATGATGCTGCCGTATTCGGTAACGTTCCTTATCGCGTGGACCGGCTTCTTGCTCCTCTACATGTGGATCGGCCTGCCGCTGGGTATTCAGGCGAGCTATACGTACCCGTAAGGACGAACGGCGTTTAATCGCCCACGCACGAGCCCGCATAGAGTTTCTGCACGCCCGCATTGTCAAGCTGGCATTCGTTATCATAAGTCACATGGTCCGAACCGCAAACCGGCAGATAGTCGCGCGGACAGTTTTCACCCAGGCTTTCGCATACGCCGGCATACTCGATCGATGCGCCGCGACGTTCCGCAAAACAGGCGTTGCCGTACGTCGTGCCATCGACTCCACACACGGGCACGAAAAGCCGAGGACAACTGCGAACGTTGCACAGCCCTTCGGTGAAACTGGTCTCTCCGGACTTTTCACCAAAGCATGCGTTGTCGTAACTAACGTCGTTCGCGCCGCAAACCGGTGCGAACACTTTTGGACAGTTGTCGATATCACAAGCGCCCTTGCGCTGTACCAGCACGCGCTCCGCATCTGCCTCGCAGCGATTGATGAAAGTGCGGCCATTCATTCCACAGACGGGCTCCTCGTAGCTGGGGCAGCCGTTTAGCGTACATGCACCAAGTCCCGCGATATCAACCTGGGATTTTTGCGCAAAGCATTCATTAATATACGTGTTGCCGTCTACACCGCATACCGGATCGAATATCTCCGGGCAACCGTTGCTGTCCCCATCGAGGCAAATACCCACATTGACGATCTCTATGCCGGCCGCATCCGCCACGCATTCATTGCTATACGTCTGGCCGTTGGCGCCGCACACCGGACTGTATTGCATCGTGCAGGCAACCTCCAACTCGGCCGCCCCGCTGAGCAAAACGATCATCAAAAGTCCGCTTTGAATTGGCATCATCATTCTTATCTGCGTCGCAATTCCAGTTATCTTAGAACACAAAAACGTTCCGTGGTTCAACGAATTCTCGCTGCTCCCCAGTAGTTGTAACTCAACGCCCGGATGCCCGGGATGTACATTCGATTGTCATCTTCAATTTCAAAGCCAGCCGTGGCAAGCAATAGGGGGATGTCGCGATTCATGTTGCAACCCCCGGCGATTTTCCCCCAGACGGAGTTTGCGCGGTCCTGCCATTGAGCGACGCTTCGGTCCGGCGCCCTGCCATGTTCGCAGAACAGCAATTGTCCGTCGGGCCTGAGGACGCGGCGCATGCCCGCCAACGCGCTCATCACGTCAGGAATTGTGCACAATGTATACGTCATCAACACCGTATCGACGCTGTTGTCAGCCAGCGGAATTTCCTCGCCCGGCAAGTCGATCAGCTCGACGTCCAGGCCAGAGCACGCGATGGGTCCGGCAGCGATGTCTCGCATGCCGGCCGCCGGTTCCAGTCCCCAGATGCGGCGCACCTTGCTGCGATCGTAATACGGTAAATTCAGTCCACTGCCAAATCCTATTTCAAGAATGTCGCCGGTAGCGCGCGGCACGATTTTCTCTCTTTGCTTTCGTATCGGTTTGACGCCGCAAGCAATGTTGATTAATCGTGGCAAAATCCTGTCTTCGTACCAACTCATTTACCGTTGACCAGATCACTGATTGTCACCAGTTCGAACCCCTCCGCCTCGAGTTTCGGCAGCTCGCGCTCCAGCAGGGCCAGTGTCGCTGCATAGGGGTGGCCGATCGCGATGACGGAACCGTGCCGGAGCGCGAACTTTTTCATGCGTTCGAATTCGCGGACGACGGTTTCCGGCGCCCGATCCGGATCGAGGAAAATATCGCGTTTGCGTGCGCTGACCCCGACCTCTTCGGCCAGTTGCAGCGCGACACTTTCGTGCGTTGTGTAACTGTCAACGAAAAACAGTTCGTCACGCGCATGGATTTCCTCCATCAGCCACAGCATGTGGCCGGGAAGGCGGGTTAACAGGCTGCCCCGGTGGCTGTTTACGCCAATAGCGTGCGGGACGGACATCAATGCCTGTGCAAACACGTCGCCAAACTCCCGGCGGCTCATATCCAGAACAATGCCGACGGGGTCCCGGGCCGCGCTATCCGCCGCCGCCTGTAGCGGCAGGTGCAACAAGACCTCCTTGCCGCGTTCGTGAGCGCGCTCGGCAAGCACCGCTGTGCGCGGTGCGCCCGGAAGAACCGCAAGCGCGATCGGGCCCGGCAAATCTATCGCTCGTTGTCCGGCCGCAAGCCCATAACCAAGGTCATCGATAATGATTGCTATTCGCGGCTGCAACAGCCCCATCGCCGCAACCAGCTGCGCGTCGGCTTCGCGATCGACGATGCCGGACAAACTCAGGTCGGGAAACCCTGGCGTATCGTCGACAACAACGTCCGGCGCAATACCAACATTATGAATGGAGTCTCCCGACGGTGTGTAATATCGCGACGTCGTTAACTTGATCGCCCGTCCTTTCGACAACGGTATAACCGTTTGCACGAGCCCCTTGCCAAAGGTGGACGTGCCAACGATGATTGCGCGACCGTGGTCTTGCAGCGCACCGGCAACGATTTCGGACGCTGATGCGGAACCGCTGTTTACGAGTACGATCAGTGCGGCGCCGTCGAGTATGTCCCCGGGTTGCGCGGTGCGTGTAAATTGGGATTCCGGCGACCGGCCGCTCGCTGTAACAATGATGCCGGAATCCATAAACAAATCGGCAACCTCCACCGCAGATTCGAGCACGCCACCGGGATTATTCCGCAAGTCGAGAATCAGGCCTTTTATCGTTCCGCTGCTCATCTCCTGCAATTCATCGACGGCGCCGCTCAGCTCACGTGCTGTGCCTTCGTTAAACTGGCTGACGCGAACGTAGCCAGTCCACGGATTGAGAAGTTCCCTGTGTACGCTGGCCACGCGAATAATCTGGCGCCGCATTTCGTGGTCGATCGCAACTGAGTCACGCAGCACGGTTAAAGTCACAGTCGAGCCGGCGTAACCTCGCAGCTGCCCCAACGCCTCCCGCAACCGGTTTGCTTTGATCGATCGCCCGTCAACTGCAATGAGTTCGTCACCGCTGCGAATGCCGGACCGAGCCGCGGGCGACCCGGCGATCGGCGTAATTACGCGAATGACGCCGTCGATCATGGCGACCTCCAGGCCGACGCCGGTGTAGCTGCCAGTCGTGCTGCTACGAATATCCCGATATTCACTCGCATCGAGATATTCGGAATGAACGTCCAGGTGGCTGATCATGCCGCGAAGCGCGCTCTCAAGAAGCTCGGCATCGTCGACAACGTCGACATAATCACGCTTCACCCGCTCCAGGACTTCCGCGAATAACTGCGCCTGCTCCCGCGTCAGTGCCGAGTTAATTTCTGGCCCGCTCCCGCCAAGCAGCCCGCCGCCGACTGACAGGCTCAAGCCCATGACGACACCGATTACGACAACGAGAATTGCGCGGACTTTCAATGACATACAAACACCCTTATGCCCCGGCCTTTGGCTCTTATGACACCGTCTTTGACCTTAGCACAACTAACCACCGGGTCGGCGCGTCACCCAATGCCCCGGATTAACCGGTTTCGTACCCCGGCGCAGCTCGAAATACAGGCCGGTGTCCGGCTGACCGCCGCTGTCGCCAACCGTGGCGATCACATCACCCGGTGCGACCCAGTCCCCCGTGTTCTTGAGAATCGTCTCGTTGTACCCGTACAGGGTCATGTAGCCCCCGCCGTGATCGACGATGACCAACAAGCCCATGCCCGCAAGCCAGTCCGCGAACGCGATGCGGCCATGGTAAATGGCGCGTACCTCCCGGCCGCGAGGCGCCTTGAGAACGACGCCGTTCCATTTGATTCTGCCACCGACCCGCGGTTGACCGAAGTCGTGTATTACGGTCCCGGCGACCGGCCAGGTAAGACGGCCCTTGTGTTCGCTGAACGGCTGTTCGGAACTAATCGGGTAATCCGAAAGTATGCTCGTCAACTCACCGATCAGCCGGGTAAGATCTCCTTCCTGCGCTGCCAGGCGCTCAACTTCCTGTCCCTCGTTCGCAATTTTTTTCCGAAGGCCGGCCAGCAGCGCTTGGCGGCTGTTCAGCGAGATGTGCAGCTTGCTCAGTTGCTCGTAGCGCCTTTTCGCGAGCGCTGCGAGGCGCGCCGCTTCGGCCGCTATTTTGCTTCGCAGCTCATCCAACTCGCGAATTTCGTCCATAACCGCGGCGATGTTGGCGGCTCGATAGTCGTTGAGATAGCGGTAATAAGCCATCAATCGACCCAATGTTGCCGGGTCGCGCTGGTTCAGGAGCAGTTTGATCTTCTCCTGGCGTCCGCTCATGTAAGCGGCCCGGATTTGGGCGGCAAGCTCTTTTGATTCTTTGTCCAGGTGCGCTTCACGATTTTCCAGGTCGGCATCAAGCGAGCGCTTTTTCTTTTCGGTATAGCGCTGCTCCCGCTCGATATCCGTGATCCGCATGCGCTGCTCGGCTATCGCTATCTCTATGTCCTGCAGTTCGCCAGTCAACCGATCCCTTTCGGTCGCGCTGCGGTCCATGCTGTGTTTGAGGCTACTGATCCGCTCGCGGACCTGTTCGAGTTCGCGTTCCTTGACCGTCGCCAGCTCCCCACCAGAGTCCTGGGCCGATGTGGCGCCTGCGGCTATCAGAAGCGCAAAGAAGGTGATACGCGTAATCATGCGGGCACAGTGTAGAGCCTTAAGCGGGGTATTTCCTCTCGCTTAAACAGGTATAATCCCGCGCCTTGCAGTCTTCCCCGCGCAGCCCTCTGCGCCTGAGTAATCCATGGACCAAATTCTTGAATTCACAGGCAACAATACGTTGCTCGTACTGGCGCTGTTGATCAGCTTTTTCGTAGTCGTCTTCACGGAGATGCGCCGCAAGGCGGGCGAGCTGTCGAATGTCGGTCCGGGCGAGGCGGTAAAGCTGATCAACAACAACGCGATCGTTATCGACTTGCGCAGCGTGGAAATGTTCTCCGGTGGCCATATCGCTAACGCGAAGAACATCCCCTCCGACGAGCTTAACGGCAGGATGGACGGCCTTGCGCAGGACAAATCGAAACCCGTCCTCGCGGTCTGTAACGCGGGAATTACTTCGGCGAAAGCCGCGAAAACCCTCCGGACTGCGGGCTTTGAAAACGTCTACAGCCTGAAAGGCGGAATGACCGCCTGGGCCCAGGCCGGCTTTCCCGTTGTGACGGGCAAGAAAACGAAAGCCAAAAAATCGAAGAACAAGACCTGATTTTCCTGGGGCCAGCATGAAAGTAAATAAAAAAGTTGTCATCTACGGCAATACCAGCTGCCCGTTCTGCGGGGCTGCCCGGATGCTGCTGACGAAAAAGGCAATTGAATTTGAGGAAATCATCGTCACAGACGATTCCGGGAAATTCGAAGAAATGCAGAAACGAAGCGGCCGCCGCTCGGTGCCACAAATATTTATTGGCGAAACCCACATCGGTGGTTTCGACGAACTGTGCGCCCTGGATATGGATGGGGAGCTGGACGAGTTGCTCGCCGGTTAAGCCGGCGGACCTTAACAAGGGACAGGAAAGACAATGGCAGAAGAAAAAGCCGCTGAAAAGCGTTTATCGATTAGCAAAATCTACATGAAAGATTTTTCTTTTGAATCTCCGCAGGCGCCAGGTGTGTTTCGTCAGGCCGACTGGAAACCGAAGACGGACTTAAATCTTCGCAGCAGCCACACGGCACTGGAAGACGATCGCCACGAAATTATCTTAACGATTACAGTCGAGGCAAAAACGGAAGACAAAACACTCTTCCTCATCGAGCTGCAGCAGGCCGGAATATTCGAAATTTCGGGTTACGAAGGCGATGAATTCAACGCCATCATCGGCAGCTTCTGTCCGAACATTCTTTTCCCCTACGCGCGCGAATCGATCGCCTCCTTGATTCAAAAGGGCGGGTTCCCGGAATTCGTTCTGCAGCCCATTAACTTCGATGCCCTGTACTTTCAGGCCAAGCAACAACAGGCGGCGGTACAGTCCGGCGAAGCGGAGACACACTGATAGACGATGCGATGCCCACCATTGCCGTTGTCGGCGCCGGCTCCTGGGGAACGGCGCTGGCGCTACAGCTCGCGCGTTCCGGCAGAAACGTCCGGCTCGGAGGTGTCGTTGAGCTGGATCTGCTTGAATCCATGGTATCGGACTGCGAAAACGTTCGTTACCTGCCTGGCATCAAATTTCCGCCGAACCTTGTAGCTTGCCCGGAACTGCGTGATTGCCTTGCCGGCGTGCGCGATCTGCTGGTGGTCGTTCCCAGCCACGGACTGCGTGATACGTTAACGACGATCCTGCCATTTCTCGGTCCGGATTCCCGGGTCTGCTGGGCGACCAAGGGCTTCGAACTGCACAGCGGCAAACTGCCGCATCAGGTCGCCGCCGAGGTGCTCGGCGAAAATCGCCCTGTCGCGGTGTTGTCGGGCCCAACGTTCGCCAAGGAGGTTGCCGAAGGCTTGCCGACGGCGATGACGATCGCCTCGAATGATAAGTCGTTTGGGCAGGCGCTCGCTGCCGCGATCTCCGGCGACAATTTTCGCGCCTATACCTCCGATGACTTTATCGGCGTCGAAGTTGGCGGCGCCGTTAAGAACGTCCTCGCGATCGGCGCCGGCATGTGCGACGGACTCGGTTTTGGCGCCAATGCCAGGGTCGCGTTGATCACGCGCGGTCTCGTTGAGTTGACGCGCCTTGGTGTGGCGCTCGGCGGCAACAAAGAAACCTTCATGGGGCTCGCCGGAATGGGCGACCTGGTTCTGACCTGCACCGATAACCTGTCCCGCAATCGGCGCATGGGCCTCGCGCTGGCAAGCGGCATGACGGTAAAAGCGGCGCAGGAGGAAATTCAACAAGTCGTTGAAGGCGTACTCGCGGCTGAGGCAGTTAACGAGGTCGCGGGCGAACTGAAAATCGAAATGCCCATTTGCCATCAGGTTTATCGCATCCTTTATGAGGGCGTATCACCCAGAGAGGCTGTCGGCGCGCTGATGGGGCGGGAGTTGAAATCCGAACACGAACAATCATAGGAGCTGACGCCATGAGGCTGGTCTTCTGGGCGGCGTGCGCCGCCTTTCTTGTGCCCGGCGCCGACGCCTTCGCACAACGAAATTTTGACCTCGATATTCTCAGGGAAACCTTCGGCTTCGACGACGCGACTAAAAAGTCCGTAGAGCTGGATCAACTTACGCAGGGCTGCCAGGCTCGCGACTGCATTCCGGCCATCGACCACCCTGAATTTGTGACTGCCGGGGAGGCCGACCACATCACGGATGATGCAATGGTCATAACGATCGCCTACCGGGGTGAATACCGGGCCTACCCGGCACGCATTCTCGATCACCATGAAATCGTCAACGACACCATCGCCGGTGATCCGCTGGCGATTACCTGGTGCCCGTTATGCGGCTCCGCCGTCGGCATTCGGCGCATTGTTGCTGGCGAGGTAACAACGTTCGGCGTGTCGGGCGTCTTGTACAACAGCGACCTGGTTCTCTATGACCGGGTAAGCGAAACATTATGGGATCAGATCAAGGCGCAAGGCATCGTGGGTCAACTGACCGGCGAACAACTGCAATTGGTGCCCGTTTCAATGTCCCGGTGGTCAGTCTGGCGCAACAAACACCCCGACACGCTGGTGTTGTCACCGAACACGGGCTTTGATTACGACTATACGCTGGACCGGTACGCCAGTTATCGTGACTCCTCCTCGCTGATGTTCCCGGTGGCAAGAACGGATGATCGGGTACAGGCAAAGACCGTCGTATTCGGTTTCGCGCTGGACTCCGGCGCAATTGCCTATCCCGAATCGCTGTTGCAGGAGACCGGCGCATACCGCCATGATCTCGACGGCGAAGAGGCCATTATCACGCTGCACGACGACGGCGCTGTAACCATGCGCCGCGCCGGACAAACCCACCATCCGGTGCGTCTGTTTTGGTTCGCGTGGTATAATTTTCATCCTGCAACTGATTTGATTCACTAAAGGATCGCACCATGAACAGACGCAATTTTTGCAGGACTGCTGTCGCGGCCGGAGTCGCCGCCGCATATCCTTTGCTGGGCGGCTGCAGTCGCTCCGAACCACCGGTTGCCACATCGGCAGACACGAGCATTCGCGGAATCTCGTTGGGCGGCTTGGAGATCGAGCTTGAAAGAGCGGCGATTCGTGAGCTTGGCGACGCAATGACGGGCCCGGTGATCCTGTCAGGTCATCCAGACTACGATGGCGCCAGGATGATCTGGAACGGCATGCACGACAAGCGGCCCGCGTTGATCGCCCGTTGCATGAACAGCAGAGACGTATCCTCCGCCGTGACCTTTGCAGCGGAGAGAAACCTGTTGGTAGCCGTACGTGGCGGTGGCCACAGCTGGCCCGGAAAATCGGTTTGTGACGACGGCCTGATGATCGACCTGTCGCAAATGCACGACGTTGATATCGACATCGACAAACAGCGCGCCCATGTTGGCGGTGGCGCCCTGTTGGCCCACGTCGATACGGCCTCCCTCGAAAAAGGGCTGGTCACAACCGCGGGCGTCGTATCGCATACCGGCGTCGGAGGCTTCACGCTGGGCGGCGGCTTTGGTCGCCTGAATCGCAAATACGGGCTGGCCATCGACAACTTGCGTTCCGCTGAAATCGTCACCGCCGATGGCCAGATACGAACCGTCAGCGACGAGCAGAATTCGGATCTCTTCTGGGCCATTCGTGGCGGTGGCGGCAACTTCGGCGTCGTTACAAGTTTCGAGTATCAGTTGCATCCGTTCGACCGCAATGTTCTGTCCGGCAGTATCGTCTGGCCGATTGATCAGGTAAGAGACGTGCTGGAATTTTACGCGGAATGGTCGGCGGGGCTCTCCGACGAATTGTACGTCGGCCCAACGATTGCGACGACACCGGAAGGCGCGCGCGTCATCATGATGGACGTTGTCTACAACGGTGATCCCGCCACCGGTGAGAAGGAGCTCGAAGCGCTGCGCAAGGTCGGAACACCGATGGCAGATGGCGTTATTGTCCAGGACTACGTTGTCATGCAAACCAATCTCGACGCCGCGTTCGCCCACGGCGTCCGCTCGTATGCCAAAAACGGCATGGTAAAGGAGTGGTCTCAAGGGCTCATCGACGCCATCATCGACGCCGATGATCCACGCATATTCCTGGCGAACCATGTCGCCGGTGGCGCCGTTAAACGCGTCGGCGAACTGGACACGGCGTTCCCGCATCGCAATGCAGAAATCATGCTCGTTGTCGTCTCGGGATGGATGGATCCGGCGCAGGATGAAGAACTCATTGCGGCATCGCGCGCCGTCTATAAAGCGATCGAACCGCACGTTGGCGGCTATTACGACAATATTGATTTCGACGGCAGTGGCGCCGCGCGTAACTACGGCCCCGCCTACGATCGTTTGACTAAAATCAAAGCTCAATACGACGCCGGTAATCTGTTCCGGCTAAACAGCAACATCGAGCCGGCGTAAGCGGTCAGCTGCCGCCGGCAAAATCCAGTTGGCGCCATGCTTCGTAGATAACCACGGCCGCTGAATTCGACAGATTCAGGCTGCGGCTGTTTTCTTTCATGGGCAGTCGCAGCCGTCGCTCTGGCGGGACCGACTCGAGCACCTGTTGCGGCAGGCCGCGCGTTTCCGGTCCGAACAGGAATGCGTCGCCTTCTTGATAGCGTGGCGAATCATGTCGCGCAGCGCCACGCGTGCTCAGTGCGAAAACGCGCGGCTCATTCAGCGCTTGCAAACAGGCGGCCAGCGACGCATGCGTCGCCACAGTCGCAAACTCCCGGTAATCGAGCCCGGCTCTTTTCAATCTTGGTTCATCGAGTTCAAACCCGAGGGGCCCTACAAGGTGCAAGGCCACCCCGGTGTTCGCACACAGACGAATGATATTGCCCGTGTTGGGCGGAATTTCCGGCTCGTAAAGAATAAGGCTAAACATCCGAAACCCTGTAGAATGCCGCTCCGATGAGCAGCGACCCATTACACACCACGCTCTGCGGTATCGCGATGGCGTCTCCCATCGTATTGCTCTCCGGTTGCGTTGGCTTTGGCGAAGAATACACACGTGTCGAGGGATACTCGAACAGCGATGTCGGCGCGGTCGTCCTCAAGGGTACAACTGGCGACGCGCGTCTGGGCAATCCCGCGCATCGTATATACGAGACGCCGGCGGGAATGCTGAACTCCATCGGCCTGCAAAACCCCGGCGTCGACAAGGTCGTTGACGAGATCCTGCCGGGACTCGATTTTTCGGAAACGCGCTTCTTTGCAAACGTGTCCGGCTCCACGATTGAAGAATACGAACGCGTGACCCGGCGCTTCGACGATTCCGACATCGACGCGATCGAAATCAACATTTCCTGCCCGAACGTGCGCGAGGGCGGCGTCGCTTTCGGCAATGATCCGCAGATGTCGGCTCGCGTTGTGGCCGCATGTCGCGCGCAAACCTCGAAACCGATCATCACCAAACTCTCCCCGAATCAGACTGACATTCAGGAAAACGCCCGCCTGTGTATCGAAGCCGGCACCGACGGTTTCGCCGTGATCAATACGGTCACGGGAATGGCGATCGACAGCGAGACGAGAAGGCCGGTCATTGGCAACCTTCGCGGCGGCTTATCCGGTCCTGCCATCAAGCCGATTGCACTGCTGAAAGTGCATCAGGTATACCAGGTCGCCAGGGAACACAACGTACCCATCATCGGCCAGGGCGGTATTACGACAGCCAAAGACGCAATCGAGTTCTTGATCGCCGGCGCAACGGCCGTTGGTGTGGGCACCGCGCTTTTTTACGACCCACTGGTCTGCAAGAAGATCAATGCGGGTCTGCTAGACTACTGCGAACGAAACGGCATGCTTTCCGTTGGCGATCTCGTGGGATCTTTGCAAGCCTAATAGCCGCTCCGCAGTTGCCGTAGTTGGAGGATATGCTTTGGCTATACTGAAAGAACTGCAGCGCCGCAAGGTCGTCCGCGCTGCTGCCGTATATCTGGTCATGGCGTGGCTGTTGATACAGGTCGCCGCAACGATCGCGCCGGTTCTCGCCTTGCCCGATTGGTTCCAGGGAACCGTGCTGGCGCTACTCGGCCTCGGCTTTCCGGTCGCCATGGTCCTTGCGTGGTCCCGCGAACTTACGCCTGATGGCGCCCGGCCGGAGTCGTCGCCGGCATCATCTCAATTGGCTCGCATCACCGACTATTCCATCCTCGCGGCCCTTGCGACCGGGCTGGTCTGGTTTGCTGCTGATCGCCTTGGACAAAAGACCGATACAAGGCTGTCACCGCTTGACAAGTCCGTCGCCGTTTTGCCGTTTATCAACTTGAATGGAGACGATGCAACCGCACCGTTCACGTCTGGCATCCACGCTGATTTACTGACACAGCTGGCTCAAATCAAGTCCGTGCGCACGATCTCCCGCACGACTGTTCTGAAATATCGTGACAGCAACAAAACCATTCCGGAGATCGCCAGGGAGCTCGGCGTCGCAACTATCGTTGAGGGCGGCGTGCAGCGCGCCGGCGATTCTATTCGCGTAAATGTACGGCTTATCGATGCCGCTGCCGATCGGCCGCTTTGGAGTCAGGTATTCGACCGCGATTTGACCGCCGCCAGCGTGTTCGCGATTCAGGGTGAAATCGCACGAGCCGTCGTTGCGCAGCTTCAGGCAAGTTTGTCGCCTGAGGATCACCGGCGCCTGAACGCGGTGCCAACACAGGACATCGCGGCTCTCGACGCGTATTTCTTCGGGAAGAGCTTGCTTGAGAAGCGGACACGTGAATCGTTAGCCATTGCTGCCGAGTACTTCGAAAATGCCGTTGCGTTGGACCCCGCCTTTACTCTGGGCTGGTCCGGTCTCGCCGATGCCTACATGCTGTTGCCCGAATATTCCTACAACATTGACAGAAACATGACCAAACGGCGGTCGCGCGAGGCCTTGCTTCGGGCTCTAGAGCTGGACCCGTCATTACCCGAGGTCCGCAGTACGGAGGCCTGGTATCAGCTGACCCGTAATTACGACTGGGCTGGTGCAGAGAAAATCTTTCAGGAGTCGCTCGCTTCCTTTCCTGACAACGTCAATTTATTGCACTGGATGTCACACACGCTGTCCTGGCAAGGCAAACAAGAAGAAGGCCTGGCGCTGGCGCGACGTGCTGTAGAGGTGGCGCCCGACTCACGGCTTATGCGGGTGAACCTTGCCTACATACTGACCGATGCCGGCGAATTCGAGCTCGCTCTGCAAATCGTGCATCGGGTGCTCGAAAACCACCCGGCCTTTTTGGGGCTGCGGCGCAACTCGTTCCTGCATGAGCTTAGGGCCGGTGAGATCGTGCGCGGCGCAAACGCTTTCGTTTCCTATACAACGGTTGTCGGTGGCGATTCGATGGCCGCCCGGACGATTGGCGATATGTTCATCGCGTATGCGAGTGAGGGCATAATCGGTAACGTCACGGATGAGCTGATTAGGGACACTCTTCTTGGCACCGAAGATCTCGCACAGGTGCTCGCGTTCGTCGGCGACGCTGAGGGGGTGCTGGCCGCGCTCGAGGTGGCCGTAAACGAGCGATCCGGTTCGCGTAGCGCGCTGAGCATGAAAGTCAATCCGGCTTATGACTTTGTCCGCGATGATCCTCGGTTCGATGCGCTTCTAAAGAAAGTTGGCCTGTCTGGGCGCTAGTCCAGATGCAGCGCCTTCATTTTGCGCGCGAGCGTGTTGCGCCCCCACCCCAACAATTTAGCCGCTTCCTGCCGATGCCCGTTGGTCCGGGATATCGCGATCTCGATCAGCGTCTTTTCAAACTCGGGCAGTGCCGTTTCGAGCAGGGGCGCATCGCTGTCGTGAAGCTGCCGCTCAGCCCAGGTAGCCAGGGTTCGCGTCCATTCCTCCGTCATGCTCTGTCCGGTCTCGTTGCCACCGAGATCGGCCGGTATGTCCCGTGCCGTGATGACGCCGCCGGGCGCTGTAACGGTCAGCCGCCGGGTCGCATTGACGAGCTGTCTTACATTGCCGGGCCAGCTGTAGCCCTGCAATACGTCAAGCGCTTCCGCATCGATCAGTTTCGGCGGTCCACCCGTCTCTTTTGCGGCCGCCGCAAAATAGTGTTTTAGCAATGACGGAATATCCTCACGCCGGTGGCGTAGCGGTGGCGTGTTAATGCGTATTACATTGAGGCGATGAAACAGGTCTTCACGAAACCGCGCTTCTTTAACGGCTCTCGCGAGATCCTGGTTGGTTGCAGCGATAACTCGCACGTCAACTTTGATGGGCGTTTGTCCGCCGACGCGGTAAAACTCCCCTTCCGCAAGGACTCGCAGCAACCGCGTTTGCAGGGCCACCGACATGTCACCGATCTCGTCGAGAAACAGCGTGCCACCGTCTGCTTGTTCAAAACGACCGATGCGCCGCGAATCGGCGCCCATGAACGCGCCTTTTTCGTGGCCGAAGAGCTCCGTCTCGAGAAGCTCTGCCGCAATTGCCGACGTATTGAGTGCAACGAAAGCCTTGCCGGCTCTCGGGCTGTGATCGTGCAGCGCTTTCGCGACCAGCTCCTTGCCGGTCCCTGATTCCCCGGTAATCAGGACCGTCATGCTGGAGCCGGAAAGGCGCCCTATGGCACGGAAGACGTCTTGCATGGCCGGCGCCTGACCAATCATTGCGGCGATAGGCCTTGACCTGGCAATGTCTTTGGCGATGGCCCTGTCGTTGGTGCTGGCGGCCTTGCGAACCAGCTCAACCGCCTCATCGATGTCGAACGGCTTTGGCAAATATTCGAACGCGCCGCCCTTGTATGCCGCAACTGCGTTTTCAAGATCTGCGTGTGCGGTAATCACTATGATTGGCAGGTCGGGACAGGTGCTGCGCAGGCGCTCGAGAAGCGTGAGGCCGCTCATCCCCGGCATGCGAATGTCGGTGATCAGGACATCCGGCGCGTGGTCGTCGATCGCTTCGAGCAGATGTTCTGCGCGCTCAAAGCTGCGCGTCTCCATATCCGCCTGTGCAAGCGCCTTTTCGAGCACCCAGCGCACCGATTTATCGTCGTCGACAATCCAAACCATTAATGCGCGCTTACTCACCCTTGTTTTCCGTTGCCTGCTGCAGAGGGATACGCACGAAAAATACGGTCCGTCCGGGCCGGCTTTCGAACTCGATCAATCCGCCGTGCCGACTGACCAATTCCTGCGCTGTGGGAAGGCCCAACCCGGTGCCCTCTGGCCGGCCCGTAACCAATGGATAGAAAATCGTGTCCTGCAGGTCCGGTGGAATCCCCGGCCCGTCATCCTCGATTTCGATTGAAACGATGACACGATGTCGGACATTGCCGATCGTGAAGTTGGTGACCGCACGACTGCGCAATGTCAGTACTCCCTGCCCGTCAAGCGCTGTGGTTGCATTGCGCACAAGATTCAATAACGCCTGCACTATTTGGTCGCGATCCAGATCGATCAACGGCAGGCCCGGGTCGTAGTCCCGCCGGATGATCAATTTCCTTTGGTCTTCGGCCTCGATGAGGCGGGCGACGTGCTCGAGCAGCTCGTGCACATTCGCTGGCCGTTTATTCGGCGGCCCTCCCGGCCCCAGCAGCGTGTCGACGAGCCCGACGAGCCGGTCCGTTTCACTGATAACGACGTTGGTGTACTCACGAAGTTCGGGATCGTCGAGCTGGCGTTCGAGTAATTGCGCTGCCCCACGGATTCCGCCCAGGGGATTCTTTATTTCGTGCGCGAGCTGGCGAATCATCTGCCGACCAGCGCCGTGCTGAATCAGCAGCGCGTTTTCGCGGCTGATTTGCGAGCGTCGCGTAACGTCTCTGATTTCAACAAGGAGGCGGGCGTCGTCAATTGAGATTGGAGATACGTGGCAGACCACGATGCGCTCCTCGCTGTGCACCTCGGTTGGAGCAAGGCGCATTTCGTTCGCGTAATGATCGCCCGTGGCGCTGACACGGCTCAGTACGTCTCGCATCTCGGGGTCGTCATCGACGAGCTTTAGCAACGGCTGTCCCTGCGCGCGCTTCTCGCTGATGCCGAGGATGTTTTCGGCTGCTGGATTTAAGCCGACAATAAGCAGGTGCGCGTCGAGCAGGATAACGCCGGAGCTCAGGGCGTCGAGAATCGTCTGCGTATTTCTGTGCCCGGTTCCGCCGTCGCCGGATCCCGACGAGCCGGATTTGCCCGCGTCGCCTAAAGTACGGAGCTCTGTTGCACGTAGAACCGGTTCGGCCGGCTGCGAATCATTAGCGTACCCGTTTCGTCGATCACCTCCGCCTGCAGATTGTGGACGCCACGATATACGTTTTCCAGCTGGAAGTTTGTGCTGCTTACCATCTGTGGCTTGCCGTCGAAATACACCCGAACCTGATGTCCCGGTTGCAGCCCCGGAGACAGCGTCAGCGACACCCTGAGTGTGCCGCCTATATTCCACAGCGTTTCCTCCGCGCTCGGACTGGCAACATCGAGGCTGTCGTAACTAAACGCTGCCTCCGTTGCGGGGCTTTCTGCCGCCAACGGCTGTACGGACAACCGTTTGCGCGATGTTGGTTGTGGCCTTGAGCCTTTGAAGGTATCCAACGTGATTCGCTTCGCGCCCGGATGCGGGAGATCTGAGTAATGGACAATGCCATTCTCGTCCGTCCACGTGTAGGCGTCTGCAGAAACGCCGGCGGCGGCCAGCAATCCCAGCAAAACGAAAATCGGTCGTATTTCCATGCTCTGAGCATAACAGTGTCGTCGGGATTTGGGCCAGTAGCCGGGCGGCAAAATGCCGCCCGGTTCACACTTTTGAGCGTTACAGGCTGTAATACATGTCAAATTCGACCGGATGAGTGGTTATTCTGAGCCGTGTAACGTTTTCCATCTTCAAGTCGATGTAGGCGTCAATAAGGTCATCGCTGAAAACGCCTCCGGCTTTCAGGAAATCGCGATCCTCGTCCAGAGCGCCGAGCGCCTCATCAAGGGAGAGCGCTACGAGCTTGAGTTCCTTTTCTTCCTCCGGTGGCAAATCGTATAGATCCTTGTCCATGGCGTCACCCGGGTGAATCTTGTTCTGGATGCCGTCCAGACCCGCCATCATCATTGCCGCAAACGCAAGGTACGGATTCGCCATCGAATCCGGAAAGCGCACTTCAATGCGCCGCCCCTTTGGATTCGAAATGTAAGGAATGCGAATCGACGCCGACCGGTTGCGTGCGGAGTAGGCAAGTATCGTTGGCGCCTCAAAACCTGGCACCAGGCGCTTGTAGCTGTTGGTCGACGGATTTGTGAATGCATTGATCGCCCTGGCGTGTTTGATTATGCCGCCGATGTAATACAGCGCTGTATCGGACAGCCCACCATAAGCCTCGCCGGAGAAAAGGTTTTCACCGTCTTTGAACAGCGACTGATGCACATGCATGCCGTTGCCGTTGTCGTTGACGAGTGGCTTGGGCATGAACGTCGCCGTCTTGCCGTATACATGCGCAACGTTATGGACCACGTATTTCATGATCTGCACTTCGTCGGCCTTGCGTACCAACGTATTGAATTTAGTGCCTATTTCGCACTGTCCGGCCGTTGCAACCTCGTGGTGATGGACCTCCGTTTCGACGCCCATGTCTTCGATCGCGAGACACATTGCGGAACGCAGGTCGTGCAACGAGTCAACTGGCGGAACCGGAAAGTAGCCGCCCTTTACTGTGGGGCGGTGACCGGTGTTGCCTCCCCCGGAGCTGCGGCCACTGTTCCACGCGCCTTCTTCAGAATCCACTTTGTAGAACGCGCCCTGCATGTTGTCGTCCCAGGCGACATGGTCGAAGACAAAAAATTCGTTTTCCGGACCGAAGTAGGCTGCATCGGCTATGCCGGTCGACTCAAGGTACGCCTGCGCACGAAATGCAAGTGCGCGCGGACAGCGATCATAGCCCTGCATGGTCGCGGGCTCGACCACATGACAGCGAAGATTCATCGTTGTTTCGTCGGTGAAGACGTCGAGCACCGCCGACGCCGCGTCCGGCATCAGAATCATGTCGGATTCGTTGATGCCCTTCCAGCCGGCGATTGACGAACCATCGAACATTTTACCGTCTTCGAACAGGTCTTCGTCAACCGTGTGCGCAGGGACGGTGACATGGTGTTCTTTACCGATCGTGTCGGTGAAACGAAAATCAACGAATTTGACGTCTTCATCTTTGATAAAGGCAAGTACCTCTGCGGGCGTCATGAATCTTTCCTCCGGGTCGTCGTGGTGCGTAAAGTCTAAAAGGCCGCGAAACGCAGTCCGATAGTGTCTCTTCTGCAGGAAGCGTGCCAAAATAAAGCTTGATTTAACTCGTTGTTTTTCATAATAATCCGGCAGCAACGCCGGCCAAGCCTGCACCGCTTCGGTGCAATGCGGAAAATGTCTGCACCATCATAGTGCGCCGCACCGAATGACGCATCTTTTTAGCATGAGGCAACGGCCGGCGAGCATTCGTTCAACCGCACTTTTGTGCATGAAGCCGTTATACTTCGGGCCTTTGGGCCGCCACGACACCTGCATGAACATCGACATACAGTCCGCGCCACAGAGTTTTCAGGGCCTGATTCTCCGCTTGCAGGAATATTGGGCCGCGCACGGCTGCGCAATCCTGCAGCCATACGACATGCCGATGGGCGCGGGCACTTTTCACCCGGCCACCTTTTTGCGCGCGGTTGGCCCCGAGCCGTGGAGCGCCGCCTATGTCCAGCCCAGTCGTCGCCCAACGGACGGCCGTTACGGCGACAACCCCTTCCGCCTGCAACACTACTACCAGTATCAGGTCGTGCTAAAGCCCTCGCCCGATGACATACAAGACCTGTATCTTGGCTCGCTGCGCACCATCGGCATCGATCTCGGCGTGCACGATGTCCGCTTTGTCGAGGACAACTGGGAGTCACCGACGCTCGGCGCCTGGGGGCTGGGTTGGGAGGTGTGGCTCAACGGAATGGAGGTGACGCAATTCACCTACTTCCAGCAAGTCGGCGGTCTTGAATGCCGGCCGGTCACGGGCGAGATTACATACGGTCTCGAGCGTCTGGCGATGTACCTGCAAAATGTCGAGAGCATCTTCGCTCTGGTCTGGACGGACGGCCCGCTGGGCCGCATCACCTACGGCGATGTTTACCAGCAAAATGAGCGCGAGCAATCCAGGTACAATTTTGAAGAGGCTGATATTGATGCTCTGTTTGTTGCTTTTGACCACGCAGAGCACGAGGTCGAGCGACTTATCGGGCTAAACCTCACTTTGCCCGCCTACGAGCAAATGCTGACTGCGTCGCACACGTTCAATCTGCTGGATGCGCGTCAGGCCATCTCCGTCACGGAGCGCCAGCGATTCATTTTGCGCGTTCGCGACATGTCCCGCGCCATTTGCGAAGCCTATCTCGCCAGTCGCGAGGCGCTCGGCTTTCCGATGGTCGCCTCCGTCACGACCGGACAATCGTCTGCATGAACAAAGCGGACGATTTTCTTGTGGAGATCGGCACCGAAGAGTTGCCGCCAAAAGCGCTGCGCGCGCTGATGGAGGCGTTTGGCGAAAACCTGGCGCGTGAGCTCGACAACGCGCGGCTCGAACATGGCGACGTACAGGTTTATGCGAGCCCGCGCCGTCTCAGCGTCATCGTTAACGATCTTGCTTACTGCCAGGAAGACCGCAAGACGGAACAAAAGGGCCCGCCCGTCAACGTTGCGTTTGGCGCCGACGGCGAACCGTCACCCGCAGCGACCGCCTTCGCCGAAAAGTGCGGCGTCGCCGTATCGGACCTGCGCCGGCGCAAATCAGACAAGGGCGAGTGGCTAACGTGGGAGACGCTCGAAAAAGGCAAAACGACTGCCGAGCTGATTCCCGCGCTGGTCGACCTGTCGCTCGCCGCGCTGCCCATCCCGCGGCGCATGCGTTGGGGCGCTGGCGAGGTGGAATTTGTCCGGCCCATTCACTGGGTGGTCTTGCTGCACGGCAAGAACACGATCGCGGGCACCGTAATGGGGGTTGTCGCCGGCAACCAGTCCCGCGGTCATCGCGTCCATTCGTCCGGCACAATCACGATCGCGGCGCCAGCAAATTATCTGGAAACTCTCGAGAAAAAAGGCCACGTCATTGCCGACTTCGCGCGGCGTCGGAAAATGATTCTCGATGGCGTCGCCGCGACCGCGGCCGATGCTGGTGGCCGCGTTGTCGAGGGCGACTTGCTCTATGACGAGGTCACGGCGCTGGTGGAATGGCCCGTGCCGATGCTTGGCCGCTTTGACGACCAGTATCTTGAGCTGCCCCGCGAGGTAGTAATCACAACGCTCACCAGGCATCAGCGCTATTTTCCTGTCGCCAATGACGCCGGTGAGCTGTTGCCGATTTTTATAACCGTCGCAAACCTCGAAAGCGCGGACCCAACTCAGGTGCGCGACGGCAACGAGCGCGTCATCCGGCCGCGGCTCGCGGACGCCGCGTTTTTCTGGGACAACGACCGGCGCAGAACGCTGGCCAGCCGCCAGGACGACCTGCGCGAAGTCGTTTACCAACGCGGTTTGGGAAGCCTGTTCGAAAAATCACAGCGCGTCACCGGGCTGGTTAAATGGATGGCGGCGTCTTTGGATCACAGCGGCGAGCACGTCGCACGCGCTGCCGCGCTGGCAAAGTGCGACCTTCTAACCGGCATGGTCGGCGAGTTCCCTGACTTGCAGGGCACAATGGGTCGTTACTACGCTGCGTCGGACGGCGAGCCAGGACCTGTCGCCGCGGCGATTGGCGAACACTACCAGCCACGCTTTGCCGGCGACGAACTTCCGGCTTCGATAGACGGGCAAATACTGGCCGTCGCCGACAAGGTCGATACGCTGGCTGGTATCTTTTCGATCGACAAGAAACCCAGCGGCAATCGTGACCCTTTCGGCCTGCGCCGGGCAGCGCTGGGCATCGTCCGCATCCTGGTTGAGCGCGGTCTCGATGTCGACCTCAAGGCGCTGCTCGCAAGGGCCCTGGACGCCCAACCGGATGGCCAGACGGACAAGTCCGAGCTTGCTGCGGATTTGTACGCGTATATTACCGACCGGTTGCGGCGTTATTTCCTCGACCGGGACCCCGGGCTGTCGGCGGAAACCTTCGAGTCCGTCATGGTTCGGGAGCCCTCGTCCCTGCTTGACTTCGACCGCCGGCTCGCGGCGGTGCAGACCTTTGCGCGCCTCGACCAGGCCGGGAGTCTCGCCGCCGCTAACAAGCGCATCGCAAACATACTTCGCAAGGCCGGCGATACGGGCGACGTCAGCATCAAGGAAAAGCTGTTGCTGGAAGACGCGGAGCTCGCGCTGTTCAGCGCGCTCGTGAGCGCCCGGGAAAAGGTCGCTCCGCTGCTCGCGCTGCGCAGCTATGCGGAAGCGTTAAATGAACTCGCGGACCTGCGCGACCCCGTGGATAAATTCTTTGACACCGTTCTTGTGATGGCCGATGACGAAGCCGTAAGAAGCAACCGCCTCGCGCTGCTTGGCGAGCTTCGCGCACTGTTTCTTGAGGTCGCCGATATTTCGCGGCTCTCGATTGGCTAGACGGCTGATCATTCTCGATCGCGACGGGGTCATCAACAAGGACTCCAGCGCCTTCGTGAAGTCGGCCGATGAGTGGCTGCCGCTTCCCGGTAGCATTGCGGCGATCGCGGCGCTTAGCCGAGCCGGCTTCACGGTTACGGTTGCCAGCAATCAGTCGGGCCTGGCGCGGAAACTACTCGATCGCGACGCTTTGCGGGCCATCCACCGGAAACTTCGCCGGCTTGTTGCTGCAGATGGCGGCCATATCGCTCGCATTGTCGTCTGTCCCCACGGCCCCGGCGATGGCTGCGCTTGCCGCAAGCCAGAGCCGGGCTTGCTGCATCGTCTGGCTCGCTTTTATGACGTAACGCTTGATGGCGTTCCAGTGATCGGGGACTCGTTACGAGACCTGCAGGCGGCCGCGCGCGCCGGCGCACGACCGATACTGGTCCGCACCGGGAACGGCGTCAAGACAGTGACGACCCTGCCCGATGAACTGCGCGCTGTCGAAGTGTTTTCCGATCTCGCCGCGGCCGCTACCGAATTGCTTGGAGAGCACCCTTGATTCGGTGGGTTTTGTCGCTGGTGTTTATCGTGTTTGCGTACGTGACCGCCATTCTCTACGGCGCGCTCGCGTTGCTGTTTTTTTGGGCGCCAGCAAACTGGTTATGGGCGTTCGTAGACAATTACTGTCGCCTGCTGCTTTGGGCCGGCAACTTTTTTTGCGGCCTGAAGGTCGTGGTCGAGGGACAGGAAAACCTGCCCGAGACGGCGAGCGTTATCATGATCAAGCACACATCCGCCCTGGAAACTTATGGCCACGTGCCCTTTTTTCCGCGCACGTCGTGGGTGCTGAAGCGAGGCTTGTTGTGGATTCCCTTTTTCGGCTGGGCCCTCGTGCTCTTGTTCCGGCCAATCGCGATCAATCGCGGCGCCGGCAGTCAGGCGGTTAAACAGGTGATTCGTCAGGGCACGGAAAAACTTCTGGCCGGTACCTGGGTGACGGTGTTCCCGGAAGGCACTCGAGTGCCGCCAGGGGAAACCCGGATATACGGAATCAGCGGCGCAGCGCTTGCCCGGGAAGCCCGTGTAAAAATCGTTCCCGTCGCCCACAATGCCGGCGATTTCTGGCGGCGCCGGGAGTTTGCAAAGCGGCCGGGAACCATTCGCTTTTGTATCGGCCCGCCTATCGACGCCTCAGCGCAGCCGCCGAAGGAAACCAACCTGCTCGTACAGAAGTGGATCGAAAACAAAATGTGCGAGATTAGCAGCGCCTATCGCAACAAAGGCAACACACAATGAGGGTGCCTTTTAACGCCCGCTTCGTCAGTTTAGATATCGAGGTTTGCCACCGTAAGCGCGTATTTTTCGATGAACTCGCGCCGCGGCTCGACCTGGTCTCCCATTAATGTCGTGAAGATCTCGTCCGCCTTGACGGCGTCATCGATCTTCACCTGCAACAGGCGGCGCGTTTCCGGATTCACCGTAGTGTCCCAAAGCTGGTCCGGATTCATTTCGCCCAATCCCTTGTAGCGCTGTATTGTCTGGCCCCGGCGCGCCTCGCTCATCAGCCAGTCGACAACCTCGGCAAATGACGCCACCGGCGCTTCCTTTTCGCCGCGCTTGACTACGGCGTCGTCCGACAACAATCCATTGAGTTTCGCCGCAAGCGCCATGATGTGTTTGTACTCGCTGGTGCCGAAGATCTCTCTGGGCAGATAGCGCGTCGTGGCGACGCCGTGTTGCACGCGCGTGATCACGATTCGCACGCCCTCGCCGCTATCGTCGCCGCGGTCCAGCTCCGCCGTGTAGCTACCCACATTGTTATCTTCGGCGCGATCGCCCGAGCTTTTCGGTAGCGCCGCGGAAAGGCGCTCGGTCCACGCTTCGAGCGTATCGAGGTTTTCAGCATCCTCCGCCGTGACTTCGGCCAGCGTGCTAATGACGCGCAGCACCACCTCGTCATAGCGGGGAGCAAGGCGCGTGATAATGTTCTCTACGGCGATGTGCTCCTTCGCCAGCGCTTCCAGGCCGACGCCCGTCAGCGGCGGCGCCTCGTTGTTGACGTGCACGGCGGCGCCTTCCATCGCGGCGCTCAGCAAGTAAGCGTTGAGCTCCGCCTCGTCTTTGACGTACACCTCCTGTTTGCCTCGCTTGATCTTGTACAGTGGCGGTTGCGCTATGTACACGTGGCCGCGCTCGATGAGTTCGCGCATTTGCCGGTAGAAAAACGTCAATAGCAAAGTACGAATGTGTGACCCGTCAACGTCGGCGTCGGTCATGATGATGATGCGGTGGTAGCGCAGCTTATCCGGATCGAAGTCGTCTCTGCCAATACCGCAGCCGAGCGCCGTGATCAGCGTACCAACCTCGGCTGATTGCAGCATCTTGTCAAAGCGGGCTTTTTCGACGTTGAGGATCTTTCCCTTGAGCGGCAATATCGCCTGCGTCCGCCGATCGCGGCCCTGTTTTGCCGAGCCGCCGGCGGAGTCGCCTTCGACCAGGAAAATTTCCGATAGCGCCGGGTCTTTTTCCTGACAATCGGCCAGCTTGCCTGGCAGTCCGGCGATATCGAGCGCACCCTTGCGGCGCGTCATTTCCCGCGCCTTGCGCGCCGCTTCTCTTGCCCTGGCAGCGTCTACGATTTTCGAGACGATTCCCTTCGCTTCCGCCGGGTGTTCCAGCAAGAACTCCTCAAGCCGCCCGGACACGGCCTGTTCGACGACGCCCTTGATCTCGGACGAAACCAGCTTGTCTTTGGTCTGCGATGAAAACTTCGGGTCTGGCATCTTGATCGACAAAACCGCGGTCAGGCCTTCGCGGGCATCGTCGCCCGTCGGCGTAAACTTGTCTTTCTTGCCGCGCAGCTCTTTTTCAATATAGCTGTTTAACGTTCTTGTGAGCGCCGCGCGAAATCCGGCGAGATGCGTTCCGCCGTCACGCTGTGAAATGTTGTTTGTGTAACAGAACATGTTCTCTTGATAGCCGTCGTTCCACTGCATTGCCGCCTCAATGACGATCTCGTCTTTGACGACCGTGAAGTGAACCACGCTCGAATGAATGGGCGTTTTGTTGCGATTGAGGTGGTTAACGAACGCCTTGATCCCGCCCTCGTACTCGAAAACCTCCTGCCGCTCGTCGCGCTCGTCGACGAGCTGAATGCGCACCCCCGGATTCAGAAAAGACAGCTCTCGCAAGCGGCTCGCGAGGATGTCGTAGTGGAACTTGATGTTGGTAAAGGTTTTGCTGCTGGGCTTGAAGCGCAAAGTGGTGCCGGTGCGGTCTGTGTCTGCAATGGCGGCGATCGGCGCACACGGTTCGCCGTATTTATATTCCTGTCGATGCGTTTTGCCATCGCGGTGGATCGTCAACACCAGATGCTCGGACAGCGCGTTGACGACTGACACGCCAACACCGTGAAGTCCGCCGCTCACCTTATACGAATTGTCGTCGAATTTGCCGCCCGCGTGCAGCACCGTCATGATCACCTCGGCAGCCGACCGACCCTCCTCCGGATGCAGGTCGACCGGGATTCCGCGCCCGTCGTCAGTAACCGTTACCGACTCGTCCGCATGAATGGTGACGTTGATGGTGTCGCAGTGGCCAGCCAGCGCTTCGTCAATGGAATTGTCGACCACCTCAAAAACCATGTGATGAAGGCCGGTCCCGTCATCGGTATCGCCGATATACATTCCTGGCCGCTTTCTTACGGCCTCGAGGCCCTTTAAGACCTTGATATTACTGGAAGTATAGTCTGTTGAATCGGCCATTCGAAATCCTCTGAAAGCAAGCCCAACATTGTATCAAAACAGGACCCACAAGGGGGGCCCAAAGCTTTCTTTTTTAAGGTGTTTTAGTGCTTTCAGGCCGCTTATATTGTCCGCGCCGGAAAGAAATTATCGGTGCCGGATAACGACACCGTGTTCCACGTGGAACAACGTTGGTTTCTCCGCGAACCTTAGTGCGGCGGAATCCAGGCTCGTGGCAACGACCTGACACTTGATAGCGGTTACGGCTGCCATCAACCGCGATATTGATCCTTCGTCCAGCTCGGCGGCCGGGTCGTCCAGCAGTAGCAACAGCGGCGCTCCCAGGGCGGCCTGCGCCGTCGCCGTTGCCGCAAGAATCATGGCGCTCGCCAGTAGTTTCTGTTGCCCTCTGGATACTAATTTGCGCGCCAGGCGCTCATCATAGCTGACCTTGATGTCTGCGCGGTGCGGTCCGTGCTGCGTGCTTCCGAGCTGCCGGTCTCGCTCCAGCCCCTCCTCGAGCGCCGCGCCCAGTTCCTTGTCCCGCGACCAGCCCTGCTGATATTCGAACGATAAGTCTGCCTCGAGCAGGGCCGTGCCGTGTTGTCGCAGGCTGTCGCGTGTGAGCGTCAGCGCTTTCCGCCTGGATTCGTCCAGGCGGCCCCCAAAATCCAGAAACGCTGCATCCCAGCTTCGGATGGTTGCCACTGTCGCCTGGGACCTCAGCGCCGCATTGCGTTGTTTCAGTACCCGGCGAAAGCGTCGCCAGATCGCCAGATGATCGTGTTCCACGTGGAACGCCACCCAATCCAAAAACCGTCGCCGCGTCTCCGGTCCGCCTGCTACCAGATTGTGCACTTCCGGATCTATCACCTGCAATGGCAGCGCTGCCGCCAGCGCTGCCGCCCCTGGAGCGTCCTCGCCGCCGATGCGCACCTCCAAACCGTCACGGCCATTACGCACACCAATATTGATTCGGCCGGCCTTACGAGCGACTTCCCCAAAGAGAACGAATTCCCCCTCACCGTGCTTAACCAGGCGCGCTGCACTTGCGCCACGAAACGATTTACCGCGCCCCAGATACGCCAACGCCTCCAGGATGCTTGTTTTCCCGGAGGCGTTGGCCCCGATGATCAAGTTAAACCGGGGACCGAATTCCAGCTCCACTTTTTCCAGACACCGAAAGTTACTGGCCCTGAATAAGCCAATCATGATACGTGGGCCGTCTTCTGCGGCGCTCGCCTACAGCCGCATCGGCATTACAACGAACGTGCAATCTTTACTTCCTGGCTGGCGGATCAGGCAACTGGAATTGCTGTCCTGAACAGAAAGCGTGACTTCATCTCCCTCAACGGCTCCAAGAGCGTCAAGCAAATAATTGACGTTAAAGCCGATCTCGATATCCTCCCCACTGTATTCAACCTCGAGCTCTTCCTCGGCCTCTTCCTGTTCTGGGTTGTGCGCTTGCAGCACGACGCCACTGTCCCGGATTATCAACCGAATACCGCGATATTTTTCATTCGACAAAATTGCCGTCCGCTGCAATGCTGCCCGCAACTCGGCTCTGTCGGCCTTCAGCTCGTTCGTAGATTCCTTCGGTATAACTCGCTCGTATTCTGGAAACCGGCCGTCAATGAGTTTCGATGTGAACCGAATGTTTTCCAGCTGAATTCGAATGTGGTTCGTTCCCAACTCAATATCCAGTTTGCCCTTGCCGTCCATCAGTCGCTGTAATTCCAATACGCCCTTGCGCGGCACTATCACCTGTTGTTCTTCCAGCTCCTTTCCGTCCAGCGCCACCTCACACAGCGCAAGCCGGTGGCCGTCGGTTGCAACCGCGCGTAAAACTTTACCGCCTGTCTCGAGAAGCATCCCATTCAAGTAGTAGCGAACGTCCTGTTGCGCCATCGAGAAATGCGTTTTCTCGATCAAGCGTCCCAGCGACTTCTGGCTCACTGTTATTGTCTGCCCCGCCTTTATGTCTTCTACTATCGGAAATTCTGCCGCCGGCAAAGTTACGAGGTTGAACTTACTGCGGCCGGCTTTGACTGAAAGTTTTTCCCCGCTCAAGCTAACAGTAATTTCCGCACCTTCGGGCAACGCCCTGCAAATATCGAGCAATTTTCTTCCCGAGACAGTGATCTCTCCATTCGATTCCGTCTCTACAAGCGCTTGGGCAACCAACTCCACTTCAAGATCTGTTGCTGTGATCGCTAACTGACCGTCCTTAGCAACCAAAAGGACGTTTGATAATATCGGCATTGTCTGTCTTCTTTCCACAACCCCGATAACCGCCTGGAGTGGTTTTAACAGCGCTTCTCGAGCTGCAGTAAACTTCATAGATTCCACCTGTTAATAAATATTGGAAATTTATAATTTATTACTATTATTAAGAGCCTTATTGCTTGTGTGTAACTTTTTTTATCCCAATAATATCAAATACTTATGATCTTTTTTATACGTTAACAAAAGTTCTATTGTATGCTTGCGACTAGTGGATAAGTTGTGGACTAAAAATTTGCCTTGGTTTTTCCACCCCTTATCCACATTATCCTGTCAGTGTTCTTAACAAGTTCAAATAATCGTCGGCTATGCGCTTATCGGTCTCTCGCAAAGCAACAATCCGGCGGCAGCCGTGCAAGACGGTCGTGTGATCGCGACCACCAAATGCATCTCCAATCTCCGGCAAGCTGTGATTCGTGAGCTCCTTTGCAAGGGCCATTCCAAACTGGCGCGGTCTCGCGATAGAGCGAGTTCTTTTTTTCGATAACAAGTCCGCTACCCGAATCTTAAAATACTCTGCAACGGTTTTTTGAATATTTTCGATCGAGACGAGCCGATCCTGAAGCGCCAACAGATCACGCAACGCTTCTTTTGCAAACTCAAGGTCAATTGTACGACCAGTGAAGCGGTAGTTAGCAATTACCCGCCGCAGCGCACCCTCGAGCTCCCGAACATTTGAGCGAATGCGCTTGGCGATAAAAAAAGCAACTTCCTCCGGCAAGTCGATGCCCTCGGCTGCGGCCTTGCTCATCAAAATAGCAACGGATGTTTCAAGCTCAGGAGGTTCTATTGAGACCGTCAGCCCCCAACCAAAACGGGATTTAAGCCGCTCTTCCAGGCCAGCAACTTCTTTCGGATAACGGTCGCATGTGAGAATGATCTGGCGTTGTCCTTCGAGCAGCGCATTAAAGGTGTGAAAAAATTCTTCCTGTGAACGCTCCTTGCCGGCAAAAAACTGAATATCGTCTATCAGCAGGGCGTCCAGCGAACGATAGGCACGCTTGAATTCGGAGATTTTGTTGTGTTGTAACCCCCGAACCATGTCACCAACGAAACGCTCCGAGTGCACATAGCTTACTCGGGCGCCGGGATTGATTTTGAGCATAGCGTTGCCAACGGCGTGCATGAGGTGCGTCTTACCAAGACCGACGCCACCATAAATGAAGAGTGGATTGTAAGATTTGCCTGGATTCTCGGCTACCTGGCTGGCCGCCGCGCGGGCCAGTTGATTGCTCTTACCCTCGACGAAATTCTCAAAAGTAAAAATCGGGTTCAGCCGCGGATCGACCCGGGACGGACCGCCGGCTTTAATGGGCCGGGCGCGGGGACGCGCCGCGCTCGTTGAGCGGCGCTCGGTCTTTCGCGAGCCCACCTCGACAACGATCTCGGTGCCAGCGCCTTGCTCCTCTACCAGAAGATGAATGCGCTGCAGGTGATGTTGCTCAACCCAGTCAACAACAAAGCGATTGGGCGCAAGAAGGCGCAAAACGGTGCCGTCATCAACGGCTTGGAGGGGCCGAATCCAGGTATTAAACTGTTGTTCTGGCAGCTCAGCCTGCAAGACGCGAAGGCATTGGTTCCAGAGCGTCGATTCAGCAGACAAGCAATTCCCCCAAAAGCTCCGCAAAGCAACGCCGAGCTGAGCATCAAAAACAGACAACAGAAAGACGGAGCAGTCTATACCGAAAACCGAGCGTTTACATCCATCTATTGACAGTATCAGGGCGACTGAGTACCCTTGCCGACCTTCCGAAAAGTCGGCCCTGACGGTCGATTCTCGAACCAGGTAAAATGGCATGAAACGCACTTATCAACCCAGCAAAATCAAGCGTGCTCGTACGCACGGGTTCCGTGCGCGCATGGCCACGAAAGCCGGGCGCCTGGTGCTCAAGCGGCGGCGCGCAAAAGGCCGAGTACGGTTAACGCCGTAACGCTCGCCACGACGACGAAAAACAACTTAGGATTGGTGAACAGCCCGGGGTTTCAGTTTCAGAGAATAAGCCGGCTGGGCGGCGCCGCGGAATTCAGTTATATTTTCGAAGACGCGAGTCGCAGCCGAGATCGGTTTTTCACCGTACTTTTTCGCGACAACGAACAGCGGGCCGCGCGACTCGGTCTCGCGATCTCGAGGAAAAACTGCCGCAGAGCGGTCGCAAGAAATCGTATCAAGAGAATTATACGAGAGTCGTTTCGCCAGAATCAGGCGATATTGTTCGGGCTTGACCTTGTTGTTATCAATCAGCCGGCTGCCGCCAGTGCGGATAATGGCGCGATGAACGACAGCCTGGCAAGACACTGGCAGCGGTGCTCGAAACAAACACGCAAACAACACCCGCAGGAAAGCTAAGGGATGGACAACCAACGACTGCTGCTTTGGGCGTTCTTTGGCCTCATGGCCTGGATGACCTATCAGACCTGGATACACGACTATGCGCAATCACCACCGGCGGCAAGCACTGGGGAACAGGTAGAACAGCCGGCGTTACTGGACGGAAGCACCGATCTGCCGGAGATGACAGCGCTGCCGGCCGCCGAGCTGGATGCACCCAGACCCGCGGAGCAACCGCGCCCGAACCAGGCCCCCACAGCGCCATCGATACACGTCAGCACCGACGTATTCGATCTTGAGATCAGCACCCAGGGCGGAACGCTGCAAAGTGCGATCCTGCTGGCGTACCCGGTTGCCAAGGATCAGCCGGACAAGCTCGTGCAACTGCTGAGCACCGACGATGCGAATTTCGGGCTGATTCAGACCGGGTTGCGCTTCCTTGGCGAGGGGGATGAGGCCAACCACCTGGCCACCTTCACCAGCGACAGGCGAAGCTACGAAATGGGAAGCGCGGCTGAGCTGGAGGTTTCCCTGTGGTGGGAAAACGATCTTGGTATTCGTGTCGAAAAGCGCTATCTCTTCAAGCGTGGCGAATACGCTTTTGTGATAGAGCAGGAAGTCAGCAACATGAGCGACGGCTTATGGCGCGGGGCGAATTACGCGCAATTACTTCGCTTTTCGAAGGACCAAGAACGCTCGATGTTTGACGTCGATTCGTATTCGTTTAACGGTCCGATTATTTACACCGGAGAGAAATCAGAAAAACTGCAGCGCGACGACCTGATGGAGGACGGGGCGTTCAAGTTCAAGTCACAGGCGGGATGGTTCGGCGCCATTCAGCACCACTTCCTGAGCGCAGTCATTCCCGAGCGTGGTACAGATCAGACGTACAGCGTTTCCGTTCGTGGCGCCCGCTCGATAGCCAGCACCATAGGACAGCCGCAGACGATTGCGCCCGGAGCGAGCAAGACGTTCACAACGACGGTGTTTATTGGCCCCAAGCGCCAGGCGCAACTCGAAAAAATCGATGAAAGCCTGAAGCTGACCGTCGATTACGGGTGGCTGACGATCATTTCGCAGCCGTTGTTCTGGCTTCTTCGCACTGTCTTTGGGTTCGTTGGTAACTGGGGGGTCGCGATTATTTTCGTCACCTTCCTGATCAAGGCGGCGTTCTACAAGCTAACCGAATCAAGCGGCCGCTCGATGGCAAAAATGCGGAGTCTGCAACCCCGAATGAAGGCGCTACAGGAACGCTACAAAGACGACCGGCCTGCGCTCAGCCAGGCGACGATGGAGCTTTATAAGCGCGAGAAAGTTAATCCGGCGGCTGGCTGTTTGCCAATCCTGATCCAAATGCCGTTTTTCCTCGCGTTCTACTGGGTGCTGCTCGAAAGCGTGGAGATGCGACAGGCGCCGTTCGCCCTGTGGATTACGGATCTTTCCACTCGCGACCCGTACTTCATTTTGCCGCTGATTATGGGCGCGGCGATGCTGATGCAGCAAAAACTGAATCCGGCGCCAGCCGATCCGGTGCAGGCGAAGGTAATGCAGATCATGCCGATCATGTTCACCGGGTTTTTTGCATTTTTCCCGTCGGGCCTGGTGCTCTACTGGGTGACGAATACGCTGCTGTCCATCGCGCAACAGTGGAAAATCAACAAGGTCGTCGAACAGGAAACGAAACAGAAGAAACGCTGACGCTGCCGCACAAGCAACCGCGGAGCAGCTGTGCTCTCATTAGCGCATGGCGAATCCTGCTGACACGATAGTTGCTGCTGCGACGCCGCCGGGTACCGGTGGCATTGGGATCGTCCGTGTGTCAGGCGATCTCGCCGTGACCATAGCGCGGCAGGTTCTGGGCAGCCTGCCGGAACCGCGCACGGCGACCTACCGCACATTTCGCGGCGCGGGCGGCGATAAAATTGACGCCGGCCTGGCGCTGTATTTCCCGGCGCCCAATTCATTCACCGGCGAGCCGGTTCTTGAGTTGCAGGGACACGGCGGACCGCTCGTGGTGTCCCTGCTGGTGGAGGCCATCGTGGCGCTCGGAGCGCGGCGGGCGGAGCCTGGGGAGTTTTCGCAGCGCGCCTTTTTGAACGACAAACTCGACCTCATTCAGGCCGAAGCAATCGTAGACCTGATCAATGCCGGGACGTCACAGGCGGCTCGCGCTGCACTGCGGTCCTTGTCGGGCGCCTTTTCCAAAGCCGTTGGTGTGCTGGCGGAGCAGCTGCTGCAGTTGCGATTGCATGTCGAGGCCGCGATCGATTTTCCTGAAGAGGAAATCGACTTCTTGTCGGACGAGCGGTTGCTGCGGCGGCTCGATGACTGCGCCGGGTCGTTCGCTGTGTTGAAACAGGAGGTGACGCAGGGACGAATTCTTCGCGACGGCTTTCAAGTGGTCATTGTCGGTAAGCCGAACGTCGGCAAGTCCAGCTTGCTGAATTGCCTGAGCGGGCAGGACGCGGCGATAGTTACCGAGGTCGCGGGCACAACGCGCGACATTCTGCGGGAACAAATCGATATCGATGGGCTGGCCGTTGAGTTAGTCGACACAGCCGGCTTGCGGGAAAATCCCGACCGGGTCGAGGAAGAGGGTATTCGGCGGGCGCGAAAAGCGCTACAGAGCGCCGATGCGATCTTGTGGATACAGGACGCGACGGAGGCGGAACACGGCGAGTTGGAGGAAAACCTGCCAGAGGGTGTGCCGGTTACCGTGGTGCGCAACAAGACGGATTTGTCCGGGGACGTTGCTGGCTGCAGCGATGCAGGCACGGTTTATCTTTCGGCGAAAACCGGCGAGGGCGTGGAGGCGCTGAGACGGCGCATTCGCGAGCTCGCGGGCTATGAAAATCTGGGCGAGGGGGCGTTTACAGCACGCAAGCGACACCTCGACGCCCTTGAGCGCGCCGCCATGCACTTTGCGACCGGCCGTATTGCACTGGAACAGACCCAGGCAGGCGAATTGCTTGCGGAGGAGCTGCGTCTGAGTCAGCAGGCGCTGGGAGAAATAACCGGCGCGGTGTTGGCTGACGATCTCCTGGGAAAAATCTTCTCCGAGTTCTGCATCGGCAAATAGAACCAGGTCCAACGAAGTTCCAAGAGGCCCTATTTGGCGAGGTAGACTTCTTTAAATTAACCAGATACTGTCCATTAGGGCCTTGCAACATCTAGCGACATCCTAGTAAAATTGTTCCCAATTTGGTTCCCAAAGCACTAGATACCCGGAAATGAGTTGGGAACATTTCAAGGAGTTTGGGAACACATGCCATTGACGGATACGAAGCTACGTGCGTTGAAACCACGCGACAAGCCGTACAGCCAATCAGATGGCAAAGGTCTGCACATAGAGGTCATGCCGGGGGGGAAGCGCGTATGGCGGCTTAGATACAGGCTGGCGGGCAGGCAAGAAAAAGTAACCCTTGGAGAATATCCGGTCTACTCGCTGGCTCAGGCAAGGCAATGGCTTGCAGATTGCCGGACCGGGATTGCGCGGGGAGAGTCACCCATGCGGGCGAAGAGAGCCGCCCGAGAACAGACCGCAGGACTGGCTACGGTCGAGACCTTCGCAGAGCAATGGTTCGCCAACGTAGTCTGCCTCAATGTGAAGGATCCACTGAACATTCGCCGGGTACTGGACAAAGACATATTGCCAGCCATTGGAAATAAAAAGCTAGGGGAAGTCACCGCCCTGGATGTCTTGGGTATTACAGACCGAATAAAGAACCGCGGCGCAGATCAAATGGCGTTGATGACCCGGAATATTATTAAGCGGCTCTACTCCTACGCGATCGCCCGGCACTTGGCGGAGGTAAATCCGGCGGCATTAGTTGAGGCGCGCTATATCGCCACAGCCAGATCAAGGGACGTGTCGCTGAGCCCCGAGGAAATAGGGAAGTTACTGCGGGCGATCTATTCGTCATCTATGCGCCGAGCACACAAGCTCGCGCTGCATCTATTGATCCTGTGCATGGTCAGAAAGTCGGAGTTGATCGACGCACAGTGGTCAGAAATAGACTTCGATGCGGCGCAATGGCGCGTTCCCGGCGAGCGCATGAAAATGGGTAAGCCCCACATCGTTTATTTGTCGCAGCAAGCGCTCGCGATGTTTGAGGAATTGAACGTGCTGTCTAGCGGTTCAGTGTATGTACTGCCGGGCCGGGGCAGTCTTCGGAAGCCAATCTCGAAAAGCACGCTCAACGTCGCAATACGGACATTGGAAATTGATATCCGCGATTTCGTAATTCATGATTTCAGACGGACAGCATCTACACAATTGCACGAAGCAGGATTCAATTCAGACTGGATTGAGAAATCACTGGCACACGAACAAGGCGGTGTTAGAGGCGTATATAACAAAGCGGAATACGCAGACGACAGGCGAAGCATGCTGCAGTGGTGGGCGGAGTTCGTTGATCGTCAAATTGAAGAAGGACGGACTGTAATCATTGGAAGGTTCGGCAAGGAATCGCGAGCCGGATAGTTCAGTTAAGCCGGGGCTAGGTTAGCTACCGAAGAGCCGGAAACCTTCACCGGCCTGCCCAGGCTCTCAATGAAGGACGCTTGAAGGAGAGCTATCAATGCGAACCGTTTCAGCGGGCCAATTGCCAAAATGGTTCAGTCTGTCCAAATATCCGACAACGAATACGATGGATCTCAGCGAATGGTATGAAAACCTCATTTGGCGATCGAATTTTCTGGTGTTCTTTTGCGACGAGCTGGAGCAGCATCGCGAGCTTATCGAGAGTTACTTTGATGAGAAGGAAGGGCGCAAACTAGTCTGGACTACAACAAGCGGCGCAAGACGAGATAGCTCACCCGGGCTGCGGGCAAAGCCGTCAGAAAATTCGCTCAACACTACGACCGTCAGCTCAATGACCGTTGGTACTGTTGCGAGCTTCATTGCGACATCGTGCTACGACGATTCAGGGCTGGGGCGCCAGTTATCAAAGGCAGTGTCGGTAGTGCAGGCCGAAACGAATGCTGTCAAGGATTTCAAGAGCGATGATGCGGCGCCCGACTTTCTAGACCAAGTTATTGCCTTCCGCAAGAAGCAGCAAGAAGCTGCGGCTGCAGTTGGTCTGGGTGAACCATTTGACTTGCTTGAGAGACGCGAGCTGTCTTTGATCAATGATGGAACGCTACATGTAGAGGTGGATTTATCAGTATCTGACGAATTGGTTCTCGCAGATTTCAAGAGCTGGCTAAGAGCGGCGAGAAAAGAGTTCAAAATGCCGGCGCGAAGTGAATTTTCGGCTGCAGCCACGCAACGGTGGGTCACGGGCAGAGTATTGCCATACTTAGATCTGACGCTTTGGGCTGCACTGGAAAATGTAACCATTCCCGAGGAGATAATGCAGCATGCGCTGTACGGGGACGACAGCATCCCAGACGGGAAAGTACCGCGCACCACTAAAAAAAATGCGGATCAGCTGATTCATCCGTTGGTATTGCAAAAGATGCTCGTCCAGATTGAAAACCGCATAGAAAAGCCCAGCAAATAGCGCCGCATAAAAAATGACGGTTTTTCATGCCTGCCATTTTCTATGGTACGAGGCGAAACTAGGGTATCCACAGCGTCTTGAGGAGATCCTAAAATGACCGACGTTACTCTATTGCGACTACGTGACGTCATGGCGCGGACGGGCCTAAGCCGATCGGCAATCTATGAAAAAATGGGAAAATCCGAGTTCCCAAAACAAGTCAGCCTGGGCGCCCGCGCGGTCGCCTGGCCTGACGATGCCGTAAAGAGCTGGATCCAGTCTCGAATCGACGCATCTCGATCGGTCGATCAAAAAACTTAACCACACCGCCCGCCTTAAAACCAGAAACGCCTCGACCGTGCTACCAACACGAAGGTCGAGGCGTCGAGGAACTCGAAATGACGATAAAGAATCGCCCGTCGCTGCGCAAGTGTATCGACAATAACTGCAGGCGCTGCATTTACGATTCAAGTGCAGCAGGAACGTGGCGACAACAAGTCACACTTTGCACGGTGACCGGATGTGCCATCTATCCAGTACGACCGATAACCACAGCGCCAATTCCTGAGACGGTTCTTGATTACTACCAGCGGTCTGGGGCGGAGCACGCGTTTTATGCTTACTCACGACCCCAAGACGATCGTTTTGATGGACGCAAACCCGATGAGGCATACCGGAGCCAAGGTAACGGTTAATGGGCGCGCTAGAAACGATTCTTACGCCCGTTCGATGGGAGGGGTCTTCTATGGAATGGCGCAAGGTCATTGGCAGCCCGTTCTGCGATCTGCCGCCGGGAAACAAACACGTCCTGACCACGATGGCGAGGTACGGCGATAAGTGGGGCGACGACATCTTTCCCAGTCAGCGAGAAATCGCGTTTCGCGCTGGCGTGACACCGAAGTGCGTAAATCAGGTCATGCAAAGAGCCGCAAGAGAGGGCTGGATCATTCGTTACTTTGTTGGCGGGGGCCAAGGCTACAAACGAACTTCTTATTCTCTGTCTGTTCCGACAGGTGTTTTCATTGCGACCATGCACCTTAAGACGAAGTTCTGGGAGCCACCGTTTGAATACAGCTTGGAGCGGCAAGACGACAAAGTGTCCCTGGTAAAGCGACTGCCTACTTGATTACTTTTGGTTACTTGGCTTGTTTACCTTTTTTCCATTACTTGTTTACCAAAATACCACTTAACTAGGTAAGTTAACTAGGTAATTTAACTAGGAGTAAGGCCTTCAGGAAGTGGATATATGGTCGCTAGACGTTTCCTGAGGTTCTATGAGAGTGTCATATCAGGTGGACGACAGTGAACTGGCGGGCAGAGAACGGCCAAGAGCGGGCTTCGCAACACAGTCTTGGCCAGCAGCATGACGAATTGCATCCAGTATTGACTTGGTATTGGTATTTCGGAATTCACCCCCTTTAATTGCCAGTTGAATCAGTCGTGTCAATTTTTCCAATTGGTGTCGCCCGATCATTCCTGACCGCAGGCGAATGGCGTTTTTGGCTCCTATTTCGCTGAAAATCAACAGCCGACGGTCACGGTCACGCGCAACAGTCGCCCTTCGGGCGCGCATAGGGTGGTGACAAGGGTGAATCATAGGTGAGTGGTTGCCACCAACGCCAAGCCGCATTAGCTGGCTGCACTACGAACTGAGACATCCTCAAACAGCGTTGAACACGGCCACATGCGCACTGCTGAGAATCGTGGACAAAAACCACGTTGCTCCGAGCGATGACGCAGCACGCCCCATTGGGGCGCACTTTTAGACT
>JADFNS010000011.1:0-71844 GCA_022563255.1 Pseudomonadota bacterium
GTATCCCAGTCATTGCCGCATTGATCGGTTGCACGCCTGGTGGGTCCTCCGACGATCAGATTGACTTGATTGTTGACGGACAGACAATCGTCACCATGGACGCCGCCGGAACCGTGATTGAAGAAGGCGCCGTCGCTATTGATGACGGCATCATCGTCGCCATTGGCTCTCGTGACGATATTCACACACAATACTCTGCCATCGAAGTTCTTGCCGGCACCGATCGCGTCGTGATGCCAGGACTGATCAACGGTCATTCGCACGCCGCGATGACATTGCTGCGCGGCGTCGCCGATGACCTCGCGCTCATGGATTGGTTGACCAACTACATCTTCCCTGCCGAGGTTCAGTTCGTCGACGAAGAGTTCGTACGCATTGGTACGGAACTCGCTTGTTGGGAGATGATTCGAGGCGGTACGACAACCTTCGTCGATATGTACTATTTTCCGGACACGATTGCCGAAGTCGTCGATTCCTGCGGCATGCGCGCACTGATTTCATCGACTGTCATCGATCAACGCAGCCCGGACGCGGAGAACGCTACCGACTCGATCAACAAGGGCATCGGCTTTATCAAGCGCTGGAAAGGAAAGAACAGCCGCATCACGCCCATCTTCGGGCCGCATGCAAACTACACACTGAATGCAGAGCAGCTTAAGGCGACGCGCGCGGCGGCAATAGAGCATGGCGTCGGCATCAGCATTCACGTGTCGGAATCGCTGTTTGAACAGCAGTATTCCCAGGACACTTTCGGCATGACCAGCGTTAATTTGTACGAGTCGATCGGTTTTTTCGATGGCCCGACGATTGCCGCACATATGGTCTGGCCGACGAAAGCTGAGATTCAGATACTGGTTGAACGCAAAGTCGGTGTTATTCATAACCCGACATCCAATATGAAGATCGCGTCCGGAATCTCACCGGTCACCGAAATGTTGCAGGCTGGCGTACTGATCGGTCTCGGTACCGATGGCGCGGCCAGCAATAACGACCTCGATATGTGGGAGGAGATGCGCCTGGCTTCGTTGCTGCAAAAAGTCGATCGCATGGACCCACAGGCACTCTCAGCATCCACTGTGCTGACGATGGCGACTCGTGGTGGTGCAACCGCGATTGGCCTGGGTGACACGATTGGATCTATCGAAATTGGCAAGCGGGCAGACATCATCCAAATCGATTTCGGCGACGTACATCATGTACCCACGTACGACGTTATCTCGCATCTCGTCTATGTTACCGACGAACAGGACGTCGTGACCGTCATCGTAGACGGTCAAGTGCTCATGAGAGATCGGGAAATTTTAACAATTGACACTAAACGGGTTGCTGCACAGGCCAATGCGCTCGCCGCGAAGATTCAGAGCGCACTGAACGAAAGAAACCGTTAAAGCAGTCAGGCCCGAAGGGGGGACATCATGGGAAGAAATATCGCTGCGGGCGTCGCAGGTATTCTCGTCGCAGTTGGCCTCGTCTGGATGGTCGAAATGGTCGGCCACTCTGTATATCCGCCACCGCCGGACCTCGATTTTTCGGACACTGAGGCCATTCGCACCTACCTGTCGAACGTAGCACTGGGGGCGTTCCTCTTTATTGGCGGCGCGTGGTTCATCGCCGCGCTCGGCGGTACGTTTGCAGCATGCAAGATCGGCCGCGCGAAACCGCTCATATTTTCGATGGTCGTCGGCGGGTTCGTGCTCATCGCGACAATGGCAAATCTCGTCATGATTCCACATCCATTGTGGTTTTCGTTGACCGGTATCGCAGGCGTTGTCGTTGGAGCGTGGCTGGGCATGGTTCTGGCCGGTAAAACGTCCGGGGAGTCGGCGGAGTGACAGCCATTCAGGACAAGATGCCTGATAACAACTGTTACGGCTGCGGCCCTGACAATCCCGCAGGTATGCGGATCAAGAGTCACTGGGACGGTGACGAGAGCGTCTGCCGCTACATGCCGAAGCCCGAGCAATGCGCTGGTCCGCCGCAATTCGTCTACGGCGGTACCATCGCAAGCCTGATCGATTGCCACAGCGTCTGCACAGCAACAGCCAACTATTACCGCCAGGAAGGCCGCGACGTTGGAGAGGCGCCGGAAATCTGGTGCGTCACCGGCCGCTTGACCGTTAATTATCTGGTGCCGACGCCGATCGACAAGGAAATCGAGCTTCGCGCGACGATAGCGGAGTGTGGTGAAAAAAAGACGATCGTCAAATGTCGTGTTTACTCGGACGGTGTTCAGGTCGCTGACGGCGAGGTTGTCGCGATACGAGTTGCGGATTCCTGGAGGAAGCTTGTTCCGTAATCCATCGGCTCCAAATCGAAATGCGAGGCCAGGGACTGACCGATGTCTGCAAACGTTTCGCGCAACCCGAGCGAACCTGCGGCGAGTCCTGCGCCGTAGGCCAACACCGGAATATGCTCACGGGTGTGATCGCTGCCCGGCCAGGTTGGATCGCAGCCGTGGTCCGCACAGATAATCAACAAATCGTCTCGCCGCAGGATTTGCATTATTTCCGGCAGGCGTTGATCAAAATATTCGAGTGCGGCGGCGTAGCCCTCAACATCCCGACGATGCCCGTACAGCATGTCAAAATCGACGAAGTTCGTGAACACAATGGAGCGATCGCCCGCGTCCTGTACTGCCGTCACCGTGGCATCGAACAACGCGGCGTTACCGTTGGCTTTTATTTTCCTGGTAATGCCCATGTGTGCATAGATATCGGATATTTTTCCGATGCTGATCACCTCGCCACCACTGGCAGCGAGCTTGTCGAGAACCGTCGGCGCATGCGGCGGCGTCGTCAAGTCGCGCCGATTGCCGGTACGAACGTAGGTATCCGCCCCTGCGCCAATAAAGGGTCTGGCGATCACGCGGCCAATGTTGTACTTGTCGACTAATTTTCGCGCTATGTCACAAAGATCGTACAAACGATCGAGTCCAAACGCTTCCTCGTGGCAAGCAATTTGAAAGACGCTATCTGCAGATGTGTAAACGATCGGCTTACCGCTGGCGACGTGTTCGTCCCCCAGCTCCGCGATGATCGTCGTTCCGGAGGCATGACAATTACCAAGCACGCCGGGGAGGCCCGCTTGCTCAATCAATTCATCGAGTAATTCCGACGGAAATGTATCCGGGGTTCCCGTGAAATATCCCCACTCAAACAGCACCGGCACTCCGGCGATCTCCCAGTGACCGCTAGGAGTATCCTTGCCAGTGCTCAGTTCTGCCGCGTACCCATATGCGCCGATGACTTCAACATCGTGTGCAACTCCGACTGGAAAATGTCCGGTGCTTTCTTTGCTGGCATGACACAGACCCAACTTCGCGAGATTCGGGAGGCGTAATGGCCCTGCATCGGAGTTCGCTCGGAAGCGTGCAATATTACCGAACGTATCGGCTCCTGTATCGCCGAATTTTTCGGCGTCGGCTGTCGCGCCAATGCCGAAAGAGTCCAACACCAAGATTATTGCTCGAGCCATGTCTTCATTCCTGACTGGAGATACACCTATCGCCAAGACGGTGAAACGACGAGCGACAAGTCCAACTGCACGCCGATAGCGGCCCATTTGTACTCAAGAGGAATACCGTAAGATCCGTCGAAAGTTATTTCCTGAGAATTGACTTCGAACCATGTGTCCTGAGAATTCTTGAAAATACTCAAGTTGATCGTATATTTGTCCTCATGCGGAATCCCGGTCACTCGAATCTGCAATTTGTAGCCTTGCATTTCGATCGGAAACATACTTCCATTTCTAAGCTGGACGCGGCTTCGTAATTCGCTAAAGCTACCGTCCACGATAAGAACTGCGTCATAGTTGCAGAAAAACATGAGCGGTGATTGCGCCCCACCTGCATTAGCAAAAAACAGACCGCCGATAAGGAGAATAATTTTTATGTGCTTCATAATGAGGGCTTGTGAAATTCGATTATGTTGCCGTCCGGATCGCGGACGAAGAAAAAGATCGCACCATCGAACTCAACAGTTTCCGTGATGTCGATTCCGAGGTTTCCGAGTTGCTCCTTAACGGCGTCGACATCGGTGATTTCAAGGGCGATATGCGTGAACCCTGCATGTTTTACCGCTTCATCCATCAGGATATTCGTCGGTGATGCATTCCCGGACGCGTTCAGGATGAAGTTGATGTTGACGCCCGAAGGATGTTCCACAATGGCGACTGGCTCCGGTCCTACTGGTCCCGCGATGAACTCGAAACCCAGCTTCTCGTAAAATTCCCTGGCAACGCTTAGGTCCCTTACCCGGAGGCCTACGTGGTTGATACCGGTGATTTCTTTCAAAGTGCCTCCTGCAGAATCAAGACGCTAGCCAGAAACTATCGTACGGCGCGATGCTTGCGGAGGCAAGGGGCATGTTATAGACCAAAGTGCAGTCGCCGTGGACGAACCCAGAACCAGATAGCAATGACAACGGCAGCGAATACCGTATAACAGACAACGAATACCCACGCAGGAGCTTGATAATACACAAGAGTTTCAAGCCAGTGTGAAATGAAGGAGCCTGAGTACGCGATTTCGCCGGCGCGCTCCAGGACCAATCGGAAAATTTCCCGATAAAAATTAGTGCCAAGCCGAAGACCACAAAGGCAACGAATAAAGCATGACCAAAGAGAAGCGCATCAGCCGCCAGAAGAAACAGGAAGTCGGACTCCATATGCACCACGTAACGTCTAAACCAACTTGATCTCAGCTTATGGCGCGAAGGTTGGGCGTGCAAGTTTCGTGACAGAAGTCTGAGTGCAAGCGCAGCGCATTGTTAGGTGTCTTCACCAACGTACATCGTCCCAAATAGTCCGTACAACTTCGATTTCCAATGCGCTGGACAAGCCAAAAAAAAGGCCTTACGGCCCCTTTTTTCGTCAACGAAAGTCGCGCTTACTCGTGATGCGGAACAGCCTCGGGCACGAAGGTACTCTCACCGTAATGTTCGAGTCTCGAGCCTTCGATGTAACCACCTTCCATGGACATCAGGGCGATGAGCACCAGAATAGCGACCGGCGGACCGAGAATGGCCATCTTTAGTGCGAGGCGCTCCCACTTCATGTGCATGAAGATTCCGATAATGAGACCGGCCTTCACCAACATGAATATCAGTATCAGAGTCCAGCGCAGCATTCCCTGAACCTGCATATAATCCACCATGTAGGAGAAGAAACTGATTATGAATAACAGTAACCAGATCCACAGGTAAATTTTGAGCGGATGTTGCTGTCCCTCGGCCATACGGACGACTCCTGAATTCTCTTACCAGAGATAGAAAAACGCGAAAATAAATACCCAGACCAGATCGACGAAATGCCAGTACAGCCCCGTGATCTCGACGATTTCATAATTGCCACCGCGCCTCTCATAAAACCCGTTCTTGACGCGAAAGGCGATGACCAGCAGGTAGATGACACCGGCCGATACATGCAATCCATGGAAACCGGTGATCATGAAGAAGCTGGATCCGAATTGAGTAGCGCCCATCGGATTAACCCAGGGTCGCACGCCTTCGTCGATGATCAGCTTGCTCCACTCGAAAGCCTGCATCCCGACAAACGAAGCACCCAAAGCCGCCGTCGACACCATGAGCCAGAAGGTCTTCTTACGATCCTTGCGATAACCCATGTTGACGGCCAGCGCCATCGTTCCCGACGAGGTGATCAGGATGAACGTCATGATCGCAATCAGCACCAGCGGTATGGGATCACCGCCGAACGACAGTGCGAACACCTCACTGGGTATCGGCCACGGATCCGTTGTCGATATCCGCACCGACATGTAACCGACGAGGAAACAGCTGAAAATAAATGTGTCCGACACCAGGAAGATCCACATCATGGCCTTGCCCCAGGGCACGCCAAAGACCTGCTTGTCCCGCGACCAGTCTTCTACAACTCCACTGGTGGCGGGTACACTTCCTGCTTCGCTATCTAGTACCGCTTCTGACATCAAAGACCCCTCAGGTCGATAACAGCAATCCAAAAAGAACCAACCAAACGAGCAACAGGTAATGCCAGTAAATCGTGCAGAGCTCGATACTGCGACGAATACCCTCAACATCCTGACTGCCCGATACGACCTTGATCGTCGCCCTGGCCCACACGTACATGCCGCCCAGAATATGCACGGCATGGGCGCCCGTTAAAAAATAGAAAAACGCGTTCGCCGGGTTGCTCGTGATCAGCTGACCCGAGTTCTGCAGCTGCTGCCAGGCGATGAATTGTCCGAGAACGAATCCAAGCGTTAATACGCCCGTGAGTAGCAATCCCGCCTGCAATCTGCCCGGCTGCTCGTTAACCGCCGCATTGCGCGTCCATTGAAACACGATACTCGCCATAATCAGCATGACCGTGTTGCTCCACAGTAGCTGCGGCTCCGTCAGCGGAATCCAGTCACCGAGTTCCATGCGTAACGCATACGCACTCAGTATCAATGCGAAGAATGCCGTTACCACGGCGAGCAACGTCAGTAGCCCGGTGAGCTTGGGGCTGTTTCCCAGCGGCCCATGGTGAGCCGACTCACCGACAGTTTCCGCTACCCACGGCTGGACGTTGATCGTCTGCTTTAACAACCAACCGAGCAGCGTTACGAGGATAATCCCCAGGAAACCCAGCGCGATGGTCACTAGTGCTTGACTCCATGCTCACGTCCCGCAGGCGCCTCATCGGGCGGCACGTTTTGTGGAATGAAGTCGTCCTTGTAACCCGGAACGCTGTAATCGTAAGCCCAGCGATACACTACCGGCAGCTTGTCGCCCCAGTTACCGTGCTTGGGTGGATGATCCGGCGTCTGCCACTCCAGCGTCGTGGCATCCCAGGGATTCGGGTCAGACTTCGGACCCTTTACAAGACTCCAGATAATATTGATGAAAAACAGGATCTGCGCTACCGCCACTAACAGGGCCGCCATCGTGATGCTGGCGTTGAGCGCCTGCGCCGACTCTGGCAGGAACTCGGTATTGCCCATCGCATAATAGCGTCGCGGCACGCCCTGGAAGCCAAGGTAATGCATCGGCAGGTAGATCGCATACGTACCAAGAAAGGTCATCCAGAAATGCCACTTACCGAGCGTCTCGTTGTACATTTTTCCGGAAATCTTCGGCCACCAGTGGTAGATCGCGCCGAAGACCACCATGATCGGCGATACACCCATCACCATGTGGAAGTGGGCGACCACGAAATACGTATCCGACAACGGCATGTCGATCGTTACGTTACCCAGGAACAAACCGGTGAGGCCACCGTGGATAAACGTAAATATGAATCCGATCGCAAACAACATCGGCACCCGCAGGTGAATGTTGCCTTGCCAAAGCGTCAGCACCCAATTATAGACTTTGATGGCCGTTGGTACCGCAATAATCAGCGTGGTCGTCGCAAAGAAGAATCCGAAGTACGGGTTCATACCGCTGACGTACATGTGGTGCGCCCAGACTATGAAGCTCAATCCACCGATAGCGATAATGGCCCATACCATCATGCGATAACCAAAAATATTCTTGCGCGCATGCGTGCTCAGCAGGTCGGAAACGAGACCGAACGCCGGCAACGCCACAATATAAACTTCGGGATGACCGAAGAACCAGAACAAATGCTGGAACAAGATCGGGCTGCCGCCGGTATAGCCCGGATCAATACCCATGGAACTGATCGCCGGCATGAAAAAGCTGGTGCCCAATAATTTGTCGAACAGCATCATCACGGCACTGACCAGCAACGCCGGGAACGCCAGCAACCCGAGAATGGTCGCGATGAATATGCCCCACACCGACAGCGGCAACCGCATCAGCGTCATACCCTTGCAACGGGCCTGCAACACGGTAGTGACGTAGTTCAGGCCGCCCATCGTGAACGCGACGATAAACAGCGCGAGCGAGCCCAGCATCAATACGATGCCCAAATCTTTACCGGGGGTACCGGGCAAAATCGCTTGCGGCGGATACAGCGTCCAGCCCGCACCTGTCGAACCTCCAGGCACGAAGAAACTGATCAACAAGACGATGACGGACAGCAGATAGACCCAGTAACTCAACATATTCATGTACGGGAATACCATGTCACGGGAACCGCACATCAACGGGATCAGATAGTTGCCAAAGCCGCCGAGGAACAGCGCTGTCAGCAGGTAGATCACCATGATCATGCCGTGCATCGTTATGAACTGATAATAGTTTTCAGGGTTGATGAACGCGAACTCGTTTGGAAACCCGAGCTGGAGTCGCATCATGACCGACAAGCCCAACGCAATCAGCCCGACGAATATCGCCGTAATACCGTACTGGATAGCGATGACCTTGTGGTCCTGACTCCAGATGTATTTGGTGATAAACGTTTGCGGTTCGTGGTGCTCTCGTTCGTGATCCCGATCAGCTATTGCAGCATATGACATGAAAAATCGCCCTTTATAGAGTATTTATGTAAGCGACGACGTCGCTGATCGCCTGTTCGTCCTGCAAGGTGGCGCCCATCAGGCCCATCTGGAATCCGTAGAAATCCTGCAGATGTGCTCCGCGAACGCCGTCCTTGAAGTATTGCAACTGGCGCTTCATGTACCAGTCGGACATGCCAGCCGCCCGCGGCGCATTCAACGATTCATTACCCATGCCATTTCCACCGTGACAATAGGCGCAGACCCGGAAGAGTTTTTCACCGTGCGCGACATCGCCGGTGATCGTTGCCGGCGCCGGATTGTCCGGCATAGTAGCGATGTAGGCAACAACGTTATTAACAGCAGCTTCATCCGCCAGCGTTGCCACCATGCCAATCATCTGCCGGCCAAACATGTCATCGGCATGCGTACCACGCAGACCGTTCCTGTAATTCATGATCTGGCGTTTCAGGTACCAGGGAGACTGACCAGCTAGTTTGGGCGCATTCATTATCAGCACGCCCTCACCTTGCGCACCGTGGCAGGTCGCACATACCGCGTACTGTGTAGCACCGGCGACCGGGTCGCCTTTAGCCTTCGCATTGTGTTCGCTGAACGTCTCCTGGTTTGCCAGCCAGGTATCGAAGTCGCTTTGATCCTCGACGATGACCGCACCACGCATTGTAAAATGACCGATGCCGCACAACTCTTCGCAGAGTATTTCAAAACGGCCTTTTCTTGTCGGCGTTAGCCACAGGAACGTGTTCATGCCGGGAACCAGGTCCATTTTCATGCGAAATTGTGCGACCGCGAAATCATGCAACACATCCTTGGACCGCAGCAGAAATTTCACGGGTTTGTCGATCGGAATATGCGCTTCAGGATTGTAGACAATAATATCGTCCTGACCATTGGGATCTTCAGGATCAATCCCAAACGGGTTGTCGCTGGTGATGCGCTCGGCATCCACTTCTCCCAGCTTGCCATCCTCGCCCGGATAGCGAAATGTCCAGTGCCACTGCTGTCCGACGACCTCGACCACGTGCGCATCCTCGGGGACGTCTACGAACTTGGCCCACACAAACAAACCGGGTGCCAGCATGGCTGCAACACCGATTGCAGTAATACCAGCCAACCAGGATTCGAGCTTCTTATTCTCGGGTTCATACGCTGCCCGAGCCCCCTTCTTATAGCGGAACTTGATAACGCAATACGCCATGAACAAGTTCACGACCACGAAGACGAAGCCTGTGACGTAAAGCGTGATGTCGAACGTCAAGTCCACCATTCCCCAGTTGGAAGCCAACTCGGTAAATGTCCAGGGACTTAGAATGTGAAAAATAATGGAGCCGACGACGAGCAGAATCAAGACAACAGCTAAAGGCATATGCATCCTTACCGGTTATTTTTCGAGCTTGTTCAGTCCACATTTCCGATCCCTGCGAACTGACCCCGGCACCGAGGATAGTGGAAAAAGTAGGCATTTTCCACAGAATCAAAGGCCGATATCTTGCTTGACCTTGTGCTCAACTTTTCTGAGGTCCGCTGGCAAGTCCTCCAGCTCCTGCCGGAGCGGGCTCGTTAGCATAGCGGACTCCGCTCTCCAGGCTATACTGGGCGCCGCCACGGTCAGCACCGGTGAAATCGAGGCAGTCGTTGCAGGCGGGATTTCGGGCTGCGAACGTGAATTGAGCACCGCAATAACGGCCAGGGCCACCACCATGCCCATCAGGCTGCTCGCTCACCAAAATCCGGCGGGACGGCCCTTGGGCAGAACCTGCCCGGCGCTTTTTGGTGTGACGCCCCGCAGTGACGCCTCGATCCTGCGATCAAGCTCCGCAGATACCTGCACGTCAATGCGCCCGGCATCCGTTTTTAGTTGTTCCGCCAGCTTATCCATAGGCTTCGTCCTTAGCACTTTGGCTGTTCATTTCCGTACCCGGCGCTTTCGAAATATCGTTGATTGACATGTCTTCTGCGTATCGACGATGCACTGCAGTAACGGGTCGTTTTCTGCGCGTTACGGATGGCGATCCGGTACAGCCAGGTGCTGAAGCGCCAGCGAGGATCGTAGCTATGCAGGTAGCGATACGCAATAATCGATTTCGATAACTGCCATGTCCCGAGCGACCACTTTCTTGGCGACCGTCGCGTAAGGCTCACGTTTACAAACTGCCTGTTACGTTCAGGAAAACTCCCTGGTGGTCGTAGCTCAAGTCGGTCAGGTCGTCGGAGAAGTCCGTGAAGTTATAGCCCAAACCGATCTTGAGATGGTCGCCAAGATATCGGGATACGGTCGTTAGAAAACCGCTGCGGCTTTCGCTCAGGTCCGGCATATCCAACACGCGAACTTCAACCATGAGCTCCCAATCATCGCGGAACTTATAGTCGCCGCGGAGCACGTACAAGCTCGCATTGTTTTCAAAGAAAATCGGGTTTTCCCGATCGAGGCTCACCTGGCCAAGCCGGTAGGCATACTTACCGCCGATCGAGATGCGCGGCGTGACATCGTAGTTGATATCGACGGCTGCGATATGAGTCTTCTGAATGAACTCAGCGGCGATGTTTTGCAGCGTAATCTGATCCGTCGTCGGCACATTGTAGAAATAAGTGTATTTGACCACGGCATTGAGGCGATCATTGCTGACCGGACGATAGGCGTAACCGGCTACTGCTTCGGTAAATCCGCCATCGTAGAACGTGCCTAACGAACTCTCACTCTCTGAATGGTTCAGTTTTCCTACGATGCTTCCCGAGGGTCCCATCTGATATTTGAGACTGTTGCGAAACAACCAGGTCTTGTGTTCGTTTCGACTCATATCCAGTTGTTCAATATCGTCGTTGCGGTATTCGATGCCGCTGACGAATTGCAGTCTGGCCGATCCGAAGGCGATCTGAATCCCGCCCGCTATTCGGGCGGTCTCCGCACCGGTAACCGTGTCATGCAAGGTTCCAATGTCCGTATTAAGACCGAGACTCCATTTATCGCCCGGAGCAATACTGATACCTGTCGAATGAGTCAAACCCGTCATCGTATCGCTGCGTTGGTAGCGCTCTTCAAGGAAAACGCTGGCACTGTCCGAGAAGCGTGACTTGACACCGACGACCAGGTTCCCCTGGCTGCCGCGACCAGAATTCAGGCCATTGTCCGCCCGTTCGTTTTCGAGGGTGTAGTTGAGGTACATGCTCGTGCTATCGGAGTACTTGTAATTCGTTCCAAGCCGTCCTCCGGCGCCGAGATCGCCACTGGAAACTTCGGCGTCCAATCGCAGTATTTCAGAAAATTGCAGGGTGCCACCGATGCCGGCACGCGCGTTTTCCTTTCGCGTTCCGGTTACAGAAAGCGTGTCTTGCACAAAGCCGTAGAGGTTCCAGTCAGCCTTCGAGTCATAACCAAGCTGCACGACTGCATCGGCTCGCTCACCTTCGTCCTGAGTGAGCGGCACAACGATCGATCGGTCAATGCGCTCGTCCGCACGATAACCGACGCTTACGTCCCAACGATCACCAAGTTTGTAAGCAAAAGTGTATTCCTGTGCCCGTGTCTCGATGCCTTGGGCCTGAATTCGATGATCGACTTTGGCACCGAAAACAAAGCGCTCTGCGACAGGCAGACTAAACGTGCCGCCGTAGAACTTTGTGTCAGTCAATGTCGTTAGTCCCGGTGCCGAGTAGCCGGCGTCGACTTCCTGCACATACAAAGTCATGCGTGCATCGACGCCGAGGTCGACTGCATCGGTAAAGCGCAAGCTGATATCTGCACGGCTGGCATCCGCTTTGGCGTTGACGAACTGTGTCGCGTCGTAACTGCTGAATTCATAACCACCGTCGGTCGAAAACAACGGCATCGCCAACAGGCCCTCACTCGTCGCTTGTTGAACCTTGAGCCAGGACTCGGAGGTAAGTCTGAATGTCAGGTCCGCGGCCTGCAAGGTGCTGTCTTCGCCGTCTTGCTCATTCACGTTTGACGTCACGCCCAGCTTCACGTGGTCGCCAAACCAGTAATGCGCCTGACCGCCGATGGATAGTGCATCGATAGTGCCGAAACCAGGGCTGTACTCATAACGCACTACCAGGTACACCTCGTCACCGGAAACGGCCCCGCTGCGAATGAGCAAGTTGTCGTCGGCGGATGAGGCCAACGGCTCGTTTAGCACGACGCGGCCTTGCAGATAATCAATGTCGTAGTCGATCGTTGGTGTCAGGTTGACAACGCCGGTCACAATGCCCGACGCCTTGTCGCGCAACTCGATCCGGATTCGCTCCGACCCTGCGAGCAGGTCCTGGCGACGCAGAAAATACAGGGATCCGCCCGTTCCACGGAATTCCTCACGACTGCCGATCGTACCCGGTTCCGCGGCATAAACATCCACTGCGTACCGCTGCTTGCCAAAGTCTGTCGTTGCCACGGACTGATAATGCGCATTCGCGCCGTACAATCCACGGTCAACATGTGCCAGCTCGTTGTTCACGTAGCCAATCTTGAAGTTACCCCACTGACCGTAATTGTTGTGCTGACTGACGCGTACGAAGAACTTGCCCATTGTCGGGGCCATCTCTGCCACGGTGCTGTCGTCACCAAAGGTCGGGTAGTAATACTTTTCATCGATACGCCTGAAAAACGCGTCGGGCGACTTGTCCATAAAGCCACTGAATATGTCCTTTATCGGTCCTTCTCGCGTATCGGCACTGGCCATCAGGTGCCAATCGTCGCCAAACTTTCCATTCACGAAGAACGCCAGTCGTCCATCGACGTTGGAATCAGGGTCGCTCGTTGAATTCGCACCTTGCAAGAGATTGATCGGTCCGTTCGATTTACTGCCGGAAACCGTAAGGTCCGCCATACCAACGTAGAACCAGTCGTTTTCTTTGAATTCAAGGTCACGCAGATATAGCTCACCACGTCCTTTTTTATCGAGTACAGAAACCTCAACCGTATGCAATCCCTGCGGCAAGATTTCTTCGGCAACGAATTCGCCGTTTTCATCGACCGGAATCGGCCGACCGGCTACCCAGACTTCCTGCTCTTGCGAAATTCCACTACCACGTACGCTGACGGTGCCGCTACTGAGAGCGATATTTTGCAGGGCGAGCGTGTTTTGACCGTAGGCGGAAAACAACACGGCAGCCTCATCGGTTTCTACCGTCGGAAACTCATCGTCATAGTCGACCCACAATGCTTGCGGCGCCGTCTCATCGAAATTGCCATCGGTACTGTAGACTCTCAGCACGTAGGCCAGCTTCTTTGCAGGTGCCCGGAAGCTATTCGATGTCGGCCGCCAGGTCGACGAACTGTCGAGTTCCATCTTGATAACATCGAGCGGCTCGTCTTCGAGTGATTGCCCGTTCTCGAATACTCGAATTTCCGCGCGATCGAAGAAATATGAATAATTTGTGTACATCCGGAACTGCACTTCGGATGCGAAGGTCTCACCATCTTCGAGCGTCATAACTGCGATGCGCGCAGGCGCAGCCGCCACGCTGAGTCGCGGAGCGGACTTCAGGTTGTCGAAGCCAAACTTGATATCAGCCTTCGCCAATGCAACGTCTGTACATCGTTGAATGTCCGCCGAACTGCGTTTTGGATCATCGATCGGCTCGCCGTCTACCGTGATTCGCATCAGGTTCAGTCGCAGCGGATTCTCGGGGCTGATTTCGCGGGTCATGCGTATGATATCAACGCCCTCATAGTCATCCAACACCGCGAGTTCGTCGAAAACAATCTGGACTGCAACATGTGATGTGCCGCCCTGAACAAATCCAGCATTGACGACATCATCCGAATGCACATAACCGCGACCTTCGAATTCAACCTGTGACGGTTCAAGCCCCATATCGACAGCTATCTGCTGCATTGCTCGACGTGCCCGCGAGGCAGACAGACCAACGTCATCTGTGTAGACGCCCGCCGTACGGCGCGCGAGTCGTTCGTTGCGCGTGTAGCCAACGAAACGAAGTCGTGGATTGATCTTGTCAGCCACATCTCGCAGACCTCGTAGCAACGTTGTCGTATAGCCCGCCTGGACGACCGGCCGACCGGCCGCGAAATGGATATTTTCTATTACTCCCCAAGGAGGATCGTAAACCTTCGTCACCATCTCTGCGCCGGCATTGCCCGGACACAGTTGTGGCTCATCCGGCAGATCCTGCAACGGATCGTCATACCAGAATTCAACTTCAACCCGTCGATTAAGGGCGCGGCCCTGCGCCGTTTCGTTTGTACCTAGCGGTTTCTTGGCGCCACGGCCATCGCTTTCGATAGCGCTGGTTGGCAGATCCAGCTCGTCTTGAACAGCCAGTGCAACGCGGCGCGCCTGAGCTTTGGATAAGCCAACATGATCACCGTAAATCCTCTCTGTGCGACCAATCAGGGGCAATCCGTCAGTGAAGCCAACGAACTTCACTACAACATTTTCTTTGTCTTCGAGATTGCTAAAGCCCTGTTGAACTTGTTCGATGAACCCGTCGTTCACCTCCACCGCCTCTGCGCTGTAGTGCAGCGGGGCGATTAGATTCTGAATTCGTGCGCGTCGGGCGTGACCGTCGACATACCGCAGCTTACAAACTGTTTCGATACGACACACTTTGACTGCCGCGACCTCGTGTTCGACCAGAAATTCTTCGTAACCAACCTGGTCACGAATTTCGTCGTACCAAACTTCTACTTCGACGCGACGATTTCTCGCTCGACCTGCCGCACTGTTGTTGGACGCTGCGGGGTTCAAATCACCTCGCCATGAATACGCTACCGCTTCGGCCGGTAATGCGAGAGCCGTTTGCATGTACTCGGCAACCTCGCCGGCGCGTTCGCGCGACAGACCCATGTTATCTGTATAAATCCTGGCCAGGCGTGGTGACAAGCGTTCATTGTCAGCATGCCCCACGAGGTGCAAGCGAACGTTCAAGCGGTCTTTCATTCCGTTGAGAATTTCACTCAGGGCCTCAACCGTGCCCGCAGGAATTTGTGCGATACCGGACTCGAAGAGGATCGGCGCTACTACGTTGCCGAGCTTGATCGTTTCAAGAGCGTCCTCGACTATTTCACGTGTTTCGATTTTATCGCTCGCTTCCGTAGCAAGGCGATCCGGATCTTGTACCCACTCCGAATAATCGATGTCGTTCGTAAGGTGACGTTCGACGGGCTCGCCCATCGATACCTCATCGACATTCTCGGCGATCACAGCAATCGGCAAGCAGAGAACCAGTGCAATCAAGCGGGTCAGTGCATTCATCGTTCACCTCCCCGCGGCTGCGCAACCGGTCCACCCAGTCGCCAGTGAATTTCCTGCTCAATGACGAGTTCGTAGCAACAGTCGAGTTCTTCCCACACGTCCGTTATCTGCCTCTTCAAACTGTGCAGTCGTTGCTCGACCAGCGCTTCTGGTTCAACGTCCGCGACGTAAGAAAGACGCAATATTGCCGGCGCCTTTTGCAGCTCTTCGATCAGCAGGCTGATGCGCGGCACCCACTGCTGGCGCATGGTTACTTCATTCAGTTCGAAAACTGCGTCGGCAATATCGAGACCAACGACACGATGAATCGACGCCCCGAAGTTGACGCGCAACGTCTTGCCACGCGTCGCACGCTGCACCTGTACCGGGCGTGTCGATGGTCGGAAACCGCTCGGCAATGTCCGATCATCGAGTTTCAATATGAAATTGCTGCCACGACTTTCGTTCGGAACGATCGCGCAGGTAATGTGATAACGACCGTAGGAGTCCGTGCTTGCAACCAGTCCTTTCGCGGTTACCAAACGGACCCCGGACAAGCCTTCTTCGTCATTGTCCTGATAGCCGTTGCGATTCGCATCGTTGAATACCTTGCCTGTGACATCGGTGCAGTCGAAGGTTGGGTCCGGGATAATTCTAACTTTCGCCGACGCTTCTTCCGATATTGCGGCACCTAATATTGAGTTCATCGCCTGCGCACGATTCACGAACTCGCCTTCGGTGACGCCAGCACCGACCGCCAGCAGCAACTTGATCGTGTGGCGACCGTCTACGGCCAGCGTAAAGTCCGACCAGATCAATTCGCGTCCGACGATGGCCGGTTCCAGTGGCTGGTCATCGAATCTCGCCGAGCCCGCAATGTAACGAAAGCCCGCCGGGAAGCGATCGATGATACTGACGTCCTGCAAATCGACACCAAACGAATTGCTGATCGTAATGATGTACGGAACCAGCTGTCCGCGTGTCACGTTCAGCATCGGTGTCGTCTTTGTAATCGCGACCGCACCGCCCAGGCGAGGATCAAGCGGCACATGGTTATTAAAGAGTTGACTCGTGCCGGGTACCTGAGCAGAGCTTAGCCGCAGGAAAAGGTGGTAGTCGGTCGCCGTGCTTCTCGCCGGAACGGATGCAGGAGGCGCAAACTCGGACGGCTGCGCTTCGCAAGTTTGCGCGGTCGCGAGTACGGCATCGGTTGCGGAACCCGGGCACGATGGAACGTCAAACGGCAGCGTCGTCTGATCCGACGTCGGCGGAATCAGCTCGGACAACCCGGGCGCATAACTCGTGTCCGGTGCCGTAGCCTGAATCAGGTAATTGAGTCCACTCGGGCACGCCGGGTCCGAGAAGTTGATAGCGAATTTGTAGTAGCCGTTCGCGATCGTCACCTGGCCCTGGTGATTTGGGTCGTCGAAGCACGTGGCTGGCAGGGCAACGCCGTTGCGGGCATCCAGAAGTGTCACTACGACACCGGCAACTGGCGTCCTGGCGACAGAATCATAGATAACACCGTTCGGATCGACCGGCAGATTCAGCGCGAGCAGATTGCTGCCTGCGGTCACTTCGATTTCGTTAATCCGTTGCTGACCGTCTGTAAAGTCCGAGTCGGTTTCACCCAGCAAGGCTGTCGTAGAAACCGCCCCGGGCGCGCTAAAGCGCAGCGAATACAGCTGGCCGGTCGCGTAATTAGGGATGACATTCGTCAGCAAATAGTATCCATCAGCATCGGTGAGCACCGACCACACCGGCTGATCGTCCAGCAACAGCTGCACGGTCCATCCTTCGAGAGGCCGTTCGACCGCATCCGGTGTGTTGTCGTGGTCTGCGTCATGCCAGACGTTGCCACTCAACATGCCGGCATCCGGCATGGCGCCGACGTCGATCATGACGGTCGCGTCCGCCTGCTGTTGCGGGTCGTCCCAATAAACGCGTGCGGTGTTGACGATCGTCGTGCCTTCGACGAGGTTCGGATTGATGGTGGCACGGAAACGCAACACCACCGATTCACCCGGCAGTAGCGGTCCATACTCAGTGAAGTAGTCGGCCGTGATGACAGAGCCGGCCACATTGATGCCATTGGCCAGACCATTCAATGTCGCGGACTGGTCGACGTAGGACAGGTAGCCGGGATTCGTTTCGTCGAGGTCATCCCGCAGGGTCACGTACAGCGCAGGTACCGTGCCAACGTTCTGTACCGTAACGACGTACTCCAGTGTCGCGCCGGCAATCGCCGCTCCACCGTCAACAACCGAAACTTCTTTTACGATCGTAAGTACTTGCGCATCACCAACAACCACCACCGTCGGTTCCGGCCCGGTCGCGGGGTTGCCATCACCATCAGTCAACAGGTCCGCAAGCTCATCGCTGTACACAATCGCCTGGTTTACGATCAGGGTGCCGCGAGCGACTCCGGCATCAACCTGCAAATCGAACTGCACGATCGCAGACTCGCCCGGAGATAATATCCCCTCGCCGACACCTGGAAGCGGCGGCGTCAGGTCTGACGAACTGACCGGGAGGCCTGCTGCCAGCGGGAATGTGCCACCGTCCGGCTGGCCGGCAGGCAGGCCGTTAAGCGTCGTCGAATCTGCAACATAGGTTGTGTTGGCCGGCACATTGTCGAACAGTTCGGCAAGCGTTGCGGGCACGTTGCTGTTGTTGTAAATCGTAATCGTATAGCGCAGCACATCGCCGGGATCGACGATTCCGGATGAGCCATTGTCGATCTGCAGCGCTGCAGACTTTGTAGCGAACAACAACGGGAAATTGCCCACGACGTCGCGCGTCGGATCGTCCACCAATGCTGTGCGCGGATCGTCCGACGGTTGATCTGCAATACCCTGGTCGACAGCGCTGATGAATGCCTGGTTCGATATTACGGTGCCATCCGGTACGTTCGCATTAACGATGACGTCGAAAGTTATCGTCGCGACGTTGTTGGCAACAGCGGCGTTCAACACGCCCGGTGTTGTGTCCTGCGGCGCGTTGAGCAGGATTCCGTCGATCAACGGTGAACTCACACCATCGGGTACGGCCACATCATTCAGCGTGGTGCTGCCCGCGATATACACAGTGTTGGCCGGCACCTGGTCGACGATGGATACGCCAGTCGCATTGTCGGTACCGACGTTTTGTACGGTGATCGTGTAGCGCAGCGTCTCGCCCGCGAGCAGTACATTCGGATCGCCGTCGAGATAGGACGATATCTTTTCTACAATGAATGACGGCGCCGACTGGATCAGAATTTCTGTCGGGTCCTCATCGCCGGCTACAGTGGGGTCGGCAACACCGTTGATGTTCGGGTCGTCGCTGATCGCGATCGGGTAGCCGAGGAACGAGGCCTCCGACTGGTTCAGAACAACGCTGCCATTGGTGATGACGGGCACCAGTTGCACTTCGAATTCGATCAGAAGAATTTCACCAAGGCCACCGATACTCAGGCCTCTAATGTCCAGCAAGCCGGTGCTTGCGGCGCCGCCGTTCGGGTCGGTGTTCGAGCCATCAGCGCCGGCTGGCAGGGTCGTTATGATCAGTGTCCCGGCCTGGAACATTGCTGCCGCATTCAGGCTGTCGAGTTCGTCGACGATGCTGAAACCGTCGATAGGTGCGTTGCCGGCGTTTTCAATTCGCAATGTGTAACGAATCGTGTCGCCCGGCATCGCAATGGTCGCCGGGTCTTCGCCGGTCGAAACGTTGACCGCATATTTCTCGAAGATCAGCGTCGGAGTGAATACCAAAATAGTATGTGCATCTTCATGATCGACGACATTGACCGTGCCGTCGGTTATGACACGGTCATAGTCACGTGCGTAAGCCAGCGCGGCCACGTCCTCGACATCCAGGCTAAACCATTCGGTCACACCGGCAATATTTGTGAGTGCGGCATTTTCCTGGCTATCGACGTCGAGCTCTGTTGCGTAGGTGACGATCAGGTGCTCGTCAACACCGATGGCGCTGCTTGCGGTCAACATGGTCAGCGTCAACGAGCAAGTCGGGTCGCCTGCGAACACGGCTGTGTAATCCGCACCGTCAACCAGCACAGGCGATACCGGCGTAACGCCGTCGGACGCGAATACCTGCACCGCGATCTGCACGGGCGCGGCGTCGCACATGCCACCATCGGCCTGATTTGGCAGCAGGTCGCTTATCGTCAGGTTGTAGGCCGGCGAACCGCCAGCGTTGTGAATATCGAGTGTGAATGTTTCCGGCAACGCAATGCGCATTTGCAACGGGCCGCTCTTCGTCATGGTCAGGTCTGGCTCGACGACGCTCATCGGCCCCGTCGTGCCGGACTCGCCCGTTAGTTCGGTCGCGACGTCACCGTCGAGCTGGTTGTAGGTAAACCACGCGGTATTCGTAAATTGCAGTCCAGCAACATTGCCGGCTGTATCCACGAGGCGCACGGTGATTTCAATCACCACCTGCTCGCCGGCCGGTATATCGATGCCAATTACCGGATCTTCTATGACGAGGTTGGTTGCAGTACCCGTGTTGACCGGAGTCCACGGACCTGACCCGGAGATCTTGATGACGTCGACGAACTCCAGATCGGCCGCCGAAGCTGCCAGATCATCGAGAATCCGCACGTCGTACATATCGGCAGTATGCGGTGCGGACGGCACCGTAATTCTGTAGCTGAATTCTTCGCCGATGGTTGCAGTGGCCTGCGTATTTTCCTTGAACAGCGGCGGCGGTGGTTCTACCTCGATCACAACACGCGTCGGGTCTTCGTCACCATTGATACTCGGATCGGACTGACCGTTGACGAACGGATCGTCACTGTCCGCCAGCTTCACCGCGCCCACCAGGTCCGCCTGATTGGTAACGACCGTGCCACCAAGAAGCCCGGATTCAAGTTCAATATCGAACTGGATCAGGACTTCGCTGTTCGCCGGCAAATCCATGCCGCGAATGTCGAGAATACCGGCGCTGTTAGTACCGGCAAATGGATCCGTATTGCTGGTATCCGCACCCGGAGGGATCGTAGCGGCTACGAGCGTCAGCGATCCCGGTACGAAAACCGCCGTTGGATTCATCGCTCCAAGATCGTCGGTAAACGAGAAGTTGGAGAGACCGCCGTCCGTTGTCTGCAGGCGCACTGAATAGCGCAGCATGTCGCCGGGTGCCGCTACAGTCGCCGGATAGATGCCGGTGGTCAGATTCTCAACGGTCTTCTCGAAGAAATAGCCAAATAACGCGACGGTCGTAGTATGGGCATCTTCATGATCGTCGACACCCGGCGTGCCCGTGACAACAGTTCGTGAAAATCCGATGCGGTCTATGTTGCTATTGTCGCCGTTGTACCATTGTGTTGCTCCGGCAATGTTCGTTAACGTGGCGCCGTCCTGGCTGTCGGCATCAAGCTGCGTCCGGTAGCTGACTACCAGGCGCTCATCCGGGCCGATCGTCGCCTGCCCCGTCAGCATTACGATTGTCAGCGTACAGGTCGGCGCACCGGCATAATTCAGCGCGTAGTCGATGCCTTCGATCAGCGGACCCTTGCCCGGAACCGGTGTAACACCGTCGGCCGCAAATACCTGTGCGCTCAGAATTTCGGGCGTCGCATTACACATACCACCAGTCGGCCCGTCGGGAAGCATGTCGATAAGTGTCAGGTCCCAGGCATCGCTCAGGCCGATGTTATGCACGTCGAGGCCGAACACGCCCCATTCACCCAGGTTCAGGGTGAGACCGAGTGTCGCGGGGCCGGTCTTGGTCACGATCAGAGCTGGCGCGGCAATCGTCAGCGGCTCCGAGATACCCCATTCACCCGGCAGCGGCTCGTAGAAGACGCCATCAATGAGTCGCCCGAATTCCCATTTCGCGGTATTGACGAATTGCGTGCCCGGTGCATTGACGGGCGTATCTTCGAGCACCACGGTGATCTCGATTACAATCTGATCACCAGCCGGGATAATTGGAAAATTGTCGAACGTGAGTACGCCGCCAACATTGCTGAACGTATGCGGCACCGGCAAACCGGTACCTTTCCAGTACGCCGTGTAACTGACAAATGTGAGGTCGACACCGGTTGCGTTCAGATCGTCAGTCAAGACGGCGCTGTGCAGATCGTTAACGGAACCCTGTACGTTGATGACCGTACTCGTAGCGGGATCGAACAACACCGGCATCGTCAGCGTGTAAGTAAACGGCACGCCAATGGCTACCGTGGTCGTGCCGGCGGGATTTTGTTTGTCGATCTTCTCAACCGGGATCAGAAGATTTTGACAGTTTTGACTTATCTTGCTCGACGAGCCGTTCGTAAACCAGATCTTGTGCTCGAGGACTGCGTTGCACGAAATGTTGCCGGTATGGACGACGTTGTCGAAGACGATGAGCCAGCGTTCGTTCGTCTGCCCGGGCTGCGTAAAAAAGCTTATGTTGGTGGTCAGCTCATTGCCGGCCGGGAAATTTCGAAAAGTGCAATTACGATCGATCTTGAGTTGTGATGGTGGTATATCGCCCGCAAACCCGTCGATGGTGCCGTTCGGGTAATCGGAGCAGCTTTGTGCGTGCGCGGTAAAGGACAGACCGAGTATTGCGACAATCGCAAGCAAGCGGACGCCAACTCGCCGCGCGACGCCAGTGCAAACCGAAGAATGTGTTTGTGCTTGGGCCATCATCCCTAATTTCTGTGCGCCGACGACGGCGTCACCATTGGGGATAGCGCGATCGAAAATCGTTATTCGTAAGCGGTCCCGCTGTCTTGGAGCTGGGTGCCCTTTTGACCGGTGACTTTGCGTCGCCCCTTTCGGTGGCTTTGCCTTTTTCCTGGATCCAAACGTGACTATGGCGCATCGAATGTCGCCAAAAGGTGAACTGCATCACAGGTTCCGGCATTGACGTGAATTACGTCTTAAAGCGTTTGAAGTCGCTTCTTTTGAAGGCCTTTCAGGCCGCTGGGAGGAAGTCAATCGGATAGATTATGGTAACTGCGACAATATCTTTCTTGGCACCGAAATCAAACCCGATAACGCGCTCAACAACCTGTTCAGCGAGGGCCGGCGCGTTCATATCGGACGACTGTGTTATGCAGAATGACACCGACCCATCGGGCTCAATTGTCAGCTTCAGAATAATCTGGCCACGGAGCGTAGGATTCTTCCGTAGCTCGCGATTGTAGAGGCGATACAGTGATGCCTTATAGCGATCGAAGACAATTTGAATTTCCTCGTCGGTGCGGCCGGCGAATGCACCACTACTGCGCGGACGATTTGATGTGCCACTACCACCTGTGCCAATAGAACTCGAGACACGAGAAACCTGAACGCCGCCGATGCCCTGGCCACCCCCGCCCACATCGCGACTTATCTCGGCGAGATTAATACCACCACTTGAACCCGGCGCATTTGACGTAACCATAGAGCGCGTTGGCCGACCGATCGCGTTTTCCCCGGCATTGCTGAACCGGGCCTGAGAACCCAGTTGAGCGGTGAGTCGCAAATTCGCGCGACTGGCAAAGCTTTCGCGGAACGCCAATATGCCTTTCGATTTCACCTGCTCTTTCGTATTGACTTTGGCGTTATCCGCCACAGCGGGTACATTAACCGCTTCGGGTACCACTTCCTCCGGTAGCGTCTCGGCCAGCTTTTCAGGTTCGGGTTCCGGTAAGGTTTCTTCGTAAATTTGCTCGGGCTCTGGTTTCGGGCGTGCCCTGTTTTTCTGAACCAGCTTCGCTACTCGCTCAGGTACTTTGATGACCTGGTCCCGTTCAGCGATCGGAATTGCGATGGACCCAACGAGTATCGCCAAAAAGATGGATGCAGCGAGAGACGACCACAGAGATTTTCGGAAGCGCTCGTCTTCCTCGTTACCTCGTGTCCACGGCATAATCTGGATGTGCTGGACATCGTCGGCGTCACGTTCTACAAGCCACTCATTCTTGCGAGTCTCTTGCTGCTTCGCGATATCAATTAAATTGTAGTGCAGATCATCCAGCTCTCGATTCTGATCGCCGATTTGTTCGAGGGCGAGGTCCCGACTATTTTCGACACGTTGGATTTCGGCATTGTAATCGTCAATTTTTCGGTGTGCGCTGGCGAGTTTCGCAGCACGCATTTCGGGATCATCTTGCGTATTCCAGAATAGATCTGTCGCATCCAGACTTTCGAGCTCTTGCAGAGCACGGCAGATCTGCCCCAGAACTTCGAATTCGTAACTTTTCTCGGCGAGTGACGTAAGCTTGTCGACGATGCCCTGCAAGCCCTGTTCCAGGCCTGACAGTTGCTGCTCGGAATTTTCGAATCGATTCCTGAGTGACTGCTCTGTGTTTGAGAGATTTTCGGTCACGCTGGCATCTTCATACGTACGACGCTAGTTCGCCGCCAGTTGTGCGCCTTTCTGCGTCACTGCCAGAGAAACCTTCTCGAAACCCTCGTCCGTACACGTTGCCATAATTGTCTTGATCACGATGAACGGTACCGACTTGTCCGCGAGAATCGTCACTTCCTGACTCGTCGATACGGTCAGCGTATTTATCCCGATCACACTTTTCTTTAGCTGCGCAAGCCGCGCCGCAATGGGATCCAAAGCGCTCGACTTGTCTTCGAGAATGTCATTCACCATAGCTACCAATTGCCCCTGTACCAGCACTTCTGTAGGGCTGATGAATATCACCACGGTCTCTCGCGGTTTCGTTTCTACGCGCGATTCCGGAAGACTCACTTCCTTCGGTGAGTCAAGCACCTCAATCGAACCAGAGTTTACAAGCAGGAAAAATACAAGAATTGTAAAGACGTCCATCAATGACGTTAAATCCATTTTGGAGATTTTCGAGCGATTCCGTCCCATGCGCTTGATTCGGCGAGAGTTCCTCACGGCGCTTCTCCCACGGAAATTTCAGAGAACAGTGCGTACAGCTCGTACTCGTTCTCAACTTCGGTCGGCACTTCGACAGCACGAACAATGTCCATTACCTGGATCAAATAGTCGTACGGAATATAGTCCTCCATCAGTACAGAAGCCGCGTCGATATTCGGGTATTCCTGTTTCAACGCGACCATCATTTCCGAAAGCGCGTCAAGATCGTAATCACCATCTTTCTTCGGGACCAAAGCGATAATTGCCGTCCCGTTGCTGATTTCGATGCCCGGCTCTCTAACGATAACTTCGATCCGGAAGCTCTCCTGCCGCGGAGTAGCACCATTGGCGTTGCTCGGCAAATCAAGCTCTACAATGGTCAGTCTCGAGAAAACAGCGGTTATCAGGAGAAACGGGATCAGCACCACCATAAGATTCAGGAATGTGGTGACATCGATATCGTATGTGTTTCCCTTGTTACGCCGCTTGTAGTGATGTTTCCGCGCCATTTCGTTTACGCCTCAACGACACGCATCGCCCTTCTGGAAAATACGTTCAACGCCTTGACTGTTGCCATCTCGAGACTGTCAACAATGTCGCCGGTCTTGCTTGTCAAAATCGCGTGAACGACGAGTAGCGGTATGGCGACCATGAGTCCGAACGCGGTCGTGTTCATGGCGACGGATATACTCGCCGACAACAAGTCAGCTTTTTCCGCCGGGTTAGCATTCGCAACCGCTGTGAATGCCTGTATCAAACCCATGATGGTGCCGAGCAATCCAAGCAGCGTCGCGATGCTTGATGCCAATGCTACGTAGGGTGTTCGCTTTTCGAGGCGTGGCACTATTTCCATCATGCTCTCCTCCATCGCGATCTCGATGTCTTCACGACGGCGAACAGCGCCCTGCAGGGACAACCCCATGTTCAAAACCTGCGAGATTGTCGATTCGTCGTTGCCGGTCATTTCCCGTGCTTTGGTGAATTCGCCGCTATCCAGCAACGGCTGTACTTTGCTCCAAACTGCCCGGTTCTTGATCGTAATCAGCGTGAGCGTTATAAAGCGCTCAACCGCAATTGCCACGCCGAACGCAAACACCAGGAGTATCGGATACATGAACAGACCGCCCGTTGCGAAGAAGGCTACAATCGAATAGAAAAAGTCCATCTCAATACCCTCGTTTAACAAAATATGCCGGCATTTAACCGAATAGATGCCAGATTAGACTTGGAGCGCAACGAATAACGTGACGCAGTGCACGTTCGGGGGTGATCGTGAGCAGATTACTCGCCTGAACGAATCTCGAAGTATTCCAGCTCGCGGAGAAAAACTTCCTTGTCGACCGGCTGGGCCCGGTCGGCCAGCGTATCTGACAAGCCGATATCATCCCCCATTTCGGAAGATTTCCACGGAACGATTACCAGTGACTTCGGCGTCTCCTCGTTACCAAGGATCGACATACCCGACAATTTCTTTACTCCCTCTACCGGTGTTGCGTCGGTCCTGGCCGTATCGGCCTCGTCCTCCGCCGCCGATATTGACGGCGACAGCGACAGAATTAACAATAAATACAATGTCTTGTTCATTATTTCGCCTGATTTCCCCTGCGGTTACGCAAGTCGGTAATCCACATCGATACCTCCTCATCGGCCGCTACTGTCGTCATGTAGGCCTGGTACTGGTCAAGCGCGCAGTCGTAGTCGCCCAAGTAGAGATCGCAAAGGATAGCCAGGTTTCGCCTCGCGTGGTGGTAGCCCGGATACACCGCGATCGCCGCTTCGTAATGCCGCTTCGCTTCGACGAAGCGACCGGTTTTTCGGTACACGATGCCAAGCTCATTGTGCGCAACCGGATGATTGGAATTTAGATCGAGTGCCTGAAGAAGATTTCGTGCCGCTGCATCCATATCTCCCTGGCGGTGATATGCCATGCCAAGATCGATCCTGGGCGCGGTTACCAGAGGAGCTACCGCCGCGACTTTTTCCAGAATTGCAATGCCCCGCTCGAGTTGTCCGTCACCCAGGTAGTTCAATGCTTCGTAATATCGCAAGCGCACGTCCTCGGAAATATACACTTCTTCCGTGATCGTGAATCCGACCGCCTCCTGAATTTCGATGTTCGCTGTCTTGCGTTCCAGTTTGGTTGTTGCGTTGCAGCCGGCGAGCAAAAACACACCAGCCAGCATCGTGATCAAGGCGCGGATAATCGAACTTCTATTGTGATACACCAGTAATGTCATTGGGTCTGAGTTCACCTAGTTTCTGCTGACAAGACCGGAAGGCGCTGGCGCCTGTGACTCGTCGGACTCCGCTACGCCTTCTCCATCGCCATCGGTTTCAGGCGCGATGGGCATCCGATACGCAAATACATCGATCGATCCGAGGAATCCCTCGCTACTTTCATTCTTGGCATAACGACCTGGCATCAGTGACGCCAGCTCATCGAGGCTCTTTTGCACCCAGGCGTTGTAAATGCCGGCGGCCAGTAGTTCAAAGTTTGCTTCATGAACTTTGATTGCCCTTTCCTCGAATGGCCAGGCCTCTTCTTCGATGACCAACTCGTACGCACTCATCTCGGCTGCGGAAAGACCGTCCGGACGCTCCGATTCCATCAACGCCGCACTGAATTCGCGATACGTTTCGGCAATGTAATAGGTGGCTGCAGCGGTAACCCCGGCAACCTCATAGTCCACCAGTTTTTCAAACGTAGCCAATGCTGTGTCCATGTGCGTCTGTTTTTGGGCCAGGCTCGCCTCGAAAGGCTGCACCAGCTTGAGGCCCGCGAATTGTTTGTAGACTTGCTCGGCAAGGAGCAGCGCTGCGCCGGCAGCAACATAGCGACTACGGTCCGTCCGATCGACTCCGGCCTCACCGTCAACAATGACGATCGCCGCCAACTGAGCGAAGTAACGCGGGTAGTCGAGCTGTTCCTCAAAAATTTCGGCCAGACGTTTGCGCGTCTCTATGGCGTAATCTATTGGCCGTGGATAGTCCTCCACATATTGCTCGTAGACACGCACTGCCTCTGCCATCGCCTTGGCCTCGTCATACAATTCACCCGCAGTCAGCAAGGCTTCCCGACTAAGCTCAATGTCGTCTGACTCTTCCGAGATACGTTCATGCTCGGCGGCAGACCTCGCCAGTTGACCATCTTCGCGATAGATATACGCGAGCTGCGTGGTCGCATCGTTGTGCAATTCGTGATCGGGGTTCGATGTTCTGAACTCTTCAAGTACGTCGGCGGCCATAGTCCAGTCCTGCAGCTTCATCAACGCCGCAGCGGCGTCGTATTCTGCAGATGTTCGGATACTGGATGTTGGCGCCAACTCCTTAATGCGCAAGAAGTGATTTGCTGCACTGCGATAATCTGCAAGCAGATTCGCCTGTTCAGCCTGTTTGTAAATCGATGCGGCAAGACCGTCAATAACCGCCGGCCGTGACTCGTCGTCTTCGGGCGTTAGCTTCAGCAGGTTCGCATAAGCATGCTCGGCGTTTTGGTATTCGGCGGTATCGATGGATGAGTGTGCGACCACGGCCCAGGCAGTACGTCTCAGGTCAGGATCTGACGCGGGATAACGCTCAATCAGCTTGCCGGCCGAATCGATCGCTCGCACAAAGTCTTTCATTTCATAAAGATCGTCTGCGGCCGCAGCAAGCACCACAGGCGCCCGATCATGCTGCATGAAAGTGTCCGCAAATCGCAGCGAGCTCTCTACTGTCAATTCCTTTACATCGCGCTGGCGGGCGCCGGTTGCACGATCCAACTCCTGACGATAGGCGAATACCGCGGCGTAGCCCGCAGCCGACGCCTGCTCATGATCGCCGTACTCATAGGCAGTAAGCTCATACTCAAGTGCTGCACTGATGAAATCTTCATTCTCAAGCAGCAGGTCGGCCAGCTGATAATTTATCTTTGGAGTCTCCTCATCGGCCGGAAAGGAGCTCAGCAGTTGTCGATACCAGCGATGCGCCTCATCGAAGTTGGTCGCCTTTTCTTCGGGCGACACACCTTCCTGGTAGAGTGCGTGATAGTGGCCCGCGAGGTCGGTCAGATTCGTTTTCAGAAAACCGGTAACGTCAGGCGCACTATCGACATCGTGACGATTCCAGTATTCCGATGACAGCGCGTAGCGAGTCGCGAAATCTTTCTTTGCCTCCACAACCAGCAACGGAAAATTGGCATCGTCGAATATCTCAACGACGCGCATGCCGAAGTGTGGAGACCTTTTGTGGTACGGGTACAACTCGATGAAAGAGCGATACACCGACGCCGCGTCGTTATACCGTAGTTTGGTGAAATAGAACTCGCCAAGATTGCTGTAAATTTTGTCACCGTAGCTACGGCGACCCTTTTCGGAAAAGTACTCGTCGACGACTTCCGGTCCACCCAAATTTGAGAAACTCAGGCTAACGACACGGAAGGTATCGGTTATACGATGCTTGTCGTCGTCATCCTCATGTTCATCGAAGTCATAGCCGATTGATTTATGATAGTCGAGTAACGTAACGAAATTATCCAACGCCTCATCGTAAAAGGTTTGCTTATACAGTGCCCACCCGCCTTTATAGAGCGATAGTTCGTAATAGATTGAGTTCGACCCAAGGCGGATCACTGCGTTGTAGGCTGCCTCGGCGTCGCGAAAGTTTTTTCTAACAAAGAAGTATTCACCGCGGCGAAACTGCACCTCATCAACGTATTTTGAGTGCGGATACTCACTGACGAAGCGGTTCATAACATCCATCGCCTCATCAGGTTGACCGACCTCATCGTGCGCGCGCGACATTTGGTAAAGCACCTTGTCGTTGCGCTCGTAGTTGGGATAGGTCTCGAGGATCTCCTTATAGGTCTCGATGGCTGCACGCGGACCGGCCGGAATCGTCGCTCCGTCCACGGCAAGCAATTCTGGTTCGCTGCTCGTGCCCGGCGTAAGAAAATCTTCGCGCTGTGTTGCTCGTTGCTCGAACTCCCGGTCCGATTCCGAAAGTTCTACGGGTCCTCTCGACGGATCGCGAGCAGCAGTGACGCTTCGGGAGGCGACCTCCGGTTCAGTCATCTGCCGGACTTTACCGTTGCCCATGATTCCATAGGCCTGCTCGATTTGCAGGTCAGCAAGACGGCGCATTGCTTCGGGCGTCCTCGCGCTTCCTGATGTTTCCTCGAGATAACGACGATAACTCTGGGCGGCGCGCTCCAGGCTGTCATCAAGGTAGACGTCTTGAAGATCCGCCTTGACCTCGCCGAGTTCAGCCAGTGTGCCGTTTCTGACCGTAGTCGTTCCGCACGCCACGACGACGCTTAGCAGAAACACGAGTACCAGTAGCTTATTGATCATGGCGAATCGTCCAGTCTCGCCTGTGCCTGGGTAGCACGGTCATAGCTGTCGGCTAGTGCGAACCGCGCCTTGTCTCCATAATTTTCGAGATGGTTGCGGCGCGCAACGAGTTCCTCAATCGCGAGCACTTCGAGTAAATGACCCTGACGAGCCATGAGCTGCTCGATTTTCTCGGCTGACTGTTGTACTTCCGCCCGCAGGCGTCTCATCGGCTTGCCATAGCCAACGTAGCTGTGAGTCGCGGCCTGGCGGATTCGTACGTACTCATCGTACTCGTCCTGGACCATCGCCATCGCCTGATCCAGGCCACGCACGTTTTTGTCGAATTCGGTCAGGCGTTCGTGATACTCAGTGCGCAATGTGTAGTTGAGAATTCCTTTCAATCGCTTCAGGCGCCGCAGGTTTTTCTCGTTGGTGCTGACATCCAAAGCCGCAATTTGCGCTTCGACAATTTCGATGCGACCAAGAATCGCTTGCTCATCAGGCGTTGCCAAAAAATTCGGACGCGGCATTGTCAAAAGATCGTCGCGCCGTTTGACCAGCATCTTGTGTTGCGCAAAGCGTAAACGCATGCGCGAGTCTAGCTTGCGGAATTGTTCGTCGACCTCAGGCAACAATGGAGCATAGTGGTCTGCCCGGATTTCGACCATTTCTTCAAACGCGTCGAACCCTCCGCTCCATGTCTTCAATTTACGGCGCAAATCGGCAAGGTCCAGGTAATTTTGCAAGCCGGTCTGAAAATCGTGAGATGCCAGCAACTCCATCAGGTAATAAGTTTCTGGCGTCTGTGGCAGCGTCCTGAGACGAATCACCCAGTCTTTGTTTTGTCGGATCTCTTCTCGAACCAGCGCCTCAAGAAAATGGCCTTCCCGAATGCTGTCGACGGAGCTGTTGAGCTTTTGGATCTCGGCGCTGAACAAATCAAGCGCACGTCCATAGTTGATTGCGGCTCGACCATGAACATTCAGCTTGCCATAGGCATACGGCAGTGCCAGCAGCGCCTCTTGCGTTGCGCTGTCTGTAACTTCCCGATCGGCGAGAATGCTCCAGGGCACCGTCGCACGCTCGAAGTCCCCGATCGACATACTCGCCCAACCGGCACTAAGCAGTGCCTGGTTCGAAAACGGCCCGTCCAAGCGTATCCGGTTGAGGTACTGCAGTGACCGTTCAAACTCATTGTCTTCAAGCAGGATCGTACCAAGTACGAGATTTGACTTGTCGCGAATGGCAAGCTCGCTTGGGTCGTCAGTCTTCGCTTGTCCAGCCTTTTCGAGTTGTTCGAGGGCAGCGCTGCGCTGACCGTCTTGCAGGTAGGCGATACCAAGATTGTAGGCTGCAAAACCACCATACTCGTCCGAGCCTTGCAGGTTTTTCAAGACTTCGACAGATTCAAGTTGCTTGCCCTGCGCCAGGTAAATGTTCGCACGCAGAAACGCAATATCATCACGGATCGAGTGCGGCACTTCGCCGTCTATGCGATTAAGCGCCAGTAGCGCATCTTCCATCTGCTGTTTCTGGAAGTGGATTCGCGCGAGGCGATAAGCGGCATCATTGCGGATAACTTCATCTACAGCACCCTCAAGAACCGCCCTGATGGCGCGGCCCGCGCGGTGATGCATTCGGTAGCGCAACTCGAAGTCACCGAGCGAAAACTCGGCATCGTCAATATGCACAAATAGAGAATCCAGTTCGGGCTCGTCGATCTGGTCGTGCTGCCAAATCTCCGTATCCAGACGTTCCAACGCCTCGAAAAACTGCCCTTGGCGAGCGTAATAGATGGCCTCGCCGAAGTAGAGATCGTTCAGTTCACCGGCGTGCGCCGGGGCCACGGCCAGGAGAACAAACAACAGGCCCAGCGCCGAATTCGATATTCGGAACACCATTTACCAGTCTCCTACCTGAATCGCGTTGGTACCAAATCCGGGTCCCGCGAGCGTAATACCGAGCACCTTGGGTTTGACGCCTTTGGTAAAAACAAAACTGCTTGATTCGTTGAAATCCTTGCCGTTCCTGAGCTTACCGATCATGGTTACGTTGAGCTGGTGGTCTCCGGTCGTCAGGTTTCCCGTGTAAATCCTTTGCACACCACCGTTTTGCAACGCGTCCAGCTCCTTGAAGCTGTATATGTGGTGCGTGGCGAGCTCCCCATCAATCTCGAGCTTGACGGCGTCCAGTCGAAATTCATCGTCTTCGGCAATCGACACAAATAACGATATCTGGGTATGTGAGGGAAACAGCAGGCGTTCTTCCAGCGTATTGAGCTCAGAAGCGATGCTCAGCACATCTGACTTAATCGCCTGAACTTGTCCATCCAGGCTGCGCATGCTGTCACCGGACAACTCCTGTGCGGTGCTTGATATTGGGCTACCGGCAAGCAGCAGCAACAATGAGCAGCACAATAGATTTGACATCGTACGATTCCTTTTGATCTTACATAATCCTTAGGTTCGGGCCTGCGCCGTACGACGGGCACAGCACATCCCGCAGCTCAACTCAGTCTCAGGGAAGGGAGCGGGCAGGTCTGTGAACTGCTTCCCAAATCGGTCCCGTATTAGATGTGATCCGTTGTACTGCGAGCGGCTCTCTGCGGCGCAGACAGGATTCGAGGAAACCAACGCGATTGGCTCAGCCGATTGGACGACAAGTGCATCGAGGTCGCCCGTTGCCTGGTGTGCATCAGCAATACTACTGCGCCTGCCAAATCAGATCGGGCATTTCACCTAGCGACGCCAATCGCGACAATGCACTGCTTTGCAGCCAATCCTGCAGTTTTTTCACGAGTTTCGGATCGCCGTAGACAATGATCTCGCCTTGCCTGACGGACTCCTTGAACGTTTTCTGACAAGTCCATACCGCTGTCATTGCAGCCAACGCGCTCTTGATCACTATGTCGACCTCGCCAACTGGCTCGGTCAGGCAGAGATCGACATCCCCGTCTTCCGACACCAACCACCAGTCAGTTGCCCCTTCTTATAGCGGAACTTGATGACGCAATACGCCATGAATAAGTTCACGACCACGAAGACGAAGCCTGTGACGTAAAGCGTGATGTCGAACGTCAAGTCCACCATTCCCCAGTTGGAAGCCAACTCGGTAAATGTCCAGGGACTTAGAATGTGAAAAATAATGGAGCCGACGACGAGCAGAATCAAGACAACAGCGAAAGGCATATGCATCCTTACCGGTTATTTTTCGAGCTTATTCAGTCCGCATTTCCGATTCCTGCGAACTGACCCCGGCACCGAGGATAGTGAAAAAGTAGGCATTTTCCACAGAATCAAAGGCCGATATCTTGCCTGACCTTGTGCTCAACTTTTCTGAGGTCCGCTTGCAAGTCCTCCAGCTCCTGCCGGAGCGGGCTCGTTAGCATCGCGGACTCAGCTCTCCAGGCTATAATGGGCGCCGCCACGGTCAGCACCGGTGAAATTGAGGCAGTCGTTGCGGGAGGAATTTCGGGCTGCGAACGCGAATTGATCACCGCAATAACGGCCAGGGCCACCACCATGCCCGTCAGGCTGCTCGCCCACCAAAATCCGGCGGGACGGCCCTTGGGCAGAACAACCTGCCCGTCGCTTTTTGGTGTAACGCCCCGCAGTGACGCCTCGATCCTGCGATCAAGCTCCGCAGATACCTGCACGTCAATGCGCCCGGCATCCGTTTTTAGTTGTTCCGCCAGCTTATCCATAGGCTTCGTCCTTAGCTCTTTGGCTGTTCATTTCCGTATCCAGGGCCTTGCGAGCGCGTGACAGATTCACTTTGGTCCAGGACGCCGAACGACCCAGCGCTTTCGAAATATCGTTGATTGACATGTCTTCTGCGTATCGCAACCACATCGCAGCGAACACGTCGTCAGTGAGCACGCGCCGCGCGCTTATCCACAAATTCTCCGTCTCCGACGCGACGATGCACTGCAGTAACGGGTCGCTTTCTGCGTCGCTCAGGTCACCAATCTCGACAACATTCATCGAGCGTATTTTCTGCGCGTTGCGGATGGCGATCCGATACAGCCAGGTGCTGAAGCGCCAGCGAGGATCGTAGCTGTGCAGATAGCGATACGCATTGATCAGTGTGTCCTGCAGTGCATCCTCGGCATCCGCGTAACTCGCGCACCGGGTCAGCAGAAAGCGCAATAATCGATCTCGATAACTGCGAACGAGATCCGCGAAAGCGTCCGCGGACCCCGCTTTTGCCGCATCAATCAGTGCCGGCTCATCAGTCATTAAGTGCGGCGACGATCACTTCCGGATCGATGGACAGCGAAATTGTGAGCGCATTGCCCGTGGCTTCTACCTTCGTTCCCTGTAGCACTGCGATGGCTTCCGAATCGATGTCGTCGTCGAAAGCGACCAGGCTGATTAATCCACGAGCCACGCTGGCCAGCGACGCGGCCATGTGCGGTTCTTTGGTAATGAGCGTGGCTTTAATTGAGAGCTTGTTCGCCTTCGCAGCTACGATGATCGCAATCTGCTGAGCATTGCGAAGGATGTTCGATTCCCATCCCGAATCCCCATCGTCGCCCATCGAACCGGAGTTCATGCCGGCCTGCAGTAAGGTCTTTTCGGCCGTGAGGACGACCAACGCGCCCTTGTGACCGTGACCCCTGGAAATTTTACCGTCGTTTGCCAGTAATTCTTGCATCTGAACTTCGCTCGACGTTACCAGGATCTTGTTTCTCAGCGCCAGGCTCAGCCACGCCTCGTCTTCGAGCGAGCCGATGTCAATTTCGATGTTGCCGCCGGAATTGTCCACATCGTCAGCATCCCCTTCGACGCCGGCAAAATGGTAGTAGGTCTTGCCCGATGATTTTTGCGGTCGGAGATCGCCCACAGCGGCGATAAGAAGCATGACTTTGTCTTTCGTGGCCTGACTGATATTCCCCTCCAACAGGATGACCGGTCCCTGGTCCTGCAGTGAATATGCCGTCAGGCTGTCCAGCTCCTTTGCCAGATCGAGACCTGACTCTTTTTTGACGTTGGCAAATGCATTTTGATCCAGCCAGGCGTAGATATCCTTGCTGGCGCTCTCGGCTTTCATGCGCTTGAGATCGACGTGTAAATACCAGTTTGCCGGCCCGGGAACATCACTGGCATCGGCCGCCGACAGGCCGGGAATCGCCAGCAACAAACCAGCGAGAAAAATCTTCAAATACTGCATGGACAAACCCTCAAAGTTGAATTCTTATTGACTTATAGGGCGGCTTTGCTGATTTGGTTACATTTGCAGAGATTATTTTTTGCTCGTCAACCAGCTCACACCGTACGTCAGGCCAAAGCCGACGATGAATCCGGGAATCGCTTCGTACAGGCCATGCGCGTTTGCCTTGAACCAGATGAGCCACACGACGCTGGTAATAAAGCCGCCCAACATGCCGGCGAGCACGCCGGCCCAGGTAATACGTTTGTAGTAAAGGATGCCAACCATGACCGGGCCAAAGGCGGAACCAAGACCCGACCACGACGCCAGCACGAAGTCGAATATGAGCCGCGGCTCCTGGATGCCAAGCACTACCGCTATGCCGCCAATAATGACCGTGACCAGCTTGCCGTAGTTCGAAAGTTCTTTGTCGCTCTTCGTCGTGCCAACGATCTGCTGGTACGCGTCACGAACGACCGAAGAAGACGCCAGCAGCAAAAGCGAGTCGACCGTCGACATAATCGCCGACAGGACCACGACCAGCAGCATGCCGGAGATGACTTCAGGGAACAGGTTGTTTGAAAGAACCGGGAAGATCGTTTCCGCGTCTTCAAGGCCCGGGAACAGCGCGCGACCGGCAACGCCGGCCGTGACAGCGCCGATCGTAAATATCAGGAGCACCGATACCGAAACAATGCGCGCCTTTTTGATCTCGCCGTCGTCGCGTGCCGACATGAAGCGCACCAGTAACTGCGGCATGCCCAGGAACGGCAGGCCAATGGCGACGAAGCTGGCGATTGCAATCCAGACCGGTTTGCTGCCGCCAGACAGCGCGAACATGTCGATCAGGGCCGGATCCTGCAACGCGAGATTGGTTTGCACTTCGCTCCAGCCACCCGACGCGATGACCGCCGCCATGGGCACCGCAATCAGGCCCAGCAGCATCAGCACTCCCTGTACGACATCGGTGTACGACACGGCTTTGTACCCGCCGACGAACGTGTAGCCGATGATGAATATTGAGCCAACGATAACCCCGGTCTGGTAATCCATCCCGAGGAAACTGCTGAAGGCTTTGCCCGACGCCACCATCTGCGCGGTTACATAGGCCGTCACCATCACCAGAATAATGATGACGGCGACGCCGCGAATCAGATGCCACCTGTCTTCGAATTTCGCCGCCAGAACATCGGGAATCGTGATCGCGTCCACATCATCGCCGAATCGCTTCAGCCGCCTGGATATGATCCACCATGACGCGGCGATGCCCAGAATCTCACCCACGACGACCCAGTACGCCTGCACGCCGACCGCGTAGCCCATGCCCGACAATCCGAGTAACAACCAACCACTTTCACCGGTCGCGTTCGTGCTAAAGGCCACGACCCAATAGGGAAGTTTCTTGCCCGCCAGATAATACCCTGACAACGTGTGCGTCTCGCGGCGGCTCCAGATCGCCAACGCAGCCAGGATGGCAAGGTAGACAATGAGTACGGTTACGGTGGTCGACATTCAGGCGTCGCGCGTAATTCGACCAGCGATAATGCCAGCGATCATCAGGAAAACCCCGATTCCGAGGAGGTATTCCGGGTAGGTCCGGGTGATACCGCAGTAATAGATGCCGCCGATGACCAGGATTTGAAACACGTTGATGAAATTACTTTCACGGCGCATCGCCTTCGGAAACCGCAGTCTCGAAATCATTAATATGGCGAGTACAAACATCAGGATCGGAAAATACAAATGCAGCGGCAGCACCGCGGCCACGTCTTCGTGATGAATGAGAACCAACACCAGCGATGAGACCATGCCACCACCGGTTGCCGTTATCGGTATGCCGGTAAACCAGCCCGTACTCGGTTCATTCGATACCAGGTTGAATCGCGCCAGACGCATGGCCCCTGCAAGCACGAACGTCGCAATTGCGGCCAGCAAGACCCAGAACTGCCCGGACTGATATTCAACTCCGCCAATCTGCAGCCCCGCATTCAGAACCAACACGGCGGGCGCTACACCGAAGGCGACCAGGTCGGCCATCGAGTCGAATTCGGCGCCGAAGCTCGACGTCGCCTTGAGCAGGCGGGCTGAAAGTCCGTCCATGACGTCCAGCAAAGCGCACCAAACGATTATCCAGCCAGCAAGCTCCAGATCGCCGAGCTGCGTCGTGACAATTGACGCAACGCCCAGAAGCAGGCTCAACGCAGTAAAGCTATTCGGAACGGTGTAGCGCAGGATACTCAAAGGCCAGACTCCCAACCGGGTTCGCTCGATAAACTTCCTTCGGCCATTATTGTAACTCACGCGACCGCTAGAAATACCAGGCAATTTGAGCGAACACGCCGGCGCCCCTCGACAGATAGCGTCCGGGAACGCCCGACTCAATTCCACCGAACTCCGTGCCGTTACCGCCCAGCGGGATGTTGATGCTTCCCAGCAAGCTCATATTGTCAGACAAGCTGAAATTCGTGATCAACTGAAATAACGCACTGGGATCGCTGATATTCGCAAGCACCGTGGGTGATACGCTCCATAGCGGCGTCATCTCGATCAGGACGCTGCTCCCCAGAAAATGTCGCCCGAGTGTAAAAGACTCGCCGCGAGTCAACCGCAACACCAGGTCCGGGTTGGCAATCAGCGACTGCGGATCGTACGCGCCAGCGCGCTGACCGAAGCCATTGAAGTAATACTCCAACACGCCGCTCATGTTTCTTCCGGCCCAGTTCCACGAGTAGCTCAGGTTTGTCGTTAGTTGTATGTACGCGTCGATATCGGTGCGCGTAAAGACCAGGTCGCCGCCCCATATCGCGCCGCCCATCGCGTAATTTCCACCAACACCGACGACCGTGGCGCCGTAGTGCCGCGCAACAAGCACGTCGAACTCTCCGCCGCCGGTGATGCCGTGGTACTTGAATGCAATTGTTGACTCATCCCCATCGACGTCGCCACTCACCGGATCGCGGCGAAAAACGTAGGCTCCCTGGATATCGGACCCACCATTCTGCAGGTACTGCACAGTCAACATGTCATCGCCGGTCTTGTACTCGGTGTCCACGCTGGCCGGATTGAATGGGTTGACCAGATCCATCGGCGCGTAGAAAAAACCGTTCCCCCAGGACAGCGCCTGCCGCCCGAAGCGCACGACCGTCTTTTCGCCGGCATAACCAATCGAGAGCCGATCGAGCCTGTGCAGCAAGGCCGAGCGACTGCCTTGATTCAGTACAGCCGTGAGATCGAAAAAACGCCGCTTGTCGCCGGGCAACTGGAAGGTCTCGCCGTCGAACGCGACCAGTTGATAACTCGCGTCAAACGACCAGCCACCGACGCGGCTCGCAAAGTTCAGCCGCAAGTCGCCCTGTAGGTCCACGGAACTTTTGCCTGCGAGGTCGCGCAACACGCTGTCAGCCGGGTAGGTCTGGCCAACCATGCGCAACTTCGTATGGCCGCCCAGTTCGGTCTTGCCGTCATCCGCCATCGCAGACAAAGAACAGACGATCAGCAGTATAAATAGCCTAGGCAGCACGCTGGTCGATGTCTTCCACTATGCGACCGTCAAGCATACGGATCAGCCTTTTCGCATAGGTCATTATGTGCTGATCGTGGGTTGCGATAATAAACGTGCTGTTGTGGCGCTCGTTCAATGCAGTGAAAAGCTCCATCAGTTCGCCTGCGGTCTTTGAATCGAGATTCGCGGTCGGCTCGTCGGCAAGTACGAGTTCGGGTCTTGAAACGATGGCCCGTGCTACCGCAACACGTTGCTGTTGCCCTCCCGACATCTTCGCCGGCCGGCGATCCTCGAGAGTCTCGAGCCCAACCTCATGTAATATCGCCAGCGACTTTTCCCGCCTTTCACTGGCCGGCACGCCCTGCACTTGCATGACGAATTCAATGTTCTCGCGCGCAGTGAGGACCGGTATCAGATTATAAGCCTGGAACACAAATCCGATTTTCCGGAGGCGCAAATCTGCCAGGTCGCTTTTGCTCAGGTTATCGATTCGCTGACCGGCCACATAGACCTCGCCGCTGTCCGGCGTATCCAATCCGCCGATCGCGTTCAGGAGCGTTGTTTTGCCGCCACCGGACGGTGCTGACAGGCAAACAAAATCACCGCTCGTAATTTCCAGGTTGACGTGATCCAGAGCTTTGATGTCCTGATCTCCCTGGCGGTAGGTCTTGCACAAATCGACACAACGAACAGCACTCATTATCCAACCTTTGCCAGCGCTTCAACTGGCTTGTAACGCGACGCTCGCCACGCCGGTGAAAGACTAGCCAAAAAGCCAAGTACCAACACGACTTTGCTGGCCAGAATCATGTCGTCAACATTCAGTTTCGGATACAGGACGCTCGCCGCGCCGAACATTTCCAGCCCTTCCGCGACCACGGATACGTCGATGCCGCCCTGTAGCGACATCACGGTCGCCCAGGCCAGCATGTTGCCGGCTACCAACCCGATAAGCAGCAGCAACATCGATTCGATGAGGATTTGCCCGAGTATGCTGCCCGGTTTCATCCCCAGCGCCAGCATCAGGCCTATCTCGCGCACTCGTTCGAATACCGCCATCATCAGCGTGTTGACGAGACCGAAGGACAGAGCGAGAAAGATCACTATAATCCAGACGACGACAAAACCGTCCATCACATTAAGCATGCTTCCCAAGTAGGTATTGGTCTCATACCATCGTTGTACGGAAACGCTGTCATCGACTGCGTCCAGAATGACCTCATAGAGCGCCTCAACGTCACGATAATCATCGCCGACGAACACAACTTCAGTGGTCTGGTTGCCAATGCGCAACATTTTCTGTACCGTCGCCCTGCCAACGAACGCATACGCCTCTTCCACTGCGCCCGTGCTCGCCGTATACAAACCCACGACTCTAAAGCCCCTGTCTGCGATATCGTTGTCGGGGTCCTGACTCATGATGACGACGCGCTTGCCAATTTCGGTTTCGAGAATGTTCGCCAGCTTCGCGCCGATGACGATTCCCTTGTCGTCGCTATCGACCAGAAACCGACCGTCCACTTCGTCGTATTTGATGAACGAAATATGTCGCTCGGCAACGGGATCGATGCCCAATAAAGTGATGCCACGCGATTCTCGCTCGCTGCTTATGACGGCCGGAACTTTGACACGACTTGACCATGCCACGATTTCGGGATCATCGAAGCTTTGTTGTGCGGATATCGAAACAGGATTTGAAATACTGGGGTCGTCAAGAAACTTCGGATTGTGAATCTGCACGTGGCCGGGCAATGTTCTGATGCCCTCGATGATCATCTGGTCAACCATGCCGCGCGTCAGCGCTGTCATGAAGATCATCGCCCACACGCCAACGGCTATGGCGCAAAGCATGATGGTCGTGCGGCGATGGTTGCGCCACAAGTTGCGCCAGGCAAGTCGAAAGAGAACGCCGAATAGTCGCATCAGGCCACCCGCATTGCTTCGACGGGGTTTTGCCAACGCAGCCGCAGTGCCGGGTAGATCGCCGCGAGCATCGTAAAAACGAAAACGATGCCCGGCCCGGCCAGCAATGTGAGTAGATTTACGCGCGGATACATTTTCGCCGGAAGATTGAACTGCGCCGCCATTTCCTCCATGCCCGGGATAGCCAGACCATTAGTCGTAAACCAGGAGGTGAACAATGCGCCTGCAAATGCACCTAGCACAACACCCATCATTCCCATCAACGCAGTCTCAAGCATAATGAGTCCGCCAAGCTTCCCGGGCTTCAGCCCCAGCGCCATGACGATACCGAATTCGCGGGTTCGTTCGAGCACCGACATCAGCTGCGTGTTCAGTACACTGAAAGACACCAGCACGACGAGCACGAAATACATGAAGAACGAACTGCTCATGTCCGCCTGAATGACTTGCCTCAGGCCCGGTTGCAGCGTATCCCAATCGAGTACCTGCAACTCGCTGCCGGCAGGCAGAACCGACTGCACTCGCATCTGCAGTAACGGTACTTCGTCGAGGTCTTCGCCGACGACGACAATCTGATGGCCGGCGCCGCGCATGGAAAACGTTTCCTGAAACAAGCCCAGCGGAATTTCTGCAATATTGCGGTCAATGGCCGTAACGCCGCTAGTGAATATGCCGACAACATCGACAACGGCTGCCGCAAACGAGCCGTCGGCCCCGCCGCCCAGCAATGTCATTTCATCGCCAATATCCACGCGGAGGTTCCGCGCAAGAATGCTGCCGATTACGATTTCCGCCGCGTCATGGTCTCGCAGGTATCGCCCATCACGCACCAGGCCAGGAATATTGGATACGTTTTGCTCGAACTCAGGCTCCACGCCATAGACCATAACGCCATAACTGCGTTCTTCGCTTGAAGCCAGCACGAACGTTCGCCCGCGCGCGGCCACGGCTTTCGACTGCAACTCAGCGCGTATCGTGTTTGCCAGCGGCAGGATATTGGGCACGACCTGCCGCATTTTTTGCTCGTCTTTGTATCCGGGCGCCTGCACCTGCAAATGGCCGGTGAAAATCTGCAGGGTATTGTCGATCATCATGCCGTACATGCCAAACTGCATGGACATCATGAAAACCAGCAAAATATTGCAGAACACCATCGCGCCCGTAGTAAGCCAGGTGCGGCGTGGCTGTCGCCAAAGATTGCGCCAGGCCAACCTGAGAACAATGTGCACGCTTGTCAGTCTCGCGGATTACGCAAGCTGAATTGCGTAAACAGGTTGTCATGAAACTCGACCTCGTACGCGACGAAAATGACGCTGATTTCGGTCCACTCCTGTGGTCTATCGACCTTACTCATGCGTTGTCTTTTCGCAATGATTCGACCACCCATCTCCGCGATTTCGACGGTCTCAAGAACCTTGACGAGTTCTCCGTCCTGATCGAAAAACGAGTGCCGAAGAATGACGTGATCTGCCCGAATTCGAAGCACTTCTTTACCCCACACAATCGCTGCGTCTTCAAGAGGCACGGATTCGATTTCATAGACGGTCACACCGTCGATTATCTCTACGCCAAGGATACTGTGCTCATATTCATTGACGATCTCGTCGGTCCGCGCGATGTCCTTGTTGGAAAAATCCGAACCCATCCAACTCTGTCCCATCATCGAGGATGGCACCTTTATCACGCGATTTATTTTTGGCGAGTACAACCACATGTTGTTGTGATCGATCAGCGTGCCATTACCACGGTCTTTCCTGGGTTCGACAATGCGCACCAGTGACTGGTCCTGCCCTTTGGTCCAGGCGCGCATCGTCATCGAGCGCTCCCAGTCGGGCCGATGAATCACCATGGTCATTTCGGTATAGGATGACAGGCCACGCCAGTGATCGATCGCGTCGCGAATAATGGTCTGTGCGTCACGCTCTTCCGCCCCTGAAACCGGGCGAAAAATACCCAACACAAGAATCAGCAAACAAAGTTTTTTCATGAACTTATCATAACGATTCGTCGGCAATACCTTAAATTCCGGACCTCACGGCCGCTGCGGATACGTGTTTCTCGCAATGGTTCTGCAAGCCAGAATAGCTAGACTGATGGCAGAGGTAAACACAAGAGCATGGCGCTGTTCCTGGAGAAGCACCAGATAGGCTCTCTGCCGGTTATGAAAAACAGGGAGCTTATCGGAATTATAACCGGGACCGATTTTTCAGCGCGTGCTGAGCATCGCGCTCGGATCCGATGAATATCGCGATCCAGCGAGTTCGCTCGTCGCTCTCGAGCGCCAGTTTCAGCGCCATCGTCAACGGGACTGACAATAGCATCCCGACCGGCCCGAAAACCCAGCCCCAAAAGACCAACCCGACGAATACGACCAGCGGCGAAATACCCACGCCGTAGCCCATCATTCGAGGTTCGATCACATTGCCGAACACGACATTGATCGCCGCGAAGCCCATTGCTGTCGCGCCCGCCGCGCCCGGTCCCAACTGCACTAGCGCCAACAGTATCGCGGGAACGGCGGCGATAATCGATCCGATGGTTGGAATGTAATTCAGTAAAAACGCCAGCATCGCCCATAGCAAAGGGAAATCCAGGCCGATAGACCAGGTTAAAATGCCGACGCACAGGCCTGTGGCCGCGCTGACAACAGTCTTGATACCCAGATAGCGGCCCAGGTTTTGCAAAAACACTCACGGACGTTCAAGAGAGTTGGCGCTGCGACCGAAAGCCGCTTCTACTTTCGTGCCAAAACTGGATGCTTCGAGCAGCATGAAGATCATCATGAATATGATCAAAAACATGTTGGTTAGTACGTCTTTAAGGCTGTTAAGAATCGCTGCGACAAGCCCCATCGCCCATCCCGGGTCGACCATGTCCGCAAGACTGTCCATCGACTGATCGCCACCGACGTGCTTAAGGAAAAAATTAACCGCACCGTCGACGATGACATCGAGTCGTGCCTGGTATTCAGGCAGTGCCGCTGTGAAGTCCGCGATAGAGCTGCCCAGAATCGCTCCGATGACGGCTAATATGAGCGCCATCGCGGACACGATTGCCAGCGCCGCAAGAAAGTTCGGTAATCGTTTTTGCTGCAGCCACAACATGGGTCGCACGCTAATGAGCGCAAGAAACGCGGCGATAAGGAACGGTACGAGCAACACCTTCGCCATCTGCATACCAAAAATGATGACGATGACCGCCGCCAGACTGACGACGACGCTGCCCTTGCGGCCGGTCGCTTGAAGCACGCGTCAATTATCCTTTCTTGGCGTGTAGGCCTCTGCTTCTTCGGGCTTTATTTGCTCAATCTTGATCGTCCAGCGCGCCAGCATCGAGCTGATGCGCAATCGGTAGGTGCCGCCATCGTTAAACAATTTCAGGCCGTTGCCGACGAACTTCGTATGCAAAACGCGACCCCGGTGACGCCCGGATGGCACCTCTATGAGCGTAATGTCGAGGGCGACATGATCCTCGTAGCTACCATTGCTGCGCCAACCAGGGCCATCAAGTCGCCAATCGAGCAACCACGGCGAATTCACGGTAAAGATCTCCGTCGTCCGATTGCCGGTGCCGCTGAACTCTTTGACGATGTCTCCGGCAAAGGCCGACGCCGGTAACATCGATAAGCACACAAGCAGTGCAAGTTTTCGCATAACTCTTTCCATCCAAAAGCAGATGATTCCCGCGCATCTGTTCTTCTAGCAATCTCCCTCGAGACTCGCTATCCATTGAGAGACCAGTGCCACACCCTCCGTATGTACTGTACTACGCCCAAGCTCCGGCATTGCGATCGCCGGGTTCGTGTGCTCCATTCTAAATACCAATATCGACTCATCCGGCTTGCCGGGATGTATGTCGTACTTTCGATTGCCACTGCCTTGCCCAACCGCAGTGGGCGACTTGCAGATACCGAAATTGCGATCGACGGCCGCCTCGATATTGAGGTACAAACCCGATGTGTCCGCGGCACCCACCGTACTGTGGCAATGCGCGCAGTTGATGTCGAGGTAGGCTCGCGCACGTTCGCTGAGCGTTGCGTCGCCGGGATCGGTCCAGCGCGCACTTGCCGGCACATCACTGTCGACGCCCGTCAGGATGCCGAGGGATTGCCAATGCTCGATCTGGTTCGCCCTGATTTCGCCGAAATCGTAGCTTCGATTAAGATGCCGCGCCTTTAATCCAATCGGTTGAATTTGCCGATTCGAATGGTTTGGTGCATGGCAGCCGGAACACTGATTGGCGTCGGGCACGACATACAGAAAATCCAGTTCACCGTGTGCATCGACCAGTGACATATTTTTCACATCTCCTGCGATCTCCAGCCAGGCCTCAGTCTGCGCGACATTCCAAACATAGGGAAACGCCTGCCAGCCGTCGTCGTAACGCACCAGCAAGCGAGTCTCGATCAACACATAGTCGTCAAGATCGAGCTGACGATTGTCGTCGAGACGAGATTCCCTGTCCGCTCGCACCAGCTTGTATTCCGCCTGCGACCAGCCCGCCGCTTTTTGGTAGTGGAACGTCTTGCTGATAATCGTGCCAACGGGGAAGTCGAATTCCCTGGTCGCATCGTAGATGGCGGCTTTGCCCTCAGGTAACCAGACAGTGCGCAGCTTCATCGCATAATCTGAAAAGAGCGGCGTGTTCAATTCGTACGGCAGCACACCGTCGTTCAATTCGAAATACTGTCCATCCGACAATACGACGCCCCATGCGCTGAGCTGTTCAGGAATCTGATCGGCCGCGTAAATCACAACAGGCGGATTCGGTTTCGCACAGCTCGCCAGCAAGCAAAAAAGCACGGCGACAGATAATTGGCGCATTAGACGTCCAGCGGCGGCGCAAGCACTACCGGGGGCAACTTTTCATGCCGGCACGCATGCTGCTCCTCGCCAACAACGATATTCGCGCTGTCATTGCCAAGATCGACGTTCATCACCTCTGCGTTGCCGTTATCAACGCAGATCGCAAATTCAGCGCGGAGCTTGCCATCGTCGCCCGTGTTTTCCGGATTCACGTATCCATCCCAAATAATATCCGGGAAGCTACCCGTAAGACCAAACATGGCTACCTTGAGCGCCTTGAGTTTGAGGCCGTCCGGTGACGACCCTCCGCCTGAAAAGCGATTGCCATACACATAAATAGTCTCTGGATACGGGTCGTATTTATCGACTACTTCGCCCTTGCCGAAATAGCCGGTCGAAAAGTAGCTGCTGACGATGATGTTCGCCGTATTGTTATCCGCAATGTCATTATCGAAAATTTCTACCCTGTCGTTTGAATTGATAACGACACCGGAGCCCGCCGGAACGCTGGCGACCGGCGTTCCTTCCGCACCGAAATTATCGGTGTTGTTGTTCGTTATCGTATTCTGATAGACACGGGTGCTGTGTCCAGACTGCAGCAGTGCGGGCATGTTGAATACCAGGATTCCGCCCGTGTTGTTCATAACGACGTTGCCATAAACATCCGCACCGATCGAATTCTCTATTTCAATGCCGGCGACGTTGTACTCAACGCGATTATTGCGAATAACGATGTTTTTCGACTGACCAACGTATATTCCGGCATCCGACGCCGCAATCGCGACCGAGTCCTCGATCAATACGTTTTCCGTCTGCACCGGGTAGATTCCGTACGCGCCATTTTTCTCGGCGGGACCGCCCGTCCATTCTGTTCGCAATCGACGAACGATGATATTCACGCCTTCATTGATCTTGATAGCGTCACCGGGCGTGTCCTCGATCGCGAGATCCTCGATCGTGAAGTCGCTGGCGTTGATAAGCAGCCCTTCGGCGCCCTGAACCTGGTGCTTGAATGAGAGGATCGTCTTGTTCATTCCAGCGCCGCGTATCGTCACGCCGGATACGTTCAGTGACAGGCCGCGCGTTAACTCGTAAAAGCCTTCCGGAATGTCAATGACGTCGCCCGGCTGCGCATTGATGAATCTCGTCTGCAGCTCTTTCTGGAACGCACTGGATCCCGCATCACGCTGTGGCGGCGCTTCCTGGGTGCAAGCGGACAATAAGACGAACGCGATCGCTATGGTTGGAAAGGCATTTTTTTGCACGCCAAATCTCTGCTTGTTGACACCGAGAGATTATAGTACGTCCGGTACCAGCACGGGTACGTCAGATATCCGTGCGGCGATTCTGTTCCAGCGTCGGTAAAAAAAATGCCTTGTCGCTGTAAAAACCGGCCGGATAGGAACCCGGCGAGACGAAGGACGAGTTTGCTGGCGCTCCACTGCCCGTCCCTGCTGCGACCAGGGCTATAACGAAAGCCACATAGGCGACTATCCATGACCTGAAGAACCGTTCGGTTTTTGCAGCCACCTTCGTTTCCCTGTTACCAGCACTCCCCTATTCAGACCGGCTTCGAGTCGAATTTATTACCCGATCAATCTTGTGTCCGTTACCCCAGCCAGGACTGCCTGGCGCCGGGAGGCTCACAGTCCCGGTCCCATTGCGGCGTACCCGCGAATTTCTCCGCAAGAAAATCGATGAAAGCCCGCACCCGATAAGAGAGGTGGCGAGTCGGTGGATACACCGCGTACGCGCTTGCAATGGGCCACTGGTAGTCTGTCAGTACGGGCACGAGGTTGCCGCGGCGTATCGCCTCCGATGCGATGAACGTCGGCTGTATGATCAGCCCCAGTCCGTGGGCTGCAACATTGGCGAGAAAATCGCCACTGCTCGCCGTCATCGCCCTGTTCACTTTGACTGTGTGCGAATTTCCAGCGCGGTCTTCGTAGGCCCATTTATCGGGATCAGCCAGATTTGAGTAGACCAGGCACTGGCGATTTCGCAAATCATCGGGCGTCTGCGGCGCACCGTGAGTACTCAGATAGCCTGGCGAGGCGCAAACAACGGCTCGAACGTCAAACAGTTTTCGGGCAATTAAAGACGAGTCGGCCAGATCGCCTATTCGCAGGGCGACATCGAAATTCTCCTCGATCAGGTCCACCCGGCGATCGTTCAGGTCGAGATCGAACCGCACATTCGGGTGCTGCTTGCCAAAGACTGCGATGGGTCCACACATGTGACGTACACCAAACGACAGCGGCAATGCGACTCGCAACGTGCCACGCAGTTCACCGTGCTCCTGCTGGACGGCCGCTTCAGCCTCTTCGAGGTCCGCAAGAACTCGGGTGCCGCGCTCGTAGAAACTGCGCCCTGTCTCTGTCAGGTTCAATACACGGGTCGTGCGATGCAACAGCTGCACGCCGAGGCGTTCTTCCAGCGCCGATACCCTGCGGCTGATGGCGGATTTGGCCAAATTCAGGCGCTCCGCGGCCGCGGTGAACGTTCCTGCGTCGACGACCGCGATAAACGCTTGAATATCTTCGAATTTATCCATATTGTTGCGATAACAAGAACAATATTATCTTCAGACTAGTGTTTATCTCGTCATTGTCAACAACGAAACTGTCCTGCAACCGTATTCAGCAAAGTTCAACGGAGACAGGACGTGCGCAACAAGCCATTACAAATAATCGAAATCAGCTCGAGCGGCCGCCGGAACGGTTCTGTTAGCCGTCAGCTCTGTACCGATCTGATAGCCGCACTGGTGCGCCGCCATGGCGCCGTCGACGTGACGCGGCGGGATCTCAGCGACGGCATGCCGTTTGTAGACGAGGCGTGGATAGAGGCGAACTTCACCCCGGAAGAGTCCAGAAAAGAATCGCAGCACAAGTCGCTGTTGTACTCCGATCTGCTCGTCTCCGAGCTCAAAATCGCAGACGTACTCGTTATTGGCGTCCCGGTCTATAACTTTTCAATTTCAGCAGCCCTCAAAGCGTGGATCGACATGATTGCTCGCGCTGGCCTGACTTTTCGATACACTGAAAACGGCCCCAAGGGATTGTTGGAGGGCAAAAAGGCTTATCTTGTCGTGGCGACCGGCGGCGTTGAGGTAGGCGGTCCCATCGACTTCGCTACGCCGTATTTGCGGCACATATTATCCTTCGTGGGGATTACCGATGTCGAAGTGATCGCTGCGGACAAACTCAACAGCGATGCTGGGGGCTCAATGGATCGCGCGAGCGCCAGTATTGCCGAGCTCATTCATGCCGCACCGGACGCCGCTTAAAGGAGAATGAAATGATTGAAATCATCGCGTCAGAAACCCGCGGCAGCGCCGACCGCGGATGGTTGCAAGCGAAGCACACGTTTTCTTTTGCCGATTACCAGAACCCGGAGCGCGTCCGTTTCGGCCCGCTGCGCGTCATCAACGAAGACCGTATCGCCCCCGGAAAAGGATTTCCCACTCACGCGCATCAGGATATGGAGATCATTACCTACCTGATATCCGGTGCGATCGAACACAAGGACAGCATGGGCAACGGCACCGTCATCGTTGCCGGCGACGTCCAGCGTATGACGGCGGGCACCGGTGTACAGCACAGCGAATTCAACCCCTCGCAAGAACACGAGCTGCACTTGCTGCAGATGTGGATCATACCGGAGGAAAAAAACCTCGAACCTGGCTATGAGCAGGCCGCATTTTCTCGCGAACAAAAATTGAACAGATTGCGGCTCGTCGCGTCCAGAGACGGCCGGAACGGCTCCGTTACCGTGCACCAAAAGGTCGATTTGTACGCAAGTATCATGGAGCCAGGAACGGAGCTCGTGCACGACGTTGCCGCTGGGCACAAGGTCTTTGTGCAGGTCGTTTATGGCGAGCTTACGCTCAATGGAGAAGCACTCAAAGCGGGCGACGGCGCGCAAATCAGCGACGAAAATCGCGTGATTTTCAACGCCGAAAGCGAAACGGAACTACTCGTATTCGACATGGGCTAAAATACGCACATGAAATATCTGGCTGTCCTGTTGAGTACGCAAATCATAGCCGCTTGGGGTGGCGTCATCCTGATCTCCGATATTCAGGGCGCGGGCGCCGCCAGCCCCATGGAAGGCCGTAGCGTTTCACTTGCGGGCATCGTCACGGGCGATTTTCAGGACAGCGACGGCACGAGCAGACTTAGCGGCTTTTACCTGCAGCAGGAATCGTCCGACGGCGACCCGTCGACGTCGGACGGAATCTTCATTTATGACGGCAAGACTCCGACGACTGACGTCAGCGTTGGCGACCGGGTCGCAGTCGATGGCACCGTCAAAGAATATTACGGTGAAACACAAATCGACGCAGCAAGGGTGCGCATCGTCGGCTCCGGCTCTATCGCACCAACTGACATCGATTTACCAGCCGCTGCGTTGGCGAAAAATAGCGATGGCAACGACATTGCCGATCTGGAACGTTACGAGGGCATGCTGGTACGCTTTTCACAAGAGCTGTCGGTGACGAATCTGCGGTTCCTGGAACGCTTCGGCGCCGTCGGCTTATCTCAGGGTGGCAGGCTGTACAGCTTCACAAACTCGAACACGGCAGACACCGCCAATTACGCGGCGCACAAGAAACACAACGCCGCAAGGTCGATCGTTCTCGACGACGGCATGCATTCACTGCGTCCAAAATCTATCCGCCACCTGAGAGCGGGCAAGCGCGCAGATTACTCCATTCGAACTGGCGACTCGATCACGGGGCTCACCGGCAATCTGCGCTACTCACGGGGTAGCGGCGGCAGCGGCGACGAGACCTGGCGCCTCATGCCCACTGCAGACCCCTTGTTTGACAACGACAACCCCCGTCCGCTTGCGCCCGCCGTGTCTGGCGCTATTCGCGTTGCCAGTTTCAACGTTCTTAACTTCTTCTCCAATATCGACTCGGGAAAAGCGATCTGCGGACCGCAAGGAAATAACGGTTGCCGCGGCGCAGACAGTGGACTGGAACTTTCCCGGCAGCTCACCAAGACAATTTCGGCGCTGCTATTGATGGACGCCGATATCGTCGGCCTGATGGAACTGGAGAACAACGCATCCGCCTCCATCGCCATGATCGTCAATGCACTGAACGATCGCGCGGGTTCGATCGATTATGCGTACGTTGATACTGGCGCCATTCACGACGGGGCCATCAAGACCGGCTTCATATACCGAGCGCCTGCAGTGCAGTTGCGCGGACCATTCGCGTTGCTCGATTCCAGCGTCGATCCGAAATTTGCCGATAAGCGCAATCGTCCGGCGCTCGCACAATCGTTCGTCGTCGTTGATACCGGCGCCGTATTTACAGTCATCGTAAATCATCTGAAGTCAAAAGGATCTTCATGTGACCGCTCCGGTGACATCGATCGCGACGACGGTCAGGGAAATTGCAACATTACACGCACCGATGCCGCCGCCGCGATTGCCGCATGGATAAAAACAGACCCGACCGGCAGCGGCGATACCGACTTTCTCGTCATTGGCGATCTCAACGCCTACACGCTGGAAGACCCGCTGATTGCCCTGAAAGATGCCGGACTGATCAACTTGCTTGTGGCAATTCCGGACGCGTATTCCTTTGTTTTTGATGGCCAGGCCGGGGCATTGGACCACGCCTTCGCATCGTCCAGCATGGCCTCTCAAGTCCGCGGGGCGCTCGAGTGGCATATCAACGCCGACGAACCAGCGCTGCTCGACTACAACCTCGAGAACGGTCGCGATCCGGACCTGTTCGATCCTGATTCACCGTATCGCGCATCCGATCACGATCCGGTGATTATCGGTCTTGATCCCGTTAAATAGGAGCGCATGCGCGCTCAATCCAGGCTGCGCAAGATATCGTGAGTATCGTGTCGAACGGCATCGACGGCCTGATCGATTCGCTGCTTGGCAGCGTCGCTGGATCCAAGCGAGCTGGAATCCCTCTGCCACACCTCGAAAAGGAGCTCCGCAGATTCGGGTACGTCGCCGTCGGCAACCATCGCAATATCGCGGAGCGTCAGCACCAGCGCCCAGCCCTTTCGTAAAACCGCCTTGCCTTCCGAGTCTCTGCCATAGCGTCGGTCCAGAACGACCTGCTGCAATTCGCCCAGCATAATGAGCATCTGTATTGAGACAAGGCGTTGATTGCGATTGTGCTCGCTCGCTTCGTTACGCCAGGTGTTGTAACCGAGACTGGTAATCGCGATGGCGAGGCTGATCAGCGCCACCGTGTTCCGTCGGATTTGCTCTCGAAATGTCGGATTGGAATTCATTGGGACCTCTCCTTTTAGCGCTCCTGAAGAACCAGACCTTTGCGATCACGAATTTATTTCGCCGGCGCCCGTCTCCTCTTCATGCCACAACGCCGCAGCCCCGGGTCGACGCATCCACAACAGCCACAGGGCTATCGACACGCCAAACACGGCGATTGCCGCTAGAAACATAAAATAGTTTTGATGACCGACGATCCCCGGATTTGCGTCAAGTATGCGGCCCGCAATCGGCGCAAAGAATATTTCCGGCGTGTAACCGACCAGTGAAATCATGCCAACCGCCGCGCCCGTCAGGAACTTCGGTGTCCGGGTTTCCTCAAGCAAGGCGAAGTAGATGCCACGCAGCGCATATACGGCAAAAAAGCTGACGAAAAAATTTACATAGATAACGGCGACGCCGCTGCCGGCCGGAGTCATCATCGACCACGTGCCGTATGACACGAACAGCGACACAAAGATGAAGCCGATTAAACGTGTCGCATTGAAACGATCCGCAATCAGTCCGGCAATGACGGCCGCGACGGGGCGGGTCCAGCCACCGTAGACGGCCAGCCGGGCACCTTCGACCTCGTCCATCCCAAGCACCTGCACCGCATAGAGAGAATAATTATCCAACCCTTTGAAACAGCAGTAGGCGCATACGATAATACCCGCCTGCGCCCACAGAATCGGTTTTCGCAGCACGAGGCCCATTCCTTGCAGCGGGTTGTATTCAATCCGCCTGGCTCTTTTCACGACGGGAATCGTGTACCAGGTGAAAAGTCCGGCGAGAAAAGTGGCGGCCGAATAATACAGAATAATCGTACGAAACCCGGTCACGCGCTGCTGCTCGGTGGCAAGATTAGCGTTCTCGGGCATGTAGAAAGCGAACAGGTTTACGGCGACGAACGCGACAATTGCCGCGACCAACCCCCTGCCCCCCTCAAGAATACCGAAAGCGAGACCTTGAGAGTTATCGCCACCCCACTCGCGGGTCGCCCGAATCAGGGCGCCCCAAAACAGGAAAATCGTCGTGACTCCCCAATACCCATAGAGGACCGCCATCTCTACCGCGCCGGGTATCGTCGCCATATAGATGCCACCGGCCGCTGTTGAAAATAGCGAAAATGACATTAACGAGCGGGCAGAAAACCGGTCCGCGAGCGCACCACCGGGCAAGTAACCCAACAAGGCCGTAATACCGTAAACGGCAAAAAGATCGCCGAGCTGCGTGTTGGTAAATCCGAATACTTCCAGGAGCGTCGGTCGAAATACGCGAGCAATATTAAATGGCAATCCGAATACCAGCTCGCCCGCAACAACCAGAGAGATCATCAAAAAATAACGTGGCATTTATGCCCCGGCTGCACGTAAATCGAGTTGCGAAGTATACTCAACTCCGCAGTCGGTATCCGGTTTTGAATATCCACCGGACGACCAGTAAACACGCCAGCAAAAATCCGATCGTCGCACCCAGGCTCAACACCACGCTGACATCCGCGTTCTCGTAGAAACTCCAACGAAAACCGCTGATCAAATAGACAACCGGGTTGAACAGGCTGATCGTCTGCCACACGGGCGGCAACATGCTGATTGAGTAAAAGGTGCCGCCAAGAAATGTTAGCGGCATGATAATAAGCGTGGGAACGATCGTCAGTTTTTCCCATCCGGTCGCCCAGATTCCGAGTATGAAGCCGAAGAGGCAAAACGAGACGCAAGTCAAAAGCAAAAAGGCGACCATGATGAACGGATGTGCAATCTCGATATCGACGAAAAAACTCGCCGTAAACAAAATGATGGCGCCGATGATCACCGACTTGGTCGCAGCCGCGCCAACGTAGCCCAGCAACACCTCACGATACGACACCGGCGCAGACAGCAACTCGAAAATGGTACCTGTGAATTTCGGAAAATAAATCGCAAATGACGAATTTGAAATACTCTCCGTCATAATCGACAGCATTATCAGCCCCGGGACAATGAAGGCGCCATAACTAACGCCGTCAATTTCTGCAATGCGTGAACCTATCGCGGCCCCGAATATCACGAAATAGAGTGACGTCGAAAGTACCGGAGCGATGATGCTTTGCACCACAGTGCGAAACATTCTGGCCATTTCATAGCGGTAGATCGCTTTGATAGCGTGATAATTCATCGATTCTTGTTCACCAGATCGACAAAAATATCCTCGAGCGAAGTTTGCGACGTTTCCAGATCGTTAAAGCGCACATTTGCCGCGTCCAACTCGCTGAGCAGCGCTGTGATTCCAGTACGGTTTTGCTGCGCGTCGTAAGTGTAGATCAACTTCCGGTGATCTTCGCTGAGCTCCAGACGATAGCCCGCAAGCTGCGACGGAACTTCAGCCAACGGCTCGTGCAGGTGCAGCGAGAGCTGCTTCTTGCCCAGCTCTCGCATCAATTTATCTTTGTCCTCCACCAGGATAATTTCGCCGCGATTAATAACGCCAACACGATCTGCCAGGCGTTCGGCCTCTTCAATATAGTGCGTAGTCAAAATGACCGTTACACCCTTGTCCCGCAGATCGGCGACCAAATTCCACATGTCCTGTCGCAGTTCGACGTCAACACCCGCGGTTGGTTCGTCGAGAAACAGGACCTCGGGCTCGTGAGCGAGCGCTTTGGCAATCAAGGAGCGCCGCTTCATTCCGCCGGACAGCTCCATGCTGATCGTGTCTTTCCTGTCCCACAGCGACAAAGACTTCAGCACTTTTTCGAGGTGCTCAGGATTCGCGGGCTTGCCGAACAAACCACGGCTGAACTTCATGGAGTTCCACACGGTGACGAACGACTCTGTCGGCAGTTCCTGGGGAACAAGGCCAATCATGGCGCGCGTAACTCGAAAGTCGCTACGTGTGTCGTAACCATCAACCAACACTTGTCCGGATGTCCCATTCACAATACCGCAGACGATATTGATCAAAGTCGTTTTACCCGCGCCATTCGGCCCAAGTAGCGCAAAAATTTCGCCGCGACTGATTTCGAGGTTGATATTGTTCAACGCGACGAGCCCGCCCGCATAAGTCTTGCCCAGGCCGTCTATCGAAATCATTGGATGCATGCCATCGATGATACGACGCGTGGAGCATGATTGCTCGTAGTCAGACGGCCAGTCGTGATGAGGTTGATTTTCTCCTGCTGCTGGCGTAATAGAACGACCCATTGACCGGTCTTTTTAGCTATGACGAAAACATCAATCGCGATTTGGGTAATCCTGATACTGGCTACAATTGCCGCCACTTTCTTCTGGGCAAACCGGCCTCGCAGGATCATTGTGGACGCCGCACTGCCTGTCGGTTTTTCAGAACAGGGTTTCTCTCACGACACTTTCGAGGCGCTGCTGCAAACCTACGTGAGCCCTGAGGGCCTGGTCGACTACGACGGCTGGCACAGCTCCGCCGGCTCCGTGGCGCAGCTGGACTCCTATCTCGCTGCTGTGAGCACATACAGCCCGGATAGCGCGGCCGACAGGTTTCCAACTCGTAACGATGCGCTCGCGTATTGGCTGTATGGCTACAACGCGTACGTTATCAAATCAGTGCTCGACCACTGGCCCATAAGCAGCGTCACCGACGTGAGGGCGCCGCTGGAAGCTGTTAGAGGACTCGGCTTTTTTTACCAACTGCGATTTTCCTTCGGCGGCCGGTACCTGAGCCTGCTCGCCGTCGAAACCGAGCAAATTCGCAAGCAGTACAAGGATGCGAGAATTCATTTCGTACTGAATTGCGCGAGCGAAAGCTGCCCTATCATTCGCCCGGAATTACCGACCGGCGACAATCTGGAGCAACTATTGTCGCAGGCGACACGCGACTTCGTTAACGACTCCTCGAACGTGTCCGTCGATCATGATAATCAAGTTGTCTACCTTTCGAAGATATTCGACTGGTATAAGAAGGACTTCATTCACGACTTGCAAATGGATGGCAAGCCGGTTGCCAACGGACTCGTCAGCTACGTCGCACAATGGGCCTCCGGTAGTCTGGCCAGCGACCTCGCGCGAGCGGGTGAATATGAGATTCGGTTTCGCGACTACGACTGGGCTTTGAACTCACAACATTAGCCAAGAACCGTCAGCATCGGAAACAATACGACCAACGAAGTCACAGGCGATCAGAGTTGCAGCGTATCTGCATAAGCGAATAGCCCGGCGGAACCGCCCGTATGCAGGAAAACAATCTTCTGTCCCTTGGTGAAACGACCTTGCCGGACATAGTCGATCATGCCGGCGAGCGCCTTACCGCTGTAAACCGGGTCAAATAACAGGCCTTCCAGTCTTGCCAGCATCACCACGGCCTCGTTCATCGAGTCCGTCGGCTCGCCGTAGCCAGAACCAATGTAATTGCAGTCAGCGACAATGTCTTCACGTTCGACGCAATCTGCGACGCCCAGCATATTCGCCGTCTCGACGGCTAAATCATAGACGCGTTCTTCCTGCACATCCGCCGGCGCATTGACGCCGAAGCCCAGTATCGGCAAGTCGCTGTCGCTGCCGCGCAAACCTACAGCGAGGCCCGCGTGAGTACCTGCGCTGCCCGTCGCAGTAACAATAGTGTCTATTTTCAACTTCTGTTCCGAAAATTGCTGCAGCAATTCGATAGCGCAGTTTACGTAGCCCAGTGCGCCAACGGGGTTCGACGCGCCACCGGGAATAATATAAGGGCTACCACCGCCGTCGAGTACCTGTTGAGCGACTTTTTCCATCGCTGCATCAAAATCGGTGCCGCCAGGATATTCGGTGAGCGCAGCGCCGAATATCCGGTTGAGAAATACGTTGCCCGAAGTCTTGTAGATCTCGCTGGGCTCGCTGATTCGATTCTCAAGCAGCACCTCGCACTTCAATCCAAGTTTGCACGCTGCTGCGGCTGTTTGCCGAACGTGATTGGATTGAATGGCTCCTACCGTTATCACGGTGTCGGCTCCCTGCTGTAACGCCTCGCCCATCGAAAATTCGAGCTTGCGCGTTTTGTTGCCGCCCGTCGCGAGACCCGTGCAGTCGTCGCGCTTCACGTAAATGTCCGGCCCACCAAGGTATTCTGTGAGGCGCGGAAGAAACTCCAGCGGCGTTGGCAGGTGAGCGAGCGTGACGCGAGGAAAAATAGACAAACGCATGTTGTTTTCCTTTTTTTTCATTCAGGGCCACCCAAGGCCAGGGCGACCGCCTTTTCTGCGAGTGCATCCGTCGAAGACACGAACGCCACATCGAACATCGAGGCCTGCAACACCAATGGCAGTTCAGTGCAGGCGGCAATCAAAACCCCGGCGCCGCGAGCGATCAGCTCGTTGCCAAGCGCGCGCAAACGCTCGGCGACATCGTCTGATTTGTCGCCACCTTTGATGTGTTCGATAAGGGACATCGTAATGGCAAGTTCATCGGCCGTTTGATTAATGACAGGGCGACCGAGTGCCGCCAATGCCTGCTGATACAGGCCGGCCTCAAAACAGCCGGGCGTCGTCATCAGGCCAACCGCACTTTCGGCGGCGCTCAGATCAATGGCGGCAGCTACTGATACATCGACGATACTCACGAAAGGAATATCAATTGCCGCAACGATATCGCTTTGCCAGGCATGCGCCGTATTACAGGGCATAACCACGAAATCCGCGCCAGCCGCCTCAAGCCGGGACGCCATCGCGGCCATGACCGGACCTGGATTTGGCCCTTCGCCGCGTATCGCAAGCTGGCGACTCGGAATTCGGGGATTGTGCTCGACGACCATCCGGACATGGTCCTGATCTGCGCTCGCTGGCGTCGCGGCCAACACTCGTGACATAAAGTCCACCGTCGCATCCGGCCCCATGCCACCGATCACGCCAATCACTTTATCCTTGCCTGCCATCGCCCCGCCACCGTCAATAATCGCGGTGCTTATCTTACACGGCTTGGTCTGGGCGGTGACCGCAAGAAAACCGTTGTGCATCGCCCAGCACAAGCTTACCTTGTCGCATTGCACACATTCAGGAGTCCGCCTGTGGAGCCCTTACCCCTAAAGCAATGGGATCAATCGCTGCAGCACGTCTTGGACGACATGCAGGGCCGGCCTCTCAATGTTCATTCGCTGATGGCCAATCATCCAGAATTTCTCAACGCTTGGTGGGACTACCGCAATTACTCGGTCGGCGGAGGCGCGCTCGAACAGCGAGACCGCGAACTCGTAATCCTGCGCGTCGCCGTGCATCTGCGAGTCTGGTATGAATGGGCCTCACATGTCGTTCGCGGGCTTGCCGCCGATTTGACGATGGACGAAATAGATCGGGTATTGACCGGCCCTGCGGCTACCCAATGGTGCGACCGGGATGCGCTGCTGCTGAGTGCAGTAGACCAGTTGATTCAAAACCGCAGCATTGACGACGATACGCAATCTGCATTAGCCAAATATTTTTCTGCAAATCAAATAATGGATGTAATCGCCGTGCAGGGCCTGTACGTCACGCTGGGCTGTATGATCAACACCTGGGGCCTGGATCTCGACGAACACGTGGCCGAGCGATTACCGCAAGGCGTTACCCGCGAAAAATTCGAGCAACGAGTTTCATAGCCGGACCGTGACGGATTTGATCTGCGCATAAACCTTGACGCCGACCTGCAATTGCAACTTTTGCGATGATCGCCTGGTGATCCGCGCAATAAGAAAATCCTCTCCAAGTTTTAAACGCAGCAATTGCGTCGCACCGGACTCCGGCACCGTCGCATCAATCACGGCTGGAAGAATGTTGAGTATCGTGCTCGACTCTGTCGGCACCACGGTCAGACTCACGTCATTGGCAGCGATTCTCAAACGAACAGCGTCCGAATCGAACTTGCCCGGCACCCATAATTCACCGCCGGAAAATCGGAACAGGGTGAGATCGTACTCCGGGTCGTACCGTGACAACGATGCCTCAATAACCGCGCCCGCGTTGCGGCCGGCAAGCTGCGGCAGATCAAGCAACATGAGCGTACTCTGCAAATCGCCGTCCGCGACGACCCGCCCGTTGTCCATGATCAGAAGGTGATCGCTCAGGCGGCAAATTTCGTCAATGTTGTGGCTGACGTAAATGATTGGCACCGACGATTGCGCATGAAGTCGATCAAGGTACGGCAACACGTCGTCTTTGCGTCGTTCGTCCAGCGCCGCAAGTGGCTCATCCATCAGTATCAGTTCAGGCGCCTGACACAGGACGCGTGCGATTGACACGCGCTGCGCTTCACCGCCCGACAGCTCTGTGGCTGGCCGGTCGAGCAGACCCTCAAGTTCCAGCAGCCGCACGACGCCGGCAAACGAGACGCCGCGATCAGGATTGCGGCGCAAACCGTATTCGATATTTTTGCGGACATTTAGGTGGGCAAACAGCTGTGGTTGTTGAAAGACGTATCCGATACGACGTTTGTGAACGGGCCGTCGATCATTCGACGATGACTCTTCGAGACCGGCGATGCAACGCAGCAACGTGGTCTTACCCGAGCCTGACTCGCCAAAGACGCCGGTGATTCCTGTGGCGGGAATCGAAACGTCCACATCAAGATGGAACGCACCTTTGTGCACCGAGTGTTTCAGTTGAATGGTAGTTACCACGATCGCCGCCGCCGGTTGACCAGAAACATGCCGAACAACACCACAAAAGCAAAACCGATGAGCAGCAACGACAGTCGATTCGCCGCCCCGTAATTGAGTGTCTCGACGTGATCGTATATTGCGATCGAGACAACCCGAGTCTTGCCGGGAATGTTACCGCCGACCATAAGCACGACGCCGAATTCGCCGAGCGTATGCGCGAAGCTCAAAACGACGGCGCCGAGGAAGCCGCGAACCGACAACGGCGCCGCTACGGAGAAAAACGCGTCTAACTTTGAAGCGCCAAGCGTCCAGGCCGCCTCCAGATTTTTCTTCGATAATGCTTCGAACGCGCTCTGCATGGGTTGTACAGCAAACGGCAAACTGTAGACGCACGAAGCGATGACTAAACCTAAGAACGAGAACGTCAGGGCATCGCCCGTCAGCTGCACCCACCAGCCGCCGAACGTTCCCTGCGGCCCGAGCAACACCAGCAAGTAAAAACCAAGCACGGTTGGCGGCAACACGATTGGCATCGCGACGATCGCCTGTACAACCGGTTGCCAGCGAGATTGAGTTTGCGACAACCACCATGCTAGCGGCGCGCCCAATACGATGAGTACGATTGTTGTAATGATCGCTAACTGGATCGACAACCATAGCGGCCCGAACTCCATCACTCGGCATCCACCGATGATTGCAGCGGCACGGAGTAGCCACTGCGCTGCAAAATTTCGATAGCCCGGGGCGCCCGAATAAATTTCATGAAACTTCGAGCATGGTGCTGGTTGGTCGCCCTCCGCAGAATGACGCCATCTTGCAAGATCGGTGAGAGCCCGGGTGACTCCACCGGCCAGGAACACGTAGCGACGAACGGCGACAGCGCAGTAAGCTGTGAAGACGCCACGAGCCCGAGTGTTGCGTTGCCGGACGCCACGAATTGAAATGTTTGCGAGATATTCTCGCCAAACACCAGCCTGCTTTTGGCGCCCTCCCACAGATCGCTGGCCTGCAAAAACTCCCTGGCCGCCCGTCCGTACGGCGCTGTCAGCGGATTTGCTATCGCCAGATGCCTGTAGTCGCCTGCATCGAGCGCCGCCCGGCAATCCTTGCCCCGCAGCCTCGAGTCAGTCGACCAGAGCACCAGGGAACCCAGTGCGTAAGTCATTCGTGAACCTGGAACGGCAAGCCCGTTGTCCAGCAACAATCCTGGTCGTGCTGCGTCTGCCGCAAGAAAAACGTCGTATGGGGCGCCATTGACGATCTGGGCGTACAATTTGGCCGTCGACCCGCTGCTCAGGCGCACTTGCGTGCCAGTGCTTGCTGTAAATGCCGCCGATATTTCCTGCGCCGTGCTGAGAAAATTGCTGGCTACCGCTACGGCAAGCGGCTCTTCGGTGAGCGCTGCAACCGGGATTAATGCCGCTAACAACAGAAAATTACGCACACGGCGCACTGGCAACGTCTAACGGGCAAGCTCCGCTTTCTTTTGCCGGCGGAACCGGTGCAACAGAGGCTCGGTGTAGCCGTTCGGCTGATCACAAGCTTCGAACACCAGCGCACAGGCGGCCTGGAAAGCGATGCTGCTGTCAAAGTCGTCACTCATACGTTGGTATGATGCATCACTCTCGTTCTGATTGTCGACGACTTCCGCCATACGCCTGAAGGTAGCAAGCACCTGTTCACGGGTCGTCACGCCGTGCAGCAACCAGTTCGCAAGGTGCTGGCTCGATATGCGCAGCGTTGCACGATCTTCCATCAAACCAACGTCGTCAATGTCCGGCACTTTTGAACAACCGACGCCCTGATCGATCCAGCGCACCACATAACCCAGTATGCCTTGCGCGTTATTGTTGATTTCTGTCTGTACGTCTTCCGGCGAGAGCTGCGTGGCGTCGCCAAGAGGCGGCGTCAAAATATCTTCGATGCTCGCGATTGTTCGGCTGGCAAGCCGTTTCTGAACGCTGCGCACATCCACTGCGTGATAGTGCATCGCGTGTAAAGTCGCCGCCGTCGGTGACGGCACCCAGGCGCAATTCGCGCCAGCTTCAGGGTGCGCCTGTTTCGTGGCCATCATCTGCCGCATCTCGTCGGGTTTGGGCCACATGCCTTTGCCAATCTGCGCCTTGCCAGGCAGACCGCAACGAATGCCAACATCCACGTTCCAGTCTTCGTAGGCCAGAATCCAGGGTTGTTGTTTGATAATTTCCTTGGGCAGTACGGCGCCCGCATGCATGCTCGTGTGAATCTCATCGCCAGTACGATCGAGAAATCCTGTGTTAATGAAAACAACCCGGCTTTTCACAGCATCGATGCACGCTGGAAGATTGACTGTCGTGCGTCGCTCTTCATCCATGATGCCAAGCTTGAGCGTGTCGGCCTGCAACTCAAACAGCTGTTCGACCCGACCAAACAGCGTGTTCGTGAATGCAACTTCGCCGGGACCGTGCATCTTCGGCTTCACAATGTAGATGCTACCGGTCCGACTGTTGGCCTGATAAGAATCGCGCTTGCGATCGGTGAGCGCGCACGCCGTAGTAATAATTGCGTCAAGTATCCCTTCGAACACTTCCTGCCCGTCGGCGTCAATAATCGCGTCCGTCGTCATCAGATGTCCAACGTTGCGCACGAGCAGCAGGCTGCGTCCGGACAAGACCAATTCATCGCCCTGCGGATCGGTGTAAACGCGGTCCGCAGCCAGCGATCGCGTGATCTCCTGGCCATCTTTTGAAAACGATGCCTGCAACTCGCCCTGCATGAGGCCCAACCAGTTGCGATAAACGCCGACCTTGTCGGCGGCGTCAACCGCCGCCACCGAGTCCTCACAATCCTGGATCGTCGTGATGGCAGATTCCAGGATGACGTCGGCGACATGGGCGGTTGCATCCTTGCCTATGGCGTGGCTGGAATCGGTCCGAATTTCCAGGTACAGGCCATGATTTCGAAACAGGTAGCCGCAGCTGCCATCGTTTTCGGCGTATCCGGCAAACTGCTCCGGGTCCATCAGGCCGACAGTGTCGCCATTCGCCAGCGATGCAACGAAACGAAGCTTGTCGCCGCTGTGATCCAGTCCATAGGAAACGACATCGCCGTGACCAGTGTCTGTGAGCGGTATTGCACGGTTCAGAAAGTTCGTCGCAAAGCGAATGACCGCTGCACCGCGTGTTGAATTATATTCTGCACCACGCTCCTGCCCATCGTCGTCGGCAATGACGTCCGTTCCATAAAGCGCATCGTAAAGACTGCCCCATCGCGCGTTCGCAGCATTGACAGCAAAACGCGCGTTGCTCAAAGGAACCACCAGCTGCGGCCCGGCGATCTCGGCGATTTCCGCATCAACATTTTTGGTGCTTATCCTGGGAAACGTCGTGACGGGCTTTAAGTATCCTATGGCGGCGAGGAACTCGACGTATTCAGCGTGCTGCCAGTCATTTCCGGATCGCGCTTTGTGCCAGGCGTCAATTTTTCCCTGCAGCTCGACGCGAGTCTGCAGCAAATCGCGGTTCACTGGCGTCAGGTCAGTGATGATCGCCTCAACACCGGCCCAAAAGGTCGCGGCGTCGAAACCGATAGCCTGCAGCAGCTCAGACTCCACGAAGTCGTGGAAGACCGGAGCAATACTCAAGTCGCCGATTGCGCGCCGTTCGTCGGTGGTCATGCCCATAGCTGCCGTTGATTGCACCCGGCCTGCCCCCGAGCATTTTGTTCAGGCGACGAACTGCTCCTCTTCGGTACTTCCCTTGAGTGCCGTCGTCGATGACAGGCCATTCATGATCGTATTCTGTACCGCGGCGAAATAACCGGCGCCTACAAAAGACTGGTGCTTCGCAGCGCGGAACCCGAATTTTTCATCAGCGAACTCGCGCTGCTGAAGCTTCGAGTATGCATACATACCCTCGGCTTTGTAAGCGCAGCTCAGACTGAACATGCTTGAATTCATCGCGTGCCAGCCAGCGAGGGTAATGAACTGAAATTTGTAGCCCATTCTGCCGCCAGCTTCCTTATTTGCTGCTCGCGCGACATCGGTCTTTCTCCTCTGGCGATAGACTTTCGTTATACTACGCATGCTTTGCATCGGCGTTGACCTCGCTCCCGCCCTGAGTGCCCAGAACATAAATGCGCTCGAGACGATCGAAATGACAGAGGCGAGTTGCAACCGCGGCGGTGGCGCCGCGCCGATACCGACTGAGGCCAGGGCGCAGTTGGACAGTATTGGTAAAATATTGAATATTGACTGGATCGCGGAAGGCACACGGAAAGAGGCAACCATCATCTGTCAGCGCAGCTCCAACTGCCCGCGCAAAAAACACCGCCTTGGCAAACAGATGCCGCAGTTCAAGTCAAAAATCGACGAGATCTGCGCAGCGATTGTCGGCGAATTGAATTAATGACGAGGTAGCAAGCCGTGAACAAACCGCGTGTGAAAGGGTTTTTTGACGAGATTACGTTCACCGTATCTTACGTCGTCAGCGATCCCGAAACGAAACAGGCAGTCATCATCGACCCGGTACTGAACTACGATCCTGCGTCCGGTCGCACATCTACAAACTCTGCGGATACAATGATCGCGTACGTGAACGACGCAGGCCTCGACATCGGCTGGATACTTGAAACGCATGTGCACGCCGACCACCTGAGCAGCTCACCTTACTTGCAGGAACAACTGGGGGGCCAAACTGCGATAGGCGCAAACGTTACGGCTGTTCAGGTTGCTTTCAAAAACGTTTTCAACATCAAGGACCTGCAACTCGACGGCAGTCAGTTCGATCATTTGTTCGGAGACGGAGACGCGTTCGACATCGGCAACATCGCGGCACGCGTTATCGCGACACCCGGTCATACGCCTGCCTGCGTGACGTATGTTATCGGCGATAGTGCATTCATCGGCGACACGCTTTTCATGCCCGACTACGGGACCGCGCGGGCGGATTTTCCTGGCGGCAGCGCAACGCAATTGTACGATTCCATTCAGAAGATTTTTTCGCTGCCCGATGATACGCGTTTGTTTTTGTGCCACGACTACAAGGCGCCCGGCCGCGATACCTACGTCTGGGAAACCACGGTTGCCGAACAACGAAAAGGGAATATCCTTGTCAATGAGAGCATCGGTAGAGACGAATATGTCGCTGCGCGCGAATTGCGTGACCGTCAGCTCGGCATGCCACAATTGATTCTGCCGTCTATTCAGGTCAACGTACGCGCAGGCCATCTACCAGACCCTGAAGACAACAACATCCGTTATCTCAAAATCCCGCTGGATGCGCTGTAACAGAACGATCTACCTGGCAGAACGTCATGATGCGTATCACGAGAATTTCCGACTCCTACGCCGTTTGTGCGCAGATAAGTCCTGAGCAGGTGGCACAGATTGCGGCCGCAGGATTCGTCACGATCATCTGTAACCGGCCAGACAACGAAGATCCGGGACAACCAAGCTGCGCCGAAATTGCGGCGGCTTGCGAACAAGCCGGGTTGACGCTACACCATGTACCGGTCACCGAAACGCCGATGTCAGCGGACTCTGTCGCTGAGCATCGACGAATTATCGAAGCGAGCGACGGTCCGGTTCTCGCCTACTGCCGGTCGGGGCATCGGTCCACTGTTATTTGGCAAGCGAGCGCCTGAATCGTCGCATGCCACCTATCCATCGATCGTAATCGCTAGCCTTGCGCTGAAAATAGGTCGCCACTTGCGGATGCGTCAGAATCAGGAAGCGTCCTGACAGCGCCTGATCCACGATGATGTCTGCGACTTCCGCGGGCTGCAGAATGCCATCCACCTCATTGCCGCCAAAACCGCCCGCTACCCCATCGGAATCGTCCTCGATGCCGATCATGCGCGTGGCCACCGCCTGCGGACAAACTACGGAAACACTGATGCCGTCGTCGCCGTAGTTAATCGCCAGCGATTCTGCGAATCCGACTGACGCGTGCTTGGTCGCAGAATACGCGGCGTCACCTATCTGGCTGAGCAAACCTGCTGCCGACGCGATGTTGACAATGTAACCGCCACCGCGCTCCAGCATCCTGGGTATTACCGCCCTGGCGGCGTAAACCTGCGCCATAACGTTCACGTTCCAGCACAGCCCCCAGCGATCCTTGGTCGAAATCATCCCGCCTTCTGCAGAAATTGCACCGCTGTCCCCATCTCCGAACCCGACACCGGCGTTCGATATGAACATATCGATAGCGCCGATTTCCGTTTCCACGTCTGCAACAAGTTCCCCAACCGCCTCTTCGCTGCTGACATCGATTTTTTTTGCTACGCCATCTATCTCTGCAGCAACTGTCGCTGCCGCGTCGCCGTCTATATCGGCGACCACGACTTTCACACGATTTTCGGCGAGCCGCCGGCAAAGCGCCCGTCCGATGCCGTGGCCACCCCCTGTTACTACCGCTGTTTTCACTGACCGATCGTTCATCGCGAGTCCAGATAGTCGAGCGCCTCGTCAAAATAACTCGCTCCCGGCATCGACTGCGCCAAGTTCGGTACCATGATGAGCTTTGTATTGACCACGCCAGCGGCGTTGTAGGACGCCGCAACGCGCTGCACCGTCATCTTTGCCTTATCGAGAAACCCGACCAGGAATACGAATCGATTTTGCCGTACGATTTCGATCTTCGGTGGCATTTTATCTCCCCAGAATAAGGCTCCACCCATGAAAAAGGCGCCCTTGAATGTTTCCGGTTTCGTCGTTGCGAGAATCGCCGCGACATGCGCGCCACCCGAAAGTCCGCTGACGTACAAGCGGTCTGCGTCTATCTTATAGTCCTGCAACAGGACCGTCGGCGCCAGAATCGCCCTGAGCATTCGTTCGTTCATCGGTTTTTTGTAGCCGCCGCCGACAAGACCGATCCAGATGATGTTTCTTTCCTCCAGAACGGGAACCCAGGCTTTTTTCCCGCCACCCCAATTCCTGGGGCCTATAAAGACGATGACGCCGGCGGGCTTCGCAGGATCGTAGCTTTGGGGAACTGACAATTGCCACGTTAATTCCTCGTCCGCAGCGAAGAGCGCGGAGACCGCTTCAGCTCCTCGTTCACCCAATAATTCGAGCGGCGTTATCGACTTTTTGAAATAACCTGTTCGCGGTCCGTCGTCAGACCACGCCGTCGGCATCGCTGCCAAAAATGCTATCACTACCATCGCTGCGCGCGTCATCACCAGCCTCATGTTACATCCGGTCCCTGATAGTGTAATACAACATTCCCAGCACCATTCCCGGATATCGCAACCATGTGCCGCCCGGGAAAACACGCGTTGGCAAGTCGGCGAAGACGTCGAACCTGTCTGCGGTCCCCGTGATCGCTTCCGCTATTACTTTCCCGGCGAAAGTCGCCGTGGATATTCCGTGCCCTGAGTATCCCTGCGCGAAGAACACGTTCGGTTCCAGCTTGCCGATATGAGGTAGCCGGTTCACGGTCACCGCGAGCGTGCCGCCCCATGCGCAGTCAATCGCAACATCGGCCAGCTGCGGAAAAACCCGCAACATGTACGGACGCACGAACGAGGCGATATCGGCGGGAAAGCCCGGCCGGTAGTTCTCGCCGCCGCCAAAAAGCAGGCGGTGGTCATCCGATAGCCGAAAATAATTCACAACAAAGCGAGTGTCGTGGACACCGAATCGACCATTGATCAGATCCCGCGCTCTGCTCTCCCCAAGCGGCTCCGTCGCGACCATGAAGTTGTTAATGGGCATCATCTTGCTGGCCACGCGCGGCTCCAGATCACCCAGATAACCGTTGCATGCCAGTACGACGAATGCCGCGCTCACCGAACCATGATCCGTCATTACGCGCGCGGGGTCGGTCTGCGAATAACTGAGCACGCGAGAGCTTTCATAAATACGTACACCGGCCTCGGCGGCAGCTCGCGCAATACCCAAAGTGTAATTTAGCGGGTGCAGATTTAGAGCTTCAGAATCGTACAGGCCTCCGAGAAATGCGTCGGTCGCGACGTATTGTCTCGTTGCCGCAGCGCTCAGCACGGTGCAAAACGGATACGCATAGCGATCGGCCAAAACATCTGCAAGCTCTTGCGCCCAACCCAGATAGCGTTGCTTGTGGATGCCGACGAGCTGGCCGCTTTGCAGGTCACACGGAATATCGTGCGTCCGGATTCGATACCGTATTTCCCGCTTCGCAAGCTCCGCGAAATCCCAAAGTTCTTTGGAGAGCCGCAGACCGAACATTTCCTCAGTCTCAAGAGCGTCTTTACGCTGCCCGCTGCCAATCAAACCACCACAGCGCCCCGAAGCGCCGAAGCCGATGCGTTCCGCCTCCAGCAAGACGACGTCGAACCCCTGCTCAACAAGGTTGAGTGCGGTCGACAATCCGGTGAACCCGCCGCCAATAACACACACATCGGCACGGCGATCGCCCTGCAAAACCGCGTAGTCGCGCACGCCGACTGCCGTCGCAGCATAGTAACTGTCCGGGTATCCCGTCATGCGCGTCAAATCGATGCTTGCGGGCGAATCGGGCTGCCGTCAAAAAACCGGCTGAGTTTGAGTTCGGAAATATCGATCCCCGAATTCTTGCCCGTCAACATTCCGGCGATGGCTTTACCGGCGCCGGGCCCGATGCCGAACCCATGGCCACTGAATCCAGTTGCAACATGAAATCCTTGCAGGCTGTCCACCGAGTCTATGATCGGTGCGACATCGGGCGACGACTCGATCATTCCAGCCCAACTTTCGATGATCGGCGTATCGGCGAGGCTTGGAAACATTGCATCGAGATTCCGACGGATGCCCTTGAGTACAGCCAGGTGTGGTTTGGGGTCGAGTACGCGCGTCCTTTCGAATGGAGACACCTTATCGAGATCCCAACGCTTCGGTATTGACCATTCATCGATGAAATCGCGGCCAAACGACAAGCGCACGATCTTAAACTCCTGCATCAGGACAGGAATGAACTTGAAGAAATACCGAAAAGACGAAGGCGTGACCGGATGCTCGAGCACCGCTCCATGCGCAACCGTATAGCCACCATCCTGACGGCGGCGGATACCGAGGCGGTCATCGAACAGGTTGCCATTGAGTACGTTTTCCGCGGGAGCCGTACGGGCGACGGTACCCAATACCCTTAATTGCGGTACATCGATATCGAGGGACCGGCAAAACATCGAGGTCCATGCACCCGCGGCACACAACACCGTGGAGGTTTTTATCGATCCGTGTTCAGTGACGACAGCCGCTACCGAACCGCCCGTCGTTTCCACGCCGCGCACGGCGCAATAACCCAGCACGCGGGCCCCCAGGCGCTCTGCAGCGCGGGCAATCGCCGCCGTAGCCTTGTGTGGCTCCGCCCGCCCGTCGCTTGCAGTGAGCATGGCACCGGTCCAGGCAGCAGCCGCGCCCGGCGCATGCTGCTTTAATTCCGCTGCGTCGATGAGACGGGTGCCAATCCCGTAGTCGTCAGCAATCCGCACCCAGTCTTCGAACGACTGCAACTGCTGCGTGGAATTCGCGGTAAACAAACACCCGCCGCGAAAAAAGCCGACGTCTTCGCCAAGTTCGGTTGCGAAACTTTCCCAGATTCGCAGACTCTCGAGCATCATCGGAATCTCTCGTGTATCGCGACCCTGAACCCGCACCCAGCCCCAGTTGCGCCCCGACTGCTCCCCCGCGATGTAGCCTTTCTCGCAGAGCACAACGTCGATACCTTGTTTCGCCAGAAACCAGGCCGTTGATACGCCGACGATGCCCCCGCCGATAATGACGATATCGGCCGCTGCGGGGACGCTGTGCGGAGGTTTGGGTGCTCCGCTCCAGGTCGCTGCCACGGAGTCAACGTCGGTATCAGTCATTGTTGTTGCCGGAGCATTTTGATTCCTATACGGTATTGTTTCGCGCCAAAAAAAAGAAAATCATGCCCGAGAATTCCCGTCCATCGACACGCAACATCGAGTCAGTGTCTGCTATTCCGCCCCTGATTGCCACGTCCGTAGTGCGCGGCAGCGAACAGGGTCAGAGCCACGGCGGCATCTACATCGTTGACCCGGCCAGCCAGACCTTGCAGCAGATGCTCGACTGGAACACCGTCGATATCGACTGGTCCGGGCGCGGCTTGGATTGGGGCTTGCGCGGAATTGCCTTCTGGGGAGGCGAAGTCTATGGCGCCGCCAGCAACGAACTCTTCGTTTACGATCGGCAGTTTCGGCCGCTGCGATCGTTTCGCAATCCGTACCTGAAACACTGCCACGAAATTTGCGAATTCAAGGACAAACTGTACCTGACGAGTACCGGGTTCGACTGCATTCTGGCGTTTGATCTTGCTGAACAGGAATTTTCCTGGGGCCTGCACGCCGCGAAGCTCGACGGCGTCTGGGAAGCGCACCGTTTCGATCCAAACACCAACGTCGGTCCGCAGCCTGTCAATAAATTGCACATCAACAACATTGACTGTACCGCGGAGGGGCTGTCGTTCGCAGGCCTGCGCACCAAAGGCATCGTCAGCCTGGGGGCGAACGCCAAATTACTCACGCAAGTTGAATTGCCAGACGGTGTTCACAACGCTCGTCTTTTCAATGACGGCGTTTTATTCAACGACACGGCCGCGAACTGCCTGCGCTTTGTCGCGCGTGACGGGGAAGAGAAACATTTTGCGTTTCCGACCTACGAGCCCGACGATCTTGAGTTCGCAGGCGCGGACGACTCAAAAATTGCCAGGCAGGGATTCGGCCGCGGCCTGTGTGTGATCAATGAGCAACTCGTCGCAGCCGGCTCATCGCCGTCGACGGTCAGCGTCTTCGATCTGGTCAGTGGCCAGATGGTTTTTTCGGTGAATTTTTCGATGGACGTTCGCAATGCGATTCACGGTCTCGAGATCTGGCCGTACGACTTACCGGTTACCTCAAGCCCGCCTGCTGAATAACCGCGGCGACATTTTCCGCTGCGGTATCGTGTTTGATATTCGCGCCCGCCACGCCCGGAATGGAGCCCAGTTCCTTGAGAACCGCGGCGCACACGGCGATGCCCTCTGCGGTAGCGTCGCTGGCCGCCATGATCCGGGCAACCGACGCCTCAGGCAGAAGCGCGCTGGGGTTGGCGATCTTGTAGTCTCGCGCAAGTTCGCGTGAAGTAAGCAGAGGAACTTCGACGATAACGGATGCCCGGCGCAGGACCTTGCGCGTCACCAGCTCTTTCATGTACCTGCGCAACAACTCGACGTTCAGGCACGGCTGCGTCTGCAGGAAGCGGGCGCCAACGTCGATCTTCTCCTGAATACGGCTTGCCTCCCAGTCCTCGTCCGGGTCAAAAACCGCGATCAGAGTTCCGATCAGAAATCCGGGCGCGGAAACCAGATCGGTCTTATCGTTGATCCACTTTGCCATCTCGGTCAATCGCGTCGCCCGGATGTCGAATACACCTTTCCCGCGCAGCGTTTTACTGCCGCTTAGTTTCTCCCCGCGCGCGAGCAGCAATGTGGTGATTCCCAATGCGGCTGCGCCCAGAAGGTCCGCTTGCAACGCCATTTCGTTTCGGTCCCGGCAAGTCATGTGCACGATCGCGTCCAACCCACTCTTCATGACCAGGCTCGCTGCGGCGAGTGCCGACATATTTCCTGCCGCCTCGCGATTGTCGTCGAGCTGCACCGCATCGACGACCGGCGCCAGCACGGCCACGGCGGCAGCGATATCACTTGCCGTCGATGTCGGACGCAATGGCAGGTCCGCGGACACCACCAGGTCCTTGCGCCCAATCGCCTCACGAAAAGTATGCAACAGCTATTCTTCCTTGTAGTACTGACCGATAGAGTGCGGGTAGACTAGCGTCGATATGCAGCTACCTGACCACTCCAGTATTCGTGATTTCCGGGCGTTCCTCAATAAGCACGACTACAACACGGACAAGCTGACGCAGCGCCTGGGTCGCGCGCGACCGCCCGCCCCGGACGAGCATCAGCAGATGGTAGACGATTCGCGTGAGATCACGACAGCCAACCTGCTGGTCCGACTCTTCCTCCTGGGCGCTCCTGTCGACGCGCCAACTGTCGCTGAGTTCCTGCCCGAAGTGACGATTCGATTTTGCGAGGAAGCCGGGTTTCTGGAAACGGTACGGGAAAAGGTGCAGGCGCGCGTTGTGATCGTTCCGGTCGAGAATCTGCTCGGTCCCGAGCACGGCGGGTTCATGATCGCCCAGGCGCGCCTCGGACCCGGCCGCATCCACCACTGCATGCGGGCCATCGGCATGGCAGAGCGGGCGTTCGAGATCATGTGTCGGCACGCCAACACCCGGGTCGCCTTCGGTGGACCGATCGGCGAGAAGCAGTTCGTCCAGGAATGGATCGCGACGTCGCGCATGGAGATCGACCAGGCGCGGCTGCTGACCCTCTACACGGCCTGGAAGATGGACATCTACGGCAAGCAGGTGGCACGTCAGGAAATCTCGATGATCAAGGTCGTGGTGCCCAACATGCTGATGAACGTGCTCGACCGGGCGATCCAGTGCCTGGGCTCCTTGGGCATATCCGACGACACTCCCGTCGCCGCCATGTGGCGCGAAGGCCGCTCACTGCGAATCGCCGACGGACCGGACGAGGTCCACAAGATGGTGATCGCGCGGCGGGAGCTGAAACGCTTCGCCTAGTGACGCGCGACGGCGCTCGAGAGCTCGGGAAGTTCCGGTGTCTCTGACGCGATGCTGTTCGCCACCATCTCGGTGACGCGAGCCGCACGCTGGTGGCCTTCGGTGAAGCACATCGGACACAGGCCGGATTCCGGCTTGACGAACATGCGGGCGCCGCAGCTTCGACAGTGGTTCCAGTGCCGGCTGCTGGCCAGCACCCGCACCAGGAAGGCACTTCGGATCGTGTGGTTGTTCCAGTTTCGCAACCGCATGGTCTCGTCCCCTCGACCCGCGCAACAGCTGCGGGCATCGTCAGTATGTGACCCCGAAGTACAGTGGGGTGACTGGATTCTTCTCTCATAGAAGGGCTCCAACCGGCAAGCGAGCGTGCAA
>JADFNS010000011.1:71854-74207 GCA_022563255.1 Pseudomonadota bacterium
GCCTCGGTTGGAGCAGCCGTATTCCGTGGGCGCTGCCGAGTCGAGCGCCCGGGACGAGGCCGGCCAGGCGGCAAAGCTCCGTGATCTCGACGTCTTCCGGCGGACGAGAAGCCTCGGAGGGCACGAATTTCCGGACGGAGGCGGCAATTTCCTCGGGACGGGTCATGCTGTGCCTCGCACGGCTTCGCAGGAAACAATCCACCCGACGCTCCTCGGACCGATAACAGCGGCCGAGCGCGCACTGGAGTCGATTCCCATGACCCGCAGCCTCGTCACGCTTCTCGGCATCGCACTGCTCGCCAGCGGGTGCGAGTCCCTGATTCCTCGGCGCGACCCGGGATCCGTCGCCACCGCCTACGCCGCCGCCGGCCGTTACGACGAGGCAGCCCGCGAGGTCGCGATCGCCGTCCGCAGCCATCCGCGCAACGCCAAGTTGCGCCGCCTGGCGGCCGAGATCCACACCCAGGCCGGCCAGGTTCCCCAGGCGATTTACCACCTGGAGGCCGCCATCCAGATCTCACCCTCGGACGCCCAAGCCTGGATCCAGCTCGCCGAGCTGGAGAAGGAACGCCAGAACGTGGCGGACGCCTACGTCGCCTACCGGCGCGCCGCCGAGTTGGCGCCCGAGGACGTCCGCGCCGTCTCGGGGCTGGCGCTCAGCGCCGACTCCCTCGGTTTCGACGACGAGGCCCGCAGCGCCTACGCGCGCTGGGCCGAGCTGGAGCAGAACGTGGACGCACAGCCCGGCAAGTAACGAACCCGCTCCCGTACCGCACGCTGGGCAATGACCGTTCCACCTCCACCGGCACGCCCACCCACTCGAACGCTGCGGCCGTTGCGCGCGACCGTCCTCACCTCCGCCTCTTCACGCGCGAACGCGCGCCGGATCCCGGGACAGGTCCTTCACCAGGTTCTTTTGGTGAGCCTCGAGCGTGCCTCCGCCAATCTCGAGCAGCTTCGCGTCGCGCCAGAGACGCTGGACCACGTACTCGCCCATGTAGCCATAGCCGCCCAGCACTTGGATCGCGGCGTCGGCCGCGCGCTTGGCAACCTGGCAGGCGAACAGCTTGGCCGCGTCGGCTTCGATCCGCTGACCGGTCTGGCTCAGGTCGAAGCGACGCGCCACGTCGAACACCAGCGACGCGGCCGCGCGGTACTCGGCGAAGCTCTCGGCGATGTAGCGCTGCACCTGACCGTGTTCGCGAATCGGCACACCGAAGGTCTTGCGCTGGCCCGCGTAGTCGAGCATCACGCTGACGCAGCGGCGGGCGATCCCGACGCTCATGGCGGCGAGCGTGAGCCGTTCGATCTCGAGGTTGCGCATCATCGCCAGCGTGCCCTCGCCCTCTGCCCCCATGCGGTTCGTGGCGGGGACCCGCACGCCGTCGAAGACCAGTTCCGCCGTGAAGGACGCGCGCATGCCCAGTTTGTCCTTCCAATGCTGCCCCAGGGACAGGCCGCCCATCCCCTTTTCGACCACGAACGCGCTGATCTCCCTCTCGCCAGTTGCCGCATAGACGACGAAGACGTCTCCCAGGGTGTGCTCGTCGATGCCTCCGTTGGTGATGAAGGTCTTGCGGCCATCGATCAGGTAGTCGTTCCCGTCCCGTTTCGCCTGGGTTCGCAGGGCAAGCACGTCGGTTCCCACCTCGGGTTCGGTCATACAGAGGCCACCGATCCATTCCCCCGAGATCGCCCGGGGAAGCACGTGCTGACGGATCTCATCGTTGCCATTCACGTTGACGTTCTGGGCGAACAGGATCGAGTGCGCCAGCACGGCCAGAGCAAAGCCCGGATCGGAACTCGACAACGCCTCGTACAGGATCACGGCCGCGGTCGCATCCAGATCGGCTCCGCCGAACTCCTCCGGGAGTGTGACGCCGAGCAGCCCGAGGTCGGCAGCACGACGAAAGAGATCGTGATTGAAGGTCTCGTTGCGATCGTGCTCGGCCGCCTGGGGCTCGACCTCGCGTTCGACGAATTCATCCAGGGTGTCACGAAATGCTCGATGCTCGGGAGTCGGCGCGTAGAGGTCGATGCGACGCCAATCTTCTGTGCTCATGCTCACAGGTTAACCCAGGAGTCTCGAGCCAGGCCTCGCACCTGACGGACGCGGAGGTTGTTGGGGGTTGGGTGTGGCGCCGGGCGGAGATGGGCTGCAGATGCCAAAGAACTCCCGCCAACGTCCCTCACCGGGACTTCAGCCTGCTAGGAGACCACTGGTGCGTCGTGGACGTAGCGGGGGCGACCGCCTCGCGATGCTCGGGCAGAGTCCGGTTGAAGCCGACTCCCGCTGTCCGGAAGGAGCGGCTAGCCAACCGTGTTCTCGACCGCCAGGGCTCCCGAGTCCGCC
>JADFNS010000012.1 GCA_022563255.1 Pseudomonadota bacterium
AGAACACCGGCAGAACGTTTTGCTCAATGTGTTGCATCGACCAGTTGAAATCGCAACCCAAAGCGGACATTCCGAATTCCGCCGAAATATGGATTGTGACTAAGTCGACTTTGTGATGTCGTCCATTTCGAGAAATAAAATAAAGAAAATGAAACCATGACCACTATGAGAACAAGGAACTCCACGATGAAAGCAATATTCGCTATTGGTTTAACACTCACGATGACGTGTTCTGCGATCGCTCAGGATCTTCACGTCACGGAGGACGCCTTTGCGGAACCGAAAGAGGAGTACTCCCCCTATGTGGATGATCATTATCCCAACCGCGTCTATTTCGGCGACACGCATTTGCATACGTCCTGGTCGACAGATGCGGGAATGGCAGGAGCGACCGTGGGTCCGGACGAGGCTTATAGGGTGTCTCGTGGCGAAACAATCACCGCTTTTTCCGGCTGGAAAGTCAAGCTCATTCGGCCGCTGGACTTTATCGTTGTCTCCGACCACGCCGAGAACCTGGGCCTCGCCGACTTCATACGTCGCAGCGATCCAATTTTGTTGGCGAATGAAACCGGCAAGCGCTGGCATGATATGGTCAAAGCCGGCAATGGATACGACGCGTTTCTAGAATGGCTTCGATCCGACAAAACAGACTTGATCAAAGAACCGCGGATGATTCAATCCGTCTGGGCGAAGGTCGTCGAAAACGCTGACAAGTACTATGAACCAGGTGTATTTACGACCTTTCATGGTTTTGAGTGGACATCCATGCCGGATGGAAACAATCTTCATCGAGTCGTGATTTTCCGCGACGGAGGAGACAAGACCAGCCAGATTCTGCCGTACTCAATGTACGACTCCGTCGATCCCGAAGACCTGTGGGACTACCTGTCTGCTTATGAAAATAATACTGGGGGTCAGGTTCTCGCGATTCCACACAATGGTAATTTGTCCAATGGGTTGATGTTTGATACAGAGACTTACGGTGGGAAACGGCTAACTCGAAACTATGCCGAAACACGGATTCGTTTTGAGCCGCTCTACGAGGTCACCCAGATGAAGGGAGATGGTGAGGCGCATCCATTGCTATCGCCGGATGATGAATTTGCCGATTTCGAGAATCTCGACGCGGGTAACATCAGCGGGAAGGTGGCCAAGACGCCGGCAATGCTGCCCAAAGAATACGGTCGCTCGGCGTTGAAGGAGGGATTACGCCTGGAAGAGAAACTGGGAGTGAATCCGTTCAAGTTTGGAATGATAGGCAGCACGGATGCACATGGCGGTATACCGTCGAGCCGTGAAGAAAACAACTTCAGCAAAGCACACATCGTAGAGCCGAGCGCTGATCGCGCCGAACATACACTTATTCAAGGCATAGTCCCTGAGTTGAGCATCATGGTAAGAGACGTTGGTGCATCCGGGCTCGCTGCCGTCTGGGCTCGAGAGAATACTCGCGAGGCAATCTGGGACGCCATGGCACGCAAAGAAGTCTACGCAACCACCGGAACCAGGCTAAAGGTTCGCGTGTTCGCCGGTTGGGACTTCACAGCGGATGATGTACACCGTCCCGACTTCGCACGTACGGGCTATGCTCGTGGCGTACCAATGGGTGGCGACCTTGCCAATGCACCCGACGGTAAAGCACCTGCTTTCATGATCCGCGCACTACGCGATGCAGATGGCGCCAACCTTGACCGCATGCAAATCATCAAAGGATGGCTCGACAGTCGCGGCGAGGTACACGAACGGATCTACGACGTTGTAGTTTCTGATGATCGAGTCATCGGTGATGATGGGCGTGCTCGCGAACCGGTCGGCAGCACGATTGACCTCCCTAACGCCAGTTACACAAATACGATTGGTGATCCGGTCATGGCAGGGCATTGGGTGGATCCTGATTTCGATCCGTCGTTGCGCGCGTTCTATTACGTGCGTGTCATCGAGATCCCGACGCCTCGTTGGACGGCTTTCGATGCCAAATTCTTCAATGTCGAAATGCCGGAAGGTACGAAAATGACAGTTCAGGATAGAGCCTATACGTCACCGATCTGGTACACACCATAAATCGAAAAATCACAAACGGTGGTGTCCGCTTCTGGCCGAAAGCTGCCCTTCGATTTGTTCGATTTCCGACAACTTGAATGACCGCTATTGGTGAGAGCGGACGTTCAGCCAGGGACTTCTGAGAAATTGTTTCTGAGTGACTGCTTTACCCCCGGAAGCGGATATTAAGCTAGTATTGGTCTGAATGACCGCTAGTGACCCAAAGCGGACGTTCATCTGATCACTCTGAGAACGGCTAGGACGATACTTTTCTTTACAGCATTGCCTACAGTGTGCAAAGCAGAGTGGTCGTTTTAGGTGTGTGAGACCCGTCACGGAATGCGCGACGCCACCCGCGTACCCTGAGGAGGTCGAAGTTGCGGCTTAATCAGATGAGCTCAGTCAAACCTCGCAGTTGGTTCACGCGATTATTTGCGAAAACAGCCGAGAAACCGCGCGTCTTACCGTATCATTCGGTATCGATTCGCTGTTGGACGAACGCGTGTCAAGCGGCGCAGGACAAGCTGGGCGAGCGTCATCTCTCTGCTGAAGCAGCCTTGCTACCGTTGGATCAATGCGATCGGCCCGATCAGTGCGAATGCCGCTTCCAGCATTATGATGACCGGCGAGGCAAATCGCGTCGGCGTTCGGACCAAGGCTTATCAGCACAGACTGACTCTGACCGCATAGAGCGCCGGTATGTGAAAGATCGTCGAGCAGAGATCATTGCCGAGGAAGCCGAGCCATTTTCCGTTCATAAAGACAGTTACTACGAGCATATGGCGGATACAATTCGTACCGCGACGCTCGACGCCAGTGAACTCGACAGCGTCGATCCCTACAATTCGGGTAGGTTCGACAAGTCGAAATCGTGGAGCTCAGGCTCGGGAAAGTAGCTGCGGCCGGGTCTGGCTACTCGCCAACGACCGCTTTTGGCCGTTAGCGGCCTGTAAAATCAGGGTGATTCAGAAGAATCGAACGGCTGCTTTCGGGAATACCGGACATTTAAGTTTTCCTGCCGATCATCTATCTAGCTCCAGAACTTCCCCGAATACGGACATAGTGTGAGGGAGTTCACACCATAGATCTGAAAACCGTGAAGTCTAGCGGCCTTGTCATATTCAAAGGCTATATTATCTATTCTCCTTTATCATGTAAGGAGCTTGTTGTGGCGGAACCAAAAGGACTAATGAAGCCAGTTAAACTGAAAACTGATTTGGCCGAATTTTGTGGGGTAAGCAAACTACCCCGCACTGAGATAACAAAAAAACTTTGGAATTACATAAAATCCAGAAAACTTCAAACCAAATCTGCTAATGGCAAACCGGAAAATGCTGGAAAATTCATTGTCGCCGACGCAAAACTGCTTAGGGTGTTTAAAAACACAAACTCCACAAGCAAGTCGGGCAACCGTACCGATCTACGCAATATGAAAGAAGGCGACACCATAGATATGATGCAGATGGCGGCCGTGGTCAGTTCAAACGTGGAATAGCCAAATGCGCTCTTACCCCTATTTATTCTGACAATGTATGGGTGGGATTCAGACCGGTGACCCCCGCTTTATGCGGGGTTTTCTTTTGTCGTGAAGGTCCGCTTCTGGCCGATAGCAGACGGTGAGAATCGCCTGATCTAGGACATCTGAACGGCCGCTATCAGTGAAAGCGGACATTGATCCGTTGGAGGATTGGTGGAGCCGAGGAGGATCGAACTCCCGACCTTCGCATTGCGAACGCGACGCTCTCCCAGCTGAGCTACGGCCCCACAGATAAAAAATCCTGATACCTTTTACTATACCCGGCAAAAGGTATCAGGATTTAGTAATTCGGAGGAGCGCTCCAATGATTCGTTGCATTGTAGAAATTGCCCTTGTCTCACCTGTTGTCACGCAAGAGTCGCGCGCAGTTCTTGAATATGAAATCGATGCAGGCAACGATGCGGTATGGGAAGCCTTCACAACCACAAAAGGCCTGCAATCATGGGTGACGCCACTTGCTGAAATCGACATCATGAACAAGAATCACGGTGATCGGACTTGGCTACACAGAAAACGAACAATCGCAGAAAATGCGTTCGTTCTTCGCTGCAGCAAACTTATATTCGCTCGACGAACTTAGTAAGGCTTTAGCAGACAATTAGAATAGGTAGCTGTTTCGGAGCTCAGGCGCATCGAAGTAAATAAACCTGGCACCATTAAGGGCGCCTTTGACTACAAGCGACTTTATCGAACGTCCTCGGATTGACGCCACCAAGCAGAGATATTGACGCGAAGAGTCGGTTGCCTTCCCGTCGATACCGTATCTCCTGCGGATAGTCGTGATCGGGGTTTGCGAAGACAACAATATTTTCGCCGAATTGAATTGCAATGAATGATGCCGATGCTTGTCCGGACGGGTGAGCGGTAAGAATCCATGAACCGTCTTCAATCTGTTTGATGTTCATGACCTCGTAAAAGCCGACTTTGTCATCCTGGCGTTCCACCCTGCAACACAGTCGCGAACATATCCGCATCGATATTTCCGCCACTTAGTATCACACCAACTTCCTTGCCACGCATGGCGTCACGTTCCTGCAACAAGGCGGCGAGCGATGCCGCGCCAGCGCCTTCGGCGACATTGTGGGTGTCGCGGAAATAAATTCGCATGGCTTCTGCTATTTCGTCTTCGCTGACGGCAACTATTCGGTCCGCGCCTCCGGAGTAAATTTCAAACGCTTCCTTGACCGGTACGCGCACGGCCATGCCGTCCGCGAAGGTATTGGCCGTGTTCGTTTCGACCAGGCTGCCGGACTCGAACGACAGTTTGGCCGTCTGTGCCTCGGTGGATACGACGCCCACGACTTTGGTCTTGAGACCCATGGCATCGCGTACGGAAATGACCCCGCAGATGCCCGAGCCACATCCGACCGGGACATAAACAGTGTCGAGGTCCGGCACCGCTGCAAAGAATTCGTAGGCGTACGTGGCGACGCCGCGAACGAGTTCGACGTGAAACGCCGGCACCATGAAGAGATTTTCTACGTCGGCAAGTCGTATCGCCTCCACTCGTGCGGTATCGAAATCGTCGCCAAACTCAACGAGATCTGCACCGAAGGCCCGCATTGCCGCGTTTTTCTCTGGCGAATTTCCTCGCGGCACCAGGATTTTCACTTGCAAGCCGGCGGCAACGGCCGCTCGCGCCTGACTTTGACCGTGATTGCCGCGGGTCGCGGTGATGATCCCTTTTACATCGGGGTCGGTACGCGTCAGCCAGTCGATAAAGCTGATACCACCACGGATTTTGAACGCGCCTGTCGGTGTGTGGTTTTCGTGCTTAACCCAAACGGTGGCTGCCACCTTTTCGCAAAGCTGTGGCCAAACGGTTTGCGGCGTAGGTGAAACTTGCCGGTGGACAAGCTGTGCGGCATCTTCAAGTTCGTCTTTGGTGAAGAGCACCGTGTTTCCTTGCCGGAGCCTACCGCTGGCCGCCGACGGTCCTCGCTATCTCGGTGACATGGCGCAAATCAGATCCACAACAACCGCCAAAAATATTCAGCCATGGCATCGTGTTCGTCATTGCCTTGTATTGATTTGCGAGTTCCACTGGATCGCCGTCGTCGAGAACTTCGCATTCGTCCAGTTCTGCATGGCTCAAGCGCGATGCGTTGCAGCGTATTCCGCGGATGCGCCGTGCCCAGGGCGAGTCATTGAGTATATGGGCGAAGTGGTCGGGATGGGCGCAATTCACCATGAAATAGGCGGCCGTGCTATGCGTCGCTTCGTCAACGGCGATGATCGCCTCATCAAGTGGCTGGCCCGTTGGCAGTCTACCGTCAGTCTCAACGGTGAACGAAATTACGACAGGAAGGCCCACTGACTGCGCCGCTTTGACAACACCGATGGCCTCGTCCGATTGCGTGAAGGTCAGCGCTGTCACCATATCGACGTCGGTCTCCGCTAACCAGGCAATTTGTTTGGCATGGTAATCCTCTGCCTCAATCGCTGCTAACCTGGCTTCGGGTGCGTACGCGTCGCCGCACGGGCCGATGACGCCGTTTAGGACTATCGGCTTGCTGTTACCGGAAAACTCGTCCCGTAGCCCTGAAATGAACGCGATTGCATCCTCGTTCGATTGTCGCAATTCTTTTTCGCTTGCGCCGAGATCGTCGGCCCAGTGCATGTGGGCTTTCCAGGTCTGGCTGTCCAATATGAGACCCGCATCAAATTCATCCGCGAGGGACAGGAACCCCCGAAGATAAGTGGCGATTGCGTCCCGACCATGCCGATCGGGCAGGAGTGTGTGCGCGGCGAATTCCCGAATTTCGATTCCGTGGTTGAAAATGAGATCAGTTTCAATTCCGGCATCCGTCAGGAATAAGTCGCCCGAAAGCTGCGGTAATCCATTTCGATATCTACTCATAAATAAACCTGGCACCTTTTCTCGAAATTATAAAGGTGCCAGGTTTATTTTTACAACTATTTGGACCAAACTACCCGCAAAACTCGTAAAGGACGACGGTGGGAAAATCCGACAACACTGGCATACGCCGAATTATCAGAGCGGTGAAATACTCTGCGCAGGGATTTCGATCGGCCTGGAAAAATGAAGCGGCGTTTCGTCAGGAACTGTTGTTGGTCATCGTGCTGCTACCGGTGGCAGTTTGGCTTGGCCGCTCAGTCATCGAACAGGCGATGCTCATCGCCGTCTGCCTTCTGGTATTGGTTGTTGAGCTTTTGAATTCTGCTGTCGAAGCTGCGATCGACAGGATCGGCCCGGAGCAGCACGTATTGTCCGGCCGGGCGAAGGACATGGGTTCCGCCGCTGTATTTGTAGTCATCGCAATCGTTGTCGTCGTGTGGTCTGCAGTCGCCTGGGATCGTTTCGCCTGACACGCTTAAATAAACCTGACACCTTTTAGACACCTTATTAGTGGGGGCAATAATGCCGGGACTGTATTTCGAAGAATTCACGGTTGGTCAGATGTTTGATCATCCGATTCGACGCACGATCACTGAAACGGACAACGTGCTCCTTACGACCATGACGCACAATCCGTCGGCCTTGCATCTCGATGCTGAGTACATGAAGGGCACGCCCTTCGGCAAACCGATCATCAATAGCTGCCTGACTTTAAGTTTCATGGTTGGAATTTCTGTCGGCGACACGACCCACCTCACGGCAGTCGCAAATCTCGGTTGGGACGAGGTGCGCTTTCCAAAGCCGTTGTTTTGCGGCGATACGATTCGAGTCGAGACCGAAGTGCTCGAACTACGGGACAGTAAATCTCGCCCGGACAACGGCATCGTCGTGTTCGCACATCGCGCCTTTAACCAGCACGATGAACTCGTCGGCGAGTGCAAGCGAACCGCCTTGATGTTGCGGCAGCCGAAATGACTCGTAGTTTTCTGTTTGTGCCGGCCGATAGCGAGCACAAGATGCAAAAGGCCGCCGACTCGGGTGCTGACGCGCTGATATTAGATCTCGAAGACTCGGTGACGTCGGCCGCCCGCCCGGATGCCCGCCTGCTCGCGCGCGAATATCTCGCGGATAAGGAGAACGTTTGGGTGCGGATCAACCCGATGGGGACTGATGATGCGCTTCTCGATCTCGAAGGCGTTATGCCATCCGCTCCGGCGGGCATCGTGTTGCCGAAACCCAGAAGCGCCGCCGCAGCGATCGAACTGGCCGGGTTGCTCGATACTCTGGAAACACAACACGGCATCGAAGCTGGCAGTACCCGAATTTTGCCCCTGTGCACCGAGCATCCGGAAGCGTTGTTTACTTTGCACAGCTACATTGGCGCCACGGAGCGTCTGGCGGGCCTTTCCTGGGGCGCCGAAGACCTGAGCGCGGCCGTAGGCGCGAGCGCCAATCGCGATGCACAAGGCGACTGGTTGCCGACCTACGAATTGGCTCGTTCGATGTGTCTTTTGGCCGCGGGGGCGGCGGCAGTTCCGGCGTTCGATACGGTATTCACGGATTTCAGGGACGACGACGGTCTGCGACGATACGCTGCCAATGCAAGGCGCGACGGATTTTCCGGCATGCTTGCGATTCACCCGGCGCAGGTCGCGGTGATTAATACCGCTTTCGTACCGACCCCGGCCGAGATAGAAAAAGCGGAGCGTATCGTGGCGTTGTTTGAAGAAAATCCCGGAGCCGGTACGATCGGCTTGGATGGCACTATGATTGATCGTCCGCACCTGCTGCAGGCTGAGCGATTGTTACGGCTTGCTGTAAACAAAAAAAAGGCATAGTCCATGGAAACTCGTATTTATCCCGTTCCCGAAGCGACCAGAAAACGCGCCCTGATCGACGCAGCGCGTTACGAAGAGATGTATGCACGGTCAATTGAGGACAACGACGGATTCTGGGCCGAGCAGGCCCAACGCATTGACTGGATCAAGCCGTTCACTATCGTCAAGGACGTTAGCTACGCGCTTGATGATCTGCATATTCGCTGGTTCGAAGACGGTACCCTCAACGTCTGTTACAACTGTGTCGACCGGCATCTTGCTGCCAAGGGTGACGATGTCGCGATTATCTGGGAAGGTGACGACCCGAGCCGCGACCTCAAAATTACCTATGCCGAACTGCACACGCGCGTTTGCAAGTTCGCCAACACGCTGAAAAAACTCGGGGCGAAGAAAGGCGATCGCATCACGATTTACATGCCGATGATCCCCGAGGCCGCCGTGGCGATGCTCGCGTGCGCCCGCATCGGTGCCGTCCATTCGGTTGTGTTCGGCGGTTTCTCGCCGGAGGCTCTGGCCGGCCGCATCCACGATTGCGAATCCAATATTGTGATCACGGCGGATGAAGGCTTGCGCGGCGGCAAGCGCATACCGTTGAAGGCGAACGTCGATGTCGCCGCCGAGCGACCCATTGTGACGACTTTGGAAAAGGTGCTCGTGGTTAGAAATACCGGGGCCGACATCGATTGGGTCGATGGCCGCGATGCCTGGTTGCATGAAATGGAAGAGCAGGTCGATGCCGATTGTCCGTGCGAGGAAATGAACGCAGAAGATCCGCTGTTCATTCTTTATACGTCAGGCTCGACCGGCAAACCCAAAGGCGTGTTGCACACAACCGGCGGCTATCTCGTCTATGCGGCTATGACGTTCGAGTACATATTCGATTACCACCCGGGTGATGTTTATTGGTGCACGGCAGACGTTGGCTGGGTAACGGGTCACAGCTACATTGTTTACGGACCACTCGCAAACGGCGCGATCACGTTGATGTTTGAGGGTGTGCCCCACTACCCAACGTCGTCGCGCTTCTGGGAAATCTGTGACAAGCACAAGGTCAATATCTTTTACACGGCGCCAACCGCTATTCGTGCGTTGATGCGTGACGGCGACGCACCGGTGAGGAAAACATCGCGCAAGAGTCTGCGTTTGCTCGGCACTGTCGGTGAACCCATTAATCCCGAAGCCTGGGAGTGGTACTACCGGGTGGTTGGCGAGGAGCGCTGCCCGATCGTGGACACCTGGTGGCAGACGGAAACCGGCGCCGCCATGATCAGTCCGCTGCCGGGTGCAACGGCGCTCAAGCCGGGTTCGGCGACCAGGCCACTGTTCGGGATTCAGCTGGCCATCGTCGATGATGAGGGCAATGTCCTGCATGACGCCGCGGAAGGAAACCTGATTATCACCGCGAGCTGGCCCGGACAGATGCGTACCATTTACGGTGATCATCAGCGCTTCATCGACACCTATTTCGTGACGTTTGAGGGCAGTTACTTCACCGGCGACGGCGTCCGTCGCGACGCAGATGGGTATTACTGGATCACGGGTCGCGTGGACGACGTGTTGAATGTATCGGGTCATCGCATGGGTACAGCCGAAGTCGAAAGTGCGCTCGTCTCCCATCCCGACGTTGCTGAAGCCGCCGTTGTTGGTTACCCGCATGACATCAAAGGGCAGGGCATCTATGCCTACGTCACCTTGATGGCCAGCGTGGAATCCAGCGATGAACTCAAAGCGGAGCTGCAACAGTGGGTTCGCAAGGAAATCGGGGCTATCGCCAAGCCAGATCTGTTGCAGTGGGCGCCAGGATTACCGAAGACGCGCTCCGGCAAGATCATGCGGCGCATACTCAGAAAAGTCGCAGCGGATGATTTCGAAAATTTAGGTGACACGTCGACGCTGGCCGACCCGGCAGTAGTTGATGACTTGATACAAAACCGGCAGAACAAGGTCGGTTAAGTTAACGCTAGCTGGCCTGGTCCTTAGCGATCTCATCGCTCAGGTTGCTTTCGAGTTCGTCAATAAAGCTCTGATCCAGTTCGGTGGAAGCGGACGCGGATATCGGGTTGACGGCGTCATCGGCGTCAAAGGCCGATTCCTCGACGACGGCCGATTCCTCGACGACGGCCGGTGATACCAGTTTTTGCGTACGCAGCAGTCCCGGATCGATGGCCTGGTACTCGCTGATCTGCACGTCGTCGCTGCCGGCATGATCGCGATCATGGCGTCGATAATCTTCGACCTGGCGCTCATAAGCTTTTACAAATTCCTCGCCGAACATTTGCGGGAAGCGACCGCCGCCCTTTTCGGTAAGGATCGGATACAGGTCGCGATATTGTTGCCAGTACTTCTTCTGATTTGAAAAGCCAAAGAAATTCTTACGGCCCAACGATTTGTCGAAACGCTCCTGAAGTTCATCCGGGTCCAGGCGATCGGCAAATTCCATGAAAGCGCTGTTCATCGCGTCAACGAACGCGTTTTGATGATTGACGAGATCGCGGGACACCTCGCGGATCGAATCCTGGGCGCCGAGATATTCGCCTTCGCTGCCAAGCAAAAGTTGCTTGATGAGATCGTTGGTGTTCTGGGAAAATTTCATTGGATTGTTGTGGCGCGGCAACACAGTCGTCTGATCGAGGCGGAATGTATTCTTCAGGTTCGCGCGACTGGCCAGTAAGTCAGTCATCCCCGATACAAACTCCCGCAGTATCTGGCCAGCCGTCATCATCATGTCGGGTCGGTTAACCGACGGCAGTAGTTCGGCGCGGTTGATGCCGAGTCCATCGAGGAAGGAATCGAAAAGGTCTTCAGCGCTGACGTCCAGTTTTTTCGACCCGGCTTTCGCGGTGTCCGGTGCGACTTCTTTCGATTCGTTGCCGAACATGACGGCCTGAAAATCTTCGTCGCCGGTGATCTCCTCTTCGTCGAGCAGCTTGACACCGGTGCGTAACGATACCTCCTCGACGAGTTGTTCGACGTTGTCGGCAACCACGCTTGGTTTGGCGTCGGGCGGTATTTCCAGTCCTTCTCCGGAGTCTATCGAGACTTCGAATTCGAAGTCGCCCATATACAAACGATCGCCATCGAATAATCGACGCGGCTTTCCATGCCCGATCGGTTCCATCTCGTCGTTGACATAAACGCCATTGCTGCTGAGGTCCGCCAAATAATAAATACCGCCCCGGAAGTCGATAACGGCGTGTTTGCTGGAGATGTAACGATCAGGGTCCGGAAGAATCCAGTCATTGCGGAGTGAGCGCCCAATGCTGGCGCCGCTCTCGTAAAACTCACGCTCGAAATCGTCGCCGACGAGGTCGGCGTTCTTACTGACGATTTTAAGCTTTAGCGACATTTGGGGTCCGGATCGCTTCGAATTGTAAATTTTGCAGTGAAACAAGGGGATACGATGCCGAGTAGTTCACATAATCGGGTGGAATTCACCAAAATACGACTTCTGCACGCCGGTTTTGGGTAAACTACGCGACCCCACGGCGAAACATTCCCAAATGAGCAAAAAGACCCTCTTTAAAGTCATTTTCATGAATCAGGGCAAGGTTTATGAGATTTATGCCCGAAGTGTCGGCCATGGCGAGATGTTCGGCTTCGTTGAAGTCGAAGAACTGGTTTTCGGCGAGAAAACCACGGTGGTTGTCGATCCCTCTGAAGAGAAGATCAAGACTGAATTTGAAAACGTGAAGCGAACCTATTTGCCGATGCATGCGATCATTCGGATAGACGAGGTCGACAAGCGGGGCACTAGCAAAATTTCCAAACTTGAAGGCGGTAATATCACGCAGTTTCCCGTGCCGGTGTATACGCCGGGCGACAAGTAGTACTCCTCCGGCTTATGCTTGAACTGCCCGGTCAACCGGCTCTCTCCGACTTCCGCGTTGCCAAACTCAAACGCTCACTGCAGTGCATTGACGAACGCCTTGAATCCGTCAACACGCGCTATGTCTATTTCGTTGATACCAATGCCGATCTGTCGCGCAAAGAGCGCTCCCGCCTGGACGCGCTGCTGTTGTCCGGCGACCGGCCCGGCAAGATGCGCAAGGGCGAGAAACGCGTGTACGTCGTGCCCCGTCCGGGAACCATTTCGCCGTGGTCGTCGAAGGCAACGGATATCGCAAGGGTCTGTGAAATCAAGGCCATTACTCGTATCGAGCGCGGGATTTGCTATGGCCTGAAGTTTTCGTCCACGGTGAACGATGACGACGTGATGGCGCTGGCGCATGTGCTCTTCGATCGCATGACCGAGATAGCGTTCACTGACAGCGATCAGGCGCAGGCGTTGTTTGCAGTACATGCGCCAGCTCCTGTCGCCGTCATACCGCTCGCAAAGACCGGGCGTGCGGCGCTGGTCGAGGCAAATACGGAGCTTGGCCTCGCGTTGAGCGACGGCGAAATCGACTACCTCCTCGCCGGCTACGCCGATCTCGATCGCGATCCGACCGACGTGGAACTCATGATGTTCGCACAAGCGAATTCCGAGCACTGCCGGCACAAGATTTTTAACGCCCGCTGGACGATCGACGGAGAAAAACAGGACAAGCGCCTGTTCGGCATGATCAAGTCAACGACCGAAATGACGCCGGGCGGCGTCATTTCGGCCTACACCGACAACGCCGCGGTTATCGCTGGCTGGGACGGGCCCCGTCTGATGCCGGCACCCCGGAATCGGGAATTCACTTACGTTGACGAGCCTATCCACATCGTGATGAAGGTGGAAACTCACAACCATCCGACCGCAATCTCGCCGTTCCCGGGCGCCGCGACGGGTGCGGGCGGCGAGATTCGGGACGAGGGGGCGACCGGGCTGGGCGCCAAGCCCAAGGCCGGACTGAGCGGCTTTACAGTTTCGCATCTGCGCATCCCCGGCTACGCGCAGCCCTGGGAGGACGACTTTCCGCATCCCGACCGCATCGCAACGCCGCTGGAGATTATGATTGAAGGGCCGATCGGCGGCGCCGCGTTCAATAACGAATTCGGTCGGCCGAACCTGGCCGGATATTTCCGCACCTACGAGAGTAAATTTCCCGGTTTGCCCGACAACGAGATTCGCGGCTATCACAAACCGATTATGATCGCTGGCGGTATTGGCAATGTTCGCGCCGAGCACGCGAGCAAGACGGAGGTGCCGGTCGGCGCCAAAATCGTCGTGCTGGGCGGTCCGTCGATGTTGATCGGCCTAGGCGGCGGCGCTGCCTCGTCGCTGGCCAGCGGTGCGTCGAGCGAGGATCTGGATTTCGCGTCGGTGCAGCGCCCCAACCCCGAGATGGAGCGCCGGGCACAGGAAGTGATCGACCGCTGCTGGGCCATGGGCGGCGATAATCCGATCTTGCTGATACACGATGTCGGTGCGGGCGGGTTGTCGAACGCAGTGCCCGAGGCCGTCAACCACAGCGAACGTGGCGCGGAGATCGAGCTGCGCGAAGTCCCGAATGCCGAGCCCGGCATGTCGCCGATGGGCATCTGGTGCAACGAGGCGCAGGAACGCTACATCCTGATTGTTGGTGATGACAGGATCGACGAATTCGCCTCACTGTGCGAGCGGGAACGGTGTCCCGCAGCCGTAATCGGCACGCTGACCGACGATCGTATTCTCGTGGTCAATGACAGGGATTTCGAAAATTGCGTTGTGAATATGCCATTGCAAATGCTGCTGGGCAATCCGCCTAAAATGGATCGCGATGTCCAGCGGGCGCCGTTGATTCTGAACGAACTCGATCTCGACGGCATAGAGTTCGAAGAGGCTGCGCTACGCGTATTGCGCTTTCCCGCCGTGGCGGACAAATCGTTCCTGATCCACATCGGCGATCGCACGGTGGGCGGGCTCAGTGTTCGGGATCAACTCATCGGGCCGTGGCAGGTTCCGGTCAGCGACGTTGCCATTACGTCGTCCGGATTCGAAAGCACGACCGGCGAAGCCATGGCGATGGGCGAACGCACGCCGCTCGCGTCCGGCAACGCGCCCGCATCGGGCCGCATGGCTGTCGCTGAAGCGATCACGAATATAGCGGCGGCCGCGATAGAAGACATCAGCGACGTACGTTTGTCCGCTAACTGGATGGTCGCCGCCGGTCACCGGGGCGAAGACGCGAATTTGTTCGACACCGTGCGGGCGGTCGGCGACGAGCTGTGCCGTGCGATCGGTGTCGCCATTCCGGTCGGGAAAGACTCGATGTCGATGCGAACGAGTTGGGAGGACGACGATGGCGAATACCAGGTCGTCGCGCCGGTATCGCTGATTATTTCTGCATTTGCTCCGGTCAGCGACGTCACACGACACCTGACGCCTGAGCTGCGCGCGACCGAAGACAACAGTTACCTGTTGCTTTTGGATCTGGGGCAGGGCGCCAATCGCATGGGCGGCTCCTGTTTGATGCAGTCCTACCGGCGTACCGGCGGTTCGACCCCTGACCTCGATGATCCAAAATTGCTGACGGGGTTTTTCGTGGCGATCCAGGAATTGAATTCGCGCGGCCTGGTGCTGGCCTATCACGATCGCAGCGACGGCGGACTGTTCGCAACCGTGGCCGAGATGATGTTCGCGAGCCGCTTGGGCGTGTCCTTGTCCCTGGCCGGCCCGCGCGCCGATGTGATGCGGCAACTCTTCAATGAGGAATTGGGCGCAGTCGTGCAGGTGGAGAAAAGCAAGCTGACGCAAGTGCAAATGCTGCTGGACCGTCACGGAGTTGCCGCATCGGCCATTGGCCGCGTCGAGAAACTATCGACGCTGACCGTGCGCGGCGATGTGGGCGTGGTCCTGCAACTTGATCGGGTACGGATGCAGCGTGAATGGTCGGAAATGAGCTATCGCATCCAGGCGTTGCGTGACAACCCGGCCACGGCCAGTGAAGAATACGATCGCATCCTCGATGACAAGGACCCGGGATTGAATGCCGACCTGACGTTCGATCCGTCGGACGACATCACGCGCGTCCTTCGCAGCGGCGTCAGGCCGCGTGTCGCGGTGTTGCGGGAACAAGGCGTCAACAGCCAGTACGAAATGGCCGCAGCGTTCATGCGCGCCGGGTTCATCGCCGTCGACGTGCACATGAGCGATCTGTTGAGTGGACGCGATTCGCTGGACGAGTATCAGGGCCTGGTTGCCTGTGGCGGTTTCTCGTTTGGCGATGTTCTGGGCGCCGGCGGTGGCTGGGCGAAGTCCATTCTCTACCATTCCCGGACGCGCGATCAGTTCGCGGCATTCTTCGAGCGCGCCGATACGTTCGCACTGGGCGTGTGCAATGGTTGCCAGATGATGTCGCGCTTGCGTGAGTTAATTCCCGGCGCCGAAAACTGGCCACGCTTCGAGCGCAATACGTCCGAGCAATTCGAAGCTCGCCTGAGCCTGGTCGAGGTTCTCGAAAGCCCCTCCTTGTTTCTTGACGGCATGGCGGGGTCGAGGATGCCGATAGTAACGTCCCACGGCGAGGGCAGGGCGGTGTTCGCTGACGACGCGGCGCGTTATATGTCGTCGTACACGGTCGCCATGCGCTACGTCGACAATTACGGCCAGGTTGCGGACGCTTATCCGGCCAATCCCAACGGATCGACGGACGGCATCTGCGGTTTGAGCAACGATGATGGCCGCGTAACGATCATGATGCCGCACCCGGAAAGAGCTGCCATGACCCGGCAAAACTCGTGGCATCCTGATAACTGGGGAAACGAGGGCGCCTGGATGCGAATGTTCCGCAACGCAAGAATGGCCCTGGCCTAGAAGTTACTCGCGTTCTCGTTGACGAAAAAACGGCGGACCTTGATTGCACGCGTCAGTTTTCCACGGCGCACAAAACATTGATAAAACATGTCTTTCAGCACCTCGAGGAGTATACCGGCCTGCGCTCGGTCAAGCAGCGGCAGATCTTCGTTCTGGCCAGATCCGAATAAAACCGCCTTGATCGGCGCGAACGTCTCGTCGTCGATCCCGGCAATGCCTTGTGCCGCCATGACCTCTTCAAAACCGCGCAGCTTGCCGCCTTCTCCCAGAGCGTCGAAAGCGCTGCCGGCGGCGCGCTTGCACATCGACGCAAAGGCGTTGAAGCTGTTGTTCGAATAACAGGTGAGGGCCTCGCGAAACAAAACCTCCGTTTCCTTCGGCAAATAGGAAAACGCGAACCGTTCTTTCGGTCTTTCGAGTTCGACAAAATTGCGCAGCAGTTCAACGCGATTTTCACTGTATTCGCGTACCGCAAAACGCAGAAAAACCGGTGCGTGGCAGGCATCGCATTGATACACCAGGCCAACGTGCTTTGGCTTGTCGTGCAGCAGGGACGCCGCGTCAGGAATCGACTGCGGGCTCATGTGAGCGTACACGCCACAGTATGGGCACTCGAGGCCGATACGCTCCTCGAGTTCACTCTCAATCCCCTGATCTTTATCCAGAATCATCTTCAATCCGAGTATGCACTATAGAAAAATTGTCGCTGTGCGTGCTTTACATAATCTTATAATTGCTATTGCCCCCAGCTGCCAACTGCCTCACGTGCTGCGTCGTTCACGGGGCGGGCCAGTAATGCCGTTCTGCTCAACGTAACTTCAAATCTCGCGCCGTCTGCCATGGGTAAGTAGGTGGCCGTGCCGTAATAAGCGTCAATGCCTGGCAGCAGCATCGGGAATTTTCGCGCGACACGCCACAGGTCGAGCGCCGGCACTTTTGACAGTGCGTGCACGGTTCGCTCCGCGGACATCTCGTCCGCGACACTGGCATACCGCCCGCTAAGGCGATCGAGTTGATAAACCGGATCAAGACCGAGCAGCGTCGCCGGTGGTTTCCAGGTGATAATGCGGGCGTCCATCTGCCACTCATCTCCACGCAACCTGAGCAGGCGATCGGGTTCCCCGCTAACCATGACCCGGGCGACGTATTCTCCCTGTGCTGAGCGCGAAAACTCGATCTGACTAACGACTTGTTCCGCAACGAGACGGTCATATGCGGCGTAGCTGAACGCCAGCATGATGCTCGCGCCACCCAGCGACGCGAATATCAATCCACCTGCCAGGGAACTCGTCGCGCGGACCGGTCGGCGCCGGCGGATATGCCGCCCCGTCGAGAAAATAAAGAACAACGTGAAAATTGTGAAGACCGCGCCCGCGGTCAGCAGTGCATTCATCGAGCGCTCCGTGTGCGTTCGTCAGGCATGCAGTCTCTTATACTTGATCCGGTGTGGATTTACCGCATCGGCGCCCAGCCGGCGCTTGCGGTCCTCTTCGTATTCCGCGTAGTTGCCCGCGAACCAGACGATCTCGCTGTTGCCTTCGAACGCTAGTATGTGGGTAGTAATCCGGTCGAGGAACCAGCGATCGTGCGAGATCACAATGGCCGAGCCCGGAAATTTCAGTAGCGCCTCTTCGAGTGCGCGCAATGTTTCGACATCGAGATCGTTGGTGGGCTCGTCGAGCAGCAGCAAATTACCACCGGACCGCAGCATCTTGGCGAGGTGCACGCGATTGCGTTCGCCGCCGGAGAGCACGCCGATTTTTTTCTGTTGATCCTGACCGCGAAAATTAAAGCGTCCCACGTAAGCGCGCGACGAGGTCTCGTAATTGCCGATCTTGATCAGGTCGAGACCGTCGGAAATTTCCTCCCACACCGTCTTGTCGCTATTCAAGCTGTCACGCGACTGATCGACACTAGCGAGCTTCACGGTGTCGCCCAGTCGCAGCGTGCCGGAGTCGGGTTGTTCTTCGCCGGTAATCATGCGGAACAGCGTGGTTTTGCCGGCGCCGTTGGGACCGATGACGCCGACGATGCCGCCGGGCGGTAACTGGAAACTCAGGCCATCGATTAACAGCTTCTCGCCGTATCCTTTCTTGAGGTCGTTGACTTCGAGAACGATGTCGCCGAGTCGCGGTCCCGGCGGTATGTAAATCTCGTTGGTTTCGTTGCGTTTCTGGTACGCCGTCGAGGAAATTTCCTCGAACTGGCGCAGTCGTGCCTTGGATTTGGCCCGCCGGCCTTTCGGATTGCTGCGCACCCACTCAAGCTCGGATTTCATCGCTTTCTGGCGCGCGCTTTCAGAGGCCTCTTCGTGCCGCAGGCGCTCTTCCTTTTGTTCCAGCCAGGTCGAGTAATTGCCTTCCCACGGAATGCCGTGGCCGCGGTCGAGTTCCAGAATCCAGCCGGCGACGTTATCCAGAAAATAACGATCGTGGGTTACCGCGATGACCGTACTCGGGTACTCGTCGAGAAAGCGCTCCAGCCACGCGACCGACTCGGCATCGAGATGGTTGGTCGGCTCGTCGAGCAATAACATGTCCGGCTGCGAGACCAGCAGCCGGCAGAGTGCGACGCGGCGTCGTTCTCCGCCCGACAATTTTGTGACGTCGGAATCCCAGGGCGGCAGGCGCAGCGCGTCGGCCGCGATTTCCAGTTTGCGATCCAGTTCCCACGCGCCATCGGCTTCGATTGCATCCTGCAGCTTGCCCTGCTCCTCAAGCAGTTTGTTCATCTCGTCGTCGCTCATCGGCTCGGCGAACTGCATGCTGATTTCGTTAAAGCGATCCAGCAGCGCTTTGGTTTCCGCAACGCCTTCCTCGACGTTGCCGCGCACGTCCTTGGCGGGATCGAGTGCGGGTTCCTGTGGCAGGTAACCGATCTTGATTCCAGGCTGCGGGCGCGCCTCGCCGTCGAAGTCGGTATCGAGGCCCGCCATGATGCGCAGGAGCGTCGATTTGCCGGAGCCATTCAGACCGAGCACGCCGATCTTCGCTCCCGGAAAGAACGACAGGGAAATGTCACGCAGGATGTGCCGCTTGGGCGCCACAAGCTTCGCAACGCGATTCATTGTGTAGATGTATTGAGCCATGGTGGGTGCATTATCCGGTATGCTGCGCCACATGAAAACAACCATAAGACGTCCATGAGCGACACTGTGCTTGTTTACCGGGGAGAGGCGATCGCCGCTTACGGATTTGGCGATGAACATCCGTTCGGTACGGACCGTCACGATGTCTTCCAGGACGAACTGCAGCGGGCGGGTCTCGACGCCTCCATCGACTACGGTCATCCCCGACCAGCGCTCGTTGACGAACTGGCGCTGTTTCACACGGCTGACTACATTGACAAGGTCTCGCGACTGTCGGCCGTGGGCACAGGCTGGCTCGATGACGGCGATACGCCCGTCGTACCCGGAATTTACGATGCGGCGTCAGCCGTTGTCGGCGCCGTGTTGTGCGCGGTCGATGAAATCATGCACGGCAACTACAAACGCGCATTCGTGCCCATCGCGGGCCTGCATCATGCGGCGCGCGATCACGCCGCCGGGTTTTGCGTGTTTAACGACTGCGGCGTCGCCGTCGAGTACTTGCGCAAGAATTTCGGACTCAAGCGGATTGCGTACGTCGACATAGATGCTCACCATGGCGACGGCATGTTCTACGGCTTCGAGGACGACCCCGATCTTATTTTGGCCGACATTCACGAAGACGGCCGTCACTTGTATCCGGGAACGGGCGCGGCCGAGGAGACCGGCAAGGGCAAGGCCCGCGGGACGAAACTGAATATTCCTCTCGCGCCGGGCGCCGGCGACTCGGACTTTCACCTGGCCTGGGAACGTGTCGAGGCGTTTCTGGAGGCTGCGAAACCCGAGTTCATCCTGATGCAATGCGGGGCCGATAGTCTTGCAGGCGATCCGATTACCCACCTTTGCTGGACCGAGGAGGCGCATGCGACGGCTGCGGCGTCATTGTGCCGTCTGGCTGACAAGCACAGCCAGGGCAGGATCATTGCCACGGGCGGTGGCGGGTATAACCGCAAGAATATCGCCCGAGCCTGGACACGCGTCGTGCAATCCTTCGTGGAAACGAAATAGATCCGCAGGTAAGATCGCGTGCGCCTCAAACTTTCGGAGTACCCATGTTCGATTCATCAATGACGATCGACGCGTTCGATCCTGAAATAGCCAAGGCCATCGCGCAGGAAAACCGACGTCAGGAAGAACACATTGAACTGATAGCGTCCGAGAACTACGCCAGCCCACTGGTCATGGCGGCACAGGGTTCGCAACTGACGAACAAGTACGCGGAAGGTTACCCAGGCAAGCGCTACTACGGCGGCTGCGAGTATGTCGACGAAGTCGAGGCGCTGGCGATTGCACGTGCCAGGGAGTTGTTCGGCGCGGCATACGCCAATGTGCAGCCGCATTCGGGATCGCAGGCCAACGCGGCCGTTTATCATGCGCTGATTGCGCCCGGCGACACGATCCTGGGCATGAGTCTCGCTGACGGCGGACATCTGACGCACGGCTCCAAAGTGAATTTCTCGGGCAAGCTTTTCAACGCCATTCAATACGGCCTCCAAAAGCAAAGTGGGCTTATCGACTACGAGCACGTTCAGGCGCTGGCGACGGAGCACAAGCCGAAATTGATCGTGGCCGGATTTTCCGCCTATTCGCAGGTAGTCGACTGGGCGCGATTCCGCGAAATCGCCGACAGCGTCGGCGCGTATCTGTTTGTTGACATGGCGCACGTTGCCGGCCTGGTTGCCACCGGTCACTACTCGAGCCCCATACTGCATGCCGACGTTTGCACGACGACAACGCACAAGACGCTGCGCGGTCCGCGCGGCGGGCTGATACTGGCGCGCAAAAACGCGGAGTTGGCAAAGAAATTCAATTCGCTGGTTTTTCCGGGCACGCAAGGTGGACCGCTGATGCATGTCATCGCGGCCAAGGCGATCGCGTTCAAGGAAGCCCTGCAGCCGGAATTCACGGACTACCAGGGCAGGGTTTGCGAAAACGCCAAGGTCATGGCGCAAGGTCTGGCCGAGCGCGGCTATCCGATCATTTCCGGTGGTACCGAGAACCACCTGATGCTGGTCAGTCTCATCGACAAGGGCATTACTGGCAAAGCGGCCGACGCGGCGCTCGGGCTGGCCAACATCACGGTCAATAAGAATTCGGTCCCGGACGATCCGCAGTCACCGTTCGTAACCAGTGGGCTGCGCCTCGGCACGCCGGCCATCACAACACGCGGTTTCACAGTGCAGGAGACGCGTCAGATTACGGGCTGGATAGCGGATATACTGGACGATCTCGAAAACGAGGAAACGATAACGCGCGTTAAAAACCAGGTACTCGAGCTCTGTGCACGATTCCCGGTATACGTTCGATCGTAGCAATATATGCATTGTCCGTTCTGCGCCCACGAAGAAACCAAGGTCATAGACTCGCGCCTTGCGGGTGACGGTCGGCAAATTCGCCGGCGACGGCAGTGCCTCGCCTGCAACGAGCGCTTCACGACGTTCGAGACGGCCGAACTGGTCATGCCCAAGCTGATCAAGAACGACAACTCCCGGCAGCCGTTCGATGAGGCCAAGCTGCGTTACAGCATGGTGCGAGCGCTCGAGAAGCGTCCCGTTGCCAGCGACGCGCTCGAGCAGGCGATTGGCCGGTTGATCCACAAGCTCAGAACGATGGGCGAGCGCGAGGTGCCGTCGCGGCTGGTCGGCGAACTGGTCATGCAGGAATTGCGCGAACTCGACGAAGTGGCTTATGTGCGCTTCGCGTCCGTCTACCGGCGCTTTCAGGACATCACCGAATTTGAAGACGAAATAAAACACCTGCAGAAGATTTCCGAGATAGCGGCCAGTCGCGAGCAAATGTCGCTGCTGCCGGAATTGCTCGGCAAGAAAAACAAGAAATAAGCGCGATGTCCGATTTTTCCGTGAAAGACTGTGCGCATATGGCCCGCGCATTGCGCCTCGCAGCCCGCGGTCGTTACACGGCGCATCCCAATCCGATGGTCGGCTGCGTTTTAGTCAATGCGGACGAAGTCGTCGGTACGGGCTGGCACCGATTTACCGGCGCAGCGCATGCCGAGGTGAACGCGTTGCGCGAAGCAGGCGAAAAAGCGCGCGGGGCGAGTGTCTACGTAACGCTGGAACCCTGTTCGCACGACGGCAAAACACCGCCCTGCACCGAGGCGCTGATAAACGCCGGTGTTGGCGACATCATCGTCGCGATGGAGGACCCCAACCCGGACGTTGACGGGGGCGGACTCAAGTTGTTGCGTGCTGCCGGACTTGGCGTTCGCACCGGGCTGATGGCGGCCGCGGCGGCGGAGCTGAACGCCGGCTTTGTAAAAAGAGTTACGCAGCGCCGGCCCTTCGTGCGCCTCAAAATTGCGTCGAGTCTCGACGGCGCGATAGCGATGCAAAGTGGCGAAAGCCAGTGGATAACCGGTCCCGAGGCACGCGCGGATGTGCAGCGCTTGCGAGCGCGTTCCGGCGCCGTGATGACCGGTATCGGGACTGTACTGGCGGACGACCCGTCGTTAAACGTGCGCGCCGCCAATATCGATACCGGAGGTTTGCAGCCATTGCGCGTCGTACTCGACAGCCGGATGCGCATGCCGCTGGCGGCCGGAATGCTGACGTTGCCAGGTACGACGCTGGTTTTCTGTACGGGTAAGCACGACACGGCCGCATTGCACAAGGCCGGTGCCGAGGTACTGTCCGTCGCGGACTTCGAGGGTCATGTGGACGTCAGGGCAGTCCTCAGGGAACTCGCGAATCGCGGCGTGAACGACGTGCTGGTCGAGGCCGGCCCGGGCCTTGCCGGGAATCTTCTGGAACGGGGCCTGGTCGACGAACTTGTGATTTATCAGGCGCCCCATATTATGGGTAGCCAGACCAGCGGTTGGATCAAGACGCCGTCCTGGACAACGCTTGCCGATCGCAGGTCCCTGATTATCAGCGATGTCCGTCGCGTCGGCGCGGATACGAGAATTACGGCTTCACTTGCAGACTGATGTAAAAATTCATGTTTACCGGAATCGTCAAAACCATCGGTTCGATCACCGCGCTTAGTCGCCGCGAGGGCGATGTGCGCTTGACCGTAAGCGCAGGCGACCTGCCCTGGAGCGACTACGAGACCGGGGAAAGTATCGCAGTGAATGGCGTTTGCCTGACGGTCGTCGCCCTGCATGACGACGGCTTCGACGCGGACGTATCCGTGGCGACGCTTGAGGTGACGGCGCTCGGCGAATTGCAGTCGGGTTCCGAAGTCAATCTGGAACCGGCGATGAGCCTGGGCGAGCGCCTGGGCGGCCATTTCGTCAGCGGTCACGTTGACTGTGTCGGTACCGTCGTTGCACGGATTGCCGACGCCAGGTCCGTCCGGCTGACGATCGAATTGCCCGCAGAATACGCGCGCTTCGTCGCGAAGAAAGGATCGGTGTGCGTCGACGGAGTCAGCCTTACCATCAACGCAGTATCCGGCAATCGCTTCGAATTGAATATCATCCCCCATACTGCCGCCGTCACGATAATTGACGGCTACGCGGTGGGAACTCTCGTCAACGTCGAGGTTGACCAGTTGGCGCGCTACATTGAGCGACTGATCAGCAAGGACGTCGACGGCATCTCTCTCGATTTTCTGAAGGCCCACGGTTATGCCTGACAATACAACGACACATCCCAGCGCGGCTGACGACATATTCGCCGACATCAAGGACATCATCACCGATATCAAAGCCGGCAAGATGGTTATCATGGTGGATGACGAGAATCGCGAAAACGAAGGCGACCTCATCATGGCGGCGGCCAAAGTTCGCCCCGAAGACATCAATTACATGGCAACGCACGGTCGCGGACTGGTTTGTCTGACGCTTTCGCGAGAGCGCTGCGAACAATTGCGACTGCCCCTGATGGTCAGGGAGACGGACCAGCATCACGCCACCAATTTTACGATCTCGATCGAAGCGGCCGAGGGCATTACGACGGGCATCTCGGCCCATGATCGTGCGCGAACCATCCAGGCGGCCGTCGCCCCCGGCGCGCAGGCGGAGCACCTGAGTCAACCCGGCCATATTTTCCCGGTTATGGCGCAGCCGGGCGGCGTTCTTACGCGAGCCGGCCATACTGAAGCGGGCTGTGACCTGGCGCGTTTGGCCGGCTTCGAGCCCGCCGCTGCGATTGTCGAAATTCTCAAAGAAGACGGCAGCATGGCGCGGCGGCCGGACCTCGAGATCTTTTCGCGGAAACACGATATCAAGATCGGCACCATCGCGGACTTGATTCGCTATCGCCTTGAGATGGAGCACAATGTCGAACGCATTAGCGAGAAAGTCATCGAGACGGCGTTCGGCGAGTTCACGATGGTTTGTTACGACGACCACGTCAATCGAGCCGTGCACGTTGCCCTCGTGAGAGGCGATCTTGGCAAGGGCGTGACGCCGCTGGTGCGCGTGCATTTGCAGGACACGCTGGGTGACGTGATCGGTGTGCAAAGTCGATCGTTGGGCTGGCCGCTGAGCGCCGCGATTGAGCGCATTGCGAAAGAGGAGGCGGGCGTCATCGTCCTGCTGCGCAATCAGGAATCGTCGAAGCACTTCATGGACACGGTCGAAACGCTGGGACAGCCTCGGGACGAGCTCGAGAATCGCCGCTACGGCGACGCCGTTTTACGCACTTACGGCATCGGTGCACAAATACTGCGCGACCTCGGGCTCACTAAAATCCGTGTATTATCTGCGCCTAAGCACATGTACGCGATCTCCGGATTCGATCTCGAAATCACGGAGTACGTCTGAGAGTAGCCGCACGCCCCATGGACAGGATTAAATCAACTGAGGGTGATCTCATCGTCCGCGACGGTCGTTTTGCGATCGTCGCAACCCGTTTCAATGACTTCATTGTCGAGTCTTTGATCAAAGGGGCGCTGCATTGTTTGCGGCAGCATGGCGCGGTGGATGGCAATGTTGAACTGTTTCGCGTTCCCGGTGCGTTCGAAATGTCCATCGCGATCGACAAGGTTGCGGCTACCCGTCGTTTTGACGGCATCATCGCCCTCGGCGCCGTTATTCGCGGCGCCACGCCGCATTTCGGTTACGTTGCCGGCGAATGCGTGCGCGGTATCACCACGGCTTCGCAAAAACACGGCGTACCCATAGGCAATGGCGTGCTCACCGTCGATACCATAGAACAGGCCATCGAACGTGCTGGTACGAAGGCCGGCAACAAAGGGGAGGAAGCCGCGCGCGCAGTCATAGAGATGGTTAATTTTCTCCGCAGTATCGACTAATGGGCAAGGCCAGCGCGAAAGGAGCTGGCGCCAGGACGCGTGCGCGCGAACTCATGGTGCAAGCGCTCTATCAGAAGCTACTCGCCGGCCATCCCACAGCTGAGTTGATGTCCCAGTTCCATGAGCAGGTTGCGTACGAGCGCGTCGACCAGGCGTTTTTTGACGAGCAACTTCCGGCCATCAGCGATTCGCAGGAGCAACTGGAAGAAAAAATCGGCGAGTTGATCGACCGTCCGGTCGATCAACTGGATCCTGTAGAGCGTGCAATCCTGCTGATCGGCGTGCATGAACTCGAGTCACGCAGTGATATTCCGTATCGGGTCGTGATCAACGAATGCATCAATCTGGCGAAGCGCTTCGGGGCTTTGGGAAGCCACAAATACATCAACGCCTGTCTGGATTTTGCGGCGAAGTCCCTTCGAGAGACCGAGACTCAGGCACAGGGCTAGTTCGGATCGTGAACGAGTTCGAACTGATACGCCACTACTTCGATCGCAGGCAATCTGTCCCCGGTGTCATCGTCGGCGTCGGCGACGACGGCGCTGTTCTGGCGCCGGACCCGAATACCGATCAATGTCAGGTAATCGATACGCTGGTCGAAGGCGTGCATTTCCCGGTCGGGACGGACCCCGCCGATATCGCGTATCGCAGTGTCGTGGTGAATCTTTCCGATATCGCCGCGATGGGCGGGCGGCCACGCTGGATGACATTGGCGCTGACCCTGACGGACGCGAGTGAGTCGTGGCTTGGCGCATTTTCCAGCGGTCTCTTTGCGGCCGCAGATAAATACAATGTTGTGTTGGTCGGCGGCGATACGACGCGCGGCGATTCGGTCGTCGTCACAATTGCAATGAGTGGCGAGGTGGAAAAGGGCTGTGCGTTGTTGCGCAGCGGCGCGACGCCCGGCGATACGATTTTTGTTACCGGCACGCCGGGAGACGCGGCGGCCGGTTTGGCATTGCTGCAACAACGCGAAGCGAACGAGTACCTTGTGGGGCGTTTTCTGCGACCAACGCCGCGCCTTGAGACGGGCAGGAAGCTAGTCGGCAAAGCAAGCGCCGTGATCGATATTTCGGACGGCCTGGTTGGCGATCTCGGGAAACTTTTGCAGGCGAGTGGTGCCGGCGCCGAGATCAGCATCGACAGGCTGCCCCTGTCGGATGCTTTGCGTGCGCGTTTCGACGTCGACAAACAACGTCGCTTCGCGCTGACCGGCGGCGATGACTATGAATTGTGTTTCGCGGCGAACGCGGATTCCGTGGTGGAGTTGGCCGGCATTACGGCGATTGGCAAAGTGACCGAATCGACGGCATTGCTTTGTCTTCTAAACGGCGACGTTGTGGAAGTCGATGACAGCGGTTACCGTCACTTTTGATGAAACAGGCACCTGAAAATCTCGCCCGTACCGTGATGACCGACCCGGTGCATTTCCTGGCGTTTGGGTTCGGCACCGGGCTTGCGCCCTTCGCGCCGGGCACGTTTGGCTCCTTGCCTGGTGTTTTGCTGTTTTGGCTGACGATGGATTTCGGACTTTATGTTCAATTGGGGGTCGCGTTGGCGCTGGTTCTTGCGGGGATCTGGATTTGCGGCGAGAGCGCGCGGCGTATAGGGGTGCACGATCATAGCGGCATCGTCTGGGACGAGATCGCGGGCATGTACGTCACTCTGCTGATCGCACCCGCTACAGTGCTGGGGTGGGCGCTGGCTTTCGGTTTATTCCGCGTAATGGACATTGTAAAACCGTGGCCGATTAGAGACATGGATCACAGACTGAAAGGAGGGGTCGGAATTATGCTGGACGACCTCGCAGCCGCGCTGTACGCCTCAGTCTTACTGGGTGCATACAGGTGGCTCATGACTTGAACAGATGAGACAACATGGCCACAAAGGCAACACTGATCCAACGCCCGGCAGACGTACCCGAGAAAATTGGTAAATATGTCATTATCAACAAGATCGGCAAGGGCAGCACGGGCATGGTCTATCTGTCCCACGATCCCTATTACCGCCGCGACGTTGCGATCAAGGTTTACCATGCCGAGGAAGACTCCGACGCCGATCGCGCCCGCGTAGCGCGCAAGATGTTTTTCAACGAGGCTCACATGGTTGGCATGCTGCAGCATCCAAACATCATGCCGATTTATGATGCGGGCGAAGAAGACGGCTCGTACTACATTGTTACGGAACACATTCAGGGGGCACGCACGCTGGCCGCGTATTGTCGCCCGGACAATTTGCTGCGCGTCGATGACGTCGTGGAAATTATTTACAAATGCGCGAAGGCTCTGCACTACTCTCATACCAGGGGTGTTATTCACCGCGATATCAAGCCCTCGAACATCATGCTGACGATCGACAACGACGTTCGCATCATCGATTTCGGTATCGCCATAGTCAGGGACTCGGAAGTGTCGCGCATTGAAGGAATCGCCGGCTCGCCGAGTTACATGTCGCCTGAGCAAGTGCAATCGGAGGAGCTTACGTCTCGATCGGATTTGTACTCGCTCGGTGCCGTAATGTATGAATTATTGACCGGCTTCCGTCCGTTCCGCGCGGACAATCTGTCGAAGTTATTGCATCAGATCGTGTACGCAACGCCGCCACCTATACACACCTATCGCGACGATCTTCCGGAGGAACTCGAGCACGTCGTTATGATGACGATGCAAAAGGAACCGAGCAAGAGACTGGCGTCAGGTAACGCGATGGCTGCCGAGCTGACACGCGTCTACAAAGACTTGCGACAAAAATACGATGCCCTGGATAACAGGGAACATTTCGATTTGCTGCGCACGCTGACTTTTTTCCACGAATTCTCGCATGCCGAGATTTGGGAAGTGCTGCGTGCCTCGGACTGGCATGACTATCAGGACAGTGAAGACATCGTACGCGAGGGCGAGGTTGATGATCGTTTCTACATCATCGTATCCGGGTCCGTAAAAGTGCAGGCCGACGGTCGCGAAATAGGCATGCTTTCCAACGGTGATTGCTTTGGTGAAACCAGCTACGTTCGTGGCGCGAAGCGTCAGGCGTCCATTCTGGCCCACGGGCAGGTAACGATCCTGCGTGTCAGTTCGACGCTCATGGAACAGGTGTCGTCAGCCTGTCAACTGCGTTTCAACAAGGTCTTCCTGCGTTCTTTGATCACTCGTTTGCAAGGCCGCGGCGGCGCTAACACCTAAGTCGCGGTACACTCCTTCCCTGAATGTCAGGGAGAACACCATGATCAAGCGTCTTAGTTGCCTTGCCGCGCTTCTGTTCGCCGCGCCGGCATTGTCCGACGGACTGAATGACGCCGTCAAGAAGGACTACGACGAGTACCTCGCCGGCCTGTTCGATTATTTTCATCGCAATCCGGAACTCTCGACCGTTGAAACGGAAACCGCCAGGCGCATGGCGATGGAACTCAATCTGGCGGGCTATGACGTGACCGAAGGTGTTGGCGGAACAGGCGTTGTCGCAATACTGAAAAACGGAGACGGACCGTTGGTCATGATGCGCGCGGACATGGATGGGCTGCCCGTTGAAGAAAAATCCGGCCTCGCAAATGCGTCACGCGCGCAGCAAAAAAGTCCGATAACCGGCAAAAGCGTTTTCACGATGCACGCCTGCGGGCACGACGTGCACATCACCAGCCTGATCGGCACAGCGCGATACATGGTGGCGCACAAAGACGAATGGCAGGGCACATTGATGCTGGTGGTGCAGCCGGCGGAAGAACGTGTGCTTGGCGCCAAGGCGATGCGCGATGACGACATCTGGGAACGCTTCGGCAAACCTGACTACGCACTGGCCTACCATGTGAATTCGCTGGACGTCGCTGCCAAAATAAACATAACGGAAGGCAGCCCGTTTGCGGGCGCCGACTCTGTTGACATCATCATTCACGGCGTGGGCGCGCACGGCGCGCACCCGCATGCGGGCAAGGACCCGATCGTGTTGGCGAGCCAGATCGTCATCGCATTACAGACGCTGGTATCCCGCGAATTGTCTCCCAGAGTACCGGGCGTCATTACCGTCGGATCGTTTCACTCCGGCACCAAGCACAACATCATTTCCGATCGCGCGCATCTGCAGCTCACGGTTCGCAACACGAGTCCGGAGACGCGGGAATTATTGCTCAACGGCATCAAGCGCATCGCCGAGAACCTGGGCCGTGCCGCGGGCTTACCCGAAGACAAGCTGCCCGAGGTCATCGTCTCGAAAGAGTCCGTGCCGCCGACGAACAATGACCCTGAACTCACGCGCAGACTCAAACAAGCGTGGGTTGCCAAGCTGGGCGAGGACACAGTGATCTTCAATCCGACCAGGGGCATGGGCGCGGAGGACTTTCCATTCTTTACAACCGACCCGCCGATCAAGTCTGTGTACTGGCAAATAGGCGGCACGGCACAGGCGGATTTCGATCGAGCTGCGGCCGGCGGAGAACCGGTAGCGAGTCATCATTCGCCGTTGTTCAAGATCCTGCCGGAGCCATCGGTAACGGCGGGCGTGAAATCGACGGTGGTCGCGTTGCTGGAGTTGCTCAAGCCAACACCGTAGAAGCGGGCCTTGCGCCGGTGCTGGAATGCACCCGCGACATATTCACGAACCATTTCGTGCAATGGCCGTGAGAGCTGGCCGGGAGCCGGATGCTCGTCTCGCTTAACCTCTCTCGACATCCTTGTCTCGCTCGCATCGCGCTCCACTCGCTTTGGCGTCCTGCGTCGCGTCGTTCCGCACGACGCTCGGCCGAGCAGCCGGCTCCCGGCCAGCTTTCACCGCCATCGTCGCAAGATCGGCGAGCGAGATATCGTGTACAGGAAATAAAGCGCAGCGCACGTCGGCTCCGCCGGCGGAGCGAGCCATTCCAGTACACGATATCTCGGTGGCCGGCCATTGCACGAAATGGCGTGCGAAGATGCCGGGCGCAACGGCCGCTCCTACGACGGGTCGAAGTCCGTGAGTTCTTCGCCGTCCGTGCTTTTCAAGAGTATTTTCACCTTCTGTTCGGCTGCCCTGAGCGCTTCCTGGCAGCCGCGCGTGAGCTTGATGCCCTCTTCGAATTTCTTCATCGCCTGCTCCAGCGGCAAATCCCCGGATTCGAGCTCCTCGACAAGCTTTTCGAGGCTGGCGAGCGACTTTTCGAGATTGATTTTCTTCGCCGAAGGCATCACGCTACGCTACAGGCGCTATTGTGCAGCGTCAATATTTCTGCGGTTGACAGCCCATCGGCCGCGATCTAAAGTCGAAGCTTCATTAGAATCATTCTAATAAGAATCATTCTCACCTGAGAGGACTGAACATGTCACTGAAAGACAGCAAAACCGAACAGAATCTCAAGGACGCATTCTCCGGCGAATCGCAAGCCAATCGTCGCTACCTGTACTTTGCGGCCAAAGCTGACGTTGAAGGTTACAACGACGTTGCGGCGGTATTTCGTTCCACGGCGGAAGGCGAAACCGGCCACGCGCATGGCCATCTTGAGTATCTTGAAGAAACCGGCGATCCCGCGACCGGATTGCCGATCGGCGCGACCGATGCAAATCTGGCAGCCGCGATTGCGGGCGAAACGTACGAATACACAGACATGTATCCGGGCATGGCAAAAACCGCGCGCGAGGAAAGTTTCGACGAGATTGCGGACTGGTTTGAGACCCTGGCCAAGGCCGAGCGTTCGCATGCCAAGCGCTTCCAGAAAGCGCTAGATACTCTCGACGACTAGTTACTTGTCTAACGGCAGACGCGAAGGCAGTCTCGAGGCGCCGACCCGGCACCCGCTCGACTGGCAAACCGAGGAGTTCTACGACGAAGAACCCCTGTTCAAGGAGCTTGAGCGCGTCTTCGACGTCTGCAGCGGTTGCCGCCGTTGCTTTAGTCTGTGTAACGTTTTTCCAACTTTGTTCGACGCCGTTGACGGGTCGGACACGATGGAGATCGACGGCGTGCCCAAGAAGGTCTATTGGGACGTCGTTGATAACTGCTATCTCTGTGACATGTGCTTCATGTCGAAATGTCCTTACGTGCCGCCGCACGAATGGAATATCGATTTTCCGCAACTGATGCTGCGCGCAAAAGCGGCGCGCTTTAAGCAGGACGGCGCGTCAATACGCGACAAAGTGCTGAGTGCGACCGACACGGTCGGCAAGCTCGCCGGCATTCCCGTTATCGTCGATGCCGTGAACGCGACAAATCGCAGCAAAATAGGCCGCAAGCTACTGGAAAGTACCTTGGGCATTCATCGCAATGCCCCGTTGCCGCAGTATCACTCGAACACCGCGCGCAAACGCCTGTCGCATCTTAAGAACGGCGACGGCGCCGCGGCCAGTCCCGGCAAGAAAACCCGCGGCAAAGTGGCGCTGTACATGACTTGCTACGGCAATCGCAATCATCCTGTTATCAACGAAGACCTGGTTGCCGTGTTTGAACACAATGGAATTCCGCTGCTGCTGGTCGAGAAAGAGGTGTGCTGCGGCATGCCGAAACTCGAGCTTGGCGACCTGGCGTCCGTTGCGAAAGCGAAGGAGATCAATATTCCGATTCTTGCCGCCATGGTTGACGATGGCTGGGACATTGTCACGCCGATCCCGTCGTGCACGCTGATGTTCAAGCAGGAATTGCCGCTCATGTTTCCGGACGACCCGGAGGTCGCAAAAGTTCGTGACGCCATGTTCGACCCGTTTGAATACCTGATGCTGCGTCACAAAGACGGCCAGCTCAAAACGGATTTCAAAACGTCATTGGGTAAAATTTCTTACCAGGTACCGTGTCACCTGCGGGTGCAAAACATCGGTTTGAAGACGCGCGACATTTTGCAGTTGGTGCCCGACACCCAGGTTGAAGTGATCGAACGATGTTCCGGACACGACGGCACGTACGCTGTGAAGAAAGAATTTCACGAGGTGTCGAAGAAAATCGCGCGTCCCGTTGTGAACAAAGTAAAGCTCGCCGAGGCCGATCATTTTGTCAGCGACTGTCCGATGGCCGCGGAGCAGATCGCCCAGGACGTTGCAGAGCATGAGGCAAACACGCCGATGAGCTTGTTGCGCATGGCCTACGGAATCTAGGGAAGCCCTGATATGCAAAAACTTTCACGCGGAGAACTACTCAGCCTCGAACAATATGCCGAGGAACGGCCAGCGTTCCGTGACAGGGTGCTGGCGCACAAGCGTGATCGTCGCCTCGAACTCGGCAGCAACGCGGCGTTGTATTTCGAAGATCGCCTGACAATGCAATACCAGGTGCAGGAGATGCTGCGCATTGAGCGTATCTTCGAGGCGGCCGGCATCGACGAAGAGCTGGCGGTTTACAACCCCATGATTCCGGACGGCTCCAACTGGAAGGCGACTTTCATGATCGAGTACGCGGAGGAGGAAGAGCGTCGCGAAATGCTGGCGAAGCTGGTCGGTATCGAAGACCGGGTTTATGTGCAGGTTGCCGACTTCGATCGGGTTTTCGCGATCGCCGACGAGGATCTCGAGCGCGCCAACGAGCAAAAGACGTCGGCCGTGCATTTTTTGCGCTTTGAATTGCCGCGGGAACAGTCGGCGGCGCTGCAGTCAGGCGCCGCGCTCATCGCGGGCATAGACCACGATAATTACCGGGTCGAAGTTTGCCCGGTTGCAAACAATATTCGTCGCTCGTTAATTAACGATCTCGACTGAGATAAAGCGGGTGCACGCTTTGGGCATTCAGGCTAAACTTCCGCCGGGCACTTTTCTGGCTGATTAATGAGTAAACGATACGACGCTGCGGACATCGAGGTCCTTAGCGGGTTGGAGCCTGTGCGGCGCCGGCCGGGTATGTATACCGACACGACGCGGCCAAATCATCTGGCCCACGAAGTCATCGACAACAGCGTCGACGAAGCGCTGTCGGGCCATTGCAAGAAAATCGAGGTCATCGTTTACAAAGACGGCTCGCTCGAAGTCTCGGACGACGGTCGCGGCATGCCGGTCGATCTGCACCCCAAGGAGAAAATTCCGGGTGTTGAGCTGATCCTGACGCGCCTGCATGCGGGCGCCAAGTTTTCAAACAGCAACTACCAATTTTCGGGCGGCCTGCACGGGGTCGGCGTATCGGTTGTCAACGCGCTGTCGAGAAACCTCGAAATCTGGATACGCCGGGGCGGCAAGGAATACAACATGAGCTTTGCCGGCGGCAAGAAGCGCGGCAAGCTTGAAGTGGTCGGTACGGTTGGCAAAGCCAATACCGGCACGACGATCCGATTCTGGCCTGATGAGAAATACTTCGACTCGCCCAATTTCTCGATCAGTCGCCTGAAACACGTGTTACGCGCCAAAGCCCTGCTTTGCCCGGGCATCACCGTTCGCCTCACCGTCGAAAAACCAAAGGAAAAAATCGAGTGGCGCTATTCCGGCGGTCTTGAAGAGTACTTGTCTGAGGCGCTCGGCGGCGCCGAGACGGTGCCGGCCGATCCATTTTCCGGCAGCGTCAGCGGCAACAACGAATTCGCGGATTGGGCGCTGGTCTGGACCACGGACGGCGGTCCGAGCGTCACCGAAAGTTACGTCAACCTGATTCCGACGCCTCTGGGCGGCACGCACGTCAACGGCTTGCGCACGGGTTTAACGAATGCGTTGCGCGAGTTCTGCGAGTTCAGGAGCCTGTTGCCGCGTGGCGTTGCGATTGTGCCCGAGGATGTGTGGGATAGCCTGAGCTTCATACTGAGCACCAAGCTCGAAGAACCGCAGTTCTCGGGGCAGACAAAAGAGCGCTTGTCGTCGCGCGAATCAGCCGCATTTGTGGCTGGCGTCATCAAGGACAATTTTTCTCTGTGGTTGAATCAGCATCCGGAAACCGGCGACCTGATCGCACAGCTCGCGATCACGAAGGCGCAGAAACGCCTCAAGGCGGCGAAGACCGTCGTGCGCAAGAAAATCGTTTCCGGGCCCGCATTGCCCGGCAAGCTTGCGGACTGCCGTTCGCAGGAGCCCGCGCTGTGTGAACTGTTCCTCGTCGAGGGCGATTCCGCCGGCGGCTCGGCGAAACAGGCGCGGGACCGCAATACGCAGGCGATCATGCCGCTGCGGGGTAAAATTCTGAATACCTGGGAAGTCGACTCCCGGGAGATACTGGCCTCGCAGGAAGTGCACGACATATCGGTTGCGATCGGCGTCGATCCGGGCAGCGACGACATCAGCGGCCTGCGATACCACAAGATCTGCATTCTCGCCGACGCGGATTCGGACGGCCTGCACATCGCGACCTTGTTGTGTGCGCTCTTCCTGCGGCATTTCCGCGAACTCATACTCTCCGGGCACATTTACGTCGCGATGCCGCCGCTGTATCGAATCGATGTGGGCAAAGAAACTTTTTATGCCCTCGACGAAGGCGAACGCAAGGGCATCCTCGATCGCATTGAGGCGGAGAAGAAAAAGGCGAAGGTTACGGTGACGCGCTTCAAGGGTCTGGGCGAAATGAACCCCGACCAATTGCGTGAAACGACGATGAACCGTGACACAAGACGTCTCGTGCAGCTCACCATTGCCCCACGGGACAAGACCGATCAGCTCATGGACATGCTGCTCGCGAAAAAACGCTCCAGGGACCGCCGCGCCTGGCTGGAAACTAAAGGTAATCTTGCCGAGGTATAGGTGACATGCAAAACAGTTTGAACCTTGAGGGTGTTGAGCAACAAGCGCTCAAGGACTACACGGAGCAGGCGTATCTCGATTATTCGATGTACGTCATTCTGGACCGCGCATTACCGCAGATCGGCGACGGCTTAAAGCCGGTGCAGCGCCGTATCGTTTACGCGATGAGCGAACTGGGGCTGTCGGCAACGTCCAAGCCCAAGAAATCCGCTCGCACCGTCGGCGACGTGATCGGTAAGTTCCATCCGCACGGCGACTCCGCCTGTTACGAGGCGATGGTGCTCATGGCGCAGACGTTTTCGTTTCGATATCCGCTGGTCATCGGCCAGGGAAACTGGGGCTCGACAGATGATCCCAAGTCGTTCGCCGCCATGCGCTACACCGAATCGAGACTTGCGGCGTATGCCAAAAGCCTGCTGCAGGAACTGGGTCTGGGCACTGTCGCATGGACGCCCAACTTTGATGGCACGCTCAACGAGCCCGTCGTGCTGCCCGCGCGCCTGCCGAACCTGTTGCTCAACGGCACCACGGGCATCGCTGTTGGCATGTCCACGGATGTACCGCCGCATAACCTCAACGAAGTGGCCAGCGCGCTCATTCACCTGATCGACAATCCGAAGGCCACGGTTGACAACTTGATGAAGCACATCAAAGGCCCGGATTTTCCCACCGGTGGTGAGTTGGTCTCCTCGGCGGCGGATATCAAGGAGATTTACACGACCGGCAATGGCACGCTGCGGCTGCGCGCGTCGTACAAGATCGAAGGCGGCGACATTGTCATTACGTCGCTCCCGCATCAAATCTCGGGCACGAAAATTCAGGAACAAATCGCGGCGCAGATGCGCGCGAAGAAGTTGCCGCAGGTCGACGACCTGCGCGACGAGTCAGACCATGAAGATCCGACGCGCCTGATCATCAGCAGGAAGCGCGGCGTCAATGTCGAGGAACTGATGTCGCACTTGTTCGCCACGACGTCGCTGGAGCGAACGCTGCGCGTCAACATGAACATCATCGGCCTGGACGGACGCCCGCGCTTGTTCGGGCTGGTGGAGATACTCAGGGAATGGCTCAAATTTCGCAAGGACACGGTCAGGAATCGCCTGGGTCACCGCCTGCAGATCGTCAGAGATCGCCTGCACATTCTCGATGGCCTGCTGGTTGCGTATCTCAGCATCGATGAAGTCATCGCCATCATCCGGGAAAAGGACGCACCCAAGCCCGCGCTGATGAAGCGCTTCAAGCTGTCCGATATCCAGGCGGAAGCCATTCTTAATCTGCGATTGCGCAACCTCGCCAAACTGGAAGAAATGAAAATCCGGGGCGAGCAGGACGAACTCAACGAGGAACATGAGCAGCTGGCCAAAACGCTGGGCAGCGCTGCACGCATGAAGACGTTGATCAAGAAGGAAATTCTTGAAGACGCTGCGACTTACGGCGACGCGCGGCGTACGTTGATCGTTGAGCGCGAAGCCTCGCGGGCGCTGGATGAAACGCAGTTGGTCGCGAGCGAGCCCGTGACTGTGGTGTTGTCGCAGGCCGGCTACGCGCGCGCTGCCAAGGGACACGAAATCGATCCGCTGACGCTGAACTACCGTTCCGGCGACCAGTATCTTGCTGCGGCGATGGGTCGGAGCAATCAGCTCGCGATGTTCATCGACAGTACGGGACGGGTTTACAGCGTGATGGCAGGCACGTTGCCGTCGGCTCGTGGACAGGGAGAACCGCTTTCGAGCCGCTTCAAGCCACCCGACGGGGCGGCGTTTTGCGGTGCGATGATCGGTGCAAACGAACAAAAATATTTGCTTGCGAGTGACGCGGGCTACGGATTCATTGCGACTTTGAGCGACCTCGCGTCACGCAACAAGGCCGGCAAATTGATTTTGCGCGTATCGCCGGGCGGCAAGGCCGTCGTGCCGGCGCCGGTTCCGGCAGATGCCGAGTGTCTTATCGCCGCCGTCAGTTCGATCGGACGACTGCTGTTATTCGAGATGGACGAGTTACCGGAACTCGCGAAGGGCAAGGGCAACAAGCTCATCAATATTCCGACCAGGAAATACAAAGGCGGCGAGGAAAAAATGGTTGCGGCCGCCATTGTGCCGGAGGATGGCAGCCTGCAGGTGTATACGGACACCCGCATGATGACCATCAAATGGAACGATCTGGACGCCTACTATGGCGATCGTGCATTGCGCGGCAACCTGTTACCGAAGGGCTGGCGGAACATTGCAAGACTGATCGGTATTGACTAACCAGTTTTTCCGGATTTAGCGGGCATCTCGACCGTATCGCCATCGTTGTCGGCAGCTGGCATTTCCGCGGTCTGGTCGGCGTCGGCAAGGCTGACCGTCAGCACTTCATTGATGTCCGTGGCATCGTCGACATCCATTTGGTCGATGACTTCGGCGGCTGCCCGGGCGATTTCTTTATTCAATGCCTGCGTCGCCGTCATTTCGTCTTCGTAATCCTGCTCGACCATCCGGTAATCGACTTCCTGACTGATTGTGTAGTTTTCGATAATCACGGAGTCGTCGCTGGCTTCGATCGCCCGCAGGTCATGCTGGCTGACATCTTCGGGTTGCGGCATTTTGGTCGCGTCGATGATCACCGACATGTCGTAGTCATCATTTTCGGGCATCACTTCAACTTTGAGGATCGAGCTTTCGTCGATTTTTAATGTCCCGATGATGTCGGTCTCGCCCGATACGGCAGGATTCGCATCGTTTATGGGTGCAATGGTCTCAAACGGCAATTCGATATCCAGCGCGGTGGTTTGCGCAAAACCGAAATCCTTCGCCAGGTCGACGTCGGAGCCTTCCGCCAATCCCGTGCCAGCGATCAGGTCGGCATCAACCGCCAGGCTTTCTACCTCTGGCAACGCGTCGGGTCGTTTATGTTCGTCGCCAACATCGCTGTTGCTGGGGCGTGACGGCCTGGCAAGCAGCGCGACTGGCTTGGCGCCACCGCGCAGACGGCGACCGAACAGCCAAAGCGCGAATACGCCTGCGACGCCACCGCCCGCAAGCCACGCAAGCCAGGAAGCCGATTGAGCGTCGTTCGTGGCCGCCGCAGTGCTGCGAATAATAGCCGTCGGTACGTTTGGCGACGTCGACTTCGTGACGGGTTCTGCCAATTGTGTGTCCAGAATAAAGTCGCCGGGTTTCAGATCGCCCGTTGTAACGCCTAACTCCATGAATTCGGCCAAAACTTTGTCAGGTACGGCAGCGACTGGCGTTATCTCCGGCTCTACGGCGGTCGTGGGGATTACGCTGGGTTCCGGATCCGGTTCAGCGACTGCGACCGGGCGATTCCCGATGCGTTGCACGATAGCCGCCAGCGAGTCACCGGGCTGTACCTCGTGACGCGTGGATTTTTCGACGTCGTGTTGCACTGTTGCTTGTCTGGATGCGGTGCTGACACGTACTGCTGCGGTCACGGGTGGTGCATAGACACGGGTCGCCGGATCGATGAAAAACGTGTATTCGCGGCTGACCTTGGCCGCGTACGGGCAGTTCACGGCGATTTGCGCAGAAATCATAGGCTCGCGTATGGGGGTGCTGCCAGTTAGCCTGATCACGCCGTTGGCAACGCTGACGCTCGCGCGAGTGACGTTCGCCAAGCCGCTAAAAAACCGGCCCGGGCGCAGCGATATGCAGAAATCGGAGAGCTGTTCGTGCGGCCCCAGCGCGTAAGCGATGTTGGCTCGCAGTGGCTGGCCAAGTTTCGAATGGACGGTCAGGTCGCCGAGCTCGAGAGCGCTTGCCGGGCTGGCGGCCAGACTGCCGCCAACGGCGACCAGTACGGGTATACAACGTCTGGCCAGGAAGGAATCGGGAAATGCGCTCTTCACTTTCGGGACCTCACAGGTATTTGGGAGTCAGCTTTTCTTGAGATGTGCATTTATGACTGCTGCGCTATTTTACGATTTACAGACTCCCGAACGTTAGGGCGTGGTTCAACAAACGACGTGTGACTTGTGTCACGCGTTATGTAACGGCGGCAGTCAGGTCCTCAAGGGAGTTCGTGGCGACGCTGGAAGTATCCTGAAGAACGACCTCAGGTTCATGGACATAATGTCCCTGCATGAAGTCAAGACCGAGCTGAAACAGCACCGCCATCGCATTCGCATTCTCGACGCGCTCCGCGATGGTTTTGATCCCGCGTTGCTTGGCCGCCGCGACGATCTTGCCGACAGCCGTCTGCATTTTCGAATCCGTCATCAATGAATGCATGAGCTCGCCATCGATCTTGATGTAATCCGGTTTGAGGATATCCAGAATCTGAAAACGATCCTGATCGACGCCGTAGTGTTCGATCGCGAAACCAATACCCAGCTTGCGGGCGTGTTTTACCAGCGCGCGCGTTTGTTTGATGTGTTTGGCCGCATCGCGTTCGGGTATCTGTATGACCAGCCTGGAGCAGTCGAACCCGTTCTCGTCCAGTTTGCTCTGCATCCACGATGCGGTTGTCGAGTCGATTATCGATTGTTTGGATACGCGTACGAACACGCGGTCCGCATCGTTGCTGGTGCAGAATTTAACCGCGGCCTGCAGCATCCAGCGGTCGATGTTTTTCATCATGTTGTTGCGTTCCGCAGCCGGCATGAACTCGGACGGTAAAACTGTATTTCCCTGCTCGTCGATCATGCGCACCAGTAAATCGTACATTTTCATGGTATCGCTGCGCAGACCGGCTATCGGCAAATGCACGAGACGGAAGCGATCATCCATCATCGCCGCCTTAAGATGTTTCACCCATATCGCGTCGAATTCACGTTGCCGGGTGTCCTCGTTCGCGCTTTCGTCAAGGACAGAGGTATTGCCGCCCGCTTCCTTGCCAATTTTGTGTGCGGCGATCGTCGCCGCTATGAAATCTTCGAGATTACTGAAAATGTTGTTGACAGCGCAGGCGCCTACAGTGCAAGTCATGTGCGTCGACTTGTCGCCAACTTCGAACGTGAATTTTTCGATGTGCTTACAAAACTGCTTGCCCCAGACCTGGGCATCGCGCGCCGAACCGCGTTCCAGCAGCACCATGATTGACGTGCCTTCGAAGCGACCGGCGACATCGCGCGGGTGCAGACGCTTACGAACCTCCTCGGCCAGCTGCGCGAGAATTTCCTCGGAGTCCAGAATGCCGATCTGGTCGCGCAGTTTGCCGAAATCATCCGGCTTTATGTACACGAGACAATGCGTGCCTTGCGCCGGTTTCTTGCGCAGACGCTTGGTGATTCTCTCCAGGAACTGCGACCGATGGTAGAAGAGCATCGTTGGATCGCGTTTGAGCGCGTCGTGCACGAGTTTGGTTGGTTCCTCGGCGATTTTTAAGCGCGGCGCGATTCGAATCTGGACGCACGGACCGTCGTCGAGATCGAACTTGCGGAACTCGAGGTGAATTTCGTCGTCGTCTTCGGAATCGAGATGCGATTTGACGATGAGCTTGTCGCCGCTCGGCCATTTGCCCTCGATAGTCGCGATCAGGGCGCCTTTGAGCGCGGCCTGACTCTCGTCCTCGAAAGTATCCATGATGGGCAGGCCGACGAGTTCCTCTTTCTTGCCCACATTGAATTTTGTCATCCAGGCCTTGTTCACGTCGGTGAAAATGCCTTCCTGAACCAACGCAATCGAACTGCTGGACGATTTCATGTGATCTTTGAGCTGGCGTTTGTATTCGGTGGCCGACTGCAACGTGGAGTTCAGCGCACGTTCGACTCGCAAGGCACGTAATTCCCGGCTGACGACCGACTGCAAGCGTGACTTCAAAGACATTGAAACCAGGTCGCAGGCGCCGGCCTGCATGGCTTTCTGAATACTGGTTTCGTCCGCTGATTCCTGCAGGGCGATCAGGGGTACTTCGGGGTTGTAACGGTCCTTTTGCTTGATGACCTGGCGAATCGTGTCCTGGTATCGCTCGCAGTTCAGAATCAGAAGCTCCACATGCTCGCAGGCCAATGTGTCTGCGAGGTCGCTGGAACCTGAAATCCAGTGGCAACGCGCCGCGTGACCCGCTTCGCGCAATGCACTGTTGATGCGTTCGACGTCGTTCTGATCTTCGCTCAGAACGGCAATAGAAATACTCTGGCGCCCGTTCAAATCCTATTCCCTGGCAACGGCGGAATTCCGTTGATATCCATATTTTGTAAACTTGAACGCACAGTCTAGACACTGTGAACGGCCGGAGTCCGGTTGGGACCTCAAAACCGTGACCTGAATCATGTTTCGGGGACAAATGTGTCCAATCCGGACCACACTGACGCTGGCCAAGTCGACCGAGTTGGTTATGATAGTGCCTCGCTGCCAGCCGGCAGATCTCTTTTCGCCGTGATATCAGAGTTTTTTTATGGCCAATTACAGCACCAACGAGTTTAAGTCAGGACTGCGGATCATCCAGGACGGCCATCCCTGCATCATCGTTGAAAATGAATTCGTCAAGCCCGGCAAAGGCCAGGCGTTCAATCGCGTTCGTATCAAGAACCTCAAAACCGGCAAGACGATTGACAAAACATTCAAGTCGGGCGAGTCGGTTGAGGCTGCCGACGTCGTGGACACACAGATGCAGTTCCTCTATGCGGACGATGAATTCTGGCATTTCATGAAGCAGGATACATTTGACCAATACGCGGCCGATGCGGCAGCCATCGGCGACGCCAGGGACTGGATTTCCGACGGCGACATTTGCGGTATCACGCTCTGGAATGACACGCCGATCATTGTGACGGCGCCGAACTTTGTTGAACTGGAAATTACGCAGACTGATCCCGGCGTCAAAGGCGATACCGCGAGCGGCGGTGTGAAGCCCGCGACGGTCTCAACCGGTGCGGTTGTGCGCGTGCCGTTGTTCGTCGACCAAAACGAAACGATCAAGATAGACACGCGTTCGCGCGAGTACGTTTCGCGCGTCAAATAAAACCGTCGCGCGAGCTTTGCAGCTCGCAGAACGAATCACACAATTGCTCGATACCTGCCTGATCGGACGCGCTGAAACGATTCGGCGTCGGGCTGTCGATGTCGAGCACGCCGAGCAACCGGCCATTGACCACCAGCGGTACAACGATTTCAGCGCGTGAGTCGGGATCGCAGGCGATGTGTCCTGCAAAAACGCGCACATCGGGAACGCGTTGCGTCTGCAGTGTCGCCGCAGCCGTTCCGCACACGCCGTCGCCAAGTTCGATGTGCACGCAGGCCGGTTTTCCCTGGAACGGACCCAACACAAGTTCATCGCCGCGCAACACGTAAACGCCCAGCCAATTGATGTCGTCCAGCGCGTTGTAGAGCAGTGCGACGAAATTGCCGGTGCTTGCCAGCGCGTCGGTCTCGTCCGCGAGCAGCGCGCGCAGTTGCGAATCCAGCAGGGCGTAATCGGGGTTACTCATTGCGAGCCTCAAACGTGAACGTCACGACATTGCCGATATCGCCGGTTTTATCATTAATCATCTGCAGGCGCTCGAGACCCACCGCAACACCGGCGCACGCGGGCATGCCGGACTCAAGCGCCGCAAGCAGCGCTCCGTCCTCTGGTCGCACGGGCCGTCCGCGCCGCAACCGGTCGTCGGAATCGGTCGCCATGCGTTTTTTCTGTTCGGCCGCGTCGGTTAGTTCGACGTAACCGTTGGCGAGTTCCACCGGTCCCATGAAAACCTCGAAGCGGTCGGCAACGGCCGCGTCGGCGGGGCAGCGGCGCGCGAGGGCGGCCAGGCTGGCTGGATAATGCTGCAGTATCGTGAATTTGTGCGCAGCAAACGTCGGCGTGATTTTCGTCGTCAATATCAGGTCCAGCCAGTCACTGCGTTCGTCGCCGATGGTGGTAGTCAGATCGGCGTCAGCGCCGGCCGCGTGCGCGAGTTCGGCGATGGAAGCATCGATGGGGTCCGCGCCGACAACGTCAACGAACACGTCTCTGAAATTTACGGTGTCATGCTCGTCGGCGAGCGCCGGGTCGTCGAGCGCCGTTGCCAGCGCGCTGACCGTATCAGCTATCATTTCGCGCAGACCAAAACCAAGACGGTACCACTCGACCAGCGTGAATTCGGGCTGGTGGTAGCGGCCGTTCTCGCCGTCGCGAAACACACGACAGATCGAATAAATATCCGGGTAGCCCGCCGCGAGCAGACGCTTCATGCAGAACTCCGGAGAGGTGTGCAGATAAAGTGGCGCATTGCTCAGGCTACTGCGCACTTCGAGGGTTTCAATATGAAGGTCGCTGACGGCGGTCGTGCTCAGCGCCGGCGTAGCGACTTCCAGCATCGTCGTGGCGTCGAAGTAAGCCCGGAACCGGCGCAGTAACTCCGCTCTGCGACGCGCGGCATCCGGTCCGGACGACGGACGCCAGGCCGTCATTTTTCGCGGTCCGACATTTTTCCGATCGCCTCGCCCATGCGCAGCGCGTCGCCAGGCAGGAGGTCCTGATCCCATTCGCAGGCGTTGCGGGACAATAGCAAGATGACGGTCGAGCCCATATTGAACCAACCGAGCAGATCACCCTTTGCCACGGTGCAGGAGGCCCGCGAGAGATCGATGACGTCGACGACGCCGTGTTTGCGTGGCCGAATTTCACCGCTCCACGGCGTCGAGATACTGCCGACGTTCAGTGCGCCGACGAAGATCACGGCGGCAGGACCCCATGCCGTACGAAAGTGCATGATCAGGCGCTCGTTGCGGCAAAACAGTCCATCCACACGTGAAACGGTTGCCGCATTGACGCTGAATAAATCGCCGGGTACATAGCGTGCGGCAAGCAGTTCGCCGGCGAGTGGCGCGTGCACGCGGTGATAGTTTTGCGGCGCGAGATAGAAGGTTGCGAACGAACCGTCAATATACGTGCGCGCTTCCTCGAGGTCGGTCGCGAGCAGGTCATCGAGAGAATAGTCGATGCCCTTCGCCTGCATGATGCTGTCGGCGCGAATGCCGGCAGTCATACTGACCGTGCCATCGACAGGTGAGACGATACTGTCATCGTCGGTATCGATTTTCCGGGCGCCAGCGCGCAGTTCGCGGATAAAGAAGTCCTTAAACGTCGCGAAGTCTGCAGGCACGTCCAGTCGCACTTCCTCTACGTCTACCTTGTACAGAGCGACGAACTGCGAGATCAGGAAATCTTTGGTCGCGCGGTGGCGAATGCGAGTGATATGCCAGACCAGCGCAGTCAGCCAGTGCTGCGGCAACAGGTATTGCAATGCGACCAGCAGACCGGTGAGCATCAATCGTCCCGTGTTGTAACGCGAGCGTCGACGCGCAGGACAAGGTCGTCGCCGGCAAAGAATTTCAGCGACACGTTTTCCACGGGTCCGGCTGGACGCATTAGCATCAGGTGCATGCCGGTGCGTTCCAGCGTCACCGTCGAGTTGCCGGGCACGACGAGTTCCGGGATGCGGCGCATTTTCGCGACGCCGTCTTCGAGCGTCGATTTGTGAATTTCAGCCGCCGCAAATTGAGGACTGACGACATGCGAAATTCTGATGGTTTCCGGCGTCGTATTCGTCAACGAAAGATAGCCCGCACTCACAAGCGCCCCTGGCATTGGCACAGTGATCACGACGTCGGCTGCAACGAGCGGCAGTGGCGTCATGATCAGCGGCAGATCGTGGACATAATTTGCGACGGTGTGCGGGCCGCTGAACAACGCATGAAATTCACCGGCCGGATTGAACACCAGGACGGCGGCGGAGTGGTCAACGCCGTAGTTTTCGCCGTCGGCAACTCGTTTCTCAAAATAAATGCCGAGCGCTTTCGTCAGTTTCCTTATTTCCGCGAGTTCCCCGGTAACTCCGAGATTGCCTGCCCCAAAAGCGTCCACGTACTCGCCCAATTGCGCAGGCGCGTCGCGGTCCGGGTCGACGCTCACGAGCACAATGCGCGGCAGCGGTTCCGTGCCCGCCGCGGCGAGTTCGCGTTTCGCGGTTGCGAGGGTTTGCAGCGTTATGGGGCAGATATCGGGGCAGTGTGTGAAGCCGAAGAAAACGAGATCCCACTGCCCCTGAAATGTCTCGGCGCTGACGGCGTTGCCGTGCTGGTCGAGCAAGGAAAAATCCGGCAATGCGATCGGCGACGGCAGGACGAACGCCGTCGTGGGCTCGTCCGGCGTGTTCAGCTTTGTCGAGACCCATATGCCGGCGGCGAGCGCCGTGGCGCTCGCGATTGCGATGATCAGATTCTTGAGACTCATGGTGCAGCGATTCTACAGGCAGTTGGGTCGCGAGCGTGATAGATTCGCCGGCGCGTATGAACGTCGAGCAACTTATTCACGATATCGCTGCGCGTTTTGAGGCGGCGCAGCTTTCCTACGGACACGGCACTGACAATCCGCTGGACGAGGCCGCGTGGCTGGTTTTCGCGACCCTGCAGCTTTCGCATGACGACGCGCCCGCCGCTTATGCAACCGTGGTCGCCGAGGAATCGTTGTCGCGTGTCGTCGCACTGGCTGGGCGGCGCATCGACGAGCGTATGCCGCTCGCTTATCTGGTCAATCAGGCGTTTTTCGCGGGCCACGAGTTCTACGTTGACGAACGCGTGCTGGTGCCGCGCAGTCCGATGGCGGAACTGATCCAGGCACAGTTTTCGCCGTGGACCAGGCCGGAGCGGATTCGCGCCGTGCTGGACCTGGGTACCGGCAGCGCGTGTATTGCGATAGCCATCGCACACGCGTTTCCCGATGCCAGCGTCGATGCCGTTGATATTTCCGCGGATGCGCTGGCAGTGGCGACGATCAATATTGAAAAGCACGGTCTGGAGGCGCGCGTGACGACCGTGCAGTCGGATTTTTTTTCCGCGTTGGGCGGCCGTCGCTACGATCTGATTGTCAGCAATCCTCCGTACGTCGACCGCGAAGACCTGCACGCCATGGCGGACGAGTTTCAGTACGAACCCGAACTGGGCCTCGCCGCCGGCGACGATGGCCTGGATGCCGTGCACAGGATTTTGCAAGATGCCTCGCGATTCCTGATGGACAATGGAATACTGGTCTGCGAGGTCGGTAACAGCCAAACCGCGCTGGAACAGGCGTATCCTGACACGGCGTTCGTCTGGCTGGAATTCGAGCACGGTGGTGCAGGCGTCTTCCTGCTGACCAAGGGTGACTTACAAGGGTTTTAACGGTGTCTGGCAATACATTCGGACGAATTTTTTCGGTAACGACTTTCGGCGAGAGTCACGGGGTCGCACTCGGGTGCATCGTTGACGGTTGTCCGCCGGGCATGGATTTATCGGCGGCCGACATCCAGGGCGACCTTGACCGGCGCCGGCCCGGGCGCAGTCGTCACACGACGCAGCGCAACGAGCCCGACCAGGTCGAGATTCTCTCCGGGGTATTCGAGGGTAAAACGACTGGCACGCCGATAGCGTTGCTCGTCAAAAACAAGGATCAACGCTCGCAGGACTACAGCGATATCAAGGACAAGTTTCGGCCCGGTCACGCGGATTACACCTACCAGCAGAAATACGGAATCCGCGACTACCGTGGCGGCGGCCGCTCGTCTGCCCGTGAGACGACGATGCGCGTTGCCGCCGGAGCCATCGCGAAGAAATACCTCAAAGAGCGGCTCGGCATAGAGGTACGCGGCTACTTGTCGCAACTCGGCCCGATCAAACTCGACGCCAAAGATTTTTCAATTATCGACGACAACGCTTTTTTCTGTGCGGACCCGGACCGTATCGCAGAACTTGACAAGTTCATGGACGAACTGAAGGAGCAGGGCGACTCGATCGGTGCGAAGATCAGCGTCCTGGCGAGCAATGTGCCACCGGGGCTGGGCGAGCCCGTCTTCGACAAGCTGGGGGCCGACATCGCGCACGGTTTGATGAGTATCAACGCTGTCAAAGGCGTGGAATTCGGTGCAGGTTTCGCGGCGATTACGCAGCACGGCAGCGAACATCGCGACGAACTGACGGCGTCAGGATTCAGCAAGAACGACGCAGGAGGCACGCTCGGCGGTATCTCCTCAGGTCAGGACATTCTCGTGAGCCTGGCGTTGAAACCGACTTCGAGCGTGTCAGCGCCCGCGAAGACGATCGACAAGACCGGCAAGGAGACCGGGATTGTCACCAAGGGACGTCACGATCCCTGCGTTGGCCTGCGTGCGACGCCCATCGCCGAGGCGATGGTTGCCCTGGTGATCATGGATCATTACCTGCGCAACCGGGCACAAAATGCCGACGTGGAATCCGCCACGCCAACCATATAGAACCCAAGCGTATGCCCGACCAAATTGATATCGCAGTCATCGGCGCGACCGGCGTCGTCGGCGAGGCGCTGCTGGACATACTGAGCAGCAGGAAGTTTCCCGTTGGCAAAGTTTATGCGCTGGCGAGCGAACGCTCGGCCGGCGAGAGCGTTGCTTTCGCCCATCGCAAGCTCACGGTTGAGAATCTCGCCACATTCGATTTTTCCAGAGTACAGATCGGCTTTTTTTCCGCCGGGGCGTCCGTGTCCGCGGAATACGTTCCGATCGCTGTCGCGGCCGGGTGCGTCGTTGTCGATAACACGTCTCATTTCCGCAAGGACGACGACGTTCCTCTCGTCGTGCCCGAGGTCAATCCGGAGGCCATTGCCGGCTACAAGGCGCGCGGCATTATCGCGAACCCAAACTGCTCGACGATTCAAATGGTGGTTGCGCTGAAGCCGATTTATGACGCAGTCGGAATCAAGCGCATCAACGTGTGCACGTATCAGGCGGTGTCGGGCGCGGGACGCGCTGCGGTAAAAGAACTCGTACAACAGACGACCAGCATGCTCAGCGGGCAAGCGCTGGAGGTCGAAGGTGGGGCCAGGCAGATCGCGTTTAACGCGGTTCCGCACATAGATGAGTTCCAGGAAAATCGCTATACGCGAGAAGAAATGAAAATGGTGTGGGAGACGCGGAAGATTCTGGGCGACGACGACCTGCTCATCAATCCCACTGCCGTGCGCATTCCGGTATTTTTCGGCCATTGCGAAGCGATTAACATCGAAACCCGGGACAAGATTACCGCTGCGGCGACGAGCGAATTGCTGGCCAAATCACCCGGAATTCAGGTGCTCGATGGCGTCGGTCTGGGCCAATATCCCACACCGGTGACCGACAGCTCCGGTTCCGACCCGGTTTTCGTCGGCCGGATCCGCGAGGACATCTCTCACCCGAGGGGAATCAACCTGTGGGTGGTGGCTGACAATATACGTAAGGGCGCGGCTCTAAATAGTGTCCAAATTGCTGAAATCTTGGCAAAAAACTATCTTTGAGCTATAGTTCGCAGGCTATGAACGGCCCCAGACTGGATGTCACGAACGGGGGTTTTTGGGGTTTGGAGAAATACATTATGTCGCGACGTTTTACTCGTCTCTGTCTGCTGCTGATCCTCGCGCTGTCAAGCAAGGTTTGGGCGATCGGACTCGGCGACATTCACTTAAATTCCGCACTCAACCAGCCGCTACGAGCTGAAATTGTGTTGCTTTCCGCAACACCCGAAGAATTGACGGATTTGGTAGTCACTTTGGCCTCTGCCGAGACGTTTGCCCGGTACGGCCTCGACAGACCGTTTTATTTGCAGGATGTTGAATTCAAAGTTGTGCTCGGCGGCGTTGCCGGCAGCGTCGTACAAATACGATCGCGTTCGCCGATTACCGAACCGTTCCTGACGTTTCTGGTAGAGGCGTCCTGGCCGAGCGGCCGTTTGCTGCGTGAGTACACCGTCTTGCTGGATCCGCCAACCTACGCGCCGCCGACGGTTCGTCAGACTCCGGCGATTACGGCGCCGCGGCGCAGCACGCAGAGCGACAGTGGTCGCATCGAGCGCCAGCCGGCGCCGGTCGAGGTTGCACCGGCACCGCAAGCATCGCGTTCAGCGCCGCAGACGGTGCAGCCGGTACAGACGCCGGAGCCAGCGCCCGAAACCGTCGAGCTGGCACCTGAGCCGGAGTACGAGACGGAGTACGAGACGGAGTACGAGCCGGAGTACGAGCCGGAGTACGAACCTGAATACGAGGCCGAGTACGAGCCCGAGCTTGAGCCGGAAGCCGAACCGGTTGCCGCCGACGAGCCGTATGGCGCTGACAGCGGTGGTGATTATCTCGTCGTGCGACACGACACTTTGTGGGGTATCGCATCGCGACTTCGTCCGGACAGCCGCCTGACAATGAACCAGACGATGCTGGCGATTTTTGAAGCGAATCCGGAGGCCTTTGGCGGCAACATCAATATTTTGCGGGCGGGGGCAACTCTGCGCATTCCAGGCGCTGACGACGTCTTTCAGATCAGCCGCGGCGACGCGCTTGAAGAAGTGCAGCGCCAGCATGCCGCGTGGGGCGGCAGCGTTGCTTACACGGCGCCGGAAACGACAACGCAACCGAGTCTGATGCTGGTGCCGCCGGATGAAGATCCGGTGGGCGGCGACTACGATTACGAGTCGACGTATGAGCCGTTGTCGGAAGAAGAACGGATCAGCAACCGCATCGACGAGCTGGTGACGGCCGACGTACCCGATCAGCAGTCGTTGATCCAGATTCGCGACAACGAGTTGGCCACATTGCGGCAGCAGCTGGCCGATATTCGCGGCGATATCTATGAGCCACCGGTGGAAGATCAGCTGGACGAGGTCGTCGATGACACGATCGCGGCTGAACCAGGTGTCGATGATGTCATGGCAGACGATGTCGAGCAGGCGGTTGCAGCCGATGAAGAAATCGCTGTGATGGAGGAAGCGGCTGAAATAATAGACGTGCCGACCAACATCATCATTACACCAGCGGCCGACGGCGACAGCATCGTCGACCAGATCATTGCATATGTGACCGGTTTCTGGGGCATGGTCATCGGCGCGCTAGTGCTGGTTGCGGGTGCTTTGCTCTGGTTTATGAAGCGTCGTGGCGATGACGACGATGACAGCCGTCCCTGGGAGGCGCTGGATTCCGACGCGGCCGAGTTCGACGCCTTGTCCGAGACGAAATCGATGCAAGCGCCGATACACGACGATGCGATCATCGTTGTCGAGCAGGAATCGGGTGAGCACGCTGTTGTAGACGATACGGTGGAAGCGCCGGCCGAAGACTTCAGCACCGAGGTTCTGGATGCGCAGATCGAGGCGCCTGCTGCCGTGACGGTCGTTGAAGAAATCGGCGAAGCCCCAGCTGAGTCCATATCCCTGGAAGACACTTTCAGCAGTGAAACCGCCGTCAACCTGGATCAGTCCGATCCGATCGCAGAGGCCGATTTTCACATGGCCTATGGTCTGTACGATCAGGCCGCAGATCTGATCAACGGCGCGTTGGAAACGGATTCCACGGACAAGGCTTTGATGTCCAAGCTCTGCGAGGTTTATTTCGTCTGGGGCAATCGCGATGCGTTCGTCGATGCTGCGACGAAACTCCATACTGCGATTGGCGTAGACGGCAGCGCCGACTGGGACAAGATTGTGATCATGGGGCAGCAGATTGCGGCTGACGATGGGCTGTTCGCCGGCGCCAACATAGCGGGAGCGACGAAAGAGGTCGATTTGTCCTTCGACGACAGCGCCGCGGAGCCTGGGGTGCTTGACATGGACTTCGGCGGCGATAGCGCCGAGGCTGAGATCCTTGACCTGAGCTTTGGCGAGACTGGCGAGAGCCCGACGCTGGATTCGCCGATGATCGAAAAGACGGCAGAGATGCCCGCGCGCGCGACCCCGGACCCGTTTACGGAACTCGATGTTGCGACGTCCGAGCTGCCGTCGCTGGATTCGACGCTGGGTCAGGCCATTTCTGACAGCGGTAACGACGCCGACGCAACGGCCGAAATAAACGTCGACGAACTCGACCTCGGCGGCGACAGCACGGCGGAGACTGAGATCGCGTCCATCGACGACCTTGAGGCAACGGGCCAGAACGAGGCGCTCATCGACGAGACCGAGGCCACTGGCAAAAATCCTGAAATCGATCCCAATGCCACCGGCGTCAGGGAAGTGCTGAAGATCGACGAGACGAGCATCGGCGAAAGCCTTGATATCGAAGACCTGAGCGCGACGGGCATGCGGCTGGCGGCTGATGAGACTGGCCAGAATCCGATGTTCGATGCCGAGACGGAACAGGATGCGGCTGCCGCTGAAATCGACATGGATTTACTTGAAGCAACCGGACAAACGCAGGTTCTCAGCGAGGACATGGCTGTGGACACGTCTACGGGTATCCCGGACAGCGACGCGACGCTGCTCGCGCCGGCGGACGATGACAACGACGACGACGAATTCGACTTCGCCAAGACCGAAGCTTTGCCGGCGGATGTGTTCACCGACATCGCCGATCTGGACGAAACCGCGGAAACGCCTGCCATCGCGGGGACCGACGTCGATCTGGATCTCGACGATCTGACGGCAGCCCTGAAGGTCAGCGAACTCGACGACACGGTGGAGCAGGTGCGCGACGATGCGACGGTCGAGCATCCGCGTCCTGCGATACCCGAGCCAGATGCGGCGACGATGTCGCTGGCGCCCGAGGAAATGAGCGACGATCTGCACGAGGCTCGTACGATGACCGAGGTTGGAACCAAGCTCGATCTGGCGCGCGCGTACGTCGACATGGGTGATCCTGCGGGCGCACGCGGCATCCTCCAGGAAGTTCTCGACGAGGGCGACGAGGGGCAGAAGCAGCAGGCTCAGAAGTTGCTGGATTCCCTGCCAACCTAGTACTCCGACAAGTTAGTATTGATGGGTTCAGCGAGTTGGGAAGTGGTTGGGCGCAAGGCACGTCTCGCCGGCAATGGCTGGTCCTTGCCCAGAGGCGTAACAACGCGAACGACCGCTTCCTGGCTCGCCCGAAGGGAGCTACCCAGATGACCCAATACGGCGTTACAGCCCTTGAAAAGGACATGCCATTTCCTGCGGACCGCGTCTTGTATTGGGTCATCTGGGTAGCTCTGAACCCATCAATACTAACTTGTCGGAGTACTAGAGTGGATTAGTAGCCCATTCGCATCGCACTCGGCATTGAGTACGACGGGACCGCGTACAACGGCTGGCAACGTCAAAAGATCGGTCTCGGCGTGCAACAGCGCCTCGAAGAGGCGCTCGCAAAAGTCGCCAGCGAAACAGTCGACGTCATCTGCGCAGGTCGCACCGATACGGGCGTGCATGCCAGCGGCCAGGTCGTGCATTTCGACACTGATAGCGTGCGCGACGAACGTGGCTGGCAGCTTGGCGCGAACAGCAATCTTCCCGACGACATCAGCGTCGCATGGGCCCAGCATGTCAGCGACGATTTTCACGCGCGTTTTTCAGCAACGGGCCGCAGCTACCGTTATCGAATTCTGAATCGTCCGCAACGGTCGGCATTGCACCGCCATCGCGCCTGGTGGGTGCACCAGCCTTTGGACGCGACGCTGATGCACGCAGCCGCACTGCTGTTGGCCGGGGAGCACGATTTTTCAGCGTTTCGAGCGGCGGGCTGCGGCGCCAACACGCCCAGGCGGATGATCACGAGCATTGGCGTCATTCGCGATGGCGACTGGGTGACGCTCGAAGTATCGGCGAACGCGTTCCTGCAGCACATGGTTCGCAACATCGTGGGCACGTTGTGCCGCGTTGGCGCGGGCGAGGAGACGCTCGAATGGGTTGCCGCGGTCCTCGACAGCCGGGATCGCAAGCGAGGCGGAATAGCGGCGCCGCCACACGGGCTAACGCTGCTTGGCGTTGACTACCCGCAGGCATGCGGAATTCCGGCTGGCTGTAGATAAACTATACGGATATCATGTCGCCATGACCTGGTTCGAAAAATTGATGCCCTCGCGCATCAGCACCGAAAAACGGACCAAGTCCGTGCCCGAAGGCGTCTGGATTAAATGTACCCGTTGCGACGCACAGCTGTACCGCAATGAGCTGGAGCGCAATCTTCAGGTGTGCCCGAAGTGCGACTATCACATGCGGATTAGCGCACGCAAGCGGCTGGACTACTTTCTGGACCCGGAATCGCAATCCGAATTCGCTGGAAACCTCGAGCCCAAGGATCCGCTCAAATTCAAGGACACCATACGTTATCGCGATCGACTGATTGCGGCGCAAAAAAAGACCGGCGAGAGAGACGCCATGGTCAGTGTGACCGGCACACTGACGGGCCGACCGGTTGTCGTGTGCGCTTTCGATTTTTCGTTCATGGGCGGCTCGATGGGTTCAGTCGTGGGTGAGCGCTTCGCGCGTGCGGCGCGCCATGCCGCCGGGAACGACATACCGTTGATTTCGTTTTCGGCCAGTGGCGGCGCGCGCATGCAGGAGGCGCTGTTCTCCTTGCTGCAAATGGCCAAAACGTCCGCGGCGCTTGCCAGTCTTGGCGCGAAAAGCATTCCTTTTATTTCCGTGCTGACCGATCCGACGATGGGCGGCGTGTCGGCGAGCCTCGCGATGCTCGGTGACGTGAATATCGCGGAACCGGGCGCGCTGATTGGCTTTGCGGGCCCACGCGTCATCGAACAAACCGTTGCCGTACGTCTGCCCGAGGGCTTTCAGCGCAGCGAATTTCTGCTCGACCACGGCGCGATCGACATGATCGTTGACCGCCGCAAACTGCGCGACGAAATCGCCGCTCTGCTGGCCAAGTTGGAAGGCAGACCCAGCCGCGCAGCCACGTCGTAAGACCGCCAGTGCTGTCCTCCGGCGCGCCACTGTCCGACTGGCTGACATGGCTTGAGACCTTGTCGCCGAAGGAAATCGATCTCGGACTCGAGCGCGTGCAGGTGCTTCTTGAGCGCCTGGGCTTGCAGTCGCCACAGCATCTCTTGCTGGTCGCCGGTACCAATGGCAAGGGCTCCAGCGTTGCAATGGCCGACGCCCTCTTGCGGGCTCTCGGCAAGCGCGTCGGGGCTTATACGTCTCCGCATATTCACCGCTACAACGAGCGCATCGTCGTGCACGGCGAAGTCGCCAGCGATGCGCAGATCATCGCGGCGTTCGAGCAGGTCGAGGCCGTGCGTGGCGACGTTGCGTTGACGTATTTTGAGTACGGCACGCTGGCGGCCGCAGTGATCTTTGCGCAAGCGGAACTCGATGTGTGGATACTCGAAGTCGGTCTCGGCGGTCGCCTCGATGCGTCGAATGCGTTCATGCCGACGGCGTCGCTGATCACCAACGTCTCTCTGGACCATTGTGACTGGCTCGGCAACGACGTCGAGACAATCGCCGCGGAGAAAGCCGGAGTGATGCGCGCTGACCTGCCAACCGTGTTCGGCGACGACCCGGCGCCAAAGTCCGTTTGCCAGCATGCCGACGCCGTGAACGCGAGATTGCTGCTGGCCGGCCGGGAATTCGACGTCGCTTTCCGTGCGGACGGTAGTTGGGACTGGCGCGGCCCGTCGGCGACGCTCAAAGCATTGCGGGTCCCGGGTCTGGTCGGCGAGTTCCAGGTTCGCAATGCGGCTGCGGTGCTGGCGCTGCTGGATGCGGCGGGTCTGGCAGACAATATGGATGCACAACTCGTCAACGCCGTGCTGCCGAGTCTCAGGCTGACCGGTCGCCTGCAACGACGGCGGGTCGATGGCGTCGAATGGATATTCGACGTCGCGCACAATCCCGCCGCTGCACAGGCGTTCGCGGCATCGCTTGCATTGCTAGAGCCGGCAGGCGAGACGATCGCGATCATCGGGCTGCTCGCGGACAAGGATGTGCGTGGCATGATCAGCCCGCTGCTCGACGCGGTAGATCGCTGGATCGCGGTCACGGCCGGTAACGACCGCGCCGTTGCCGCGAATGAGTTGGCGCGGCAAATCGCGAGCCTGAGTGGCAAGCCGTGCCTGGTCGCGGAGACGTTCGCGGATGCCGTGGAAAATGCGCGGCGCAGCGCGTCAGAAAATGACAGAATACTCGTTACGGGATCGTTCTATACGGTTGGCCCCGTACTCGATGAACCAGGAACAGATCCGCTACCCGAAATATGATGGAACGAGCTTTGAAAGAACGCATTATCGGCGCAACCGTATTGGTCGTTTTTGTAGTACTCGTCGTACCCGTGTTCCTCGACGGACCGCCGGAAGACGGCGAGACCGTGTCGGTGCGCGTGTTGCTGCCCGGGCAGGAAGAGCAGAACATAAAGACCGTGGTGCTCGAAAGAGGACGGTCCGAGCCCATGCCCGCAGTCACCAGTGCGCAGCCTGAGGCAAAGAGGCCCGTTCCGCAGCCGCTGGTGCAACGAACGCCGACGCGCACTGAGGTGCCGCCCGAGTCATCGCCAGCGCCTGAGGCGTTAAGCAAACCACCGCAACAGGTCGCGTCATCGACTGGCATGTGGGCCGTGCAGCTGGGCAGTTTCAAGAACAAAGAGAATGCGGAAAAGCTCGCAGCGGATCTTAGAAAGCAAGGTTACGCCGCTTTTCTGAGCCAGCTGCTGACGAACTCAGGAAAGCTGCATCGCGTTCGTGTCGGACCGCAGAAAGACCGGGCGAGCGCCGAGGCGATGGCGGCCAGATTATTGCAGGCCGGTCACCAGGGACAAGTGCTACCGCACCCCTGATGATCTGCTAGAATCCGTTGCCATTCTCACCCCATGCCGAACCGAGACGACATCTTCGATGCCGATCATCGACATCATTATTGCCATTGCTCTGGCCGTGTCCATCATCATTGGATTCGTGCGCGGTTTCGTCAAGGAAGCTATTTCGATCGCCGCGCTGCTTCTCGCGATCTGGGCAGCACTGTATTTCGGCCCGGTCGTCGGCGATATTTCTCAAAGCTGGCTGACCTCGGAAGAGGCCCGGGTCTGGTTCGGTCGCATTCTCGTGTTCGCGATCATCCTGTCCGTCGGCGGTCTGCTGGGCTGGGGAATCTCGAAGCTGATCCGCATGTCCGTGTTGAGCGGCGCCGACCGGATGCTGGGTTCCGTGTTTGGTGCGGTGCGCGGTGTCGTGCTGGTCGCGCTGTTGGTGATAGCGGGACAGTACTCCGGGTTCGCCAATGACGACTGGTGGCAGAAATCCCGCTGGTTGCCGTATTTTGAGGTCGTCGCCGACTGGATCAAGGTCATGGCTCCCGTGGGCTATGATCTGATCATACCGGACGCTGTGGCGAGCCAGTTGCCCGTCAGTTTACCAGTGGATTTGTAGGGACAAGCTTATGTGCGGTGTGGTCGGAATGGTCAGTGTGCAGCCGGTAAATCAGGCCTTGTTCGATGCACTGACGGTCATGCAACATCGGGGTCAGGACGCTGCGGGCATCGCCACCTGGAGTGGCGAATGCGGACTGCAGCAGCGCAAGAGCAACGGGTTGGTGCGCGACGTATTTCGCAGCCGCCACATGCTGCGCCTGCAGGGCAACGTCGGAATTGGGCACGTCCGTTATCCGACCGCCGGCGGGTCCCGGTCGTCCGAGGCGCAACCGTTTTACGTGAATTCGCCCTACGGTATTTGTCTCGCTCACAACGGCAATCTGACGAACCACGATGCGCTTTCCGACCTTCTGATTCGCGAAGATCGTCGTCACCTGAGCACCGATTCCGATTCCGAAGTGCTGCTCAACGTATTCGCGCACGAGTTGCAAAAACGCGTGAACGGGCAACCGACGGCGCAAAATATATTCGCCGCCGTCAATGCGCTGCATGGCCGTTGCTCGGGCGGCTACGCGGTGGTCGCTTTGATCGTTGGCTTCGGGATTGTCGCTTTTCGCGATCCCAACGGTATTCGTCCGCTGGTGCTGGGCAGGCGTCAGCTTGACCTTCACGAAGACTACATGGTGGCGTCCGAGAGCGTTGCGCTGGATATCCTGCAGTTTTCGCGAGTGCGCGACGTGCGGCCTGGCGAATGCCTGTTTATCGAGAATAACGGCGTCTTGCATTCTAACGAATACACGGGCGAGATCCGGCATACGCCGTGTATATTTGAATACGTTTATTTCGCGCGACCGGATTCCATACTCGACGATTTGTCGGTGTACAAAGCGCGGCTGCGCATGGGCGAGGAACTGGCGGGCAAGATCGTGCGTGAATTTTCCGATCACGACATCGACGTCGTGATTCCGATTCCCGATACGAGTTGCACGTCAGCGCTGCAGGTGGCCTATCACCTCGGCGTAAAATATCGCGAAGGTTTCATCAAGAACCGCTACATCGGCCGTACGTTCATCATGCCGGGGCAGGAAGAACGCCGGCAGTCCGTGCGTCGTAAACTGAACGCGATCGATCTTGAATTTCGCAACAAGAACGTCATGCTGGTGGACGACTCGATCGTGCGCGGCACGACGTCCAAGCAAATCATCAAGCTCGCGCGGGAGGCGGGCGCAAGAAAGGTGTACTTTGCGTCTGCGGCGCCTCCGGTTCGCTGTCCAAATGTCTACGGAATCGACTTGCCGGCGGCCTCCGAACTGATCGCCAATGGGCGGACCGTGGCCGAGATTCAGGAGCTGATTGGCGCCGACCGGCTGATCTACCAGGACCTGCAGGGCCTGATCCGCTCCGTTCGTCATGGCAATTCGAGCATCACGGAATTTGATACCTCGTGCTTCTCGGGTGAATATGTGACCGGGGATGTCACAGACGAGTATTTGCATGATCTGGAAGAACGTCGCAACGATGCCGCCAAACAGCGGCGCGATTCAAACGTCGTCGCCCTGCCGTAGGAGTGTCCCCTGGCCGCGATTGTTGGGGCGCGCCTGGCACGCAGTCGGTCAACCACGCGCGACATGACCATCAAAGTCATGATCATCGACCGGCAGGCCGACTTCCGCACCTTGCTCATGCACCACGTCACAACGCATTGGCCCGACGCCATTATCTCCGCTTACGATCCGGCCGCTGCCGGTCACTTGCCGGACGAATTCACAGGCGCCGGCAACGACATCGTTTTGCTTGGCAGCGATCACGGAGATGATCGGGATGGCGTCGAAGTGTTGCAACGTTTCGTCGCGTGTGAAAATTTTCCGCCCGTCGTCTATTTTGGGACAGCGGACGACGAAAAGGCGGCGGCGGAGCTCAAACCGGACGCGCATTTCATGCGCGATCATCTGAGTCACGATTCCCTGATAATAGGTCTTAGCGACGTGCTGCTGTCCAGTAAATTCGTCGCATCGACAGCGTCGCTGTTCGTCGGCGATATGCGCGCCGGCATCCACCCGCTGATCAAGGGCTATCGTTTTCTGCGCAGACTCGGATCCACCGAGAATTCGGGCGTCTATCTCGTCGAGCGGGAGTCCACGCATCTACAGGTTGTGCTGAAGGTGTTGCGGCAGGTCCCGGAGTTCGGCGACAGCATCGGCGCGTTTGATCGATTCTTGCAGGAGTACGAGACGATTGCGGAGATGAAACATCCGAATATCGTCAAAATCTACGACCTCGGCGTCAGCGACAATCACGCACACATCGCGATGGAATATCTCGACGGCGGCGACTTGCGGCACAGGGTTGAGGAGGGCATCAATCAGAAAGACGCCGTCAATTATCTGCGGCAAATCGCCAGCGGCTTATCGGCTGTACATCAGACCCATGTGCTGCACCGCGACCTCAAGCCTGGCAACATCATGCTGCGCAAGGACGGCACGCTGGCGTTGATCGACTTTGGCCTGGCGAAGCGCGTAAAGCTTGAGACCGTCATTACGGACAAGGGCGAGATTTTTGGCACGCCGTATTACATGAGCCCGGAACAGGGCCACGGCAATGAGGTGGACGAACGCGGCGACATATACAGCCTGGGCGTTGTTTTTTACGAAATGCTGACCGGGCAAAAGCCGTACAAGGCGAACACCGCGATGGGCATTATTTACAAGCATGCACAGGCGCGCATCCCGCTTTTGCCGACACACCTTGGTCGTTACCAGGAATTGATCAACATGATGCTGGCGAAGTTGCCGGAAAATCGTCTGCAATCGGCTGCGGAGATCGAAGAGTGGCTGTAGAGGTTCAGGTGCCTGCGGGCATCGCGGCGTTTTTGAAAACCGAGACGCCCGAGGAATGGCTGACCGAGGCGGTTGCACGCGTGCCCGAGATGCTGCTGGATCATGCGAATTGCGAACTCAAGGCCGCGTCCACGGCGCTGGGGTTTCTGTACCGCTATCCGGATCGTTCGGCATTGGTGCAGCGTATGTCGAAACTGGCGCGCGAGGAACTGCGGCATTTCGAACAGGTGCGAGCCATCATGGATGAAATGGGTATCGCGTTTGCACGGCTGTCCGCATCGCGCTACGCAGGAGGATTGCGGGACGCGGTGCGGCCGCAAGAGCCGCACAAGTTGCTGGATTTGTTGTTGATCGGTGCGCTGATAGAGGCGCGATCCTGCGAGCGTTTTGCGAAGATTGCGCCGCGGCTCCCCGAAAAATTGGGCAAATTCTACAGCGGACTTCTGGCCTCGGAAGCGCGGCACTTCGGGCAATACATCGCGTTCGTGAAATCCGAATGCACAGCAGACGCGGCTGAGATTGATGCGCGACTGGAAGAGCTCAAAGTCATCGAGGCGGCGTTGATCGCAACGCCGGACCCGGAATTTCGTTTTCACTCGGGGCTGCCTATCGCGGCATCGCCTCCAGCCGGGGCCCCTGCTCATCCCACCTGACAACACTGCCTTGTTCATACCAGTCGCCGAGCACGATACGGGTCACGGTACGTTCGCCCAGATCAAATTTGTGTACGGCGGGTCGGTGCGTATGGCCGTGCAGGAGGATAGCAACGCCGGTTTCCCTGAAGATTTCGACGATCGCGCCCTGGTTGACGTCCATGATCTGCTGACTGGATTGTTCTTTGTGCTGCTCGCTCTGCAGCCGCGATTGCTCCGCAAAGTCCAGTCTTTCCTGCAGCGGTTTGGCGAGCATCATGGCCTGCCATTGCGGATCGCGTGTCATCGCACGCGCTCGTTGATACTCGATGTCGTCGATGCAAAATGCGTCGCCGTGACTTAGCAGGACTTGTCGTCCAAACATTTCGATCGGATGCGGGTCGTCCAGTATCACGACGCCGGTCTCCCCGGCAAATTTTGCGCCGATGACAAAATCCCGATTGCCGTGCATGAAGAAAACCGGGACGCCGGAATCCACAAGCGCGCGGATTGCGACTTTCATTTGCGCGTAGTGCGGATTGGGGTCGTCGTCACCGACCCAGGTCTCGAACAGGTCACCTAAAATATAAAGCGCGTCCGCTTGCCGGGCCTCGCCAGACAGAAAGTCGAGAAACTGCTCGCCGATTTCCGGCCGCTCGGCTTCGAGGTGCAGGTCGGAGATAAAGAGGGTGGTCACGCAGCGTTACTCGTAAGTCACCTGCGACATCGACTCGATAATGATCGGCACGATAGGTACGTCTTTTGAAAAAGCGCCGCCCGGACCGGTCTTCGAGTCGGCTATTTTGTCGACGACATCCATGCCTTCGATGACGATGCCGAAAATCGTATATCCCCAGCTGCCGTTGTAGGCGCTCTTCCTGGGGTCGAGCCGCGTGTTGTCCGCCACGTTGATAAAGAACTGGGTGGTTGCGGAGTGCGGGTCGCCGGTACGCGCCATTGCTATCGTGCCGCGAAGATTGCTCATGCCGTTGCCGGATTCGTTGGGGATTGTTTGCTCGCTCGCTTGCGTTTCCTTGCGCTTGAGATTCGGGGTAAAGCCGCCGCCCTGCGCCATGAAACCCGGGATCACCCGGTGGAAGACGGTGCCGTCGTAATAGCCGCTGTCGACGAGTGCCAGGATGTGCGCGACGGTCAGGGGCGCCTGTTTGCCGTCGAGTTCGAGTTTGATCGTACCCACTGAGGTGATTATCTCGACGTACGCGTGTGCGGGCACTTTGCTCGCAGCATTGACATCCGCGGCATAGGCCGTCGTGCACGACAGTGCGAGCAGGAGCGTAATCAGTGTCTTTTTCATAGGATTTCCGGGGAAATTTACCAGGCCAGATGTGGCAATATACCTGAGCTAAACGCTTGATTGCCATTCCACGCGCCCGTATTATCGCATCCCGCGCGATCCAGCTCCGGTCTGGTCACGTGTGGCAGGAAATCAGGTGTCGGGGTATGGCGCAGTCTGGTAGCGCATCTGCTTTGGGAGCAGAGGGTCGGGAGTTCGAATCTCTCTGCCCCGACCAATCGATTTTCTGTGACCGGCGAGACGGCCGTTCGATTGCGCCCGTAGCTCAACCGGATAGAGCACCGGATTTCTAATCCGGATGTTGCAGGTTCGAGTCCTGCCGGGCGCGCCATTTTTGCGCAGGATGAGTAGAATAGAAAATACCGTGGTGGGCGTAGCTCAGTTGGTAGAGCCCCGGGTTGTGATCCCGGTCGTCGTGGGTTCGAGTCCCATCGTCCACCCCATTTTCTCGCGTGACACCGTGGGGGGGCTAGCTCAGTTGGTAGAGCATCGGACTCTTAATCCGCTGGTCCGGGGTTCGAGCCCCCGGCCCCCCACCACCTTTTAGGGGGCGAGGCGCTCGATCTCCCACGTGCCATCATCCTGGCGGGAGTACTGGAAACGGTCGTGCATGCGGTTGCGGCGGCCTTGCCAGAACTCGATTTGCTGCGGGACCACCCGGTAGCCGCCCCAGAACGACGGCAGTGGCACTTCCTTCTTTTTGAACTTTTGTTTCACTTCCTGGAACTTGGTCTCGAGCAACGCGCGCGAGGAAATCACGCTGCTCTGTGCCGATACCCAGGCGCCGATTTGGCTGCCGCGCGGGCGCGATATGAAGTACTTGAGCGTTTCCGCGGCCGAAATTCTTTCAGCCTTGCCGCGAATCTTCACTTGCCGCGCAGCGTCGGACCAGAAAAACAACAAGGCGACGTTTGCGTTCCCGTCGATATCGATGGCTTTTTTGCTCTCGTAGTTGGTAAAAAACACGAAGCCTTTTGCGTCGAAATACTTCAACAGCACCGTGCGAATGGAAGGGCGACCGTCACTGTCCACGGTCGCGAACGACATGGCGTTCGGGTCCATGGGAACCGACGCGCAGGCGTGCCTGAACCAGCCTTCGAATTGCACGATGGGGTTCTCGTTGAGGTCCTCCCTGTCCAGCACGAAACCCGTGGCGGAACGCCGCAGGTCCGATACGTTCATGCCGTCGTGGCCTGTTCCTGTTCCTGTTGTGTCGTCGCCACCCATATCGGGAAATATAGCACCCTCGGCGGCGGTTCCAATGGCTGACATAGTCGAGTTATAATTATCGGCCGGGCGAATGTGGCGGAATTGGTAGACGCGCTGGCTTTAGGTGCCAGTGGGGCAACCCGTGAGAGTTCGAGTCTCTCCTTTCGCACCATGTCTTGTATAATCGTTAAGTCACTGCTTTAAGAGAATTTATAGTATGGAAGTCACTGTCGAGTCGACAGGTACTCTGGAACGCCGCATGCGCGTTGAGCTACCCATTGGTCCCATCGAGAAACAAGTGGATTCGCGTCTGCAGAAGGTCGGTCGTACCGCCAAGATCAAGGGCTTTCGCCCTGGCAAGGTGCCGGCCAAAGTTGTCAGGCGGCGTTATGGCAAGCAAGTCCGCGAGGAAGTGCTGGGCGAGGTCGTGCAAAAAAGCTACTCGGAGGCTGTGACTCAGGAAAAGCTGAATCCGGCCGGCGGCCCGAAAATCGAGACCGAGGAGGCCAACGGCAAGACGTTTGCGTTTACGGCTACGTTCGAAATCATGCCCGACATCAAGCTGAAGAATCTTCAGAAAATAAAGATCGAGCGTTCCGACGTCACGATCGATGATCGCGATGTCGACGACATGTTGATGAACCTGCGTAAGCAGAAGGCGACGTGGGAAGTCGTTGAGCGCAAAAGCCGCGTTGGCGATCGCGTCGTGATCGACTTCGTTGGCAAGCTCAATGGCGAGGCGTTCCCGGGCGGCGAGGGGAAAGACTACGGGGTTGTTCTCGGTGCCGGTCAGATGTTGCCGGACTTTGAAAAGGGTCTCGAAGGAGTCCAGGCGGGCGACGAGAAAACCTTCAAGGTCAAGTTACCCAAGGACTATCACGCCGCGGATCTGGCAGGCAAGAAAGTCGATTTCACGATGACTGCGCATCGCGTCGAAGGCGAGGTTTTGCCCGAACTCAACGACGAGTTCGCCGAGACGTTCAACGTAGTCGAAGGAGGACTCAAGCAGTTCAGGAAGGATGTGCGCGAGAACATGGCGCGAGAGTATGCCGAGAAGTCGAAAAGCCACATTCGCGAGCAGGTCATGGACGCGCTGCTCCAATCAAACCCGTTGGAAATTCCGCAGACGCTCAAGCATCAGGAAATGCTCTCGCTGCAGCGCGAAGCCATGCAACGAATGGGTGTGCAGGACGCCGAGCACGCGCCGCCGCTCGCTAATTTTGCCGACGCAGCCGAGAAACGTGTGTCGCTGGGCCTGCTATTGCGTCAGCTCATCACGGACAAGGAACTCAAGGTAGACCAGGCGATGGTGCGTACCCGCGTCGAAGAAATTTGCTCCAGCTATGAAAATGCCGGCGACATGGTTGAAATGTACATGAGCAACCCGCAGGTCATGCAGCAGATTGAACCGATGGTGGTCGAGCAGCAGGCAATAGAATGGATCATCGAAAACGGCCAGACAAAGACCAAAAAGATCTCATTCAAGGAGTTCATGAACAGTCCCGCTTCGTGAGACAATAACGCCCGGATGGCATCATCGTGACGGGTAAAACGGACGAAAATATTATGACTGCAACCGCATTGAATCTCGTGCCCATGGTCGTGGAACAGACGGCCAGGGGTGAACGCGCCTACGACATTTATTCACGTCTGCTCAAAGACCGGCTGATCTTCATCGTCGGGTCGGTCGAGGACCAGATGGCGAACCTGATCGTGGCGCAGCTTTTGTACCTGGAGTCGGAAAACCCGAATAAGGACATTCACCTGTACATCAACTCACCCGGTGGCACGGTGTCCTCGGGGATGTCCATCTACGACACGATGCAGTTCATCAATTGCGATGTGTCCACGATTTGCACGGGCCAGGCGGCCAGCATGGGCGCGTTGTTGCTGGCGGGCGGGGCGAAAGACAAGCGCTTTGCACTGCCGCATTCGCGGATCATGGTGCATCAGCCCAGCGCCGGGTACCAGGGCCAGGTCACGGATATCGGCATCCATGCCGAAGAGGTCCTGGAACTGAAACGCCGGCTCAATGCGATTATGGCAAAACACACCGGGCAGGATATCAAGCGGATCGAGAAGGATCTGGAGCGCGATAACTTCATGAGTTCCGAGCAAGCTGTTGAATACGGGCTGATTGACACCGTTCTGACGTCGCGTCAGGACATGGGTGCCGAGTCGGACGACTGAATTCCTTCATTCCAAATGGTTATAAGGCGTCCGGGGGCTTATGAGGTCTGGTCCTTTGCACCTTGAAAGCTCCCATGTAAACTAGGAATCACCGGTCACAGAGGCTATTTTTGTATGAGCGATGAATCGCACGGTAAGGGTGAGGACGGCAAACTCCTTTACTGTTCATTTTGCGGCAAGTCCCAGCACGAAGTTCGTAAGCTGATTGCGGGCCCATCGGTGTTCGTCTGCGACGAATGCGTGGAGCTGTGCAATGACATCATTCGCGAAGAACTCGAGGATTCCGGCGATTCCGGCCAGGACAAGCTGCCAAAACCCGTTGACATCAATAGCGTGCTCGATGAATACGTGATCGGCCAGCCGCGCGCCAAGAAAGTCCTGGCTGTTGCGGTTTACAACCACTACAAGCGCCTGCGCGATCGCCAGAACAAACGCCCCAAGGACGATATCGAGCTCTCGAAGAGCAACATTCTGCTGATCGGGCCGACCGGCTGCGGCAAGACGCTGCTGGCGGAGACCCTGGCCCGCTTTCTCAACGTACCGTTCACGATTGCCGACGCCACGACCCTGACCGAAGCCGGTTACGTGGGTGAGGACGTCGAAAACATCATCCAGAAGCTGCTGCAGAAATGCGACTACGACGTCGAAAAAGCGCAGACCGGCATCGTTTATATCGATGAGATCGACAAGATTTCACGCAAATCGGACAACCCGTCGATCACGCGCGACGTCTCGGGCGAGGGCGTTCAGCAAGCGCTCCTGAAACTTATCGAAGGCACGATCGCGTCGGTACCGCCGCAGGGCGGGCGCAAGCATCCGCAGCAGGAATTTCTGCAAGTGGATACCTCGAATATCCTGTTTATTTGCGGTGGCGCTTTCGCCGGCCTCGAGAAGATCATCCAGGACCGTTCGTCGAAGAGCGGCATCGGGTTTGTCGCCGACGTCAAGACAACAGAGCAAGAGAAGAACATTGGCGAGTTGCTGACCGATGTCGAACCGGAGGATCTGATTCGATTCGGGTTGATCCCGGAATTCGTGGGCCGCTTGCCGATTGTCGCGACGCTGGAGGAACTGGACGAGGACGCCCTTATTCAGATTCTGCTCGAGCCCAAGAATGCGCTGACCAAGCAATACGGCAAGCTCTTCCAGATGGAGGGTGTGGAACTTGAATTCCGCCAGGATGCTTTGCGTGCCGTGGCCAAGAAGGCCATGAAGCGCAAGACCGGTGCTCGCGGCCTGCGCACCATCCTCGAGAATGTGTTGCTCGAAACGATGTACGACCTGCCGTCTTCGGAGAATGCGAAGAAAGTCGTCGTAGACGCGGCTGTCGTGACCGGCGAGAACGAGCCGCACATCATTTACGAGACGGATGAGACGCCGACCGTGAGTCTTGAGGAGGCACCCCGACCGACCGGGTCCGACGGCGTCTGATCGACATCGAATAGCGCAGCTTGAAATGTTGCCAGATGGCCGCATTTTTGCAGATAGAATTTCACTACGAGGTTATTCACGGTGTCCGAAAAAGACAATCCTGAGAAAGATTTGATTACGGCTCTCGAGGAGCCTGTTGACGAACACGTCATTGACGATTTGTCCGCCGTGCCGGTGCTGCCGCTGCGCGATGTTGTCGTCTATCCGCACATGGTGATCCCGCTGTTCGTCGGGCGCCAGAAATCGATCCACGCGCTCGAAAAAGCAATGAATGCCGGCAAGCGCATCCTGCTGGTTGCGCAAAAATCGGCCGACATTGACGATCCGCAACCATCTGATTTATATGAGGTTGGTACGCTTGCGACGATCCTGCAGCTGTTGAAGCTGCCCGATGGCACGGTCAAGGTCCTGGTCGAAGGTGGCGACCGCGCGCGCGTCGATCGCATCGTTGTGGGGGACTATTTCTCCGCCGAAATTACGTTGTTGAGCGAAGACGACCGACACGACGAACGTGAAATCGACGTATTCGTGCGTTCGATCATCGCGCAATTCGAGCAGTACGTGAAACTCAATAAAAAGGTCCCGCCCGAGGTATTGACCTCGCTGAACGGCATCGACGAACCCGGTCGCCTGGCCGACACCGTTGCCGCGCATATGGCGTTGAAGCTTTCCGAAAAGCAACGCATCCTCGAAAATCAGGACGTGAGGGACCGCCTGGAGCAGGTTCTGGGAATTATCGAAGGCGAAATCGACATGCTGCAGATCGAGCGGCGCATCCGCGGCCGGGTCAAGCAGCAGATGGATAAGAGCCAGCGCGAGTACTACCTGAACGAGCAAATGAAGGCTATTCAGAAAGAACTCGGCGAAATGGACGACGTGCTGGACGAACTGGGTGAGCTCGAGGTCAAGATCGAGCAAGCCGGCATGCCCAAAGACGTCAAGGAGAAGGCGGTTTCCGAACTCAACAAGCTCAAACTGATGTCGCCAATGTCAGCCGAGGCAACGGTCGTGCGCAACTACGTCGACTGGCTGGTCAAAGCGCCGTGGAAGAAACGCAGCAAGGTTTTCAAAGACCTCAAGAAAGCCGAGGTGGTGCTTGAGGAAGACCATTACGGCCTCGAAAAGGTCAAGGAACGCATTCTCGAGTATCTTGCGGTGCAGCAGCGCGTGCGCCGCCTCAAAGGGCCTATTTTGTGCCTGGTTGGGCCGCCGGGCGTCGGCAAGACCTCGCTGGGCAAGAGTATTGCTCGCGCGACCAATCGCAAGTTCGTGCGCATGTCCCTGGGCGGGGTGCGGGACGAAGCCGAGATTCGCGGTCACCGGCGCACCTACATCGGCTCGATGCCGGGCAAGATTATTCAGAACATCGCCAAGACGGGCGTTCGCAATCCGTTGTTCCTGCTCGACGAAGTCGACAAGATGGCCATGGATTTCCGTGGCGATCCGTCATCGGCGTTACTCGAAGTGCTGGATCCTGAGCAGAATTCGACGTTTGCCGACCACTATCTGGAGGTCGATTTCGATCTTTCCGACACGATGTTCGTGTGCACGGCCAACACCTTGAATATTCCGGCGCCGCTGCTCGATCGCATGGAGGTGATTCGCATCCCGGGTTACACCGAAGACGAGAAGACCATCATCGCGCTGAAATACCTCGTGCCGAAACAGCTCAAGGAAAACGGTCTCAAGGAAGACGAACTCAAAATCACCGAGAGCGCGATTCGCGACATCATCCAGCATTACACGCGCGAATCCGGGGTGCGCAACCTCGAGCGCGAGATCTCGAAGATCTGCCGCAAGGTCGTCAAGTCGCTGCTGCTGAAACCGCGCAAGAGCCGCGTGCTGGCCTCGCAGAAGAGCATGGGGAAATATCTTGGCGTGCGTCGTTTCCGCTACGGCAAGGCTGAAGAGGTCGATATGGTCGGTCAGGTGACGGGTCTGGCCTGGACCGAACTCGGTGGCGAGCTGCTGACGATCGAGGCCGCCGTCGTTCCGGGCAAGGGCAAGCTGGCCCATACCGGCCAGTTGGGCGAAGTAATGACCGAATCGATACAGGCCGCGATGACCGTGGTGCGCAGTCGCGCGACCGTCTTAGGGATCAAGGAAGGCTTTCATCAAAAGCTCGATGTGCACATTCACGTGCCCGAAGGGGCCACTCCAAAGGACGGTCCGAGTGCGGGAGTTGGCATGTGTACTGCGCTGGTGTCGGCATTAACCGACATCCCGGTTAAGAGCGATGTGGCCATGACCGGCGAGATCACACTGCGTGGCGAAATACTGCCGATCGGGGGGCTGAAAGAGAAGCTTTTAGCGGCTCACAGAGGCGGTATCAGCAAGGTCCTGATCCCCGAGGAGAACGAGAAGGACCTCGCCGAAATTCCGAAGAACATCAAAGACAAACTGACGATAGTTCCAGTGAAATGGATTGATCAGGTTCTGGAGCATGCGCTGGTCCGCATGCCGCTCCCGGAAGCGTCTTCCAAAGACGCCGCAGCCAAGACGAAAAGCGCCCCGGACGAGCCAAAATCCGACGACGTGACCCTCTCTCACTAAACCTCTGGAACCCGCGTGGTTAAAGGATATTTGACGCTTTATAAGCCAATTGGTATAAGCACCCCAGCTGCTTGTGGATGCACGGAGGCACAAGTGGTTATTCAGCGGATTGCGCCAGTTAAGGAACTCGCTGGATTGATGACCATTTCTTTAATCAATCTGCAAGGGTGAAAAGCATGAATAAAGGGGAACTCATAGATTCGGTTGCAATGAGAGCGGGATTGTCGCGAGCTGATGCAACCAAGGCAGTCGACGCGTTCGTCGACAGCGTGACCGCAACCTTAGCTGCCGGTGGCCAGGTGTCCCTGGTCGGCTTCGGCACGTTCCGGGTAAAAGCACGCGCCGCACGCGCGGGACGCAACCCAAGAACCGGTGAAACCATCCAGATCAAGGCGAGTAATGTGCCCGGATTTAAGGCTGGCAAAGGCCTGAAGGATGCCGTAAACTAGCGCGCCCCTCGGGGCTGCAGGCTCCGAAAAAGCTCGTGATTGGGGGTTTGAACGCCCGCAACCACGGGCTTTCTGGGTGCTTAGCTCAGCTGGTAGAGCATCGCCCTTACAAGGCGAGGGTCGGCGGTTCGATCCCGTCAGCACCCACCAGATTCGGAGCGGTAGTTCAGTTGGTTAGAATACCGGCCTGTCACGCCGGGGGTCGCGGGTTCGAGTCCCGTCCGCTCCGCCACTGACTTAAGCGGCCAGCCACCCTGACTCTTGTCGAGTTAGGGTGACTGGCCGCTTTTTTATGGCGTGAGTGCCGCGATCATTTCGGACGTCGCGGTGCTGTAGGCATCCTCGATCTCTTGCTGGAATACCGGGTCTTCGTCGTCGATCCACTCGTCGATGTGCCGGGTTCGACTCTCGTAGTCGAACAAAAATGTCCGCGTCCTGTCCGCGCGCCTGGGTCCGTAGCGCACCACCATGGTCGTTCGCATCCGCAACGCCAACCGGTCGCCCTTGAATTGCTGCAGGCTGAATCCTCCGAGTTCAATAGTGACAGAGACATCCGAGGTCTCGTGTGCAGCGTCTCGATCTGCGATAGCCCACAAGTGGCCGCCTTGTGCTACAAACGCGTCGCGCAGGGACCGGGAAGGATCGTTATCGTCCATGGTGGCCGCAATGATGCCTTCAAACGCGTCCGCCTTGTCCTTCGGCAGCCCTTTGATCGCGCCAACGATACTGCCGCCAATGCCACCGAACACAGCGCCGACTCCCGCGCCGGCGAGCGCCAGCACCGGGCTGCAGATAATGATAAACGGCCCACAGGCGATGCCGATCTGAAAGCCAGCCGCTGCTCCGCCCGCGATGCCCTTGCCCATGCCTTCAGCTGCGTATTTGCCGGTGGATTCGCCGGTACTCCGGACATTCGGCACGTCGGTAAGCGTTTCCGGGGTGTTGACGCGGACCACAGTGCCTGCCGGAATAGCCCTGAAGGACGCGTAGTCAGGCTGCGATGCGCAAGCGGTGAGCGCCGCGCTGACGAGCAGTATCAGCACTCGCATCGCGTGACATGAATTCCAGATTTTAGCAGTCATTGCATATCTCCTTCATAGAAGCGAGTCGCGGCAGCGCCGTGGCGGCAGCAACGACCTCGAGCGTCGGATCAACGACGGTTCGCAGGCACAGACGCGCGGTCTCTTTTTGGATAACGCACTCGAAGTACGCACTCGTCGTTTCTTCCCCAATCTGCAGAAAAACGATCTCGCCTTGCCGCAAGGCCACATCTGCCGAGGCCGATCCGGCGGTGACGGCGTGCTGCCCGGCGGGCAGCGCTTGCTCGATAAAGCCGCCCCTGACGAGCCGGGCGGTTCTGACCGAGGCGATGTTCACGACATGAATTCTGTTGAAGAGACCGTCGTTCGAGCGGTAAACGATCACCTTGCTCATCCCGGGTTCCGCAATGCCGTGCACGCTGGCGTCGAACGGGGGTCCAAAGTTCGTGGTGGCACAGCCGGCGCCGCACAAGACGATCAATACGATGAATGCAGCTTTCATTTGAGCGCTCCTTAAGCTTGTCGAGGGCCCAGTCTGTAGCGGATGAGGTCTGCGGTACTGATGGAATCCTGATTTATTCATGCGGATTGGATGCGGGGTCCAGGCGCGGGAGCTTTTGTTCTTATGGCGGCTCAGATAGAATCGCACGCCGATCGAAAATCGCGCGTGGATGCCCGTAAGGGTGCCAGGCGCGCTCCAATGGAAGATCCAGATTATGCTGCAAGATATTCGCGAAAAATTTACCGGTTGGGGTGCCCTGGCGATTCTGGGCACCATTGGCGTGACGTTTATCTTCGTCGGCGGGGCGAGCGTCTCGCTGTCGGGCAACAACTATGCGGCGAAGGTCGACGGTGTTGATATCGGCATTGGCCGTTTCGAATCGATGTACCGCGGGCAGCTGCAGAACAATCCGCAGTGGGCGACATTGCCTGAGGATTTTCGGCTGCAACTGCGTAGCAATATTCTCGAGCAATTGATTCAACAGCGCGTCATCGACAATTACGTTATTGAGGCGGGCTACCAGATCAGCGACCGGCAACTGACGGACCTCGTGCACAAGATCCCTGATTTTCAGGTAGACGGTGAGTTTAATGATGACAAGTACATTCAAGTACTGACGCTCAACGACATGACCAAGTCCCAGTTCGAGGAATCACAGCGCATGACCATGCGGCGCGCGCAATTGCAAAGCGCGATTCGTGGTTCCTCACTGGTTGCCCCGTCCGCTTACCGGACGTTCCTGAACCTCACGTTTGAAAAGCGCGTGGTCAAGACCGTGTTGATCAGTGCGGAGGCCGTTGCCGAAGACGTCAACGTCAGCGAAGAAATGATCACGGCGTATTACGACGACAATCCGGCGTTGTACCAACTGCCGGAGACGGCCGACGTCGAATACGTGGAGATTTTGCGCAGCGAAGTGGTGGCCGATGTCAGCGTGAGTGAAGAACGGTTACTGGAATACTACGATGACAACAAGGACCGATACCAGCAGGATGAGCAACGCCAGGCGCGTCATATTCTTATCCTGTTCGATAACGACGAGGCCGGCGCAGAAATCGTTGCCAACGAAATGCTGACTCGCGTGCGGGCCGGTGAGTCGTTTGCCGGGCTGGCGGAAAAGTATTCCAAAGACGGCGGTACGGCGGCACAGGGCGGTGACATGGGCCCGTTAACGCGCACGCAGTTGCCGGGCGAACTCGGTGGCATCATCTTCTCGATGGCAGAGGGCGACATCGAAGGTCCGCTGAAAAGCGACTTCGGATTCCACATCGTTCGTCTCGACAAGATTCTGGAATCCGGTCCGCTGCCGTTTGAGCAGGTCCGCGCGTCGCTCCTGACCGAACTGCAAGAGCAGGAAGCGGCGGGAATGTTCCTGGCGCTGGAAAGAAAACTCTCTGATGCCTTGTTCGATGGCTCCGAAATTCGTGCTATCGCAGAGGCGGTTGGCGCCGAGGTGCAAACCATTGCCGCTTACGGGCGCGGCGGCGGCGAACCGTTCGCCGTGAATCAGAAAGCAGTCGACGCGATATTCGATGCGACCGTCCTCAGTGGCGCACAGCTGTCCGAGGTGATCGAACTCGACGCCAATCGCACGGCGGTGTTCGCGGTGACGCAACACAATCTGGCGATGCGCCGGTCTTTCGAGACGGTTCGCGACGAGATCGCGCAGACGCTATCCAACAACCAGTCAGAGGACCTGATGGCAGGACGAGCGCAGCAAATGCTGGACGCGGTTGCAGCCGGTGAAGAATTTGCTGCGGCCGCGGCAGTGATCGGCGCCGAGGCGCCGGTGACTTCGATCATGGCTCGCAACGCAGAAGACGCGGATCAGTTCCTCGCTGTCGCCATATTCACGGCTCTCAAGCCGACCGCGGACAATCCCACCACCGGCAGCACCCGAAATGGCACGGGTGGTTATACGGTCTACAGCATTAAGTCCGTGCTTCCGGGGCGGCCCGAGGCGATTCCGCTGGCGGAACGCGACGCCGGCAAGCTGCAACTGGTGGATCGCCACGGTATCAGCGATTTCTCCGCTTTCGTGCTGGCGCTGCGCGCGAACGCCGAGGTCATCATCAATAAGGATGCGCTGGCTGCACAAGACCGGTTGCAGTAAGCTGGATCGAATAAGAAAAACACCACCACGGCATCGCGCCGTATCGGGGGGGATATGCGCAAGCTTGCACTTCACTGGCAGATTTTGATTGCGATTGCTCTGGCGGGCATCGCGGGTTTCTCGATCTTCGAATATCGGCAAGCAACCGGCATTGCGCCGGGCGTCTTCGGCGTCGATTTCATCGTCATGTTCGACTACATCGGCACGCTGTTTCTGAACGGGTTGCGGATGATTATCGTGCCGCTGATCACCTCATCCATCATCATTGGCGTTGCCGGCATTGGTGCGGGCGGCAATCTGGGCGCGCTCGGTGGCAAGACGCTGCTGTTTTACGCGACCACGACGCTGGCCGCGATCCTGATCGGCCTGTTCGTCATCAATATGATTCAGCCCGGCATCGTCGGCGGCGAACCGGCGCGCGAGATGCTGGCGTTTGAAATATCGACCGAGGAAATCGCCGCCAAGGTCGGCGACAAAGGCGCCAGTGACGTCGCTGAAATTTTCATCCGCATGATTCCGACCAACGTGGTCAAAGCCGCCGCCGAAGGCCAGATGCTCGGCCTGATCTTCTTCGCGATCCTGTTCGGCTATTTCATGACCAAGTTGCAGCCCGAACACTCGGAAGTGTTGTTCAAATTCTGGGACGGCGTGTTCCACGTCATGATGAAGATGACGGAATGGATCATGTTGTTCGCGCCGATAGGAGTCTTCGGACTGGTTGGCTCGGTGATCGCCGAGGCCGGCTTGCGAGCGACCGGGCCACTGGCGATATTCGCGCTGGCCGTACTGCTGGCGCTGGCGCTGCATGCGTTCATTACGTTGCCGCTGCTGCTGCGCTTCGTCGGCCGCGTAAGCCCGTTAAAAACGATCGCCGGCGCATCGCAGGCGATGCTGACGGCATTTTCCACGGCATCGTCGTCGGCCACACTGCCGATTACGATGGAATGCGTCGAGGAAAAGCTTGGCGTATCGAACAAGACTTCGAGTTTCGTGCTGCCGCTGGGAGCCACCGTCAACATGAACGGCACCGCGCTCTATGAGTGTGCGGCCGCGATGTTTATCGCCCAGGCTTACGGGCTGGAGCTGACGTTCGGTGTGCAGTTCACGATCGTTGTCATCGCGCTGATGACCTCCATCGGCGTGGCGGGCGTGCCCTCGGCATCGCTGGTTGCCATTGCGATCATTCTCGCGGCGATCGGTTTGCCGATAGAGGCGATCGGCGTGCTGATGGTGTTCGACCGCATTCTCGACATGTGCCGCACGAGCGTCAATGTCTGGGGCGACGCGTGTTGCGCCACCATTGTCGCGCGACTGCAAGGCGAGAAAACGAAGGTCGCCTTGTAGTAGGAGCGTGCCGTGCACGCGATCGGGCATACGCGCGAGCGCGCTGTCCTATTCGCGTAGGACCGTCCACCGACATACTGTGTACTGGAATGGCTCGCACCGTCGGCGGGGGCCGACGTGCGCTGCGCTTTATTTCCTGTACGCAGTATCTCGCTCGCCGACCTGTGCGGTAGGAGCGCGCCCGGCGCGCGT
>JADFNS010000013.1:0-71002 GCA_022563255.1 Pseudomonadota bacterium
AGATTGCCGGGAGGAAACGCCAGGAGATCGTCGACGCGACGCCAGCCGCACGCCAGTCCGCAAAGATTTTGACCGCCGTGCCCAAGGCCGCGCGGGCCTATCGACGGCAGATTGCGAAGGGGCTCGAAGGTGATGCCCGGGAAGCCGCAAAGGCTCGCGTCATTCTGCGGGATCTATTGGGATCGGTTGAGTTGTGCCCAGGCGAGGACGGAAGCCTCTGGGCCGAATACCGAACCCGCCCCGCGGCCCTCGTGAAAAAGGCCGTCGGAGCAGGTTCAGGTCTGAATGGTAGCGGGGGCAGGATTTGAACCTGCGACCTTCGGGTTATGAGCCCGACGAGCTGCCAGACTGCTCCACCCCGCATCGGCGAAGCCGGATACTACGCAGGTGGCACGGGCATTACAAGACAGTTAGCCGAGAATTTGCACACAAAGCGCCAGTAACCATCCTGGCGCTATTCCGAGGGCCAAAACGGCGACAGAATTCAGGCTGAGAACGACCTTTGTGTCAGCGCTCGCTTGCAATACGGCCTGGTCCTCCGCCTCTTCAAAATACATGTACCAGATGACCCTGAGGTAGTAGTAAGCGCCGATCACGGTCACCAGCAGCATGAGCACAGCGAGCCCCGTGTAACCGGAATCGATAACGGCGCTGATCACATTCAATTTGGCGAAGAAGCCGACGAACGGTGGTACACCGGCCATGCTGAACATCAAAAACATCATCATCAATGCAAACCATGGGCTGCGTGTGCCGAGCCCCTTGAAGTCGGACAGGAATTCCGCATCGTAGCCGCGGCGGCTCAGCAGGATAACGATACCGAATGCACCCGCTGCAGCGATGACATAGGTCAGCATATAAAACAGTGCGGCCGCGTTGCCCTGCCCTGTGCCGCAGAAAATCGCCAGCAACACAAATCCCACGTGGCCGATCGTCGAATAGCCGAGCATGCGTTTGATATTGGTCTGCGCAATCGCCACAAAATTGCCGACCAGCAACGACAAGACCGCGATAACCAGGATCATGGCGGCCCAGGTCTCGTGCAAGGCGCCCAATCCATCGACGAGAATACGCAGGATAAGCGCCAGAGCGGCAAGCTTTGGCGCGGTCGCAATGTACAGTGTCACCGGCGTACGCGCACCCTGGTAGACGTCGGGCAACCACATGTGAAACGGTACGGCGCCGAATTTGAAACCGATGCCAACGATCACGAAAGCAAGTCCAAACCACAGCGGCAAATCATTCAGCGACGGATCGGCGCTCACGGCAGCCGCGATCTCGTGAAACTGCAAGCTGCCCGTCATGCCGTATATCCAGGAAATGCCGTACAGCAACGAGCCGGACGCGATTGCCCCCAGAATGAAATACTTCATCGCCGCTTCGGCCGAGGTGACATTGTTCCGATCGATGGCGACCAGCGCATACTGCGAAAGCGCCAGCGTTTCGAGACCCAGATACATCGTCAGCAGGCTGTTCGCCGACATCATGATCATCATGCCAAGCAACCCGATCAGCCCGAGTAAATAGAACTCGCCTTTGTGAATATCGTTGGCCCGCAGGTAATCGCGCGAATACATGAACGTGATGGCAACGAAAATTACAGCTGCGACCTTCAGAATCTGCGACAGCGGATCGCTGACATAACTGCCACTGAAAATGACTGTGCGTGCATCCGGTGCGCTCCAGCCAAGCACCGCCAGCAACAACGCGAGCGATAACATGCTGATCCAGAACGTCCGCACACGATGTTCGTTGTCGATGAACAGGTCCGCAATCAATACCACGCAGATCAGACCCAACAGAGTTATTTCCGGTGCAGCAACAAGATAATCCATCAAATTCATTACGTGGCCCGTCATAGTTTCGAATGCCCGACCTGTTCAATGAGCTGTTCAATCGTAACGTTCATCATGTCGATGAGCGGCGCGGGCCACAGGCCAATGATGAGAACGCTAATCGCAAGAATGGCCAGAACCAGAAATTCACGACCGTTCAAATCTTTTAAGGCGGCGACGTTGTCGTTCGCTACTTCTCCGTAAATCACGCGTTTGACCATCCACAAGGTATACGCCGCTCCCAGAATCAATGTGCTGGCCGCAAGAAACGCAAACCAGAAGTTCGCCTTGAAGCTCGCGATAATGACCATGAACTCCCCGACAAATCCCGACGTGCCCGGCAGACCTGCGTTCGCCATCGCGAACAACACCATGAACGCGGAAAATATCGGCATCGTGTTAGCCACACCGCCGTAAGCTGCGATCTCGCGACTGTGAACACGGTCGTAGAGTACGCCGACGCACAGGAACATCGCGCCCGATATCAGGCCATGTGAAATCATCTGTACCATGCCGCCCGCCATCCCGAGCGCGGCACCGCTGCCGCCGTCAAACGACCACAACAGGAAGAAACCCAGCGTCACAAAACCCATGTGCGCGATCGACGAATAGGCAATGAGCTTCTTCATATCCGTCTGCATCAAAGCAACGAAACCGATGTACACCACGGCGATCAGCGACAGCGCGATCATCATGCCGGAGAAATATTCGCTGCCGTCCGGAGCGATCGGCAACGACAAGCGCACGAATCCGTAGCCGCCCATCTTCAGCATGATGGCGGCCAGGACAACCGAGCCACCGGTCGGCGCCTCGACGTGCGCATCGGGCAACCAGGTGTGTACCGGCCACATCGGCACTTTCACGGCGAATGCGAGCAGGAACGCGATGAAAATAAACTTCTGCGCCGTTAGCGTCAGCGGCGCATCCATGAATCCAAACAGATCGAAACCGCCCGTCTGGCCGTAAAGGTAGATAAACGCGACCAGCATCAGCACCGAACCGAGGAAGGTGTACAGGAAGAACTTCAGTGTGGCGTACACGCGTCGTTTGCCGCCCCAGACACCGATGATCAAAAACATCGGAATCAGCATCGATTCCCAGAACACATAAAACAGCAGGGCATCGAGCGCCGAGAAGACGCCGATCATGAGGCCTTCCAGGATCAGGAACGCCGCAAAATACTGTGCGGGCCGAAGCTTGATCGTGTCCCAACTGGTAATAATGACCAACGGCGTAATGAATGCAGTCAGGAGGATCAGCGGTGTGGACAGGCCGTCAACACCCAGCGAATAAAACACGTTGAGCGCCGCAACCCAGGACGCCTTTTCGGTGAATTGCATGCCCGTAGCCGCGTTATCGAAGCCCGCATAAAGACCGATACTGACAAGAACCGTAACGACAGACACGGACAGCGCCACGATGCGCATCAAACCTGCTCTGGACGACTCCGCGTCGCCGTCATCGCCGATGATCAGCAGCAGCACGCCACCGGCAATCGGCAGCCAGATCAGAATACTTAAGAGATGTTGCGAAAAGTCCATATTCATGCCAGAGCTAGCGCAGCCAAACCAGCCAACCGAGCAACGCAGTCAGGCCGATGAACATTGAGAACGCGTAGGTGTAGAGGTAGCCCGTCTGAATCTGGCGCAAAACGCCAGCGAGTCTGCCGACCGTCCTGGCCGTGCCGTTCACCAGCAATCCGTCGATGATTAATTCGTCGCCTTTTTTCCAGAAAAACTGGCCAATCGATCGACCGCCTGCAGCAAAACCCTTGATCCAGAGATCGTCGAAGTAATACTTGTGATCGAGGAGATCGTAGAGTCCCGTCACGCGGTTCTTGATCTTTTCGGGAATATCCGGACGTTTGAGATACAGGAACCAGGCCGACAATACACCCGCCGCGGCCAGCCAGAAAACCGAAGTCTGAACAGAATGAGTCAGCAACACGAGGCTGCCGTGCCATGCGCCGGCCATGCGACCGATGACATCATGACTCTCACTGACGAAGATTGCGTCGCCAAAGTAGTCACCAAACAGCACCGGCCCGACCGTATACCAACCGATGATCGCGGCCGGTATCGCCAACAAGATCAGCGGTACCGTCACGACTGGGGGCGTTTCGTGCAGGTGCGCCCGGGCCTCTGCATCCATGCGCTCTTTGCCGTGGAAGACGAGAAAGAACAGGCGAAATGTGTACAACGCCGTGACAAAAACACCTAACAGCACACTCAGGTATGCGATCCAGTAGACAGCGCCCTGTCCCTGCCAATGCGACTCCCTCACGGCCTCGATCAGCAGATCTTTCGAGAAAAATCCGCTGCTGCCCGGAAAGCCGATCAACGCGAGTGAACCCACTAACGCTGTCCAGTACGTAATTGGCATGTACTTCCTGATGCCGCCCATCTTCCGAATGTCTTGCTCGTGATGCAACGCAATAATCACGGCACCGGCCGCGAGAAACAGAAGTGCCTTGAAAAAGGCGTGCGTCATCAGGTGGAAGATCGCCGCACTGTACGCGGACGCTCCCAACGCGACCGTCATGTAACCGAGTTGCGACAAAGTCGAATAAGCGATGACGCGCTTGATATCGTTTTGCACAATGCTCAGCAGCCCCATAAAGAACGCCGTAATCGAGCCAATAACGATGACCACGGCCAGCGCCGTGGTGGACAGCTCAAACAGCGGCGACATTCTCGCCACCATGAAGATGCCAGCCGTCACCATTGTCGCCGCGTGAATCAACGCAGAAATCGGCGTTGGGCCTTCCATCGAATCCGGCAGCCAGACATGCAACGGCGCTTGTGCCGACTTGCCCATGGCGCCGATAAACAACAGGATGCAAATGACGGTCATCGCGTTCCATGGCGTACCTGCAAACACTTCGATGTTCTGTGCGGCAACTTGCTCGGCACTCGCAAAAACCTCGGCGTAATCGAGAGACCCTGTGAACGTCACAATGCCGGCGATACCCAGAATGAATCCAAAGTCGCCCACGCGATTAACGAGGAACGCCTTGAGGTTGGCGAAGATCGCCGATTCTTTTTTGAACCAAAAACCGATTAGCAAATACGAGACGAGACCCACCGCCTCCCAGCCGAAGAACAGTTGCAAAAAGTTGTTGGACATCACCAACATGAGCATTGCGAACGTAAACAACGCGATGTAACTGAAGAAACGCTGGTAGCCCGGATCCTCGCGCATATAGCCGACGGTGTAGACATGCACCATCAAGGATACAAAAGTCACGACGCACATCATGAGCGCCGTGAGCCGGTCGACGAGAAAACCGATTCCCATGTGGAGTCCATCAACAACGGCCCAGGTATAGACGGCAATATTTTCAGGCCCGGCACCGCCCCAGAACATATTCTTCAGCACGACAAACGACAGTGCACAGGAAGTGCCCACACCAATAATCGTCACCCAGTGCGCACCGGCACGGCCAATCTGCTTTCCCGCAAGCCCGGCAATGATTGCCGCGGCTAAAGGCGCTAATACGATTGTAAGGTAGTAGCCGTACATTTCATCCTTTCAACGTATTGAGCTCTTGCACCGCGATGGAGCGCTTGTTGCGAAACAGTACGACCAGAATCGCAAGGCCGATCGCCGATTCGGCAGCAGCCACCGTCAAGATGAAGAAAACGAACACCTGGCCCGTCTCGTCGCCGTGAAAACGGGAGAACGCAACAAAGTTAAAGTTCACTGCCAGCAACATGAGTTCGATGCACATCAAGAGCAATATCAGGTTACGGCGATTGACGATGATGCCGGCAATACTCAGGACAAAAAGCATCGCCGCCAGCGTAAGATAGTGTTCAAGACCGATCATTGTTTCTTCTCCGTAGCCATCTTGACCACTCGGATGCGATCCTTCGCCTGAACTGCGACCTGCTCAGCAATGTTCTGCAACTTCAGGCCCGGCCTCTTGCGCATAGTCAGCGTGATCGCGGCAACGATCGCCAGCAATAAAATAACCGCGGCAATTTCGAATGCGTACACGTGCTCCGTGTACAAAACCGCACCCAATGCCTTGGTGTTGCTGTAACCCTCGGGCGTCGCCACGAAACCGCCCGTGCTTGTGACCCCCTGACCGCGCGCCCAGATCAACTGCACGAGTTGAATAACCATAACTAACGCAACCGCGATGCCGAACGGCGCATAGCGCGTCAGGCCGCGCTTTGCCGCTTCGATATTGACGTCAAGCATCATGACGACGAACAGGAACAGCACCATGACGGCGCCGACGTACACGAGAACCAACACAATCGCCAGAAACTCAACCTCGACCATCAGCCACAACACAGCGCTCTGGAAAAACGTAAGCACCAGAAACATGACCGCGTGCACTGGATTACGCGAGAACACGACACCCAACGCGGCACCGAGCATCATTGCCGCAAACACATAGAAAAGAACTGACTGAAACATCATCTCAATACCTACCGATACTTGGCGTCTGCCGCTCTGTCCGCGGATATCATGGCCTCGTACTTATCGCCGACCGCAAGCAACTTGTCTTTGGTCATTATGTTTTCGCCCGGCTCCTCCATGTGGTACTCGTGAATACGCGTTTCAACGATTGCATCGACCGGACACGCCTCTTCACAAAAGCCGCAGTAAATGCATTTGAACAAATCGATGTCGTAACGCGACGTACGTCGTGTGCCGTCCTCGCCGACCTCTGATTCAATCGTGATGGCGAGCGCCGGACAAACCGCTTCACAGAGTTTGCAGGCGATGCAGCGTTCTTCGCCGTTGGGGTAGCGACGCAACGCGTGCAGGCCGCGAAACCGATACGATTGCGGCGTCTTCTCTTCCGGGTACTGTATCGTCACGCCCTTCCTGAAAAATTGGCGTAACGTCAAAGACAGTCCCTTGAGCAATTCCCAAAGGACAAATGTTTTGATGTAACTGCTGATTCGACTCATGCGCCCAACTCCGACCACGGTCCCACCTGGATCCAGGCCATCGCCCCTTCCACCGCAATCCAGATGATCGTCACGGGGATTAATATCTTCCAGCCCAATCGCATGATCTGGTCGTAGCGATAACGGGGGAACGTCGCGCGCAGCCAGAAAAATGTGTACATGAAGAAGCACATTTTGGCGAACAACCACGGCAAACCGCCGACCGTCAACCATGAGAGCCACGCAATTTCGTACAGGAAAGTCCAGCCCGCGAACGGCGACGCCCAGCCACCGAGGAAAAATATTGCGGTCATGGTAGAGATGAGCACCATATTCGCGTATTCGGCGAGGAAGAACAGCGCGAATGCCACACCTGAATACTCAACATGAAAACCCGCAACGATCTCCGACTCACCTTCGGCGACGTCGAATGGAGCACGGTTGGTCTCCGCTACACCGGAGATCCAGAAGACGATAAACAGCGGAAACAACGGCAACACAAACCAGTGACTCACGCCCCCGGACTGCGCGCGCACTATTTCGCCTAGATTCAGACTGCCGCTCGCCATCAGAACGCCGACCAATGCGAACCCCATTGCGATCTCGTACGCAACGATCTGCGCAGCCGAACGCATGGCGCCAAGCAACGCATATTTCGAGTTGCTCGCCCAGCCGGCGAGAATCACGCCGTATACGCCCACCGACGTCAGCGCCAGGACGTACAAAAGACCCGCGTCGATATTGGAAATGACGAACTTGCCGTTGAGCGGGATAACCGCCCACGCCGCGAGCGCCGGTACCAGTGACAACAGCGGTGCGATGACGAACAAAAACTTGCTCGACTGCGAAGGGACAATCACTTCTTTGATCAGCAGTTTGAGAACGTCGGCGAAGGGCTGACCCAAACCGAGCGGACCGACACGGTTAGGACCGATCCGCGCCTGCATTCTGCCAATGACCTTGCGCTCGAAATAAGTGGAAAACGCGACGAGCAGAATCACCGTAATCATAACGAACAGGATTTTCCACGTTGTGACCGTCAGGTACTGCAGCCACTCAGGCAACGAATGGAAAACGCCCAGCACCCAATCGATGATATCGACGACGAATTGCGGTACGAGGCCAGCCATCAAGCGATATCCCCGGCTTTCGCGCGCTGCGCGGATAACGTCAGCTGCAGCGCCGTCGCCCGTCGCACCAGTGCGTCCACGGAATACAATGCGATGTCGATCTCATCGCCCGGCGCGTCCGCAGTCCCCGGCTTCGCAAATTTTCCCGCTGCCTGATATGCGATGCTGTGATCAAAGTCACCAAGCCGCGACTTGAAGTCCTCGATTACATCAGCGCTGGTCACGTAATCGAAGCCTTCCGCATCGATCAGATTGCCCAGCACACGCAAGACTTTCCAGCACGGACGAGACTCACCAACCGGATTCGCGACGCCACTGAAACTCTGCCAGGTACCCGCTACATTGATGTAAGTCCCGGAATTCTCGGCAAAGGTACCGATCGGCAACAACAGATCGGCGACCTCAAGCAGCGCATCGGAAACGAACGGTGTCAGCGCAACCACATATTTTTGCTGTGCGAGTTTCGCCACTGCATCTGTGGTCGCGTGAATATCTGCATCAGGCTCAACATTGACGAGAACGACAACATCCAGAGAACTGTCGAGCATCTCCGCCACGCCCTTCCCTGCATCGTCCCTGGCTTTGCCGCCGCGCTCGCGGTGCGGCAACACGCCCGCGAGAGATGCACCGGCAGCATTCGGTCCCTCCGTTATGTTGCCGAATTTCGCACGCGTCAGTTGGGCGATTGCAGCGCCTAATGCACGCACCGCTGCATACGCGGCGTGACGGCCCGCGATGTTGCCCAGCAAAACCAGCGCGTCGTCAGCATCCTGCAGGGACGCGGCAATGCGCCGCTGCGCATCGTCCGCTTCAACGCCCGCGCACAACGCTTCGACCGAGTCAGGCAATGACTCGCCACCGGCCGCGGCGACCGCAATGCCAGCGAGCATTTTAACGAGACCGGCGCCGGACAGGTAATCAGCAACATCAAAAAGGTATTCATATTTTTCCGCGTTCGCGAAACTAATCGCGCCACCGCGCAGCGACGCTTTGCGCAAACGGTGCGCAATTATCGGCGCCTCGGCGCGGATATTGGATCCAGCGACTAAAATCGCTCCCTGGTTTTCCAACTCATCGATTCCACAGCCCAGAGTCTCGTACAACGGATCGTTGTCCTGATCCGAAATGTCGCGACGCCCCAGACGGTGATCGATGTTGGCGGTCTGTAGATGCCATGCCAATCGAGCCAGCAAATGACTTTCTTCGACCGTCGCAGCAGGCGATGCTATAAAACCGATTTTCTCCGACGTCGCGGCACGCAAGACGTCCGCAGCCTCCGACAATGCATCCTCCCAGCCGATGTCGCGCCACTTCCCGTTTTCCTTGATGCGGGCGGACAACAAACGATCGGGGTTGTAGATCGCCTCATAGCTAAAGCGATCGCGATCCGAAATCCAGGTTTCATTGATGGACTCGTTTTCGCGCGGAACGATGCGCTTTACCGTGCCACGCAAAACGTGTGCGTAGAGATTCGTGCCAACGCAATCGTGCGGTGAAATTGTTGCGCGCTGCTCCATTTCCCAGGCACGCGCGCTGTACCGATAGGGTTTGTTGTTCAGCGCGCCCACAGGACACAGATCGATAATGTTGGCGGACAATTCGTGATCGATGTTTTGTTCAACGTAGGTCGTAATCTTGGCGTACTCGCCGCGCCCGGTCATGCCCAGCTGCGGGTTGCCTTGAATTTCCTCGCCAAAGCGCACGCACCGCGTGCAGTGTATGCATCGCGTCATATCGGTAGAAACCAACGGCCCGATATTTTGATCTTTTATTACGCGTTTGCGATCGTTGTAGCGGGATATGTCGCGTCCGAATCCCATCGCGAGGTCTTGCAACTCGCACTCGCCGCCCTGATCGCAAATCGGGCAATCCAGCGGATGATTGATGAGCAAAAACTCCATCGTCGCTTTCTGCGCGGCGATCGCGTGCGGAGATTTGGTGAAAAGCTTCATGCCCTCTACGACCGGCGTTGCACAGGCTGGCATAGGTTTTGGCGACTTCTCGACTTCCACCAGGCACATTCTGCAATTAGCGGCAATGCTCAATTTTTCGTGATAGCAAAATCGCGGGACATACACACCGATCGAATCGGTCACCTCGATGATCATCTGACCCTTGCGCGCCTCAACCAGCTTGCCGTCAATCTCAATGTTTACGATGTCGTCATTCGTGGCGGTCATGCAGCAGCCTCGGCGGCGACGTCAACAATGCTCCTGCCGTCATTGCGAACCATGTACGCGAATTCGTCGTAAAAATGATCCAGAAAGCTCTGCACGGGCCATGCTGCCGCGTCGCCCAGGGCGCAGATCGTGTGCCCTTCAATTTTCCCGGCGACATCAACGAGTATCTGCAAATCGGCCTCTTCGCCCCGGCCTTCGACGATGCGTGTCAGCATGCGGTACAACCATCCAGTACCTTCGCGGCACGGAGTGCACTGACCACAGGATTCGGCCATGTAAAACCGTGCAATGCGCCGCAATACCCTAACCATGCAAGTCGTCTCGTCCATCACAATGACGGCACCAGTACCAAACGACGAACCCGCTTCTTGCAATGCGTTGTAGTCCATCGTGCATTCCATGATGATTTCCGCAGGCAATACCTTGCACGACGAACCGCCGGGGATCACCGCCTTCAACCTGCGACCGCCCAACACACCGCCGCAGATGTCGTTGAGCAGATCCTTGAACGCGATACCCATCGGCAATTCGTAGTTGCCGGGTTTCTCAATGTGTCCCGACACGGAAAACAAAGCGGTACCGCCGGAACCGTCCGGTCCAAGGCCCGCAAACCAGGCAGCCCCCTGACGCATGATGGCCGGCACGCTGGCCAGACTTTGGGTGTTGTTGATCGTCGTCGGCTTGCCATACAGACCGAAGTGCGCCGGAAATGGCGGCTTGAATCGCGGGCGCCCCTGCTTGCCTTCCAGTGACTCGAGCAAGGCCGTCTCTTCGCCACAAATGTAAGCGCCCGCACCGACGAAGGTATGGAGATCGAAGTCTATGCCGGAACGCTGAATGTTCTTGCCCAGCAGGCCCGCCTCGTACGCTTCCTTTACTGCAGCATCAAAACGCGGTACCGGTTCATCCAGAAACTCGCCGCGTATGTAGTTATATGCAATCGTCGCGCCCATCGCGTAAGCGGCGATCGCCATGCCTTCGATCAGTGAGTGCGGGTTGTAGCGCAGTATGTCGCGATCGTGACAGGTGCCAGGCTCGCTCTCATCCGAATTACAAACCAGATATTTCTGGCCGGCGACGTCTCGCGGCATGAAACTCCACTTCAGACCGGTGGGAAAACCGGCGCCGCCGCGCCCACGCAATCCCGACGCCTTTACCTCGCTGATTATTTGCTCTGGCGTCAGCTTGCCCGCTAGAATTTTTCGCCAGGTCTCGTAGCCGTCGTGCTGTTCGTAGGTAGCGAGTGACCAGGATTCTTTCGAGTCGAGGGTATTAAAGCAAACCAAATTCTGTTCGTAGCCCATCAGTCGAGCCCGTTCAGAATTTCATCAACCTGTTCTATTGTCAGGTTTTCGTAGTATTTGTGGTTCACCATCATGGCAGGAGCGCCGCAACAGGCGGCGATGCACTCTTCTTCCTTCTTCAGGAAGATTCGACCGTCTGCGGTGCTCTCCCCCAGCACGATTCCAAGCTTCTTTTCCACATGATCGACGATGTCGTCGGCGCCGCGCAGCATGCACGAAATATTGGTGCAAATAGCGACTGCGTTGCGTCCGACTTCTTTGGTCTGGAACATTGAATAAAAAGTCGCTACTTCGTATACCTGAATCGCCGGTAGCTCGAGATACTCTGCCACCGCATTCATATGCTCTGCCGTTACATAGCCATTATTTTCATGCTGCACAGCATGCAATGCACTGATGACAGCTGAGCGCTTGCGGTCTGTCGGAAAACGCGCCTGCCACTGTTCAATTTCGCCCTTCACCTGTGCGGAGAGTGCGTAGCTCATCGGTCGATCTCACCAAACACGATATCCTGAGTGCCAATGATAGCGACGACATCCGCGAGCATGTGCCCTTCAACCATTTCCGCCATGGCCGATATGTGTGCGAAACCCGCCGCACGAATTTTCACGCGATACGGCTTGTTCGCCCCATCCGAAATAATGTAGACGGCGAATTCGCCTTTTGGATGTTCGATCGCGGCGTACGCTTCGCCCTCGGGCACACAGTATCCTTCTGTAAATAATTTGAAGTGATGGATGAGCGATTCCATGTCGTCTTTCATCTCGACGCGCGTCGGCGGCGAGAACTTATGGTCCGATGCGATGACGGGTCCCGGATTGTCGCGCAGCCAGTCCACGCATTGCTTCACGATCCGATTGGCCTGTCGCATTTCCTCGACGCGCACCAGATATCGGTCGTAGCAATCGCCATTGACGCCGACGGGTATATCGAAATCCATGCGGTCGTATACATCGTAGGGCTGCTTCTTGCGCAGATCCCATTCGACGCCGGAGCCGCGCAACATGGGCCCGGAAAAGCCGAGCTGCATTGCACGTTCGGGCGATACAACACCAATATTGACGGTGCGCTGTTTCCAAATGCGGTTGTCGGTGAGCAAAGTCTCGTACTCATCGACACAGGCGGGGAAGCGAGCGGTGAAATCCTCGATGAAATCCAGCAACGAGCCCTCGCGCGCGGCATTGAGGCGACTCAGATCTTTCTTGCTGCGAAATTTTGACGCCCGGTATTTTGGCATCGAGTCCGGCAAATCCCGGTAGACGCCACCGGGACGGTAGTATGTCGCGTGCATGCGCGTCCCAGAGACGGCCTCGTACACGTCCATAAGGTCTTCGCGTTCACGGAAGCAATACAGGAACACGGTCATCGCGCCAATATCCAGACCGTGCGCGCCGAGCCACATCAGGTGATTCAGAATACGCGTAATCTCGTCAAACATGACGCGGATGTATTGCGCTCGCTCGGGAACTTCGACACCGAGCAATTTCTCGATCGCCATCACATAACCGTGCTCGTTGCACATCATCGACACGTAATCGAGCCGGTCCATGTAACCAATGCTTTGGTTGAACGGCTTCGTTTCAGCGAGTTTTTCGGTCGCGCGGTGCAGCAGACCAACGTGCGGATCTGCTTTCTTGATCATCTCGCCTTCGATTTCAAGAACCAGGCGCAAAACACCGTGCGCCGCAGGATGCTGCGGACCGAAATTCATCGTGTAACTCTGAATTTCAGACATCGTTCCCGTCCTTAAGAGCGGCTGAATAACGGTTGTCGTCACGAATTACTCGCGGTACCAGTGTGCGTGCTTCGATGCTGACGGGCTTGTACGCGACTCGTCCTTCCGCGGCGTCATAACTCACTTCAACATTACCGATCATCGGGAAATCCTTACGAAAGGGATGCCCAATGAAGCCGTAGTCGGTCAGTATGCGGCGCAGATCCGGGTGGCCCTCGAAAAGGATGCCGTAAAGATCGAACACCTCGCGCTCGAACCAGTTGGCGCTGTTCCAGATATCGACGACTGATTTTACGATCGGCGGATTATCAATGCCCGTGTACACGCGCAGCCGCAGTCGGATATTGTTCTGAATGGACAACAAGTGATAGACAACAGCAAAGCGTTTCGGATCGAACTCGTCGGCCTCATCCAGAATGACTGACTCACGTTCAACGCCGCGGCTGAACCCCGTGTCGGACGCACTGTTCGTCGTCCACTCATCCATGCCGTAGGTCAGGTAATCGACGCCGCAAACATCCATCAGCATTTCGAAACCGAATTCGGTCTCATTGCGCAAGGCGGTGGCGACCTTTATCAAGTCATCTTTGTCAAGTTCGTAGGTCAATTCACGGCAGGTCGATGCCACGCGATTCACTTGCTCGCCAAAGCGCGCGTCAATTCGAGCCGCAAGGGAATCGAGACGATCAGTCATCGTGTCGAGCAATCGTGCTGGTACGTCGGATCTTGTTCTGCAACTGAATCAGCCCGTAGATCAGGGCCTCTGCGGTCGGCGGACATCCCGGAACGTAAACATCGACCGGAACTATTCGATCGCATCCACGCACCACGGAGTAGGAATAATGGTAGTAGCCGCCGCCATTCGCACACGAGCCCATTGAGACTACCCAACGCGGCTCAGGCATCTGATCGTAGACCTTGCGCAAAGCCGGCGCCATTTTGTTGGTTAAAGTGCCGGCTACGATCATGCAGTCAGACTGACGTGGACTCGGACGAAAAATGATACCAAAACGGTCGAGGTCATAGCGAGACGCGCCGGCCTGCATCATCTCGATCGCACAACACGCGAGGCCGAAACTCATCGGCCACAACGAACCCGTGCGCGCCCAGTTCATGACGGCATCGACGCTCGTCACGACGAAGCCTTTTTCCTGCAAGCTGCTCCCTGCGGCCTGAGCGTCGCTCGCAGGCTCCACGGCTGCCGCGGAACTCGTCAATCCCATTCCAGCGCCCCCTTTTTCCACTCGTAAATAAAGCCAATGACCAGAATGGTGAGAAACAACGCCATAGCCAGCAAGCCAGCCTTACCCACCGTGTCCAGAGATACGGCCCAGGGAAACAAAAACGCAATTTCGAGATCGAAAATAATAAACAGGATGGCGACGAGGTAGTAACGCACGTCGAACTTCATGCGGGAATTGTCAAACGCTTCAAAACCGCACTCGTAGGGAGACAGTTTTTCGTCGTCTTTGCCGCCGTGGCCGATCAAGAATCCAAGCCCCAGCAGCAATATGCTTATTCCCGCGCTAATGCCGAGGAATATCAGGATAGGAAGGTACTCTTGAAGCATGGTATTTCTGTTGTTGCCCTGCTGATTTCGCGACCGGATTTACGCCCGATGTCGCTCCAAAATCAGCGCGGCATTGTATCAGTCTAAGCAGCGGCGAATACACCCTTTTTCCAGTACGTAATGACCCCGACACAAAAAAACGGCCTGCAGCGCGTCGTGTGCTGGCAGGCCGATTTCGATTGTTTGGTGCTCTGGGCGAGACTCGAACTCGCACGGCTCGCGCCACTGCCCCCTCAAGACAGCGTGTCTACCAATTCCACCACCAGAGCGATTGCTGTGGTCTAGTCGTTATCCTGATTGTCAGGCGTCTCGGCGTCGTCAGACTCAAGCGACGGCATTTCGGATACCGGCTCCTGCTCGTTCACCGCCGGAAAATCTTCAACTACCTCTTCCGCTGCCGGGGCATCGTCGAGGAGACTGCTCGGCGCAGCCGAGGTCTGACTGCTTAAGTAAGCCAGGGTGAGGCTGCTGGCGAAGAACGCCGTGGCAAGAATCGCCGTTGCTCGTGAAAAGAAACTGCCCGAACCGCGCGCACCAAAGACCGTACCGGACGCGCCAGCGCCGAATGCGGCGCCTGCATCGGCGCCTTTGCCGCGTTGCAACAAAACCAGCACGATTATCAGTAGTGCGATCAGTGTGTGACCGATAAGTACTGCTTTTTGAATAGTATCCATTAAGTCCTCAACCTTGCGCTGCCGCCCCGGCAATCGCCAGAAAATCACTTGCCTGCAACGACGCGCCGCCTATCAGACCGCCGTCTATATCCGGCATGGCCAACAAGCCGGACGCATTTTCGCTTTTCATGCTGCCGCCGTAAAGAATCTGCACACTCTCTGCGAGAGCCGAATCTTCTTCCGCCAGTCGCGCCCGAATGTGCCGATGCACATCCTGCGCCTGATCCGGCGTTGCCGTCTTGCCGGTCCCGATCGCCCAAACCGGCTCGTAGGCAATAACGGCCGCAGCAAAAGCTACCACACCTGCCGCATCCAGAACTGCGTCAAGCTGTTCATTTATCACGCTTTCCGTCGTCCCCGCTTCCCGCTCCTGCAACGTTTCGCCCACACACAAGATCGGGGTTAATCCATTGGCCTGGGCCGCCTGAAACTTCGTCGCAACCTGGACGCTTGTTTCGCCGTACATCGCACGTCGTTCCGAGTGCCCAACGATGACGAACTCGCAGCCCACGTCTTTGAGCATTGACGGCGACGTTTCACCGGTGTGCGCGCCAGCCTTATGCGCAGAGACATTTTGCGCCCCCAACGCCACCGCGCTGCCCTCAAGCTGCCTGGAAACAGCCGCCAAATAAGGAAACGGCGGGCAAACCAGCACGCGAAATCCACCGCCTTCCGGCATCCCGGCCACGATGCCGGCGGCGAGTTCTTCGCTGGCGGCGATGCTGCCGTTCATTTTCCAGTTGCCGGCGATAAGGAATTCGCGCATTTGTAAGTTTCCGCAGGCCTAAAAGGCGCGCAAGGATACCGAGGCTATCACCGCAAATCAACGCACAAAGCGTCTCTTGTCCGGGTCCTCAGGCCGCCGCCTCGGCGACGACGCTCGCCAGACGGTTCGCAATAGCTACCACCTGGTCGTGATCCTCGCCCTCAACCATGACCCGAATGACCGCTTCTGTCCCTGAGGCCCGCAGGACTACACGCCCGGTATCGGCCAACTCACTTTCCGCCACGGCCACGGCCGCCTGAATTTCAACCGACGCCGCAGGATCCACGCCGTTTTTTGACTGCACATTTACCATGATTTGCGGGTACTTCCGCATGCCGGCAGCAAGCTCCGAAAGCGATTTATCGGTTTCTTTCATGATGGCCAGTACCTGCAACGCGCAAATCAACCCATCTCCGGTGGTTGTCTTGTCCAGTACGATCATGTGCCCGGAGGTCTCGCCACCCAGGATCCCGCCGGATTCCTTCAGGGCTTCGAGAACATAACGATCGCCGACGTTCACGCGCCTGAACTCTATATTTTGCGCTTTGAGGGCGTGCTCAAGACCGAGATTGCTCATGACCGTGCCGACGACCGGTCCCGTGAGCCGCCCTTGCCGCTGTCTGGCCGTCGCAAGAATGTACAGCAACTGGTCGCCGTCGATCAGTTCACCGTTCTCGTCCACCATGATGAGCCTGTCCCCGTCGCCATCCAAGGCGACACCGACGTCTGCGCGTACGCCCGGCACGGTCATTTGCAGCAGGGCCGGCTCCATTGAGCCGCAGCCATCGTTGATGTTCATGCCGTTCGGCGAGCACCCGATCGGAATCACTTCGGCCCGAAGATTAGCCAACGTCCGCGGACCAACTTTGTATCCCGCGCCGTTCGCGCCGTCGAAAACGACCTTCATCCCGTCCAGATCGACGCCATCGGGCATGCTCTGGGCGCAGAAGTCCTGGTAGCGAATACGGGCCGTGTCGATGCGCTTCGCTTTTCCCAGCGACTGCGATTCGAGTGTGATCGCCGGGTTTTTCAGGTGCTCTTCAATCTTGAGTTCTATTTCATCGGTGAGCTTGGAACCACAACGATCGAAGAACTTAATGCCATTGTCGGAATAAACGTTGTGCGACGCGCTGATCACGACGCCAAGATCCGCCTCAAATTCCTGGGTGAGCCGCGCGATGCCCGGCGTCGGCAGAGGGCCTATCAACAGCACATCCGCGCCAGCCGCAACGAAACCGGCTTCGAGCGCCGACTCAAACATGTATCCGGACAACCGCGTGTCCTTGCCGATGACTACGGTACCGCCCCTGGGGACGAGCACCTGGGCCGCCGCGCTGGCCAGCCGCATGGCAAAATCCGCGGTCATCGGGTCGCTGCCGACCTTGCCGCGTATGCCGTCTGTGCCAAAAAAACGCTTGTTCATTCGCTTGCTTCCATTACAGCGCCCGCTACCCGCAGTGCATCCACTGTCTCCCTGACGTCATGCACCCGAAGAATTTGCGCGCCGTGCATTGCCGCTATAACCGCAGCCGAAATACTGGCCGCCAGACGATCATCGACCTTCCTGCCCGTCAATTCACCCAATGTCGACTTACGTGAAAGCCCGACCAGCACCGGCCTGCCAAGATTCTGCAATTGTCGCAGATTTGCCAGCAACTCTACATTGTGCGCACGCGTCTTGCCGAAGCCAAAACCCGGGTCTACAACGATGAGCGCCTCGTCGATGCCGGCCTCGCGACATTCTGACACTCTGTCGGCCAGGAATGCTGTGACGTCGGCCACAACGTCTTCGTAATGGGGCGATGTTTGCATCGTGCGTGGCCGGCCCTGCATGTGCATCAGGCAAACCGGAACCCGCAGGCTCGCTGCCGCGCTGAGCGCTCCGTCTTCCTGCAGGGCCAGAACATCGTTGATCATCGCGGCGCCAGCGGCTACCGCGGCGCGCATGACGCCGGCTTTACTCGTATCGATCGAAACCGGCAGATCGACCGTGTCACGAATGGCTTCGATAACAGGAATTACACGGTCCAGTTCGGCGGCTTCGCTAACGTCGTCCGCCCCCGGTCGAGTGGACTCCCCACCTACATCGATAATCGCGGCGCCGTCCGCGGCCATCCGCTCAGCCTGGCGGCGCGCCGCGTCGATATCGGAAAATCGATCGCCATCGGAAAAAGAATCCGGCGTGACATTGAGAATCCCCATGACGGCGGGACACGCGAATTTCAGCGCTCCAATGCGCAGCAGTTGCTTAGTGCTCTGCTGCGGGTCCGCCAATCTTGCCTGCAGCATCATCGTCGGTCTCCGCCGTCGCAGAACCATCGTCAGGACGCTTCGGATCCGGGCTGTCGTTCCAGTCTTCCGGCGGCCGCGGCTCACGGCCCGCCATGATGTCCTTCACCTGGACGTCGTCCAGAGTCTCGTACTTCATGAGCGCCTTCGCCATGACGTGCAACTTGTCGATATTTTTCTTGAGGAGAGTAGCCGCGCGCTCGTAATTTACATCGATAATCTTGCGCACCTCCTCGTCGATCAGGTTCGCCGTGTCGTCGGAGACGGACTTGTGCTGAGTTACGCTCCGGCCGAGAAATATCTCGCCGGCGTCTTCGCTGTAAGTCAACGGGCCAAGGCGATCCGACAAGCCCCATTTCGTCACCATGTTACGAGCGATTTCAGTGGCTTGTTCGATATCATTGGACGCGCCCGTCGTTACACCGGCAGGTCCGTTGATCATTTCCTCGGCAATTCGCCCGCCGAACAACGTCGATATGCGACTTTCCAGACGTTGCTTTGAGGTGCTGTAGCGATCTTCCTCGGGCAGGTACATTGTGACACCCAACGCCATACCTCGCGGAATGATCGTCACCTTGTAGACCGGGTCGTGTTCGGGAACCAAAAAACCGATGATCGCGTGACCTGCCTCGTGGTAGGCCGTATTGAGCTTCTCTTCCTCGCTCATGACCATCGACCGGCGCTCCGCGCCCATCATGATCTTGTCTTTGGCTTTCTCGAACTCTTTCATTCTCACGACGCGCAAGTTCTCGCGCGCCGCGCTCAACGCCGCTTCGTTGACAAGATTGGCGAGATCAGCACCTGAAAAACCCGGGGTACCGCGCGCGATGATGCCCGGCTTCACGTCTTCGTCGAGCGGCACCTTGCGCATATGAACTTTAATAATTTGCTCACGACCACGAATGTCGGGCAGCGGAACGACTACCTGACGATCAAATCGACCCGGACGCAACAGCGCGGGATCGAGCACGTCGGGCCGGTTCGTTGCCGCGATTACGATGACGCCTTCGCTGCCTTCGAAGCCATCCATCTCGACCAACAGCTGGTTAAGCGTCTGCTCACGCTCGTCATGACCACCACCCAAGCCCGCGCCGCGATGGCGTCCGACCGCATCAAGCTCGTCAATGAATATGATGCACGGCGCCTGCTTCTTCGCCTGATCAAACATGTCGCGGACGCGTGATGCGCCTACGCCGACAAACATTTCGACGAAATCGGAGCCGGAAATCGTGAAGAAGGGTACCGAGGCCTCACCCGCAATCGCTCTTGCCAGCAGCGTCTTACCCGTGCCGGGCGGACCCACCATCAGGACGCCTTTTGGAATCTTCCCGCCCAGGCGCTGAAATTTACTGGGATCTTTCAGGAAATCGACGATCTCCGAGACTTCGTTCTTGGCTTCCTCGATTCCAGCAACGTCATCAAAACTAATACCGACCTGATCTTCACCGAGCAATCGTGCCTTGCTCTTGCCAAACGACATCGCCCCGCGGCCGCCGACGCCACCTTGCATCTGCCGCATGAAGTATATCCAGACGCCGATGAGCAGCAAGATCGGAAACGAACTGATCAGCAATTGACCGATCAGACTTTGCGATTTCGGATCCGCCGCTGTGAAACGTACACCGTGGTCGTCCAGCAGACCAATGAGCGTGTTGTTATCGGTCTCCGGGCTAATCGTGTAAAACGGCAGAGGTTCGACCGACCGACCGCCGAAGCGAATCTGTTCGTCGTCAATGACCGCCACCGCCACCTGACCGGAGCGCACTTGATTGAGAAATTCCGAATAGTCTTTCTTCTGTGGCTGGCCGCCGCTGACGCCGGACAAGCTTTGTACAACCGACAGTAAAACCACGATAATGACAATGAAGACGAGTATATTTTTGGTTAAATCATTCACGTTTCGACACTACTACAATTGGTAGTTTCTAGCTACCAGGTACACCTCACGACTGCCAGATCTTGAAGCCTTTGGTTTCATGACCTTCACCCGCTTGAAAGAGCTCTTTACATCCAGCACGAACGGATCGATACCCTCGCCCTGAAATACCTTGCAAACGAAGTCGCCGCCAGGTTTCAGCACCCGTCGCGCCATGTCGAGAGCAAGTTCCACGAGATATATTGAGCGTGGCTGATCAACCGCCTTGTTGCCCGTAGTATTGGGGGCAATATCGCTCATCACAAGGTCCACGCCTGCGGTGCCGACCGCTGTTACTACCTGCTCGAAAACGGCGTCGTCCAGAAAATCGCCCTGCACGAATTCGACATCCGGCAACGAGTCCATCGGCAGTATATCCACAGCGACAATACGCGCCCTGCCCTTGAGCTTCCGCGTAACGTATTGGCTCCAACTGCCGGGCGCCGAACCCAGGTCAAGACAAACCATGCCGGGACGCAACAACCGCTCCTTCAGGTCGATCTGCTCCAGCTTGTAGACTGCGCGCGAGCGCCAGCCGTCACGACGCGCCATTTGCACATACGGATCACGTTCCTGGCGCTGCAACCAGCTGCGAGAAGACGCGCGCTTCTTACTCACTTTGAATCTCCAAACGCATGACTGTTACACTTCGCGCCAATGAAACTCAGTGAATCTCAAAGGAAATTTCTTCGCGGCCGCGGCCATCAGCTCAAACCGCTGATCATGGTCGGCGATGCAGGTCTGACAGAATCGCTACTGGCAGAGTTCAAAGCAACGCTGGCACATCACGAACTGATCAAAGTAAAAGTGCGCTCCACCGATCGCGCAGCGCGTGACGAGTTGATTCAGAAATTGTGCGCTGACCATTCTGCGACGCTGCTGCAACGTGTCGGCAACGTCGCGCTCGTGTACCGCGCGAATTCCGAAAAGAGACCGGAAAAGCGGCTCCGAATCCCCTCGAGATAGCCGCCGCTACTCGTATCGAACCTCCATAATCTCGAATACTCTGTCGCCGTCCGGCGCCTTGAATTCAACAATGTCACCTTCGCTCTTGCTGATAAGAGCTCGAGAGATCGGCGACGAGAAGGAAACCAGCCCGCTCCTGATGTCAGCCTCGTCTTCGCCAACAATTCTGTAGGTAATTTCCTTGTCGGTCTCCTCGTCCAGCAGGCGTACCGTCGAGCCGAAAATGACCTTGCCGCCGGCTTCTATCGCGGTTACGTCAATCACCTGCACGTTTGACAGCTTGCCCTCAAGTTCCTTAATGCGAGCCTCGATGAATCCCTGCTGATCTTTGGCGGCGTGATACTCGGCGTTTTCCTTCAGATCGCCATGCGCTCGCGCCACCGCAATCGCTTTGATCACAGTGGGCCGATCGACGCTCTTGAGGCGCTTGAGTTCTTCCTGTAACAGCTCGTGGCCACGCACCGTCATTGGCACCTTATTCATGCAACCACCTCATTGTGTAAATCCTGCAACCGATTGACGTCACTGTTGTCGAGATGCTCGATCGCGCGGCAGGTCGCCATTGCCGCGCCCAGTGTCGTGTAATAGGTAACGCCCCTGCGTACCGCTTCGGCGCGAATTGACAGCGATTCTACGATCGCCTGCTTGCCTTCGGTCGTATTAACTATCAGGTCGATCTCGCCGTTTTTGATCATATCAGCAATGTGCGGCCGGCCTTCCCTTACCTTGTTCGCCCGTCGGCACGCAACGCCAGCATTCGCAAGAGCGCGCGCTGTTCCGTGTGTCGCGACAATATCAAAGCCCATCTTCGTCAGCAATTTCCCAAGTTCCACCGCCTCGTCCTTGTCGCGATCCCTGACGGAAATCAATGCGACGCCGTCCCGCGGCAGAATGACGCCGGACGCGAGCTGCGCTTTCGCATAAGCCTCACCGAAACTGCGGCCGACGCCCATGACTTCGCCAGTGGATTTCATTTCCGGGCCTAGAATCGGATCGCTGCCGGGAAATTTTATGAACGGAAACACGGCTTCTTTTACAGAGAAATACTTGGGTATCCGCTGATTCACGAAGCCTTGCTTGGCCAATGACTCGCCAACCATCACCTTGGCGGCAATCTTCGCCAGCGGCACGCCGATCGCTTTGGAAACAAACGGTACCGTTCGCGAAGCACGAGGATTCACCTCCAGCAAATACACAACATCGCCCTGAATAGCGAACTGTGTATTCATGAGGCCGACGACGTTCAAGCCCTTGGCAAGCTGTATGACCTGCTGCTCCAGCGTTTTTTGTATTTCCGGACTCAGGCTGAAGGGCGGCAACGAACAGCCGGAATCACCAGAGTGCACACCGGCCTGCTCTATGTGCTCCATGATCCCGCCAATAAAAACGCGCTCGCCGTCGGCGATACAATCTACGTCGACTTCAGTCGCAAGATCGAGAAAACGATCGAGCAGCACCGGGCTGTTGTTGGATACGTCGATCGCAGCGTCCATGTACGCGGCCAAATCCTCTTCATTGTGAACGACCTCCATCGCGCGGCCACCCAACACGTAGGAAGGTCGAACGATCAGTGGAAAACCGACCTCCGAGCAACGCTTTAACGCCTCTTCCTTGTTACGGGCGGTGCAGTTCGGGGGCTGCTTGAGTTGCAATTCCTCAACCAGTTTTTGAAACCGCTCGCGATCCTCGGCGAGATCTATGGAGTCTGGCGAGGTGCCAATAATTGGCGCACCGGCCGCCTCAAGATCGCGGGCCAGCTTCAGCGGCGTCTGCCCCCCGTATTGCACAATCACGCCATTTGGCTTTTCTATTTCGATAATCTCCATGACATCCTCGAACGTCAGGGATTCGAAATACAGTCGGTCGGAGGTGTCATAGTCCGTCGAGACGGTTTCGGGATTGCAGTTGACCATGATCGTCTCGTAGCCCGATTCCCTGAGCGCCTGTGCCGCATGCACGCAGCAATAGTCGAACTCAATGCCCTGCCCGATCCGGTTGGGTCCGCCGCCAAGAATCATGATCTTCGGATTGTCAGTCGGTTTGGCCTCGCATTCTTCTTCGTAGGTTGAATACAGGTAGGCTGTCGTCGTCGCAAATTCGGCGGCGCAAGTATCGACACGCTTGTAGACGGGCCTGACATTCAATTCCAGACGCCGCATCCGTACTACGTTCTCATCTACTTTGAGAATATCGGCCATGCGCGCGTCGGAAAAACCCTTGCGCTTCATGGCGCGCATCGTGTGCTCGTCGAGTCCTGCCATGCCAGCGTCGCGGATGGCGCTCTCGGCGTTGACGAGGTCGGCGATCTGTATGACGAACCATGGATCGATGCCCGTGATTTTCGCAACGTCGTCGAAAGAGTAGCCATGACGCAGCGCGTCGGCGACGTAGCGTATGCGCTCGGAGCCCGGCATTCTGAGTTCACGGCGCAAATGATCCCGGTCGGCGTCGGAAACGATGGGGCCGCAGATTTCGTCCAACCCGTTGATACCGGTTTCCAGACCGCGCAGCGCCTTCTGCAACGACTCCTGGAAATTACGGCCTATGGCCATCACTTCGCCGACCGACTTCATTTGCGTCGTCAGGCGATCATTGGCTCCCGGAAATTTTTCGAACGCAAAGCGAGGAATCTTAGTGACCACGTAATCGATGGTCGGTTCGAACGACGCCGGTGTGGCGCCACCCGTGATGTCATTTCTCAGTTCATCGAGCGTGTAGCCAATCGCAAGTTTCGCGGCAATCCTGGCGATCGGGAAGCCGGTCGCCTTTGACGCCAGCGCTGAAGATCGCGACACGCGTGGATTCATCTCAATGACGAGCACGCGGCCGGTTTCCGGACAGACCGCAAACTGGACGTTCGAGCCACCTGTCTCAACGCCGATCTTGCGCAGGATGTCGATCGACGCGTTGCGCAGCCGCTGGTACTCCTTATCTGTCAACGTCTGCGCCGGTGCCACGGTGATGGAGTCGCCCGTGTGCACGCCCATCGGATCGAGATTTTCTATCGAACAGATAATGATGCAGTTGTCGTTCTTGTCGCGAACGACTTCCATCTCGAATTCCTTCCAGCCGATCAGTGACTCTTCGAGCAGAACTTCTGTCGTTGGCGACATTTCGAGTCCGTGGGTGACGACGTCCTCGAATTCCTCGCGGTTGTATGCGATGCCGCCGCCGCTGCCGCCGAGCGTGAACGACGGTCGGATGATCGTAGGAAATCCAATGATCGCCTGTTTTTCCAGCGCATCTTCGAGCGTGCGGGCGATTTCGGCCCTGGGACATTCCAGCCCGATCTCCGTCATGGCCTTGCGGAACAATTCACGATCCTCGGCCATGTTGATGGCTTCTCGCGACGCTGCAATCAACTCGACGTTGTACTTTTCGAGCACGCCCTCGCGAGCGAGGTCCAACGCGCAATTAAGGGCTGTCTGCCCGCCCATCGTCGGCAACAACGCGTCCGGGCGTTCCTTGGCAATAATCTGCTCAATGGTCGCCCAATGCACCGGCTCGATATAAACGGCATCGGCCATCTCCGGATCGGTCATGATGGTCGCCGGATTCGAATTGACCAAAATGACCCGAAATCCCTCTTCGCGCAGCGCCTTGCACGCCTGAGCGCCGGAATAATCGAATTCGCAGGCCTGGCCGATCACGATCGGTCCGGCGCCAATCACGAGAATACTGTCTATGTCGGTGCGTTTCGGCATATAATATAGATTAACTATATTCCATTACTTATTGATTTAAATGCTTTTTAACTAAGTCGACAGTGTGAGAGTCCGGCCGCTTTTCTTTTTCTCATCCATGAGTTCGATGAATCGCTCGAACAGCGGTAACAGGTCGTGTGGGCCGGGACTGGCTTCAGGATGGCCCTGAAAACTGAATGCCGGCGTGTCTTTGAGTGCGATCCCCTGCAAGGTGCCATCGAATAGTGAGCGATGCGTCGCCACCACATTCTTGGGGAGAGTACTCTCGTCCACGGCAAAACCGTGGTTCTGGCTGGTGATCATCACCCGCCCGGTAATGAGATCCTGCACCGGATGATTGGCGCCGTGGTGACCGAATTTCATCTTTTCGGTCCTGGCGCCCGCGGCCAGTGCCAGAAGTTGATGCCCCAGGCAAATACCGAAGACCGGAATCCCGGCGCCCAGAAAAGTCTGGATGGCCGCTATCGCGTATTCACAGGGCGCGGGATCCCCCGGCCCGTTGGACAGGAAGATTCCGTCGGGAGCATGTGCCAGAGCGGCGTCAGCGTCGGTGGTAGCCGGCACTACGGTCATCCGGCAATCAAGGTCTGACAATAGGCGTAAAATATTGCGTTTAATGCCGAAGTCGTAGGCAACGACATGGTACGGCGCAATGCGGCGGCTCACGACCCGCGCCTTACGACCGAAAGTCGTTCCATGACACCACTGATACGTCTTTTTTGTCGTCACAAACTTCGCCAGATCCATGCCGGCGATACCGGGAAATTTGCTGGCATGTTGTATCGCCGTTTCGACCGCCTGCTCGCCGGTCATGATGCAGCCCGACTGCACCCCTTTTTTACGAAGAATGCGCGTCAGTTTGCGGGTATCGATATCGGCAATCGCTATCGTGTTGCCCTGCTTCAGGAAATCGGAAAACGTGCGTTCGGATCGCCAGCTGCTCGTCAGCATCGTGCTGTCGCGAACGATGAGCCCCGACGCCTGGATTTTTCCGGACTCCATGTCGTCGCTGTTCGTACCGGTATTGCCGATATGAGGGAACGTCATCGTGACTATTTGGCGGCAATAAGAAGGATCCGTGAGGATTTCCTGATAGCCCGTCATGGCGGTATTGAACACCACTTCACCAATGGTCTGCCCATCGGCGCCAATCGATGTACCGTGAAAAACAGTGCCATCCTGTAGCGCAAGTATCGCTGGCGTGCTCAAGTACGACCCTCAAAAAGAAGAACAGAAACAAGACCACATGAGGGCCAGATCGTCGCATTATCTACCGCCTGCAGATGCACGAAAGCGGAAGGACTGTGCCTTCCGCCTGCGACTTCGCTGACCACCTAGCGATCCGGCGTAGTTTACTTAAGGGCGGCTGCCCGCGCCAGACTCTAAAGGCGTTATTTTCGAGATAATATTCAGGTGATGTGCTCAAAAAACCGCTTGACGGTATCAAGCCAGCTATCCGCTCTGGGACTGTGTTTGTCACCACCCTCTTGCAAGGCCCTTTCGAACTTCTCCAGCATCACTTTTTGCTCAGTCGTCAGGTTGATCGGCGTCTCAACCGATATCTGCGCGAACAGGTCGCCCTTGCGAGGATCTCTGACCGTTGTGACGCCTTTGCCGCGCAGCCGGAAAATCTTGCCGGACTGCGTGCCGGCAGGGATCTTCAGGGATACATACCCGTTCAGTGTCGGCAGCTCCACCTCGCCACCCAATGTCGCCGTCGCAAAACTGACCGGGATTTCGCAGGCCAGATTGGCGCCATCTCGCTCGAATATTTTGTGCTTGTTGACCTGCAGTTCGACGTAAAGATCACCCGGCGGACCACCATTGCGACCAGCCTCACCCTCGCCGGACAGTCGAATTCGATCGCCGTCGTCGACGCCCGGCGGAACTTTTACCGATAAAGTGCGTATTTTTCGAATGCGACCGCGACCGTGACATTTGTCGCACCGCTCCGCAATGACCGTGCCCACGCCTTTGCAAGCCGGGCAGGTCTGCTGGACGGAGAAGAATCCCTGTTGCATGCGAACCTGACCGACGCCGGCGCAGGTGGAACAAGTCTTGGGTACGGTGCCCTTCCTTGCGCCTGAGCCATTGCAGGAATCGCAACTGATCTGCGTCGGAACGTCTATCTCAACGGTTTCACCGGACACCGCTTTCTCGAGATCGAGCGTCAACTCAAAACCCAAATCCGCACCGCGAAAGACCTGCGGGCCTGTGCCACGGCGACCGCCGCCGAAAATGTCGCCGAAAACGTCCCCGAACATATCGCCGAAACCTTCGTGACTGAAACCACCCCGCCCGCCAGAGCCAGTGCGCAAGCCGTCGTGGCCGAAGCGATCATAAGTCGCTCGCTTCTCAGAGTCTTTCAGAACTTCGTAGGCCTCTTTGGCCTCTTTGAATTTCTTCCCGGCCGTACCTTCCGCATCCTTGTTACGATCCGGATGGTATTTCATGGCGAGACGGCGATACGCCTTTTTTATCTCGCCAGCAGATGCTGATTTCGAGAGTTTCAGTACTTCGTAATAATCTCGCTTAGCCAATTATTCGGACTTCGCCTCGTCGGACTTCGCCTCGTCGTCTTTGTCGTCGCTCTTGTCCACTTCTTCAAACTCCGCATCGACAACGTCGTCATCCGCCGCCTTTGCACCGTCCGCGTCCGTGGCACCGGCTTCAGCAGCCTGCTCAGCGTACAACTTTTGAGCGAGTCCGCCCGACGCCTCGCCAAGGGCGGCCATCTTCGCCTCAATAATATCCTTGTCGTCACCCTCGAGCGCCGTCTTGAGATCCCCGACAGCCGTTTCGACCGCCAGCCGCTCCTCAGCCGACGCCTTTTCGCCCAATTCGCTGAGCGTCTTTTGCGCCGCATGCATCAGGCCGTCTGCCTGATTGCGTGCGTCGACAAGCTCGCGGAACTTGCGATCTTCCTCGGCATGAGCCTCGGCATCCGACACCATTTTCTCAATATCTTCGTCGGAGAGTCCGCTCGACGCCTTTACGACAATGGTCTGACTCTTGCCAGTCGCCTTGTCCTTGGCGGACACGTTGAGGATGCCGTTCGCGTCAATGTCGAAGGTCACTTCAATTTGCGGCAATCCGCGCGGCGACGGTGGAATGTCGGCGAGATCAAATCGTCCCAGCGAGTTATTGTCCGTGGCGCGCTCGCGTTCGCCCTGCAATACGTGGATCGTCACCGCCGTCTGATTGTCATCGGCCGTGGAGAAAACCTGCTCGGCGTTCGCAGGAATCGTCGTGTTCTTGTCGATCAGCTTGGTCATAACCCCGCCGAGCGTCTCGATACCGAGCGACAGCGGCGTTACGTCAAGCAGCAAGACATCCTTGACTTCCCCTGCCAATACACCGCCCTGAATGGCAGCGCCCAGAGCAACAGCCTCGTCCGGATTAACGTCGCGACGCGGCTCCTTGCCAAAGAAGTTCTGCACTTCTTCCTGCACCTTGGGCATGCGAATCTGACCGCCCACGAGAATAACGTCGTCTATCTCATTGACCTTGAGTCCCGCGTCCTTGAGAGCGACCTTGCAAGGCCCAATCGTTCTCGCGATCAGTTCTTCGACGAGTGACTCGAGTTTTGCACGCGTCAGCTTGATGGCCAGATGCTTCGGCCCGTCCGCGTCCGCGGTGATGTAGGGCAGGTTGACTTCGGTCTGCTGCTGGCTGCTGAGTTCGATTTTTGCCTTCTCCGCGGCCTCTTTCAGGCGCTGCATTGCAAGCGGATCTTTGCGAATATCAACGCCGCTTTCACGTAGAAATTCGGCAGACAGATATTCAATAACGCGCATATCGAAGTCTTCGCCCCCGAGGAACGTATCACCGTTCGTCGCCAGCACTTCGAACTGATGCTCGCCGTCGACTTCCGCGATTTCGATAATCGAGATGTCGAACGTGCCGCCACCCAAATCGAAAACTGCGATCGTGACGTCGCCACGCTTCTTATCCATGCCATAGGCAAGGGCCGCTGCGGTCGGCTCGTTAATAATCCGTTTGACTTCGAGTCCGGCGATCTTGCCAGCGTCCTTGGTCGCCTGACGCTGGGAGTCGTTAAAATACGCCGGGACTGTGACTACGGCCTCAGTGACTTCTTCACCCAGATAGTCCTCCGCTGTCTTCTTCATTTTCATCAGGACGCGCGCGGAAATCTCCGGCGGCGCCATTTTTTTGCCGTTGGCCTCTACCCAGGCATCGCCATTGTCGGCCTCGGCAATCGTGTACGACACCATATCGATGTCACGTTGCACGACTTCTTCATTGAATCGGCGTCCGATTAGACGTTTGACTGCGTACAAGGTGTTCGTCGGGTTGGTGACCGCCTGCCGTTTGGCCGACTGGCCGACCAACACCTGATCGTCCTTTGTAAACGCAACGATGGACGGCGTGGTGCGATCGCCTTCGCTGTTCTCAATAACCTTGGGGACGCCGCCCTCCATGACTGCAACGCAGGAGTTCGTGGTACCAAGGTCGATACCAATCACTTTACCCATGTTCGTACACTCCAAATCCGTGATAATTCAAAACTGGTTGTGAGGTGGGGCCAGCCCCCGATGTTTCAAGCAATTCGGGTCACTTTTTGGCGGAATCAGTGGATTCTGCCGCTACAATGACCATTGCGGGCCGCAAAAGACGGCCATTGAGCGAGTAGCCTTTCTGCACGACGGTGACCACGGTGCCCGGTTCGACGTCGTCATTCGGCTGCATGCTGATCGCTTCGTGGAGTTCGGGATCGAACGGTTCACCCATCGGATCGACCTCCTCGATACCGAATTGCTGCAATGTGTTCGCAAGCAGTTTCAGAGTCGCTGTACTGCCTTCCAGCAAGCTCGCGACATCGGCTTTATCCGCCGTCGCGAGCCCCAATTCCAGGCTGTCCTTAACGACCAGCAATTGCTTGCCAAAACGTTCCAGCGCGAATTTGCGTGCCCCCTCAACGTCCTTGCTGGCGCGCTTGCGCACGTTCTCGAGTTCCGCGGCCGCTCGCAGGTAGCGATCCCAGTTGTCGTCAGCCTTAGCCTGCAGTTCCTCCAGCGGTGAACTTTCCTTCTCAGCTTCAATCTCAGTCGGCTGCTCCTCGATTTCATCGTCCGGGCTTTCCGCCTGTTCATTCATTGATTCGTGCTCCATTACAATTGGGTCGAAAGACGCTCGAAGTGTGGGGTTGAGCCGAAAAATATCAAGAGTCGCGGCGAGAAAACAGCAGAATCCTGCTCGCTCGCAGCGACCGGTCCCGTGAGTTAACCGCGCTGATTCAGCACCGACTCCAGAAGTCGTGCTGTGACATCGACGATCGGCACGACGCGATCGTAGGCCATACGCGTGGGACCGATAACACCCAGCACGCCTATGGTGTCATCGTCCAGGTGATATGGCGCCGTAATGACGCTGCAGCCATCGAAGATTTTATAGCCGGATTCTTCGCCGATGAAGATCTGCACGCCGTCCGCATTGATGCTGCGATTGAGCAGATCCAAAATAAGGCGCTGGCGCGAAAACGCATCGAACAGCCCGCGCAAAGTGTCGACGTCGGAGAGTTCGGCGAAATCCATCAGGTTTGTCTCGCCCGCCACGACATATTTACTATCAGAACTGGCGGAACCGTCCATGGCCGCTTGTGCCACGGCGATGATATCGTGCATCGCCTGATTCATGGAGTTGCGCATCGAATCCAGGTCTTCCAACAGCCTGCCACGCACCTGTTCGAGTTCGATGCCGGCGTAGTGCTCATTGATGTAGTTCTGCGCCTGTTGCAATTCCGATGTGCTGTAGTCGCGATCCGTGTGCAGTATGCGATTTTGCACCTCGCGATCGTTCACCACGAGAATGACCAGCACTCGATTCTCCGATAGAGGCAGAAACTCGATTTGGCGCAACGTCACCTGCGGTGCTCGCGGCACCGTGACAACGCCGGCCATCTTGGTGATCTCGGACAACATGTTCGACACGGCGGCAATAAACCCGACGGGATCGTCGGACTCGCCGCGAATCTGCTCCTGCATCTTGCGCATCTGACCGTCTCCCGGCGGCCGATAGCGCACCAGCGTATCGACGAACAGCCGATAGCCGCGCGCCGTCGGAATGCGTCCTGCAGACGTGTGTGGCGCTGACACCAGTCCCATATCTTCAAGGTCGGACATGACATTGCGGATGGTCGCGGGGCTCAGATCGAGACTGGCGTCCTTGGAGAGCGTGCGCGAGCCAACGGGCTGCCCATCGCGGATATAGCGCTGGATCAATACGCGCAGCAGATGCTGGCCTCGATTGCTCGGTAACGGATTGGATGCTTCAGCGGACATTCTGATGAAACGCTAGCAACGCCTTGGCGGTGGGTCAAGGGTTTGCCACAATCGACACATGACTACTTCGTTTAAGCATATCGTGATCGTTGGCAGACCGGATGACCCGCGGGTTTCTGAGCCCGCGGAACGACTGGCGGCCCATTTGACAAAACTGGGCGTAAGCTTGCTGCCGAGCGATGCAATCGATAAAGCCGATCTTGTCATCGCGATCGGCGGTGACGGCACGATACTGTACGCAAGCCGTCTCGTGCGCCAGGCCGGCACGCCCATTTTGGGGGTCAACAAAGGACGTCTGGGTTTTCTCGCCGACGTTACGCCCGATGAAATGATCGTGAGCGTTGAACACGTGCTGCGCGGCGACTATTCGACGGACTCCCGGCTGCTGCTTGAAGCCCGACTACAGCGCGACGCTGGCGGGGAAACCGTTGCCTATGCGCTCAACGACGTCGTCCTGCAGCGCCGCGAGACAGGCCGCATGGTCGATTTTGAGACGCGCGTAGCCGGACGCTACGTCAATACACATTCGGGCGACGGACTGATCGTGGCGACTCCGACTGGCTCCACAGCGTACGCGCTCAGTTGCGGTGGACCGATCATCGAACCGCAGCTGGATGTGATCGTAGTGGTTCCGGTCTGTCCGCACACGCTCACGGACAGGCCCATTGTCATATCGGCAGACCAGTCCATCGAGGTCACGTTACTGCAGCGAGACAACACCCGGGCCGAGATTACGGTTGACGGATTTTCCCTGGGCGACATCAAACCGAACGACAAATTGCTGATTTCAGCGGCGAAAAACCGCGTTACACTCGTGCACCCACCCAGCTATGATTTCTACGGGATCTTGCGCTCCAAGCTGCTTTGGGGGCGAGACAGCCGCAATCGGGACAACTGAAACGCCGGACCTCTGACATGTTGATGAATCTGCAAATTCGCGACTATGCAATCGTTGACCGGATCGACATTGAATTCGATTCAGGCATGACGGTGCTCACGGGCGAAACCGGCGCCGGCAAGTCGATACTCGTCGATGCACTGAGCCTCGTGCTCGGCGAGCGCGGCAGCGCCCATCTCGTTCGCGAAGGCGCAAAACGCGCGGAATTTGCCGCGGAATTCGACATTTCCAGACTTGCCCCGGTGCGTGACTGGCTGGCCGAACAAGCGCTGGACAGGGAGGATGAGTGCCTGTTACGACGTGTCATCAACGCCGACGGCCGTTCTCGCGCCTTCGTCAACGGCAACGCGGTACCTCTGTCGCAACTCAAAAGCCTAGGTGAACTGTTGCTCGACATACACGGCCAGCATTTTCACCAGTCCCTGGGCCGACGCAGCATACAACGCGATCTGCTCGATCATTTCGGCAAGCTGCTGGACAAGCGCGCCACGACTGAAGCCAGTTTTACGAATTGGAAGACGGCTGCCGAAACCCTGCAACAACTCCTCGATGCAGACGTCGACCGCGCATCGCGTCTGGACCTGCTTACTTTTCAGCTACAGGAACTCGAGTCGCTGGGCCTGGACGAAGGCGAATCAGCCGCGCTCATCATCGAGCGCCAGAAGCTGTTAAACAGCGGCCGGCTTGCCGCGGGCGTGTCGACTTCTCTGGATGCACTCATCGACAGCGAGACCGCTAACGCGAACAGTTTGATCGCCAGTGCCGCCCGATCTCTGGACTCGCTGACAAAATTCGACGAAGAGCTCAAGCCATTGGTCGAACTTCTCGAATCGGCCAGCATTCAGGTATCCGAGGCGACTGAAACCCTGCGGCGCTACGGGGAAGGCATCGACATGGATCCGCAGCGCCGGGACTGGATAGAAGAACGACTGGATGCCATACAGGCAATAGCCAGAAAACACCGTGTGGACTCCGACGACGTTCCAGCACTCCTGATCAAACTTCGCGAAGAACATACAGAGATAAGCAACGCCGAGAAACGCGGCAGGGAACTCGAGCAGCAGGTTGACGCTGCTCGCGAGGAATTTTTCAGACACGCAAGCTCGTTGTCAAATGCGCGCAAACAGGCCGCGAAAAAGTTTTCGGCCGCAGTTACCGAGGCGATGTCGGGCTTAGGCATGCGTGGCGGCGTATTTGAGATCAAATTTTCCACCCTGGACGAAGCAGCGGCCCGCCCATGGGGTGTGGACGCCTTGGATTTCATGATCAGCGCGAATCCGGGACAGTCACCGCTGCCATTGGCCAAAATCGCTTCCGGCGGCGAACTGTCCCGCATGAGTTTATCGATCCAGGTCATTGCCAGCGATGGCAGCGCGATACCGACCATGGTCTTCGACGAAATCGACAGCGGCGTCGGCGGCGGCATTGCCGAAATGGTGGGCCGCCGACTGCAAGAGCTCGGCACCAAACGGCAAGTCCTGTGTGTTACTCACCTGGCGCAGGTGGCAAGCCTCGCGGACCAGCATTTTCGCGTCAGCAAAGTGACCGATGGCAAGTCGACCAGAACCCGCCTGCAAGTGCTCGGCAAGGACGAACGCATAGAAGAACTGGCCAGAATGCTGGGCGGCGTCGAGATCACGCAGAAGACACTGGAACATGCGGCAGAGATGCTGGACGGCGCGCCGCAGAAACGCGCCTGACGCACTATTTTTGCGCGTGGATGGACTGCTCAAGATTGTGTGGACGAATCATGTCATTGAAGCGCTCGTCATCGCGGAAAAAATCCCAGCGCGGATCCAGGTAAAGTGGCCAGCGATTCAGACCACCGGGTTGGTCGAGTACGCGTGACAGGAGAACTAACGCTTCATCCCGCCTGCCGGCTTTGGCCAGCACATAACAGTGAATTGTTAATGGGACCAATCCCTCCACTGCGTCGCTCTCATAGTCCGCCACCTGGCTAACGGCCTGCTCGGAGAGGGCAATGGCCGCATCGAAGTCGCCCAGAAGAACCAACGCCCAGGCGCGGGCGCCGAGCTCCGCGAACAGCGCAAACTCCTGTAGGGTCCAGTCGATTTCACGATTCGCGACGGCCACAAGCAAATTTCGGGCGCGTTGCTCATCGCCCAGCTCTTGCCAGGCCATGGCTTGGTACACCCCGCCCCAGCCGACCCATCCATCAGTCGACGTCAACGCGATCACCTCTGGCCGATCCCAGATTTCGATGGCCGCCGCGAAATCGCGCTCGAACCAGGGCAGCTCGATGCTGGCCTGTACGTATTCAAGACCCGCATTGGGACGAACCTTGTCAAGACGACGACGGGCGGTTTTCGTATCGCCGTGCGCCCACAGCGGCAACATCGCGTGAATACTCGCCAGATCCGTGTCGTAAGGGAACCGCGCACGAACCGTGGGCAGGTATTTGGCCAGGCGATCGAACTCGTGATGTATTGCCATTGTAGAGGCCGCCGATCCGCGTGCGTCGGACGATGCGGGATCGAGCTCCGCGGCGAGCAACATGTTGGCAATCGATTCGTCCCACAAGCCAAGGCGACGCTGCGTACTGGCGACATCCAGTCGCAAATTCAGGTCACCGGGCATCGCGGCGAGCGCTTTTGTTTGTTTTTCCAGTGCACCTGCGAAATCGCGCTCAAAGCGATACAAATACTGGCCTTGCGCGACCAGTATCTGCGGCGCGTCAGCACCCAGAATTGACGTTGCGCGGTCAATAGCCGAATGTGCCAGGGTCCGCCGTTCTTCAAAATTGCCGTAACCCATCCACGCGGCGAAACTGTGAACTTCCGCCAGCAACAAGTGCGCCAGGGCAAAATCCGGGTCCAGTGTCACAGCTCGTTCGAACAACGGCTGTGCCTCCTGATATTTTTCGATATTGTAGCCCGAACTGGACAGCACCTGCCGCCCCCGCAGGTAGGCCTCATAGGCTGGCACGCTCTTCGTGGGCGCCGCAAGCAAGGCGCCCTGATCACTTTCCGACATCTGCCCTTTGACCGCCGCAACGATCTGGCGAGTAATCTCCGACTGAATGTCAAACAGGTTGTCGATCGTCATTTCGCGATCGAAGGTCTCGGCCCACACGTGCTCATCGGTCACAACATCGATGAGCTGCGCATTGATGCGAATTCGAGGTCCTGCGCGCTGCACGCCCCCTTCCAGCACTTTTGCAACGCCCAGTTCGCTGGCGATTTGTCGGATTTTCTTGGTTGTGTCGCGATATTCCATGACGGACGTTCGCGAAATGACCCTCAAACCGCTGATCTTGGCCAGCTGCGTCAACAAGTCGTCGTGTATGCCGTCAGTGAAAAACAGGTCTTCCTCCCGATTGCTGCGATTGGCGAACGGCAGGACCGCAATGGATTGGTCGCCCAGTCTCGCTGTTGTTGACGTTGAATAGCTCGTCGCGCTGGCGGCAACGGATGCCCGCGGCATCACATTCGCCTCGGAGCCCAGGTACTGCCAACCGACCAGTGCCACGACACCCAGCGCCGCCGCCAGCGTGATGTAGTCGAGTTTTCTGGCCGTGAGATGGGTAGTCGAATCATCACGAACCACATCGCGCTCGCGCTTGATGCCCTCGGGAGTAATCTCGTACGCCCACGAGACAATGAGTGCGACCACAAAACCGATCGCCAGCATCAGGAAAAACACCTGCATGACCCAGGCTGGCGCACTGATATTGTCCAGCACGAGGTCAACGATTTGAACGGTCAGCCAGGTGAAGATCGCGTAGGCCACCGCAACCCGGAACACGTTGCGGCGCTTGAGTTCCTCAAATATTCCCATGCCCTGGTCTCGACTACTGATCGGTCTTGCGCTTTACGTACAACACCAGGCTGTGCTCGAGCAGTTCGTAGCCATGCTCTTGCGCAATTTCTTTCTGCAGTCGTTCGATCTCGGCACTCACGAATTCGATGACCTCGCCAGACTCGATACAAATCATGTGATCGTGGTGTTCGCCGTCATCGAGCTCAAAAACCGAGTGGCCGCCTTCAAAGTTGTGGCGCGTGACCAGGCCGGCCGTCTCGAATTGGGTGAGCACGCGATAAACCGTTGCCAGACCAATATCGTCGCCCGACTTCAGCAGCAGCTTGTAGATATCCTCGGCACTCAAATGACGTAATTTGGAGCTCTCGAGAATCTCCAGAATTTTCAGACGCGGCAGCGTGACTTTCAGGCCGGCTTGCCGAAGTTCTTTTCTTTGCTGCATGAAACGATTCTCACAGGTATGATGCGCGCCTATTATGGCAATGTAGCTGAACATTTTCAGCCGGTAACACTCAGATAACTATGATTATGCGTAAATCGATACTGCTTTTCCTGTGTCTCTTTTGCTTCGCCGCTACCAGCGGTTGCGTCTACCGGGCAAGTATCTCACAGGGTAACCTCATCAAGCAGGAAGATCTGGACCAGGCCAAGGTCGGAATGACCAAAAAACAGATCCGTTTTCTTCTGGGAACTCCGATGATCGACGACCCATTTACGCGCGAACGTTGGGATTACGTCTACTACCTGGTGGTCGGCCGCAAAGACGCCACCCAGAAACGCTGGATATCGATTTTTTTTGAAGACTCAATCGTCAGTGAAATTCGCACGGGTCAGGAACTGGCGCCGAGTCTTTAGTGGTTTGAGCTGCCCATTGTTCGACCGAGCAATGCCAGTCGACGCCTCGCCTCTTTGGGATCCATTGCCAGTGGTCGGTAAATCTCGATTCGATCACCCTGCTTGACGACCTGATCCGGGCTCACCACACGCCCCCAGATTCCAACAGCCAAGTCGCTGAGATCGAGCTGCGGAAATCTGGCTGGCAGCTCGGACGCCGCAATAATTTCCGCAACCGTCGCACCTGATGAAACCACGACAGTGCAAAGAAATTGGTCGTCGGGCAACGCGCAAACAATCTCGACCTCTAGTTCAGACATAAACGTAGCTCAACCGTAAATTTTGTGCGCGCGACTTGTGAAGGCGTCGATCAGCGAATTGCAGATGTCCTCGAAATATCGACCGAAGACCGCATCGGTCACGCGATTCCGGAATTCGAATTCCAGATTCAGCGACACCTTGCTGCCCTCCTCCCCCAATTGTTCAAATCGCCATCCGCCAGACAGCTGCCGGAACGGCCCCCCGACGAGAGTAATACTCATCGCGACTCCCGGTTGCAGGCTGTTCCGCGTCCGGAACGTTTTGGTGATTCCGCCGCGCCGCAACTCAAGCGACACTTCGACAACATCGGCGTCACGCGAGTGCTCCGTAGCGCCCGTGCACCACGGCAGAAATTCCGGATAGGCGGCCACATTCTCCACCAGCGCATACATCTCGCTTGCGGAATACGGAACCAGGGCGCTGCGGCTGACCTTACGCAAGAGATTCGAGTCAGGTGACGGCGTTGATCAACACGATCAGAATGCCTATCGGAGCCACGAATCTCGCCAGCACTCGCCACGCTTTGTAGGTAGCACCGGATCCGCCAAGCTCATCGGCCGTCGAGTTCCGGCACATCACCCAACCGGCAAATACCGTGATCAGCAAACCACCCAGCGGCAACATGAAGTTGCTGGTCAGGTACTCGATGTTGTCGAAAATCGTTCCGGCAAGAAATTTGGTCTCCGCCAATACGTTGAAGGACAGAACCGAACCGAAACCCAAAGCCCAAATCAAGCCGCCGATCATTACCGATGCCTGAGCACGCGTCCGATTGTAATGCTCGACGAGCCACGCAACCGCCGGTTCCATCAGGCCGATCGCAGATGTCCAGGCAGCGAAGGCCAGCAGCACAAAAAACAGGGTCGCAAAGAAAACTCCGCCCGCCATCTGCCCGAATGCCAGAGGCAATGTTTGAAACACAAGGCCGGGGCCGCTGTCCGGGGAGAGTCCGTTGGCAAACACAAGCGGAAATATCGCCAGGCCCGCAAGAATAGCTATCCCTGTATCGGCCGTTACGACGGCCGCCGTCGCGCCCGTAATCGATGTATCCTCGGGCAGATAAGCACCGTAAGCCATGATCGCACCCATACCGATGCTCAGTGAAAAGAATGCCTGACCCAGCGCCACCAGCACGCTGTTCCACGTCAACTTCTCGAAGTCCGGAGTGAACAAAAACGCAACGCCCTCGCCGAAATATCCGGAATTGATCGAGTAGCCTAAAAGCATGAGCATTAATATCAGCAACGCTGGCACCATAAACTTTACAGCCTGCTCCAGACCGCGTTCAACGCCGCGTGCGACGACAAAAATCGTCAGCCCCATGAACACGGTGTGAGACAAGCCAACCGCCTTCCAGTTGCCCACGAAGTCGGCAAATTGCGCGCCAACCACGTCCGCGTTAGCACCGACGAATACACCCGATACGCTTTTAACGACATAGGCCAGGGTCCAGCCGGCGACCACGCTGTAGTAGGAAAGAATTAAAATACCGGCGATGACCCCCATGCCACCGACCCAGCGCCAGTGTCCGGAGCTGCCTTCTTCCTTGCCCAGCAACTCCATTGTCGCCACGGGATTGCGCCGGCCGCGCCGGCCGATCAGGATCTCGGACATCATGACCGGCATGCCGATCGCGACGACGCAAATCAAATAGACCAGCACAAACGCACCGCCGCCGTTTTGGCCTGCGATGTAAGGAAACTTCCAGATATTGCCGAGTCCGACGGCAGAACCCGTAACGGCGAGAATGAAGGCCATCCGTGAGGACCAATGTCCGTGCAGGGAAGTTCTTTTTGCGTCGCCAGCCTGATCGTTTTGCATTGTTATTATCTCGAGTGGGCGGTAATTGCCGCGATTCTCATACAAAAGCGAGTGCCTGACAACGCTTAAGCCCTATAATCCACAAGCAATCCGCACGCGCCCGTCGGGGCAACGAAGAAAATTTATGACCAATAAGAAAGCAAAAAAGCCATCCGCAAACGTCATCGCCGTCAATCGCAAGGCACGCCATGACTATTTTATCGAGGACACGTTCGAAGCTGGCATGGCGCTAGAGGGCTGGGAGGTAAAGAGCATGCGCGAAGGTCGTGCGCAAATTACCGAGAGCTACGTGACGCTTAGAAAAGGTGAAGCCTGGCTGGTTGGCGCTCACTTTGCGCCGCTGAAAACCGTGTCAACGCATATCAAGGCGGACCCGATTCGCTCGCGGAAATTACTCCTGCATCGCCGTGAACTGGACCGCTTGACCGGCGCGGTCGAGCGCAAGGGCTACGCTTTGATTCCGCTGAACCTGCATTGGCACAAAGGCCGGGCCAAACTGGATGTGGGTCTGGCCAAGGGCAAAAAGCAGCACGACAAGCGTGCGGATCAAAAAGATCGGGACTGGCAGCGCCAAAAAGCCCGAATCCTGAAGAAATGACCTTGTTTTTCGAGTAATGCCCCTTACACTGGTCGTACACAGGGGGTGACATGGCTTCGACGTGGGTCGCGAAACTCTGAGTGCATGCCGAGGAACAGACCACCTCGTAAATCCAGCTGTAAAACTTATAGTTGCCAACGAAGACAACTACGCACTAGCTGCTTAAACCCCAGTTTAGTGCCTTCTGCCCGGATCGTGCCTGTGCGTCCGGATCCCAGGAGTCACCTACACAGGACCGCGGCAAGAGTCTGTTCGGAGCTCAAACCGTTAAACTTTTTCTGAACTGGCTGTGAGTTTTCCCTGCCCGTCGGGTAGCCCGCAGCGAGATTAAAGACGGAATAAGCATGTAGAGCTCGTAGCGTAGGACTTGCGGACGCGAGTTCGATTCTCGCCACCTCCACCAAACGAAAACGCCGTCCCTTCAGGGGCGGCTTTTTTGTTTGGTCGTCCAGTGCGGAACGAACTCGCGTAGTGAGTTCATAAAACGCGGCGAAGCCCGTTTTAGACGCACGCAGTGCGCCCCGAAGGGGTAAGCCGCCGCAGGCGGCGCATCCATTCTCGCCACCTCCACCAATAAAAGAACAAGGGCTGCCCGCAGGGTAGCCCTTTTTCTATTCTTCCTCTAACAAATCAATAACGCGCAAGGTCAGGCGCGTCACCCCACCCTCGACACCGAACCTCAACGCGCTCATGTCGTCCGCGCCGTTCAAGCTTTCCCGCAATGCTAATAGCGCGCCCACGCGATTGCTGCTGGCGCAGTGAACCAGGACGGGGCCGTCAGCCTGCCTGATGAGTTCATCGAGCTTGCGCGCATTTTCGAAATTGATTTCCTCGGACCCGTCTATCGGCATGGCGATGTACTCCATGCCCAGCTTCTCGACAAATTCTGCTTCCCTGAAGCCGCGATTTTCACCCTCGGTTCGAAGATCGATCACCGTCGAGTAACCCTTGTTGGCAAATACCTGCAGGGCCGCGCGATTCGGCTGGCCAGCGGCCGTAATTCCATCCACCGGCCGTACTTCGCCCGTCTTGATTACGGCTTTCAGATTGGCCTTGAGGCGATGCACGGTATCCGGTGCGCCGGCTAACGCGACACAAGAAAGCAGCACCAGAGTCACTGCGAATACTGACCGTTTTTTCATTTGGAGGAACCCTTTTAAGTCTTGGCGGCACCTTAACATAGCCTACACTGCGCCAATGCAAGTGATGAAAATTACCGACCGTGACTTTGATGAGGTGTTGCACCTCAACGAAGCATCGTTGCCACATGTCAGCAATATCGATCACGAACAATTGCAGTGGTTTGCGGAACATGCCACTTTCGTGAGCGTCGCCAAAATCGACGAGCGTTTCGCGGGTTTCCTGATAGGCTTGCGTCCAGGCACGGCGTATGCGAGTCCGAACTACCGTTGGTTCTGCGATCACTGCGATGATTTTGCCTACGTCGACCGCGTTGCCGTGTCGGAGTGGGCGCGGCGTCAAGGCGTTGCCGAATCTCTTTACGAGGCTTTCGCGAAATCGCAATCCGGCGCGCCGGTTATGACTTGCGAAGTTAATATTCGCCCACCGAACGAAGGTTCGATGCTGTTTCACAAGCGACTCGGCTTTCGCCAGGTGGGTACGTTGAAATCCGACGGCGGCAAAAAAGAAGTCGCGTTACTGGAGAAAAAACTTTGAGTAGCAACGAAAAAGATGCACGGGAATTTGATGTCATCGTTCAGGGCGCGACCGGTTTCACGGGAACACTGGTCGCCGAATACCTGCTCGAACGCTACGGTATCGGCAATGACTTGCGCTGGGCGATAGCCGGGCGTAATGAGGAAAAACTTGAAAGCGTGCGCGCGGGTCTTGGCGAGAGCGCCCAAGACCTGCAACTCATAATCGCGGACAGCTTTGACAAGGACGCCCTGGCCGCCCTCGCCCGCCGTACCCGTGTGGTACTCACAACTGTCGGCCCGTACGCAATCTACGGCTCCGACCTGGTCGCCGCATGCGTGGATGCAGGTACGGATTACTGCGATCTTGCAGGCGAAGTCCAGTGGATTCGCAAGATGATCGATCGTCACCATGAACGCGCACAGCAGACAGGCGCGCGCATCGTGCATTGCTGCGGTATCGAATCCGTGCCCATGGATATCGGCGTCTGGTTCCTGCAGGACGCGGCCAAGGAAAAATACGGCACATACTGTGAGTCCATCAGCATGTTAGTGAAGGCAAGCAAAGGCGGCGCCAGCGGCGGCACGATGGCCAGCTGGATGAATCTGATACGCGAAAGCCGCAAGGATCGAGATATCGCGAGAGTCCTGATCCATCCGTACAGCCTGAATCCGGAGGGAGAACGCCAGGGACCCGACCGCAGGGATCAGCAAGACCTTGTCTATCGCGAAGACGTGCAGTCATGGACGGCACCGTTCGTGATGGCCGGGGTCAATACAAAAGTCGTACGGCGCAGTCATGCGCTCGCGGGTTATCCGTACGGCAAGGAGTTCGGCTACGACGAAGTGATCATGACCGGCCGCGGCATCGGCGGTCGATTCAAAGGAATGCTCGTCATGCTGGGGCTGGCCGCGTTGGTGCTCGGCGCCTCGTTCGCCCCGACGAGGAAACTGCTGCAACGATTCGTGCTCGCCAAACCCGGCGAAGGGCCAGATCGGGAGCTGCAAAAAAACGGCTTCTTCAACCTGCTGCAAATCGGCAAATTACCGGACGGCAGCGTGATACGAGCCCGGACAACCGGGGATCAGGATCCTGGCTATGGTTCGACCCGAAAAATGCTCAGCGAATGTGCCGTCTGTCTAGCCAAGGACGACCTTGAGGCCAAAGGCGGGAGCTGGATGCCGGCGGCTGTCATGGCGCGACCGTTGATTAAACGCCTGCGGAACAACGCGGGCCTGACCTTCGAGTTACTCGATTAGCGGCCAGCTGTGTAGCACGCCATATCAATTCCGCAGCGGGGTCATTATACTCCGGCGCCTGCTTTCTGAGCCCCGCCGCAAATGTTTGATATCAAGAAATTACGCAACATCGCGATCATTGCGCATGTTGACCATGGCAAAACCACGCTCGTGGACAAGTTGCTGCAGCAGTCGGGCACGCTGGGTCCGCGTGCGGCCGTCCCCGACCGGGTCATGGACTCCAACGAACTCGAACGCGAGCGTGGCATCACGATTCTGGCGAAGAACACGGCGGTCAACTGGAACGGCTATCGGATCAATATCGTCGATACGCCGGGCCACGCAGACTTTGGCGGCGAAGTAGAGCGCGTCCTTTCCATGGTTGACAGCGTGTTGCTGCTGGTCGATGCCGTTGAGGGACCGATGCCACAGACCCGTTTCGTGACGCAAAAAGCTTTTGCGCAAGGCCTGATCCCGATCGTTGTTATCAACAAAATCGATCGCGAAGGCGCCAGACCGGATTGGGTGATCGACCAGACATTCGACTTGTTCGATCGCCTCGGCGCCACGGACCAACAGCTCGATTTCCCGATCGTTTACACGTCGGCGCTAAAAGGCTATGCCGGCGAGCATTCGGATGTGAGCAGCGGCGACATGACGGCTCTGTTCGACACCATTATCAAGCACGTCCCCTATCCTGAAGTCGACCCGGATGGCCCGCTGCAGCTGCAGATTTCCAGCCTTGATTACGACACATACACCGGTGTTCTGGGCATCGGCCGTATCAACCGCGGAACGCTACAGGCGAACTCGCAGGTCAGCATCGTGAAACCGGATTCGTCCTCCAAGCGCGGTCGGGTACTCGAGATATTCAGTTTCGACGGGCTGAAGCGGCGACAAGTGCAATCTGCAGCTGCTGGCGATATCGTCGTGTTCAGTGGCATCGACGAGCTGAATATCTCCGACACCGTCTGCGCCCCCGGACACGAAGAGGCATTACCCGCGCTGAGCATCGACGAGCCCACGGTCACGATGACGTTTCAGGTGAACAAATCGCCGTTTGCCGGGCAAGAAGGGAAATATCTGACCAGCAGGCAGATTCGTGAGCGCCTGGATCAGGAACTCAAGCACAACGTCGCGTTGCGTGTTGAAAACACCAGCGACCCCGATAAATTCCGGGTCTGCGGACGCGGCGAACTGCACCTGTCCGTACTCGTCGAAACCATGCGCCGGGAAGGGTTCGAGCTCGCTGTCTCCCGCCCGGAAGTGATCATGCACGTCGTTGACGGCGTCGAGCACGAACCCTGGGAGCAGCTCACCGTCGATTTTGACGAGGCCTATCAGGGCGCCGTCATGACACGCCTGGCCAGTCGCAAAGGCGAGCTGCAGAATATGATGCCCGACGGCAGGGGTCGCATGCGCCTCGACTATAAAATTCCTACGCGCGGTCTCATCGGTTTTCGCACCGAATACCTGACCGCTACTTCCGGAACCGGCCTGATCTACCACGTCCTCGACGAATACGCACCGCGCATACCGGGCGCCATCGCACAGAGAAGTAACGGTACGCTCGTATCGATGGTTCAGGGCAAGGCCCTCGCCTACGCATTGTTTAACCTGCAGGAACGCGGCAAGTTATTCCTCGGCCATCAGGCGCCGGTGTACGAGGGCATGATCATCGGCATACACAAGCGCCAAAACGACCTGGTCGTTAATCCAACGAAAGCGAAACAGTTGAATAATATTCGCGCCGCAGGCATGGATGAGAATCTTATTCTCACGCCGCCATTGCGCTACTCACTAGAACAATCGCTGGAATTCCTCGACGATGATGAGCTGCTGGAAGTGACGCCGCTGAGTCTGCGCCTGCGGAAAAAATCGCTCACCGAGATCGAGCGAAAACGCGACGCCCGCGAGAAGGCAAAGGCTTCGTGACAGACGACGTTGCGGCGCTGGCCTTTGCCGGTCTTCAGCCTGAGGACATCGTCGCGACACTTTCTGATCTGGGTTTCGACTGCGACGGTCGATTTCTGGCTCTTAACAGCTATGAAAATCGCGTGTATCAAATCGGTATCGAAAACGAACGCCCGGTCGTCGCCAAGTTCTATCGTCCGGGCCGTTGGTCGGACGAATCGATCTTGGAGGAGCACCAATTCTCCATCGATCTTGCGGCACAGGAAATTCCGGTCATACCGCCGCTCGAAATCGAAGGTAGCACCTTGAATCACGCGGGACCCTTTCGCCTCGCTGTTTTCCCCTGCCACGGCGGACGCTCTCCGGATCTCGACAACTACGAGCTGCTGACGCAACTGGGACACCTGGTCGCTAGAATTCATCTGGAAGGCGAAGGGTCTTCCTTCGTACACCGGCCGCGCATCGACATAGAAAGCTACGGCGTCGACTCCATGGACTTCCTGCTGGAGAACGACTTTATTCCGGATGAAAACTACGACGCCTATGAAAGCGTTGCAGAACTCGTACTCGATGGTGTCGAGGCAAGTTTCGAACGTGCCGGTGACACGCGCGAGATTCGACTGCACGGCGATTTTCACCCCGGCAACGTGCTGGTCAATCAGGACCGGCTGCATATCGTCGATCTTGACGACTGTCGGCATGGACCAGGAGTACAAGACCTTTGGATGTTTCTTTCGGGCGACCGGATCGAACAGACTCCGCAACTCGAGGCGTTGCTGGAGGGCTACCAGTCCTTTCGGAGTTTCGACCCTCGTGAATTGCACCTGATCGAAGCGCTGCGCAGCTTGCGCATCATGCACTATTCCGCTTGGCTGGCCCGACGCTGGGAGGACCCGGCATTCAAGGTCGCGTTTCCCTGGTTTGACAGCCCCCGCTACTGGGACGACCACATACTCGCCCTTCGGGAACAGGTCGCATTGATGCAAGAGCCGCCGCTCGAGTGGCGCGATTTTTGATTGCACTGCGTATTCAGCCGTTTTAGAGTGGGCCAAGCCTGTGATCTGTTCATTTCCGCGGAACTATGACGCGCACAGATGCTCAGATACAACAGTCACCCATAATTCAACACGCGGACTTCGGCCACTTGATCGAGACAAGAAAGATAAGAACCGTTGCCGCCTTACTTTTTCTATTCGCGGCTGGATGTTCCTCGAACGTCACGGTGGATGCACCCACTCTACCCAGGCCGCATGTCGCAAAGCTGCCGCTGGATATCGCGTTGCGCATCCCCGAAGAGTTCAACCATTTCGTCCACGAGGAAAATGTCCTGGGCCGGGATAAATGGACAATTGACCTCGGCGCATCCAATGCGGCTCTGTTCAAGCAGCTTTTTGGCTACATGTTCGACAGCGTCATCGTGCTGGGTCCGGACGATGACGCCCTCAATTACACATTCGATGCATTGATCGAACCCCGAATCGAGGGATTCGAATTTTCTGTGCCAAACCAGAGCAAGACCGACGCATTCGCTGTCTGGATTCGATATCGCATGCAAATATACGACAGCGCCGGCACGAATGCGTCGACCTGGACGGTAAGCGCCTACGGCAAAAGCCAGAAGAAAGGCATGAGTGGATCCGAGTCGTTACAGCGTGCCGCCGTCCTTGCGATGAGAGATGCTGCAGCACTGATTCTCCTGCAAATGGACAAAGCCACCAAGATCAGCGCGCTCGCCGATGGCCCGCTGGACATCAGCGAGCTTGCAGGACCGGCCATGGCTGGCAACGACTTGCCCGGGGGAGACAGCGGGGGCATTGGCATTTTCGCCATCGGAGGTATAGACGATGTCGCTGAATAATGCGATGGCGGTATTGATCGGGCTGGCGCTTACGGGCTGCGTGACATCCCGCATTGAAAACGCCCGTGAGCAAGAAACGGGATTGAATGAAGGTGAATTCGTCGTAGTGATGGCAAAAAGCTACCACCAGGGGAATGAAACAGAAAGCAATTACGTCCGCTGCGTTGAAAACGCCCTTGCGCGTGGATCAAAAGGTCTCAATGTCATTCCGAGTCAGGAATTCATAGACAATCTTTTTCCGTGGTTTGAGCCGCGCACCGCACCGGCGGATACGAAGGGGCTCGCAAAACTAATGGAGCGTCCCGGTGTTTCTGCGGCCGTTGAACGAATGGGCGTTCGCTATATCATCTGGCTGGACGGCGACACCGAACGAGTCGATCAGGGTGGCAGCCTGTCATGCGCGGCAGGTCCCGGCGGTGGCGGTTGTTTTGGTTTTGCCTGGTGGAGAAATGACGCCGACTACGAGGCCTCTGTTTGGGATCTCGATGGCTACAAAGACGCGGGCACCGTTACTGCTGACGTCAGCGGTACTTCGTTCATGCCCGCATTGATCATTCCAATACCGTTAATCGCAAGACCGCAATCCAGGGCGTGCAAGGGACTGGCGCAACAACTGCAGGTCTTCCTCACGGGCGACGAGTCAACTTAACCCGCGAACCAATCTACTTGGGTCGCCCAGCCCGAATAAACGCCGCCGCATAATAAGGTGCGTTCAAACTGGCCACTGAAACAGTGCGCCCGGTCGCAGGCGCGTGCACGAAGCGTTGTCCCCCGATGTACATTCCGACATGCGACATCTTGCCGTCTATGCGGAAAAACAGCAGATCGCCGATCCGCATATTTTCGCGCCGCACCGTTGTCGTTGACGACCAAAGTTGTCCGGTCGTACGCGGCACTTGCTTGCCAACTCTAAGATACGCATATTGCATCAGACCGCTGCAATCGAAGCCGCTCGTCGTCGTTCCACCGTAACGATACGGCACGCCAACCTGATTGAGGGCTACTGCGGCCGCCCGTTCTCCAATGCTGTGCGAATAAACGACCTGTACGGACCGGGACGGTTGATCCACTTGCGAGAGCGGCTGTGAAGAGCACGCGGCGATAAGCCCCAACATCGTGATTGTTAAGGCAATATTCCAAATTCTGCGGGCTGGCTGAGCTATCATCGCAATCACTCGTAAGCGGCACACACTGCACCATACGCGCCAAGGCCTGAAAACTGTATGAACTGTATCTCAGGATCGATATTGCTGATCTGCCTGTTGGCCTGCTCCGCGTGCGGTACGCCCGCCTCCGGGACCGACCCGGACAAGGCAGATTCGCGTTATGACGTCCACTACACGATTACTCCGGATCCGGACAGCGCGACAGTAACCGTGACGCTGGAGCTGACCCAGTCGCACGGACAACTCAAAGAGCTGTCGTTTGCCATCGCCGCAAACGGCCCCACAGAAATTCACGCCGACGGTAAAGCGAACACCCGGGATGGCAGATTTCATTGGCAACCGGACAAGACAGGCGGCCGCTTGCACTGGAAAATCAAGGTGCCGCACGAGCGCAGTAACGGTGGCTTCGACGCATGGCTGCAAACTAGCTGGGGCATCTTTCGCGCCGAAGACATCATTCCGAGAGCCCGCACCCGGACTCTGAAGGGTGCGCGCAGCAAAACAACCATGACATTCGACTTGCCGCTCGGCTGGTCAGCCGTCTCCGAATACTCGTCGCTCAATAAGCGGATTCGCATCGACATCGCCCGACGGCGATTCGACCAGCCGCGTGGCTGGATGGCGATTGGCCGCCTCGGCATTCGACGGGAAACTATTGCGGGCATTCGAATCGCGATCGTTGGACCAGAGGGCGAGTCTGTGCGGCGCATGGACATGCTGGCGCTGCTGAACTGGACGTTACCGGAACTGACTTCGTTACTGCCCGGGGCAATACGTCGACTCACCATCTTTAGTGCGGGCGACCCGATGTGGCGCGGCGGCTTGTCCGCGCCAGCTTCCATATTCATCCATGCCGATCGACCTCTGATCAGCGAGAATGCGACCAGCACGCTACTCCATGAGGTCATGCATGTTGCGCTGCACGTCAAGACTGACGTCGACTACGACTGGATCTCCGAAGGCCTGGCCGAATACTACAGCCTGGAATTATTGCGGCGCGGCGATGCAATCACGGTCCGGCGACATAGCAAGGCGCTCAAGCGCCTGTCTGAGTGGGCAGACAAGGCCGAGTCACTCTGCCGCGCCACGTCTTCGGGATCGACGACCGCGCTCGCCGTTATGATATTTCACGATCTTAACGCAGAGATTAACAGTGGGACCGAGGGCCGCCTCAGTCTCGACGACCTGGTAACTAACATAGCAGACGGTCCAACAGACGTTGATCTGGACACACTCAGAGAAATAGCGGCGAACCTGCTCGGCCGATCCTCGAACGTACTTCACGGCGACAACCTGCCGGGCTGTCATAGTATGGCTGCGCCCTCTTCAGCCTGAGCGACCCGATGGACACAAGCGACGATGCGAGACCGGGTTGCCGGGCGAACGGTCCCTTAAGATTAATGTGACGTAACGCCGGGAAGCCCGTCACCGCCGGACGGAGTGCGCCGGTTGGCGTGCTAGTATCGATACATGGCTAATGACGATAATAATATATTCAATGTGTTAGCTGCCGATAATGATCCAACCGTTGAACTTGAGGTAGTCAACGATGAGGCAACCGATGCAGACGCAAATACGTTCAATTCCGAAGATGTCGTGCGCGAAAAAACCATCAGCCAGCTGCAGTTCGACGTCGTGCAGCTGCGCTCCAGGTGGCGGGGGCTTGAGGCCGAAATCAAGGCACGAGAAGCTCAGACCATCCAACTGCAAAGCGCTATTGATCGCAAAGAAGAAATCATCGCCAATCGCGATCACAAGATCCAGTTACTACAGTCCGAAATTCGCCAGCGAGATGAAAATCACCGCTCACTGATCAGGCATTGCGACGAATTGCACCAATCGCTGCAAACGGACCGGGGCGAAGCCGCCGATCAACTCGATACCCATCACACGGCCGCCGATTTGCAGCGTCGCCTGGATCAATCCGAGAAATACGCCGACGTTCTTCGCAGGCAAATACAGGATCTGACGGAAGAAGTGAGAGAGACAGCGGCCAGAGCCGACGATTTACAGCGGCAACAGAGCACGATTCAGCAACAGCATGCACAAGAAATTCGCCTGCTGAGGTTCGAACTCGGTGAGGCGCAAAACACGGTCATCGAAGCAGACGATCTGAACAGCAAGCTCTCATCCAATCTGATGGACGCGCAGGGCTTCAAGGAGGAAATGGAACGCATGCTTTGCGAGGCCGATGAGCACGCAACGCATAGCATTGAGCAGCTGCAGAAGCAGGTCCGCAAACTGGCGCGAACGGCGGACTCCTATGAGCAGAAATTGGTGTCGAAAGGACAGGCGATTTCCGTATTGCTAGCCGAACTCGCCAAACAGTCAGAACAAATTGATGCGATCGGCGAAATCGACGATGTGATTCACGATATCGACACACGCATGACCGAGCACGAGTCCAGTCAAGACGAACCAGACCAACGCAAAATCGCCAACAGGGTCACGCGAGTGTTGGTCGGCACCGTGGATGACCAGGTCCTGCGTTTTCCTTTGTTCAAGGACAGGATGACCATTGGGCGGACCGAGGATAATGACATCCAGCTAAAGGCAGCCTATATCAGCCGGCGCCACGCTGTAATACAGATCGACGGTGATACTACCCGCATCACAGATTGGGGCAGCAAAAACGGTGTTTTTGTCAACTCCGACAAAGTATCGGAGCATTTTCTCCATCACGGCGACATCGTCGCCATCGGCGACGCCCGATTTCGCTACGAGGAGCGCAAGAAGCGCAATTTCTAAATATGTCGCACGAACTGTGAGGGCCTTCACGGTCTTATGACCGGTCTTGATCTATCGTCTTCTGAACTACATGGAACGTGAAACAGAACAATGATCAGCACAGCCGCAAGGAAGCCTGTAACACCGTCCGAAGCTCAGCACATAAGCCGCAACGAGAGCCACATCGCAGCAAAGAAAATCTGGATTCCAAAGCTCCTGTACGACGCGCTGCCCTACTTCTACCTGACGTCCGGATTTGCCGCGTTCTTCGCTACGCTGTATATCAGCGAGTGGTTTTGGGTCCTTCCGCATTACCTGTTGTTTTCCGCTATCTGCATAAATCTGGGCATCGTTGTTTACAGACGCCGCAACCGTAGCGCTGAGTCTCCGCCGGCCAGCGGTTAATCGCAACGTCACCATTTGAACGAGTCTTGACCTCATCGCGGAGGTGGGCAACGATAGCGGCCACCGTGACTAAGCCAACGAAACCTTCGCAACTCAGACGCCGGATCACCAAGGAATCTGCATTGCTTTCGATTTTGCTCTTCGTTGGCATTGTTTTGATGCCAATCGCGATATACGCGGTCGGCCGGGATGTTTTCGGCACGTATGGCAACCTGGGATTCGGCAGTTTCTACAACGTGCTCAGCGGAAAAATCCGCGATGGCGACCTCGTCGCCTGGTTTCTTGTCTTATCGCCTTATCTCGCCTGGCAATGCCTGCGACTGACAGCATTCGCCTGGAGGGCCGCCGGCCGCCCGGAAAAAACATCCTGATTAAATCGGTTGCGCCTGATAGTGTGACGTGCATCACACTTTTGGCAGAAAAACGCCAATTGTCAGGACATTACCCTATAAAATAGTTCGGTCTGGCGAATTCACAAGCGCGCAGCATCGACACCCCCAACACCCGATTATGATGGCGAAATTTAAAAACTGGCTGAAACGACGATCTGCAGCCAATGAACCACTTCCGCCGCCAGACTTGCGCAAAGCCGGCGCGTACATCCCTCCTCGTCTCAGAGAATCCACCAAGTCTTCGGCCCCTGAAAAATTTGACGTCGTCGATTCGGATGACGATCTCGCGAGCACGATCGATGCCGAGGGAGACGGCAAGAACGTCCTGATTCGCAACAAATACGTCCGCGAAGATACCGGCACCCACGAGACCCTGAAAATCCTTGATGACTCACTAATAGACTCCGGCGAGGAAACAGGGCTCGACCCATACAATACCGGCGGCTTTGATCGCTCCAAAAACTGGGACAAGCGCTTTCGCAAGTAAATTCCTTCGTGCTAGTCTGCGATGCCCGACTTAGTGGACAATCAGAGTGTCATTGCGAATTTCTTTCGAACTCGACGAAGACGATCTGCAGCACTTCCGGCTGATCATGGAGCAGGCCAGACAAACGGCGTCGCGCCTGCCACCAGAGGATATCGTGGCCGCGGCCGAAGAATTGCTCAAAGATGTCGAAGGCAGAACGGTACCCGGATTCATCGTCGATCGCCTGCAAAAGCTCGAATTGATGATCCGCATGTTGTCCGATATCGAATGGCGTTTGCCGCATCAGGAGGCATCCCGCGTTCTGCATGCGCTTGCCTACTTCGCCGAGCCCGAAGATTTGATTCCCGACCATATCCCAGGACTGGGCTTTCTGGACGACGCAATCATGATTGAACTCGTTGTCCGGGAACTGCGACACGAGATCGAGGCCTATCAGGATTTCCGCAAATACCGCGAGCGACTTGAGCGCGAACAGGGACATGCTGTCGCCGCCAGCAGGAAGGGATGGCTGGACGATCGCCGCAAGGAATTGCAAAAACGTATGCGCAGACGCCGCAAACGCGGCGTCGGATCGCCGTTTTCAGGCTGAATTTGGCCAGTAGTGCCAGCCGGTGAGCGCCAGTCCACCCCACATCGCGAGCTGCACCCAGTAGCGCACCGCTGATTTTTTCAAAAGTGTGTAGAAACTCAGCGCCGATATCAGTGTCATAGCTACAAAGATTGAGATGCTTTCAAGCAAAGGGTCAAATTCACGCTGCAAGCGCGGATATTCGTCGCCAAGGACCAGTACGACGATAATAACCCCGCCCAAACTGACCATAATCGCGAAGCAGGATCCGAGGATCATGAGTGTTACAACGGTCAGCGGTCGCATTAAAAGCTTCCATTTCGGTGATAAGCATTCGGGACATAAGGTCCATTATGACGAATACACCCTTGATCAAAGGGTTCGAGACAACTAGCCTAGCCGAATTGGACCGATTGCAAAACTGTATTTGAGTGATATGGAGAAAACTTTGACGAAATTCGAACAGCGCCGCGCCCGTGGATTTGCCATAGCGTTGCTTACCCTCTTGTCTCTGCCTGCTTTTAGCAGTCCCGCAGGCAATGCATCGGCTGTCGAAGATAATAACTTTCTCTATCCCGAACAACGTCACGAAGAAATTGGTGAGCTGGTCGCTCAATTCATACAGAATTCCCATTACAACCGGGTCCCAGTCGATGACAAACTCTCATCGAGAGTTTTGGATGACTACATCGAAAATCTGGACCGCAACAGGATGTACCTGCTGGCGAGCGATATTGAGTACTTCGAACGCTACCGTTTCGAGCTTGATGATATTGTCAAGAGCAAACCGCTCGATCCTGTTTACGAAATATTTGAGGTTTACCAGACACGTGTACGCGAACGCCTCAGCTTCGCACTGGCGCAGCTCGAAACAGAACCAGACTTCACCGTGGACATCGAGTATCAGTTCGACCGGACAGAAGAACCCTGGGCGCTCGACACGCAAGAACTTGACGCGATATGGAGCAGACGGGTCGTAAATGACGCGCTGTCGCTTGCGCTGGAAAACGAACCCTGGGAAAAAATACGGGCAGTCCTGACCAAACGCTATACCGGATTTATCCGGCGTCTGGATCAGGTCAACAATGACGATGTCTTCGAGCGGTTCATGAACACATTTGCCCACACCGTCGATCCGCATTCCAGTTATCTCTCGCCGCGCAACGCCGATGAATATCGAATTCAAATGAGCCTGTCTTATGTCGGTATCGGGGCGACACTGCAAACGGAAGACGACTTCGTCAAAATCGTGAATATCATCCGCGGAGGCCCTGCCGATTTTGACGGTGAACTGCGGCGTGACGACCGAATCACGGCAGTAGCCCAGGGCTTCGAAGAAGAATTCGTTGACGTTATCGGCTGGCGACTCGACGATGTCGTGGACCTTATCCGTGGTCCGAAGAAGTCCGTTGTGCGCCTGCAGATTATTCCCGCAAACTCAGTGCCGGGTAGCCCAAAACAAGTCATCTCCCTGGTTCGCGGCCCGGTAAAACTCGAAGAACAGGCCGCGAAAAGCAAGATCGTCACTGTTCCTCACAGCGGCGGCGAACGGTCCATCGGCATCATCGAAGTCCCCGGCTTCTATCGCGACTACCGCGCGCTGACGAGCGGCGACACCAACTACACGAGTGTTACCAAGGATGTAAAACGGCTGATTGGCGAACTCGAGGACGAAGGAATAGATGGCCTGATCATCGATATGCGCGGCAATGGGGGCGGGCATCTGAACGAAGCCACGGCGCTTTCAGGTTTGTTCATTGACAACGGCCCCATCGTCCAGCTGAGAAACTCGATCGATGTCAGTCTCCATCCGATTCAGCGTATTGACTCTCCGGACCCGGTCGCACGCGTAGCGTATAACGGACCGCTGGCAGTGCTTGTTGATCGTTTCAGCGCGTCGGCATCCGAGATTTTCGCAGGCGCAATTCAGGACTATTCGCGAGGCGTAATCATCGGACAGCAGACCTTCGGTAAAGGAACCGTACAAAACCTTTACTCACTGGACCAGTATTCACGCAGTAACGACGGCCAAAGATTTGGCCAGCTGACACTGACGATCGGCAAGTATTACCGGATAACCGGCGCCAGCACGCAGCACCGCGGCGTCCATCCCGATATCGTCTTGCCGTCGAGCATCGATACGAAACTGGTTGGTGAGAGCGCGCGCGAAAACGCCCTGCCATGGGACACGATTGAAACCACACGCTTTAAGGCTGGCGACCCGCTGACCAGCATGATCGAGTCTCTGGTTACCCGTCATACCGAACGCTCGAAAGACGATCCGAATTTCGAGTACCAGTTGGATCGTATTCGCGCCAGCAAGCGAATCCGTGAACAGAAAACCGTTTCTCTGGATATAAATGCAAGACGCGCAACACGTGAAGGTGAACTCACCGCAACGTTGAACCGAGAAAATAATCGTCGCGTCGCGATGGGCCTGGAGCGACTGGAAAGTCTTGACGACTTCGACGACGAAGAATTCCCCGATATTCAGCTTGATCAGGCGGCAAAAATAGTGGCCGATATGGCTGCCCTGCGGAAAGTGAGTTCGCTTACAGCTCAAACGGCGCAGATGCGGCCCTGAGCGGGATATCTTGTGTGGCCCACGCTGGGTGTTATACTCGACTATAACACCTACCGGAGTGGACGATGGCAGACCGGCGCCTTACGCCGAAACGAGGTAAATCCAGCGCTGCAGGCGCAGCGTTTCTTGTGGCTGCCCTGTTCGCGCTCCCGGTTCTCGCCGCATCGACCCTGCACGATCCCGCTGACAAGGCCACGCTTGACGTCCCCGACCATCTGTTAGCACCGGGCGCGGCGGCGGCAATTCTCGAAGCGTTCCGCACCGACCCGCTGACCGATATGGCCAAGCGTGAAAAGGACAAGCCGGAATCGGAGCCTGTTATGGAGACTCGGTTGCCGGGCGTATCTGACGAGGACCAGTCACGTTTCAAAAAGCGCATGTACCGCCGCGACATTTAGCGCCCTGCGTTAACGGCTGAGAATTTTCGCAATTCCAAAGTAGTTGTCACCCAGCAAGTTTACGTCTTGCTGGCGAACGACTCCGTTCGCGTCGATATCAAAAACGGTCGCAACGCTCCCTGGAATCGGCGTCGCGTCGTCTGACCTTCTAAACAGCGCGTGCTCGGTAATCAGTTTTGCCCGTTTTTGTAAAACATCGGCATGATCCGTCATGCCTTCCATCGAATCCCAGCGTCTCTCGAGACGCTCAATTAGCCGGTCGCAATCGGATTTGTCGCCATAGTTGACCGCACCCACGCTCTTTTCACCCGCTTCCTTCGCGAGATTAACAAGATTGTCCTCATCAAAATGCAAATACAATTGCTGCGCATACGACAGGATCATGAAATTTATCGCCCGTTTCACCGCCAGGTTCAGACCCTGGCACTCGGGAGCGTCGAGATTGTAATTGCTTTCCAGGGCCTGGAGCAATTCAGTTTCTCTGCCCTGGCCCAATTCAATCCGTGCCGCAATCTGGTCGATATTCGCGGCCAGACGGCGACCACGAAAAATCTTGCTGATGCCGTTCATGGTCATGAGTCTGTGGCGCTCCGATTGCAGCCGGTCCTCCATCAGCTGAACTTGCAAGCGCTGCTCACCGATTTCCCTTTCTATACCGGCAGCGGTCTCATCGCGGCCCTCGTTCCATGCCTTCACAGCAAGGCCGTGAATCCGCTTCTCGCGCTGCTGTTTGAGCTGCTCCGCAAAACGCGCCAGTTTCGACTTGCAATGACCCGCGAGTCTGCGCAGTTGATAAAATGCGACTACGTTGTGAACCCACTCGCGATCCAGCAGCAGGTTCTCCAGATGGTCGATTCTTTGCTGCACGCGTGCGGTCGCCCCTTCGTGATGCTTAACTCGGTCCTGTAGCCGATATTTTTCCTCACGCAGTACGGCGAACTCTTTCTTGAGCTCGGCACGGTTCCGAAACAGATCCAGCAGCTTATCGCTGCCTTTGGTCTCTTCCGGTGCCGTTTTAAATATTTCTGACAGGCTCGCCAAGACTACCTCGCTTTACATAATCCGAACGCGCCTGACATAAGCCCGGCACGCCACAAGCGTCAATCATGACAAGTGCCAAGGCGCGAAGCTCCGACTGAATCGACAGTTTTGAAATCTGGCCTAAGGCAGAAAATAGCCCTTAAATGAAGCCGCTACCAGCGATCAAGGATCAGGTGACCCTGGTCGTACAGATACTCCAGCCATTTGTTCAGGATGATATTGCGACCCCAGCGAACATGGAGTTCCTTGCGATGGCCCCGCACCAGGTGGCTCAATGTGCCTTTCCCACGCTGTTTGCCAATCGCTGTGACCTCCGCAAGTTGTCCGTCCAGATACACACGCAGGGTCATGTCCGGTTTGATCAACAACCCATCAGAAGTCTTCAGGTAGTAGGTCAGCGACAACGTGACCGTGTAGCGGCCTCGTTCGATAATTTCCATGTGCAAATCGCTGGCACCGGCCACTCGTGACCGAAAACAGCCATCCAACTGATCAATATCCGGAATGAGTCGCAGTAATCGAAGATAGTTGCTTTCATAGAGCGCCATCAATCCGGTGAAGCTTTTCGGCCTCACAATGGTCTCTGGAACGAGGTAGGAATCGAGCGTCATACTGCCAATATTACAGCAGGCGAAGTCGAATATCAGGGTCGAACTCGACGCTCAACCCCTGTACTATCAAGGATTCTGCTCGAAATTTCTTCGATCGAAAATTCGGTCGTGTCAACGTACGGTATGCCGTAACGGCGAAATATCTTTTGCGTTTCGCGAATCTCAAATCGTATTTGTTGACTGGACGAATACTTGCCCATCGGGCGTCTTTCCTTGCGGATTTGCAGCAGTCGTTCTGGCGCAATCGACAAGCCAAATAACTTCTCTTTTTGTTGCACCAGAAATTCCGGCAGCTTGCCGCTCTCGAATTCCTCGTCTGTCAGTGGATAATTGGCCGCAAACACTCCGTACTGCAATGCGAGATAAAGGCATGTCGGCGTCTTCCCGGACCTCGATACCCCGATCAGAATAAGGTCCGCAACCTCGTAATTACGACTGATACCCCCATCATCATTGGCCAGCGCGAAGTTGGTTGCCTCAATACGCTTCATGTACGCATCGATGTCGCTCATGCCATGCGCGCGCCCAGGCTCGTAGCTCGGTTCTTCTCCCAGCTCCGCGGCGAGGGGCGTCAGAAACACATCGAAGATATCGAGGTGCAAGCCATTGGCCTCTTTCAGTATCTCTCTGTATTCGTCCTGGACCAATGTCGAAAATACGATGGGCTTCGGCGCGCCGGATTCCTGCACTGCATTGATAGTACGCACAGCCGCTCTCGCCTTGTCTTCGGTATCAATAAATGGCACAGTCATTTGCCGAAAGTTTCGACTTGAGAACTGCGTTAGCAAGCTGTGTCCCAGCGTTTCCGCGGTGACGCCGGTCTGATCCGATAGAAAAAATACGGTGCGCTCTTCCATACGCTGGATTGTCCATTTCCTGCCACGAAAAACAAGGGAGTAAAACTTGGAGCCTTACATTATCAAGCTCGCTGAGCTTGGCATGAACGACGTGGAAACGGTCGGCGGCAAGAACGCATCTCTCGGGGAAATGATTCGCAATCTCAGCAATCTCGGCATCACCGTGCCGGGTGGATTTGCCACAACCGCAGCTGCCTATCGGCATTTCCTGAGTACCAATGATCTCGACAAGCGCATCGACGGCGTACTCGGCGACCTGAACGTCGACGATATCGACGCCCTCACATCGGCCGGCCGTCAGATCAGAGACTGGATTCTTGACACCCCCCTGCCACAAAAGCTGATCGACGACGTCGTCACAGCCTGGGACGACATGAGTGGCGGCAAAGACATTACTGTGGCGGTGCGCTCCTCCGCGACTGCCGAGGACCTGCCAGAGGCCTCTTTCGCCGGTCAGCAGGAAACCTTTCTTAATGTTCGCGGTCTCGACAATGTCATAACAGCCATGCACCGGGTTTTTGCTTCATTGTTTAATGACCGGGCGATTTCGTATCGGGTACATCATGGGTTCGAGCACAAGCTGGTCGCGCTGTCTGCGGGTATTCAGACGATGGTCAGAAGCGACCTCGGCTCTGCCGGCGTGATGTTCACTCTCGATACGGAATCCGGATTCAGGGATGCGGTTTTCATCACATCGTCCTATGGCCTGGGCGAAACCGTCGTGCAAGGGTCGGTGAATCCGGACGAATTTTATGTGTACAAGCCCGCTCTGGCGGCGGGCAAACTCCCTATTCTGCGCAAGAATCTGGGCAGCAAAACCATCAAGATGATTTACAGTGACAATCCGAAACCGGGCGAAACAGTTTCCACGGTCGACGTTGATAAAGCAGACAGCTTGTCTTTTTCGCTGAACGATGACGACATTGTCGAATTGGCGAAAATGGCGGTAACGATCGAGGATCACTACCAGCGGCCAATGGATATCGAGTGGGCCAGAGACGGCAACGACGGCAAACTCTATATTCTGCAGGCGCGCCCGGAGACGGTACAAAGTCGCAGCGGCCGAACCATCCAGCGGTATACGCTGAAGAACCGCTCGAAGGTTTTGGTCTCGGGACGCAGCATCGGTCAGAAGATCGGCGCGGGACCGGCAAAGATCGTGCACAGCATCTCGGCAATGAACCGTGTCCATGCCGGCGACGTACTGGTCACTGATATGACCGATCCCGACTGGGAACCGGTCATGAAGCGCGCGTCGGCGATCGTCACAAACCGCGGCGGACGCACTTGCCATGCCGCTATTATCGCCAGAGAACTTGGCATACCGGCCGTTGTGGGCTGTGGCGATGCAACCGAGAAAATTACCGATGGCGCGGAAATCACGGTCAGTTGCGCCGAGGGAGACGAGGGCTTCGTCTACGAGGGCAACCTGGAGTTTGAACATACCCAAATCGAACTGGACTCGTTGCCTGAAATTCCGGTCAAGATCATGATGAACGTTGGCAATCCAGACCGCGCTTTCGATTTCGCCAATATTCCAAACAAGGGCGTTGGTCTCGCGCGAATCGAATTTATTATCAACCGCATGATTGGCGTGCACCCGCAGGCACTGCTGGAATACGATCAACTCAGCGACGACATACGCGCCGCCGTAGACGATCAGATGGCGGGCTACGACGATCCAGTCGGATTCTACGTCGACAAACTCTGCGAGGGCATCGCAACCATTGCCGCAGCATTCGCGCCCGAACCTGTCATCGTGCGCATGTCGGATTTCAAGTCGAACGAGTACGCCAATCTTATCGGTGGGGAAAAGTACGAACCCCATGAAGAAAATCCGATGCTGGGATTCCGCGGCGCAGCACGCTATGTCTCGACAAGATTTCGACCTTGTTTCGATCTTGAGTGCCAGGCGTTGAAGCGTGTGCGCAACGACATGGGACTGAACAACGTGCAAATCATGATTCCGTTCGTTCGCTCGGTGCAACAGGCCAAGGACGTTATCGCCGCCCTGGCCGAGAACGGACTCGAAAGAGGCAAGGACGACCTGAAGATCATCATGATGTCGGAGTTACCGACGAACGCTTTACTCGCCGACCAGTATCTCGAGCATTTCGATGGCATGTCCATAGGCTCAAACGATATGACGCAGCTGACACTGGGCCTGGATCGCGACTCAGCGTTGGTCGCTGATATGTTTGACGAGCGCGACGATGCGGTGAAAGCGCTGCTGGCTATGACCATCGCCGCCTGCAAGGCACAGAACAAGTACATCGGTATTTGCGGTCAGGGGCCGTCCGATTATCCCGATATGGCGCGCTGGTTGCTGGACCAGGGCATCGAGAGCATATCGCTGAACCCGGATACGGTTGTCGAAACGTGGTTGTTCCTCGCTGGCGAGAAAGTCTGACTCAGAAACGGTCGTAGGGCCTGCGACGCTGCCACCGCACCCGCGGCAACCACACGCCCAGAACGATGCCGACGACCAGGACCAAGGCTCCGGTCATAAACCAGTAACGCGTCGTCTGACTGGACAAGCGAAGATTCTCCGCCTGCAACGTATCTGAGCGCATCTGGACGCTGGATAGTTCGTTGGCCAGACTCTGGTTTCTCTCATGGATGCCCAGGACGTTCGCCGCGGTTTTGGTCAGATGAGCCAGTTCCTGCTCAACCGCCGATTTTTCGCCCTCAACTGTCGCGATCCGGCGCCGGGCCGAATCGTACTCTGCTTTGATCGCTTTCAACCTGGCATCCAGCGACGTCCCCAGTGAATTTGCGTTGCTTAGCTGGCCCGCCAACGTCTCCAGCTGTTCCCGGGCGCTTGGCGCGTTCATCAGGTAACGACTCAACACCCAACCCTCGGTCCCACCCTCTGTTTGTACGCGCGAATAGCCGGACTCGGCGTCACGTTCCAGTACCTCAAGTCGCCTGCCACTGCTGATCATGAGTTGGATTGCGTTGGTCGTGCTCGGCCCGGTGCGCAGCATGATTTCGAATTCGTCACTCACCCAGGCCGGTTCGCTATAGGCGGCCGGTGCGCACACCAACAGGCACAATAGTATCGAGCGAATTGTCGTTTTCATCGCGTTCTCACCAAGAGGCAATGCTGACTCTGGCAACTATAAGACAAGGACGCAGCGCCTGCCAGCCAATAATGAATTAAATCAGTCGTTTATCGGCGACAGTTCAGAAACATTCTGCTCCCAGTTCCGGCCATCAAAGGGCGTGACTGCAATGGATTCAATTGTACTGCTGTCCAGACAATGGACGTTGACACTGTAAGCATCGGGATGCGATCGCGGCACATAGAAAGACTTTATCCCGCAGTGTTTGCAAAAGAAGTGCTGTGCGATGCCCGTGTTGAAGGTATAGGCCGTTAAAACATCGTCGCCCTGCAACAGGCGAAAATTCTTGCGCGGAACGATCAAGTGCAAGAATCCGCACATTCTGCAGATGCTGCAGTTGCAGTCCGACGCTTCGATCGCGGCCGGCGCGTCGATTTCGAACTGCACGCTGCCGCAATGGCACCCGCCCCGGTGCGTCGTCATGGCCGGCCCTTGCGCCATACGGCGATATGATTATTAGCGGGCATTGCGTAGAGCCTGGTACGCGTCAACCCGTGCTCCTCGCCAAGCTCGTCAAGACTCTCCAAATGACGAATTCCCATTTCCGGATCGCGGGACCGAAGTGATTCGTGAAATGCGGCATTGCTGGGCGTGTTGAATTCGCCACCGATGCGGAACGGTCCGTACAAACAGAACACGCCGTCGTCAGCAAGCACGCCGCCAACCAGCGCAAACATCTTTTCTACCGCAGCCAAACTCATGATATGCGCTGTATTTGCCGAATACACGGCATCAAATGACTGCGCCGGCAGGTCCGCTTCTCGTACGTCGACAGCGAGCGGCAGCAACAGGTTTTCGAGGCCAGCAGCGTTAACCCACGCGATGATTCCAACATGATTTTCGTCAAGATCACTGGTCTGCCATTGCAGGTGCCGCATGGCGGCGGCGAAACGAGCGGCGTGCTGCCCAGTGCCCGACCCAATTTCGAGAACATGGGTGGACTGAGAAAATTCGTCCTGCAATACGTTCAATATTGGAACGCCGTTGCGTTCTGCGGACTCTGCGAACGGCTTGTCAGTCATTTTCCGCGTGGCTACGCAGTGCGGCAGCGTCGAAAAGGTGCTCGCGATACCAGCAGAGTTCTCTAATCGAATCACGAATATCGGACAAAGCTAAATGCTCGGACTCTTTGACGAAGCCCCTTGCAACCTCGGGCGCCCACCGGGCAGCCAGGATTTTCAAAGTACTGACGTCAAGATTGCGATAGTGAAAGTACGTCTCCAGTTCCGGCATTTCGCGCGCGAGAAACCGGCGGTCCTGGCAAATGCCGTTGCCGCACATCGGCGACGCGCCTGCTTCTACCCATGCGCGCAAAAATGCCAGCGTGGCCTGCTCTGCCGCTGCGGTATTGATGTTGCTTTCGAGAACCTTGCTGACCAGACCCGACTTGCCGTGCTGCTGCGTATTCCACTCGTCCATGCCATCCAGCGTCTGCTGCGACTGCTGGATGACCAGGGCCGGTCCCTCGGCAAGCTCATTGAGATACTTGTCCGTAACGATCGTCGCGATCTCGATGATCGTGTCCGTTTGCGTACAAAGACCGGTCATCTCCAGGTCGATCCAGATCAAATTTTCAGACCGCTCCGGTGCTGTATCGGGCATATTCGGAAACCTTTGCTAGCGGAGCGCGGTAGTTTACATGGCCTGATAGTGCAAGGCTGCCAGCTTGTCGGCATACTTTGCCCATGAGTTCCGAATCAGCCGTCGTCATCGCCACCTACAGCCGTCGCATGCGCCTGCGTCTTGCGCACGGCAAGATCGTCAATGCGCGCATCAAAGGCAAGCGGCTGAAGCCGGTATGCGGCGATCATGTCGCCGCTGCGCCAATCGAGAAAGAGGCCGACTGGTTGATTACCCGCATACTGGAGCGCCGCAATCAACTCACGCGGCCCAATATGCGCGGCCAGATCGAAGTTCTCGCTGCCAATCTCGACATGCTGGTCGTGGTCGCGGCCGTGTCTCCGCTTCCGGACTGGTACATCGTCGACCGCTACCTGTGCGCCGCAGAGTTGATGGGTGCTGACAGCGTCGTCGTGTTCAACAAAATCGATCTCCTCAGCGGGCAGGACCTCGAAATCCCCGAGATCGGCGAATATCGCGACATCGGCCTGCCTGTTCTCGAATGCAGCGCAACGACCGGACAAGGGCTCGACAAGCTACAGAAGATACTGTCCGGGCAATGCACGATCGTCGTCGGTCAGTCCGGCGTTGGAAAATCGAGCCTGATCAACGAACTCGTTGCGGAATCGAAGCAGCGCACCGCGGATCTGTCGGCCAAGTCGGGCGAGGGTCGCCACACCACTGTAAATTCGGTCATGATTCCCCTGCAAGGCGGCGGCTCCGTGATCGATTCTCCGGGCGTTCGCGACTATGCGCCCGCCCTCTCCGCGCTAAGTGACGCAGCATTGGGCTTTCGTGAAATTGCGGCAGCGGCCCAGTCCTGCCGGTTCGCAAACTGCCAGCATTTGCGCGAACCCGGATGTGCTGTGAAAGAGGCGGTCGCTGCGGAAAAAATAAGCAGCCGCCGATACGAGAGTTTCAAACGTGTCGTCAATCTGACGAAACAATTGTCCCAGGGGCAGTACTAGCGCTCAATTAGCCTGGCGGCCATCCCAACGCCCTGCCTCCCAACAAATGCAGATGGATGTGGAAAACACTCTGGCCTGCGTCTGCATTGCAGTTCATGACGACGCGGTAACCGTCGTCAGCAACGCCTTCGGCGACGGCGATCGTAGATGCAGCCGTATACAGGCTGCCAACGATTGTCTGATCGTCCGCGGAAATATCATTGATCGTCGGAATGTGCTGGCGCGGAATAATAATGACGTGAGTCGGCGCCTGCGGGTTGATATCGCGAAACGCGATTGCCGTTTCCGACTCAAAGATGATATCGGCGGGTACGTCGCCGCTGAGAATACTGCAAAACAAACAATCTGCTTTCGAATCTGCCATTCAAATTCTCTCTAGTCGATGACCCTGCGGCCATAAAATGCGTGTGACAATGTGCCGCCATCCACGAATTCAAGCTCACCACCCAAGGGCACTCCGTGCGCAATCCGGCTGGCTGTGACTCCGTGGCGCGTCGCCAAATCCGCCAGATAATGTGCGGTTGCATCGCCTTCGACGGTTGGGTTGGTGGCGATAATCAGTTCAGCGACTTCGCCGCCGCCCAGCCGTTCTTCCAGCATGCTGAGGCCGAGCTCTTCCGGGCCAATACCATCCAGCGGCGACAAATGTCCCATGAGTACGAAATACGAGCCACGAAAACTTGTCGCATCCTCCAGTGCCATGACATCGGCGGGCGACTCAACCACGCACAGTTGTTTTTCATCCCGACCGGATGCCGAGCAAATTGAACACAGCTCATGCTCAGTAAACATCCGGCAACGAGTGCAATGGCCGATCCTGGAGACGGCTTGCGCCAGTGCCGACGAAAGATTGCTGGCGCCGTCACGATCTCTCTCCAACAAATAAAATGCAATTCGCTGTGCCGACTTCTGACCGATGCCAGGCATGCAACGCAGCCCATCGATCAGTTGCATCAATAGCGGAGAATAGGACATCGCTCAGAACGGCAATTTCATGCCGGGCGGCAAACTAAAACCTGCCGCCATGCCGGAGAATTTTTCCTTTACCGTCCGTTCGACCTTGCGGATTGAATCGTTGAATGCGGCGACAATGAGATCTTCCAGCATTTCCTTGTCGTCGCCAAGCAACGAATCGTCGATTTCCAGAGCTTGGACCTGATGCTGGCAAGTCATCGTAATGCGCACAAGGCCCGCTCCGGATTCGCCGGTAACGGTGATCAACGCCATTTCCTCCTGCGTCTTTTTCATGTTGGCCTGCATTTCCTGCGCTTGCTTCATCAACTGACCGATGCCGCCCTTCATCCCTTGTCTCCCGAAATGATTTCGATTGAATCAGCCTGGAGCTCTGCTCCAAACATCGTCTTCAGGGCCTGTATGTTGGGGTCGGCTTCCAGCGTTCGGCGAGCCTCTTCCAGGCGTGCATCGGCCATCCGTGATTCCTGCTGCAGCGGTGTTTCTGTCGCAGCGGCCCCGACCGTAATGTCGACGAGTAACTTCTCATTAAAGTGCTCGGACAAGCGCTCCGCAATAGTGTCTTTACGTTGCTTGGTCAGCATTGAAACGGAGCGCGGATCAAGCCGCAGCTCAATCGTGTTTTTCTCGCGCCCGAGGTAAGCGCAATTGCTCGCCAGCAAACGCACCGCGCCGGAAAGACCCAACTGAATGACCAGTTCGCCCCAGTCCGGATCCGACCATTCCCGCAGCTCCTTTTGAGGAGGCGCTGGCTGCGCCTGAACTGCCTTGGAAGCACCCTTCGACGGTACACTTTGTCGTACGGCGCCGACAGCCGCAGTGCTGCCACCGGCCGATCCGGTCGCCTCAGCGGTCGCCGGTTTGAAAGCCAGCATGCGCAAAAAAGTCATTTCAGCGCCGCTGCGCGGGTCGGGTGCGAGGTTCAGGTCTCGCCGGCCCATGATCGCAATTTGGTAGAAAAGTTGTACGTCGGCTATCGGCATTGCCTCGGCAAGCGACGCGATATGCTCTTCGGACCAGTCGTCCTCGCTGTCGCTCGCGCCAACTACCTGAAAGACGGCGACGCGCTGCAAATCTCGCGCGATGTCCTCGAGAAGGCGGGCATAGTCGGGAAATTGCTCGTCGATCTCGCGGACCGCGTCAAGAATACCCTTGCCGTCGTTTGCGGCCAGCAGGCTGAGCAGACGTGTGACATGGTCGCGATCGATGGTTCCCAACATCCTGGCCGTCGGTGCTTCTTCGATCTTGCCACCACAGTAAGCGATCGCCTGGTCCAACAGGCTCAGCGCATCACGCATGCTACCGTCCGCCGCGCGCGCCAGCATCGCCAGAGCCGCCGGCTCAAATTCAATGCCTTCCGCGCCGCATATATGCGCCAAGTGATCGGAGATCAACCGGGGCGTCATGCGTTTCAGGTTGAATTGGAGACAGCGCGACAACACCGTGGCCGGCAGCTTTTGCGGTTCAGTCGTAGCCAGGAGAAATTTGACGTGCGGCGGCGGCTCCTCGAGCGTTTTCAATAATGCATTAAACGAATGCTTCGACAACATGTGCACCTCGTCGATCAGGTACACCTTGTAACGTCCTCGCGCCGCCGCATACTGAACGTTGTCGAGCAAATCTCGCGTATCATCAACTTTGCTCTGGGATGCGGCATCGACTTCGATCAAATCGATAAATCGTCCTTCGTCAATTTCCTGACAGGCGCTGCATTCACCGCACGGCTCCGCCGAAACCCCTTTCTCGCAATTGAGTGCCTTGGCAAGAATGCGCGCAATCGTCGTCTTGCCGACCCCGCGTGTCCCCGTAAACAGGTAGGCGTGATGCAGACGCCCGCTTTCAAGGGCGTTCATCAATGCCTGGAGCACGTGCTCCTGACCGATGGTTTCGGAAAAGTTCTTGGGCCGCCATTTGCGGGCCAGGACGAGGTAGCTCATAAATCGGGGTACTTAAAGAAGCAGCGACAATCGGTCAGTGTAACGCAAGTGGCCCGCGCCAGCTGCGCCCCGGCACCCGGTGTCACCATTACCGTTGCTCCCTTCCGGGCCTGGCGGAGTTCACGGCTGACCGTCGCGGGGAAGCCGACGCGGACCGGCGGCGATTATCACCGTTACACGCCGCGGAAACAATGTTTGTAGTTGCGCGTCACGGCTCGCTCCCGGAGCGAAGGCTCGAGATATTCCAAAATTTTCTCATCGTGTCGACAAACTTCTTGTCGCCCCCGGATTCTGACGAAATCCAGAGTTCGAAAACGCGCTCATCGACTGTCGTCACGGTGATCACAGTCGAATCAAGGAAGGTTTCTGCCCACACCACATTAATGTCGTCAATTTCTTCATAAGCGGCAAACGAAATATAGGTTTCGCCCGTGTCAGGATCAAGCCAATAGGACGTTACGTACTTGTCGCTTATGAACTGCCCGTTTTCCTTGATCGACCACAGGCCGGCCGAATAGAAATATTCGATTTCCTCCTCTGGGCCTAAGATTTTCGCCTCAATCAGGTAAGCGATATCTTTATCCCAAAGGTAATTACCGGCAACAACCGCTGTACCGGGCAAATAGCCAATTGAGATTAACGAGATAAATACCACGAAGGGCCCGCCCAGCAAATATGCGACAAAATTTACGGGGCGGTGAGAGGATCTTGGCTGCTCAGCAATTGCCGAAGACACAGGCCTTGCCATCGGCAACACGGCCGGCAGAAACGGCAAGAACGTCAACATTGACAGCAGCCAATAAGGATCTGGCAAGCGCCACAGGGAACTCAATACGATCAGGCTGGTCGCCAGAAACAAGCGATACGCACGATGGGACAATGCTCGGGAATCTACGCTGATATTGAGTTTCGACAAGAGCGAATAGTGCCAAAGCGGGTAAAACGCGGCCCGCCAGACAGGCCGAATGTCAGATCCATCCCGGTCCTTGATGAATTGCCAGTTCTTGTAACTCCAGTACAACTCGTACAGTCCCAATGTACACAATGACATGGCAATAAATTTCGTCGCAGATGGTGCCGAATAACGCGAATCTTTCTCCATTCTTCAAAAGCCTCCCATCAATGCCGGGTGCAGCAGCGTCGCCTGTCCACCGATGCAGTATGATAGCCCTCGTTTCGAGTTCCAGGGAGAGAATGATCGTTATTTCGCAGGACAGCGCCGCCTGGAAAATAAACCTGGCGCCTTTAATTCTCGCCGGCTGCTTTGCAGTCTCGATGAGCTCGGCGGCGCCGATCGCGACGAATACCGCGCTCCCCTTGAGTGCTGGTGAAATTATCATCCGCGAACAAATTGTCGCGACACACGCATCGGACAGTATTGGCGGCATCGAGCGCCACGTGGACAGCCTCGCGGCGCTCACCGTGATCGGCTACGGACTCACGTCGAAACTGGCTTTGTTCGGCGTGCTACCCGTCGTCACAGTCGATCGCAGGTTTGGCGATGTCAGCGCGTCCTATTCGGGTCTTGGTGACGCGTTATTGTTCGCGCGCTACGAAGTGTTCCGTTTGGACAATCCCGGACGAACGATTCGCATCGCCCCCTTTGCCGGTGTTCGCCTCCCCACCGGGAGAGACGGCAAAACCGGTGATGGATCGCTGGACATCTTCGGCGGCCTGATCGCTACGCTGGCAAGTACCCAGTGGGTGCTCGACAGTCAGCTCAGACACGATTTTAACCGCGCTGCGAACGGCTTCGAACGCGGAGATTCCACGCACCTCGAGACATCCTTTCAGTACCGCCTGTCACCAGCAAAAGTAGTGCTGGATACGGACGCGTTTGTCTACGGCGTACTCGAAATCAGTGCCAACTATTATGAACGGAATCGAACAGGCGGAGTCATAGACCCGAACAGTGGAGGCTTTCACCTGTATCTGACGCCCGGTTTGCAGTACGCGACGAGGCGCTGGATCGCGGATCTCGGTGTGAAGCTACCGTTGGTGCGCGACCTGAATGGCACCGCCCTGGAGCCCGATTATTCTGTATTGACCAGTATTCGGGTCAATTTTTAGACCAGAGAGACAGCGATGAAAGCCTTGATCCTAATCTTGCTCGCGAGCGCATTCGCCAGCCCCATCCTGGCGGAAGACGTGCAATACGACATTCGAGTCGATGGCATCACCTGCCCTTTTTGCGTGGCAACGTCTGAACGAGCACTGAAAAAAATCGAAGGGGTACACACTGTCGGCGCTAATCTCGAAACGGGTGTCATTTTCGTTTGTGCCGACAGCCAGGTTAATTTCACCAACGCGCAACTGAAGCAATTGTTCCTCGACAAAGGCTTCACCTACCGGTCGTTCGAAAAAACGCCAGGCTGTTCGATCGCCGACCACGCGGACACGAATGATTGAATACCGGCTCCGTGGAAGCAACGAAGACACCGCGGCGATGGGCGTGGCTGGTCTTGTTCGCCTCGTCAACAACGCTGATTTGCTGTGCGCTGCCTATCTTGCTGGTATCTCTGGGCTTGGGCGCCGTGTCCGCATCGCTGTTTGCGAACCTGCCAATCCTGGTAACACTGGCAAAGTATAAAGCGTGGATGTTCTCCGGCAGCGGCGCTGTACTGGCGCTAGCGGCGTGGTTGCTGTATCGCAGCGGTCGCGCATGCCCCACGGACCCCGAGCTTGCCAAACTGTGTGAAACAGCGCACCGCTGGAATACGCGCTTGTTCTGGGTGGCAGTCGGAATTTGGGTGATCGGCTTCAGCACCGCTTATCTGGCGCTGCCCGTTTACTCGTGGCTGCACTGAGACGGGGCCCGCTTGGGCCCCGTCTTTGTATTTCTGGCGGAGAAGGCGTCCGCCTATCTAGTGTCCAATAGCTTCCGGCATCGTCTCTGAATGCCTTTATTATCAACGTATACAGAGAACTCATCGTCTAACGCCGTCCAAGCAAGTCTGCTGACATACCACATTTTATGTGGTACTAATTGTGGTACTTCAGGAGGCACGATATGAAACAAAGAGGACCACACCCAAGCAACAAGCTCTCTCCGCTCGCTGTGAAGGCTCTCAAGAAGCCTGGTAGGTATTCAGACGGTAACGGTCTGTACATAGTTGTAAGCGATACGGGCAGCAAGAAATGGATACTTCGCACAGTGGTACAAGGAAGGCGAACCGACATTGGATTGGGAGGCGTATCGACCACGACCCTTGCCACAGCTCGCAAGAAGGCCTCAGAGATGCGGGAAATTGCGCGAGATGGTGGCAATCCGCTAGAAGAACGTCGCAAGGCCAGATCGAATGCACCCACATTCAAGGAAGCGGCGATTCAGGTTCATGTGGAGCATTCAAAAACCTGGAAAAACGAGAAGCATGCCGCACAGTGGATCAGCACATTAAAGCAATATGCATTCCCATTGTTTGGCGAACGTCCCGTCGATCAGATTGGTACTCCCGAAGTTCTGAATGCACTATCAAAAATATGGCTGGAGAAACCAGAAACAGCCAGACGGGTACGCCAGAGAATCGGCACCGTACTAGACTGGGCTAAGGCTGCCGGACACCGATCCGGTGACAATCCAATCATTGGCATTGCCAAGGGGCTGCCTAAACAACCCAAGAAGCAATCGCACCATGCTGCCCTTCCCTACCCGGAAGTAAGCACGTTTATCACCGATCTGCGGCAGACTGACGCAAACGAATCAACACGCTTAGCCTTTGAGTTCCTGATTCTGACGGCCACTCGGACCAGTGAAGTGATCTTGGCCGAATGGTCGGAAATCGACTTTGAAAAGAAAGCATGGACTATTCCGGGCAGCCGGATGAAAGCAGGCAGGAAGTACCGCATACCACTTACGCCCCGTTGCATTGAAATACTAAAACGGGCGCAAGAATTATCGGACCGTGGCCTGTTCGTTTTCCCAAGCCAGTCCGGGAAGAAACCGCTTTCAACGATGGTCTTCTTGATGATGATTCGCAGGATGGGCAAGGAGATTACGGCACATGGGTTTCGGTCCTCATTTCGAGATTGGGCGGCTGAAAGAACAAATTTCTCCCGCGAGGTTTGCGAAATGGCACTCGCTCATAGTGTGAGTGACAAGACAGAGGCGGCGTATTTGCGTGGCGATCTGTTCGATAAACGTCGTGAACTAATGGACACATGGGCGGCATATGCAAGCGCCGACAAGAACGACAAAGTAATCGCTATCAGGCAATCAACTGCCTAAACATCTATATTGAATGAGCCAGGGCTAGGTTAGCTGCCGAAGAGCCGGATACCTTCACCGGCCTGCCCAGGCTCTCTTTGAGGGATGTCGGAAGGGGCGGGAAAAATGACTAATCGGATTTCTGATTTCGACGATCTACCAGAATGGTTTCGGAAAACTGATTACTTGGCAGCAAAGTCTTTCAGCGCATTCGATTGGTACTTTCACGCTGCGTCGAGGTTATATGTCTTGCAGCAGGATTCGTCACTCGAATACATTATTGAGCACCAGCATGACCCTGCCCGTTCCAAATCAAGAGCACCTTCGCTTTCTGCTACTGAATTCGAAACATGGCGAAGTATGCTAGACCTGCAGATTGAGATTATACGAAAATACACCGCTAAGAAGATCCCAAAAAATACTTCGATGAGGGACTTAGGACCGGCATTTGCCTTGCTTTTGCACCCCTTAAATACGGCGAGCTTTCCCCCAATAAAGCGTGCGACGCTTTTGGATATTTATCATTCACTAAGAAGTATTCCAGAAAACACCAAGAATGTGTTCGTAGAGTTCGTCGCTAATGATTCTCTTCCAGAGTCGGATGCCGAATTGCAAGTGGCGCAATGCGACCAATGGTCGGAAAGCCCGGTCGTTGATCTGCACTCTAAGCCAGGCAGTTCGAGGCAACTCGACCTCCCTTCTTTCGGACTATTCACAGCAAATATGTGGCTACCAGATGACGTTT
>JADFNS010000013.1:71037-71489 GCA_022563255.1 Pseudomonadota bacterium
CTTCGCGACACCAGGAGTGAAGAACAGAGAAGTTCTGCCGATCTTGACAACACTACGAAATCTCGTCGCAGAAAGTGGATTGACTATGGAGTGTTGCCATATCTGGACCTAAAGTTCTGGTCGAAGCAGGAGAACCGGCAGATTAGCTCGGGATTTCTTGCATTGGCATTCGCCAAGTTCTCGGCTATACGCGATCCGCAATGTAAATATTCTTCGTCTACGATTGACACCACCGTAAAGGATTACGCCACTCATATGCTGTCTACACAGACGATTCACAGACTGCAAGCGGAAGCGCAAAGTGAAATCGAGGCCAGAACGCCAGAATAGAATCGCGCTAAAGTTTTTTTGGCGATTTTTTTTATGACCTTTTTTCTCTCGCTTTGCCTATCGAAAGTTCGCGGAGTTTTTGCAAGTCTGGTAAGACCAAATCAACCTAAAGAGGTCTTATG
>JADFNS010000029.1 GCA_022563255.1 Pseudomonadota bacterium
GGACCTACTGATTACAAATCAGTTGCTCTACCAACTGAGCTATGCCGGCTGTATAGATTTCAGCGGACGCGATTCTACAACATATCAAAAATTATTTTGCAGTATCGCGTAGTTGAAGAATTCTCCCCCGGTCAGATGACCTCATTTGGATTCGTCAGACAGAAGGACCATGGGGCGACTATCCGACAGTCGCCAAACGTTTTTTAATCGAAAAGGATATTTGATTATGAAATATTTATCTGTAGCAGTCGCTTTATTTTTTCTTGCATCAAGCAGTATCGCCAGCGCGTCCGAATATTGGGAGACTTGTGATGGCTGCAGTTTATCGAAGATGGAATGGAGGGCGAAGCAAGCCGTACCGCCAAATACCCAGGGAGCTTATGCAGTTTACATTATGGATGTAAGTCAGGAACGAATTGAAAAATTTTCCGTTTTTGTCTTCTATGATTACGGCACGAACCTCTACTTTGCCGCCGCCTCGGTCGTTGAAATTGAAGCCGATATTGCAAACGCTTACACCAACTTCGTTACCGACCTCAAGTCTGTTGTTGCAGTACTCCAGGCCGGAACAACTATTCCGATAGAGGTTGGCGGATCGGCCTTCGACTTAATTCACGCATCGTCACAGCAACTTGCGGTGGCGAATTACATAGCAGGTAATCTCGACTTTTGGCAAGTACTCGGCGGCTATGGCGCACTTCCCCTATTGGTAATGGGCAAAATAGCAAGCGTCAATATAGTAATTCTTGCAACTTTTGCGGACGGCTCTACCGTTACATATGAGCTGACCGGAATTACTGAAACTGCAGAAGGAACCGTTGTTCTGACTTTCAAGTATCGGACGGGATCTGCGGTCGATGCCGATGGGAACTCCATACCTGAATCGTCGGCAGATGCCGCTCCTTACGCGGGCACCTACAGTAGTTCTGATCTTGCATCCACGATGCAGACCTATATTATCAACTCGTATGGTTACTCAGGCATTTCCTGTACGGTGTCCGAGACCGAAGACCACATTACTCTGACCTGCAAAAAGTCATAATGCTATGGATATTTCACTTGAAACATTCGGCATTTTTTTCTTGATTTGGCTTATCGGTGCGATTGCCGCGGTGAGTTTTTTGGCCAAGCGCAAATCGAAGAATGTGTACGGAACCATAGCATTGGGTTCAGTTTTGTCGCTGATCCCGTTATTTGGGCTTGTCTTTCTTGTCGTTCTGTACTTGAAGCCTGATCTCGTCGATCAGCGCGAAGATCCCGGGCAAAAATGAAAACAGGCGCATAGCCACCTGCCCGCACTATCGCGGGCAGGTGGCCGCGTTGCGCAGCAGCACGCGTTCCTCGCCATATTTTTCGATGATTGCGCCCGCCCCTTTACCGGGCGGCAGGCCGATGTCGACGAAGTACACCTCTCCGTCCCGGGTTAGGGGTGAGATTTCAACGGGCAGGTCCAGCGATCTGGCCTGTAATTCGATTTTCTCCGCGCGTTCAACGTCGCCGAACAACCCCAGCGATATCTTTAGTCCCTCGTCGTCGGTGCGCACCACATAGGCGTCGGACAGTCCGCCAGTCAGCAACTTTGCCATAATTTTCTTCGCCGCCGCATCGTCGGCGATATCGCGTATCTGCACCCAATGCCCTACGAATATCTGACCACTTGCCGCGCGCAGCATTGTTCGCATGCCCTCGTTCGAGTATTCGAGCACTGCTGAGTCCGCATCCATATTGTCCTTAAACGGCCCGATCGTCACGCAGGATCGCCCGACAACGGCCTCCAGCGCAGATGGTTCACCGGAACCCAGCACGGCACCCACGCTGGCGAACACGCTACTGTCGCGCTCAGTCGTCACATCTTCCAGCGGTGGGCCCAGATCAGACTCCGCAACGATCGCGACACCGGGTTGCGACTGTTCTTCGGCAAACATGCCCCACAAAAAATACAGAATATTGGCGAGCAGGAGGACAAGCAGCAGGTTCTTCATTTATCGCTTTCCAACATGTGTGCCAGCCCTTGCAAAACGATGTTAGGACGATGCAAAACAGCCCCGTCGAGGGCTCCAAGAATGCGCGACGCGCCGCCGCCGGTCAAGACGATTGTCGGTTCGTAACCGTTTGATTGCAAAGTTCGAGTTGCCCGTTCGACCGCTCCGGTGACGGCATTTTGAACGCCTTCCCGAACCGCAGCCGAGGTATTGCGCCCAAACATTTTCATATCATCGGTGGACGGCTTCGCCGCAGTCTTTGTGAGCGGAATATAACCGGTCGCGGCAGACAACGAATCCAACATCGTGTCGACACCGGGGATGATCTGACCTCCAAGATGCACGCCCTTATCGTCGATCGCGTCCAGGGTTACCGCGGTACCCGCGTTGACAATCAAACACGAAGACTGCATTTCCGCCCAGGCGCCAACCATCGCAACCCATCGATCCACGCCTAAACGCCGCGGCTGCCGGTAACTGTTGGTAACACCCCAACCGCATCTCTCACTGCGCGCGAAATGTACGTCGCACTTGCAGTGCATACCGATAACGCCGGACAGGCGCGTGGCATAACTGTTGCCGGCGACATTGCTTACGAGCACCGTATCGATGCGCCGCGGTAATTTCATCGTCAGAGCCTGTAAGCCCTGATCGCGAATCCTTTCCTGCGAAATGTGTCCGGTGCGGCGAATGCCGCCATCATCGAGCACGCCCCACTTCAGTCTGGAATTACCAACATCAAGGAGCAAGGCGGTCATTGCGTCACGCCGCCGGCCAGGGAAACAGATCCTGAAATTACTCGCTGGACACCGAGTGCCGGCGTATCGACCAACAGCGCTCCGTCGTCGGCGATTCCTGCACCAACACCAATGACACGGTCTTGCCCGGCATCGATTCGGACCTCCCGGCCAAGCAACCAGTCGTAGCGTGACCATCGATCGGCAAATGGAGTTAAACCCGACTCTTCGAAGTCAACGAACGCTTGCAATAAATGCGTTGTTAGCGTGCCGGCAATCCGTTCGCCCCCTGGAAGTTCCTCGCAAATATCGCCCAGGTCTACGACCCGCCGTGCCCAGTCCGCTTTGATTTCCGGGTTGTTTTTCAAATCCACGTTCACGCCGATTCCTGCGACCACGGTAACGGCACTGCTGGATTGCGGCTGCACCTCAGTGAGTATGCCGCCCAGCTTGCTGTCGAGCGCCACGAGGTCATTCGGCCACTTGAGTTGGACGTTGATCGCGCCCAATTCTTCGAGGGCGGCTATGGCGCCGAGGCCCAGCGCCAGCGTCAGGGCAGGCAGATTTTCGGGCGCTCGTGCAAAGGTGTACGCGACCGAGAGACACAGTCCCGATCCCGGCGGCGATAACCACGTCTTGTCGAAACGACCACGACCAGCGGTCTGGTTCGTCGTTACGGCAATGCTGATTTCCCCGGGTTCCGGCCCGGGTTTTTGCAGCAAGTAACTATTCGTTGAGTCAATCTCGGCCAATACGTCGAGCTGCGCGAGCTTCGCTCGGGTTCGCTCGCTGGCAAAATTCCGGATAGCGTCTGCGTCAAGACTCGTCATTACCCGGGCCGGCCTTTTTCCTGCTAAATATCATCAGCCCCGTGTTGCGGTGCTCTTGTGAGTTGCGCATGTTGCGAATATTGGAGCGATGCCAATAGACAATGCACATCGCCATGACGGCGGTATAGACGAACGTCGCTTGCTCTTGCGGCAAGACAACGATGCCAAGATATATCGGCAATGCCGTCGCCGCACTCATGGTCGCCAATCCGACGTAGCCGCTAACTACGAGCACCAGCGTCCACACCGCCACAACGCCGATAATGAGCGCCGGGCAAACAACGGCCAGAGTGCCGACAAAAGTTGCCGCACCTTTGCCGCCCTTGAATCCGTGATAAATCGGGTAGACATGGCCAATCACGGCCGCGGCCGCACAGCAGATCGTGAGCCAGATTCTCGATATTGCCGGATCATTGGGGACAAAAGGAATATCGAACCCCGGTACCACACCCGCGCCAATGACGCCTTTGCCGACGTCTATAAGGACGACGCCGAGCGCGAACAACACCCCCTGCGTTCGCAACGCGTTTGTGCCGCCGGCGTTGCCGCTGCCCATCGTTCGGATGTCGATGCCGCCTCGTAACCGGCCCACAATCATCGATCCCATCAACGAACCGATGAAATAACTGATCAAAAATTTGACGCCGAGCTCCAACATGCAGCCATTCCGTTTTGCGCAGACCCTGATGCGCATTGTAGCATCGGCATTCTCGAATCCGATGCAGCTTTTATGGCGACAGCAACCATTCACCTGTTTCTCAATCCGACGGCCGGTCGCGGTCGCGCCGGCGCCCGACAGGCGCGTATTCTCGCACTGTTGCAGGAGGCCGGTCTTGACGTCGAACTGCACGCCAGTCGAGCCGTCGGGGACATGGAGTCACAGGTCCTGAGCAGCGTCGATGCAGGCGCAACGCGCATCGTAGTGGCAGGTGGAGACGGCAGCGTTCACGAGGCTGTTAACGGAATACTGCGCTCGAAAAACAGCGCGGGTCTCGGCGTCATCCCGACCGGCACCGGCAACGATTTCGCCAAAGCATGCAGCATTTCCCTCAACTGGGAACACGCAACGCGTTTACTTGCCGACAGGCTGGCAGCTAATCAATCCGCCAGACCTGTCGATGCCGGGAAAATGAACAACCGCTTTTTCGCGAACGGCGCCGGCATCGGTTTCGACGCCAAAGTGACTCGAACGGCACAATCGATTCATCTACCCATCGGTGATCTCATCTACCTGCTCGCGATTCTCAAAGCGATGATCGATGGCATTGCGACGCCACGAGTCAGAATCACCGCGGACGGGTACTCATGGGACGGCCCACTGACCTTGGCCAACATCAGCAATGGACCCTGGGCCGGCGGCATGTTTTATATTGCGCCCATGGCCGACAACTCAGACGGTCAACTGGAATTGATCATTGCCAAACCGATAACGCGACTCGGCATTTTGAACTTACTGCCAAAGCTCGTCAAAGGTACGCATTTGCAAGAGGCCGTTATCGTTCACCGCACGGTGACCAAACTGACGATCCAGGCTGACGCACCCATACCGTCTCATCTCGACGGCGAGGTACAAGAGCTCCAGACAGATTTTGAACTGACCATTCTACCGGGCGCGCTGGACCTGCTATGACTACACTTGCTTTGCCGTGGACCGCGAGCCCAGATAGATCGCGAACAGCGCGATCGCCGCGCCGACAAACTCGATCACCGCCGTGGGCCGATTGAAAAACAGTACATCCCACACAAAACTCAGGGTCGGTTGTAACAGCAAGGCAAGCCCAGCCTCGACGGCCGTGACCTCCGACAGGCTGCTGGCGATAAACAGCCAGCCCAGGCAATGCGACAGCACGCCGTACGCCAGCAGCCACCCCAGATCCGGATAGCTCGGAATTGCCAGCGACTCACCTTCCACAAACACCGCAATCGCCAGAATTGCCGTGGCAATCACCGACACGACCGCCATTTCACGAGTCGGCATGCGATACGGCGAATCGTGGCGAGCCTGCCGCAAACTCAGCAGGTATCCGGCGTAAAGAACGGCAGCAAGGAGACCGTAAATGATACCGAGTTGGTAGTCCGCCGCCAGGCTTCTCCAGTCAAATCCAACGATCAGGGAGAGACCCAATAGCGCCAGCGGCGCCGCGACCAGCTGTGCCGGTCGCGGTATCTGTCGCAGCAATACAACGCCCGCGATCATCATGATGAAAACCTGGAAATTCGCCAGCAACGTCGCCAGACCCGGCCCCAGGTAAACGATACTGCGATGCCAGAACCAGAGGTCGAGAGAGAAAAATATCGCGGCGGCGGTCAGCAGCGTCCACACGCGCATCGACAGCTGTAACCGCCTGCGCGTAAGCAGTAAGTAAAGGACGAGTGCGCCGCCACCAAATAACAGACGGTAGAAACCACTGGTAGACGGAGACACATCAACCAGGCTCACCCACACGGGTGACAAGCTGATCAGCGCCGCTCCGATAAACAGACGCAGTCGCGGACTCTCCAGACGCGTCACCGCCCGCCCAACCAGCCGCTGCGACGCTCCGTGGCGTCAGCAGTGGCCTCGTCGTCGAAGCGCAGAAAACAGGTATCAGCGGGCGCCTCCCCCCACACCATCGTCATCGTCAGCAATTCGTCGCCGCGGAAGACGGTTAACGTCGATTTGTCGCCCGGGCGATAGCGTCGAATACGAGAATCGCTGCCCGATACATTGACACGCACGCCGTCGAGAGCAACGAGTTCGTCCCCGGGCGATACGCCAGCGGTTTCTACCGGGCCGCCGTTTGCAATGTTTTCGAATACCGGCTTGCCATCGCGCGTTCCAAGATTCGCGCCCAACCAGACGGCAGACAATTTGTCGGCTTCGGCGTCGGCGCCGCCTTTATCTTTGCGACCTGTCGCCCTGCGCAGGCAATACTCGACGCCGTGTTCGTGCAGCAACTGCTCAAGCGGTAACTCTCCCGTACCGCGCACCGCGGCGTCAAAAAAGTCGCCCAAATCAAGCCCAGACACCTCCGAGCTAACCGTCTCGAAACCGTCTTCAGGCATGCCGTCACCGGTCTCACCCCAGCGTTTCCAGCAGGCTCGCATGACATCGTCCAGAGAAACGCGCCCGACCGTCTCGATTCGCAGCTTCAGATCCAGCGCCAGCGCAATCAACGAACCTTTGACGTAATAGCTGACGATCGCGTTACCAGCGTTCGCGTCCTGCTTGTAAAACTTAGTCCATGCGTCAAAACTCGAATCCGCGACAGCCTGCCGGCGACGTCCGGAACCCCGCAACACGCGCGTAATCGTCTGGCCAAGTAGTTCGAGATACTCCGTATCCGAAATCAGATCGGACCGCACCAGCATCAGATCGCCGTAATAGGATGTAATTCCTTCGAAGACCCACAGCAATTCGGTGTGAGATTCCGCCGACAAATCGTACGGCGTGAACGCAGCCGGCTTCATGCGCTTAACATTCCAGAGATGAAAATACTCATGGCTCGCAAGGCCGAGGAACTTTCGATATTCCGGTGAAATTCCATCTTCGCCGCGAATCGGCAGACTGTCCCTGTCCGAAACAAGACTGGACGACCAGCGGTGCTCCAGCCCGCCGTACCCGCTGCCCGGCGCATGCAGCAGGAACAGGTAGCGATCCAGGTCGGCGGGCGCGCCCAGCAACGTCATGTGATATTCGCAAAGCACTTGCAGGTCGTGACAAAGACGCGCCATGTCCGCCCGCGTATTGCCGCGAATAGCGATGCTGTGCGCGATGCCATTCACTTTAAACTCGCCGATGGACAGATTGCCGATCTCGACCGGATGGTCGATGAGTTCTGCGTAGTTCTGAGCAGCATACGAACCAAAACCGTAGGGTTCCGCACCGGCGAGGCTCATGGAAGTAGCCACTCGCCAGCTCTTTGCTTCCGGAATATCGGCTCGTGCGATCTCGACCTGGCACGCAACATCCTCCTGCCCGGCGACCGCGGGAAAAACGCACGCGCCATTGAAATACGCGTGCGTCATGTCCAGGTGCGCGCCGCGAACACTTTCATCGTGCGCGTAAATTTCCAGCACGACCGTCACGGCACGTTTTGCCGCCGCGATACGCCAGCTGTTATTGTCGAGCTTCGTGACCGCCAAACCGACGCCATCGGATTCGGCGCGGATTGCAACAACGTGTCGCGCGTAATCGCGAATCATGTAACTGCCGGGAATCCACGCCGGCATGGCGATTTCCAGGCCCACCTTGTCCGGCCTGGCGACCGTCAGGCGCACCTCATACAAATGCGCCGCCGGATTCAGTAGCCGAATGCTGTATTGGTGTGTGCCGCCCATAGCCAGTTTATTCCCGCACGGGCTCGTTGAGTTTTAGCGTCAGGCATTTGGCCGACCCACCTGCCTTGAGAAATTCAGATAACTCGACCTGGTGGACTTTGAAGCCCGCCAGCATCAAGCGCGCCTGCAGCGGATCTGAAATTTTATGCAAAATAATCTGATCGTCGATATTGATCGCGTTGCAGGCGAAATTGCCCGCGTCCATCGTATCGGCAACGATGCGCTTGTGCGGCGGAATACGGCTCTCGATCGCTGTGCGCGACTCGTAATCGAACGCCGGCGGATGATACAAGAGATAACCGTCTGTCAGCGGGCAAAAACAGGTATCAATGTGATAGAAACGCGCGTCGGTCAGACGGATCGAAACAAGGTCGGTGTTGAAAAACTTGCGGATCTCCTCATGCGCCTCGATCTCCGTGCGGAAGCCGTAGCCGGTCCAGAGCCAGGGTCCGCCTCGATCAATCAAACAATCGCCGGCACCCTCAAAACCGATCTTCTCGTCCAGGTCGAGCAACTCGAAGCCGTTGTCGCTAAACCATTTTTTGAAATGCCGCTCTTCGGGCCGACGTTCGTGCGGCATAAAGTGACTCGCAACCGCTTTGTCGCCGTAAACCACGCCCGCGTTTGCGGTGAACACCATGTCGGGCAAGTCCGGCTGTGGCAGCATCGTGACGATATCCGCAAACTCGGCGAGTTTGTCCCGTAATGCTCCCCACTGTGTCTTCGCGAGTTCCAGGCTCATCGTTTCCTCGTGACCGGCCATCCATGGATTGATCACATAGTCCACGGTGAAAAAATCGGGTGGGCACATCAATATTTTGTCTTTGCTCATTACTGGTTTGTCTTTTTCTTCAGTTCTGAAAAGCAAAACGGGAACCGGTTGCCCGGCTCCCGTCCCGCGATATTGTGCCTGTAAGAGTCCTAGCGCTGCAGCTGCAGGTCCCCCAGGTGCATCAACGGTAGCGGTCTCGGGCTCGAACCGTCCAGGAAATACAACTTACTTGCCGGATCCTTGGAGATGGCTTTGAGCGCCTCAAGTGACTGCAACTGAATATACGCCGGATTGTTTGCAATCGCAGCGTTGATTTGCCTGATTTCGTAGGCCCGAGCGTCGGCAAGAGTTCGCATGCGTTCAGCCTCCTGTATCGAGGCTTCATTCTGAGCCTCTGCGTGCGCGACCTGCTGCTGCAACTCAGTACGTACGCGCTCGAGTTCCGCCTTTTCGCGCTCTACGGCCTGTTCGCGTTCCTTTTTCTGCTCGATCGCCTGCACGATGAACGGTGGCAACGTAATGTCACGAATAAGAACAGCCGAAACGATGATTCCTTTGGGTGCGAGATAGTCTCTGAGTCCGTCAGTCAGGCCGGTTTGCAGGGTAATCTGAGTTTCTTCCTTGAAGAAATCTTCGGCACGTTTGATGGTTTTTCCCTGTTCACGCAGCAAGGATCGCAGCTTCGGAATAAGATGAACTCTTACCGCCGCCGCCGCCGTGCCAGTCTCTTCAAGTATCTCCGGCGCCATGCTGCCATCGATCCGATACTGCACGCTTACATCGATATCTGTTTGTAGCTGATCCTGTGTCGGAACTCTGGCGGTCTCGTCCTGCGTTTTTTGACGCGCGTCGAACAGCGTCCATCGATACAACGGATTTACCGGAATATGAAGGCCTTGTGTATAACCTTGCTCCACCACGCTACCAAACAGCGTGGCGACGCCAACATGGCCTGGCGGGATGGTTTTAACGAACTGTGATACAAGAAACAGCACGAAAACGGCACCAACACCAAAAACAACAAAATTGCGCTGACCGACTGGAATGGTCATGGGATATCTCCTGGTTGAATGATTCTTGTGGGAACTGATATCTATGGGCAAATTTGGAGATTTAAACCCTCGGAAGATGTATTTCCGCCAGCATGCAGCGGACGCTACCACCGGACGAACTCTCGATGTTGTCGATAGGCGAGGTGACGATCCTGCCATTCGCCTGGAACACTTCACGTTGTTCCGCGGACAAAGATCGCCAAGCCTGATCCGACATCGCGAGAATCCTTTCTCCCTGCGAATTGCGAAGTTCGAGCATGTTTCCCGCGAACGCATCCAGCTGATCGTAGGTCAGACGCACGACGTCGTGACCGGTGTCCCGGAGCCGCGCCATAACCGCCTCGCGTTGCTCGTCGCGAGGAATTGCAGCGTCGCATATCACCGCGACATCCTCACCAATATTCATGAGGACGTTAGTGTGGTAAATCGGAACGCCCTCGCCATCCACTGCGTCGAACGTGACGACATCGTAATCCATGCGTTGTGCAAAATCACCCAGCGGATCGAGTTGTGTGCGTGACGAAAGGCACGCGTACGCAATTCGGTTGCTGCGATCCAGCACCATACTGCCCGTGCCCTCGAGATAGTGCCCGGACTCCTCGTGCGCAGTCAGGTCCACGATCTCTGACACCTGGAATCCGAATTCCTTGTCGAGCTGCGCAATGATATCGCTACGTCGCTCGGCGCGACGGTTGGGCGCTTCCATCGGATACAGGACGACTCGACCGTCGGCATGAAAGCTGACCCAGTTATTCGGGAAAACGGAGTCCGGCGTGTGCGGTTCGACGGTGTCATCGATGACGACGACGGTGATGTCTGCGGCGCGTAGCGCGTCGACCAGTACATCGAACTCGTGCAGTGCCGCCTGCTGCTGCTTTGCGGGAGTCGCCGTCGATCTGCCCTGAAAGCGATTCGACGCTGCCGTCATGGGATTGCTCTCAAACCTTACCGGACGAATCATAAGGACCGTGGCGGCGAGCTGTGGTTCTTTCCCGGACATATCGTGTTTGCCGTTTTCAGGCAGCAGCGCTGGGCCGGCCGGAAACCGACTCATACCAGCGGCGCAGGTTTATACCATCTTCCGGCAGCGACAATTTGACCCACGCCGCGAAGTCGACCACGACCATCGCCGTAATATCGGCGATCGAGTAGCGGTCACGCGCGACAAATTCATTGTCCGCAAGCCGCTTGTCAAGTTTTAGAAAAAACTCCTGGACGCGGCTACGACCCCGCTCCGCCAGCTCCGGAATTTGCGGGTAGGAAACTGAACCCGTCACCGCATGGTCTTTCATTCGTTTGGTCGTATTTCGAAAAGCATCGGCCACCGCCGCCAGACCCTGCTGCTCGACCTTGCAGTGCCACATTAAAATTCTTGCCCGCTCTTCATTGGTCGTGCCCAGCAACGACGGTTCTGGTTGTGTGTCTTCCAGATAATGGCAAATGGCGAATACCTCGCTGATATAACTGCCATCATCAAGCTCCAGCACCGGCACGGCGCAATCCGGGTTGATCTTCATAAAGACTTCGCCGAATTGCTCTCCGCTGCCAAGATCAATCTGCACCGTTTCGATCTCAATGCCTTTTTCCGCCATAAAAATTCTGACGCGTCTCGGATTCGGCGCCGGTTTGCAATCGTATAATTTCAATTTATTCCTCCGCCGCTTTCGCGGCATCAAAGACCGTCTGAGAGTTTTGCCCGAACAGGAGCAACTTCGCCGCGTCGGTACGAAGCCCGTCACGTGTCCAGTCGTTGCCGAGATCGATGCCCTTGCGAACGGCCGGGCGTTGCTTGATGTCGTCGAACCAGCGTCGCAGATTTACAAACCGGTCGAGATCGTTACCCAATCGGTTGTACGGTAAGACCCATGGGAAACTCGCGATGTCTGCGATCGAATAGTCACCCGCCAAAAACTCGCGGTTTCTCAGACGGACGTCCATCACCGCCAGTAGTCGATCGTATTCGTTTTCGTAGCGCTGGTGCGCGTACGGAACGTCTGTCTTGGTGTAACTGACGAAATGGCTGAGCTGACCAGCCATGGGGCCAAGACCCCCGGCCTGCCAGAACAACCACTGTAACACGTCGTACTTTGCGGCTTGCTCGTGCGGCAACAGTTGGTCTGCCTTCTCCGCGAGGTACATAAGGATTGCGCCACCTTCGAAAACGGAGACAGCGGTATCGCGATCAACGATCGCGGGTATTCGATTATTGGGGCTGACTTTTAGAAACTCGGGCGAAAACTGATCGCCGCCGCCGATATCCACGGGAATCGTGTTGTACTCGAGGCCGCATTCTTCGAGCATGATGGACACCTTGTGTCCGTTGGGGGTCGGCCAGTAGTAAAGATCGATCATGTTTTTCAGTATAAGATGTTCAGACCAGAACATGGAATATCAATGACAACTATGCAGGCCATGCGCTTCGAATTGCACACGACCGACGGACACAGCATTCATGGCACCCGCTGGATCGGCGAGGGCGATACCGTGGGTGTCATCCAGCTTTTTCACGGTCTCGGTGAGCACCATCTCCGCTACGAAAGATTCGCCAGGGCTGCTACGACACTTGGGTTGGTCGTCGTTGCGCACGATCACCGAGGCCACGGTGCGGATTGCGCGGAGCTCGGTTACTTCGCGGACAACGATGGCTGGCAACATCTGACCGACGACGGGCTGCTCGTAACCGAGATGATTCAGGAGCAACACACAGACGCACCGATCGCCCTGTTGGGTCACAGCATGGGCTCATACATTGCCCAGTACTTTGCCATGCTGCACGGCAATCGTCTGGCTGGACTCATTTTGTCCGCCTCGACCTGGCCGCAGAAAACGCTGCTCATACCGGGTAGGGTCATCGCCCAACTGGAAGCCTGGCGCATTGGGGTCCGCGGCAAAAGCAAGCTGCTCGACAAACTCGGCTTTGGCGATTTCAACAAGCCGTTCGAGCCCGCCCGCACCGAATTCGACTGGTTAACGCGCGACGAAACCGAAGTCGATGCTTACATTGCCGATCCGCTTTGCGGCGGCCCCTATACCTGCGGGCTGTGGCTGGATTTGATGGGCGGGCTGATGAAGATCGGATCGGATAAAGCGCTGCTGCGCATTCGCTCGGACCTGCCCGTTCTGTTAACAGGCGGCGCAAACGATCCCGTCGGCGGCGACCGAGGCATTACCAAACTGGCGATGCACTACGCGCAAACAGGTCACGGCCGACTGGCGGTCAAAATATTTGGCGATGGCCGACACGAAATGTTCAATGAGACCAACCGCGACGAATTCACGGAGTACGTTCTGAACTGGACCCGCCAGCTATTGCCGTTCGTAAATCGCGCTTAGCTGACCTGTCGGCCGATCATTGGCGTATCGCGGAAATAGCGAGTGCCCTTTGTATCGTCGTCCTCCTGATTTCCCAGCTTAACTTCCCCGGCTGTACAATATTTCCAAATCGGCGTATAAAAGCGTCACAAGAAAAAGCGACAAAAAAACGAACCCACTGAATGACAGGGACGAAAAATCACGCTCGAATCGCATCTTCGCGGCAAATTCTTCCTGTACATATCCTTTGCCCTACTGCTTATCGTCCTGCTTGGATTTTCGCCAACATTTTACTTGCGTGCCTTCTTCGATGTTCCCGCGATTCCGCTGTATGTCTACGCACACGGGGCTGCCCTGACCGCATGGTTCATCTGGTTCTGCGTACAGACGATCGCCGTAAACCGCGGACGAGTCGATTTGCACAGACGTCTGGGTGCGATCGGCATAACCATTGGCATCTTGGTCCTTCTCTCAGGTGCTGCCGCGGCCCTGGGGCTTGCGCCCCGTTTGCTGCAGAAGTACGGAAACATCGATGCGGATTTGCCGAGAATTGCGGGCGTTGTATGGGGAAATATCGGCATGCTGGTCACATTCACCGGACTTGTCATTGCTGCAGTTCTTAATCGTCAGAGGGCCGAGATTCACAAAAGGCTGATGTTGCTTGCATCGATTGCTATCAGTCTGCCGGCGTTTGGACGAATCGCAAAATTTTCCATAGTCGATGTACCGGAGGGGCCGTTCGCATTCGCCGGCTTGTTATTGATGCTTATGACGCTGGCGATCTTCGACAAAATTGACAGCGGCAGTGTCCTTCGAGTCACGGTTGTCGGCGGTAGCGCGATGCTTGCCATCCTCATCATTTTCGGATTTGCAATATCAACCTCGACGTTTGGCCGTACGTTCGTCCTCGCACTGACCTAAGGCAGCTCCGTCTGTTCATGATCAAGGCTTTCATTGAATATAAGGCGATTCTCGACGTTGCCGCGTCAGTCCGTCACGCCGGTGAGTTACAATTCGCAAATCCACGAAACGAGACAGGACGGTGGATTGTTTCATAGCTGAACAGTGGCAGCGCAGTCGCTTCGGGAGCCTGATGTGCGAGCGAATATCCTGATACGAACACCAAAATGACGGACTCGTCTCAAGCCCAAACGCAATGCCTTGCAAGAGAGATCGAGCTGGAGAAGTTGCACGGGTTTCTGCAGGAAGCGTTGGACGGCCAACGCTCGGTGTGTTTCGTAACGGGCGAGGCTGGCGCGGGTAAAACGTCGCTTCTCACTGAATTCTGCCGCGTAGCCCGGATGCGATATCCTGAGTTGGTCATCGCCGACGGTCATTGCAATGCACAGACCGGAATCGGCGACCCTTACCTGCCATTCCGGGAAATCCTGACAGAGTTGGCAGGTGGAGCGGATGAGCGGGACATGGCGCCCAATTCTCCACCGACCAACAGCAAGAAATCTGTGCGCTGGTTTCGCATAGCGGCACAGGCGTTGATAGAACACGGACCCGACCTGATCGACCTCTTTGTTCCCGGCGGCGCCATCATGACAAGAGTTGGTGCACAGGCTGTACGCAGCACAGGCCTCGGCAAGAAAAAACGATCAACCGAAAAAGCTAAGATCGTTGCTGAGGCCGGGGGTCTCGAGCAACGTCATCTCTGCGAACAATATACGAACGTACTCAAAGCGTTGGCAAAACAGCATCCGGTGTTGATCATTATCGACGACTTGCATTGGTCGGACGATGCATCGATTCACCTGTTATTTCACTTGAGCCGCCGTCTGGCCGAGGAACGCATCCTCATCATGGGTGCCTACCGAAACGAGGACGTATTGCTTGGCCGCGGCGGTGAGCGCCATCCGCTAGAGGCCACGCTAAACGAAATCAAACGCTATTACGGAGACGCAACCGTTGCCGTTGCGGAATTCGATGACGACGGTTCCCGCTTCGTCGATGCATTAATCGACTCGCAGCCTAATCACCTAAGCCGTGATTTCCGCACAGCACTGCGGCGACATACCGACGGTCATGCGCTGTTTACCGTGGAACTCCTGCGGCATCTCCAGGAGACCGGAAACCTGGTCAAGGACGATTCGGGACACTGGATTGAGGCCGAAAATTTATCGTGGGACAAGCTGCCGGCACGCGTCGAGGGGATTGTTCATGAACGTGTTGCTCGTCTGGATGATCGGGAGCGGGAATATCTGTTGCTTGCCAGCGTCGAAGGAGAGCCATTCAATGCAGAAATAATATCGTCGACTCTTGGTTTTGAGCGACGCGACGTCATCCGATCGCTGAGTGGACCGCTCGCAAAGCGCCATGCACTTGTGCGGCCACTGGGTATCGGGCGAACGGGTGGAGTTCGCTTGTCTCAATATGCGTTTCGCCAGAAGATTTTTCAAAACTTTTTCTATCAGTCTCTTGATGCGATTCAACTTACGCAGATGCATGAAGAAATTGGATTATCGATGGAAGCTCTGTTTGAGAACAACGTCGACGCCATTGCCCTGCAGCTCGCACGGCATTTTGCTATTGCCGAAAACACTGAAAAAGCGGTGCATTACCTGCTTGTCGCTGCGGCGCAGTCAAGCCAGGCCTATGCAAATTCTGAGACGCTGAGACATCTAAAGCAGGCACAGCAGTTGATCGATCGCGATGACTCCCTGCCCACCGCGTGGACACAAAATACGCGGCGTCAATTGTTCCAGTCACTCGGAAAAGCTCATGAAATTAACTGCGATTATGAGCAGGCGCGTTCGAGCTTCAGTGACGCGCTATCGCTAACACCTGAGGACCGCCGGACCGAATGCGCTTCTTTGCACCGCGCAATGGCGGTTACCTGGGAACGTCAATCCGACCATGAAGCGGCCCTGGACGAACTACGGCTCGCGTTGGAAATTCTCGGCGATGAGGCGCGTGCGGAACAAGTCGACTGGTGGCGGGAATGGCTGGCGATAAAGCTTGGTCAGATGTGGCTACATTACTGGACCGCTGACAGTGACAAGATGGAACGCCTTATCGCAGACGTGGAACCGTTCATGGAGCAACGCGGCGACGCGTTTCAGAGGCGGCGGTATTGCGTCAGCGTCGCAATGCTAGGCTATCGGAAGGAACGTTACCTACTGTCCGACAATACGATCACGGCAGTCGACAAAGCGCTTGCCGTGAGTGAGGAAGCCGGAAGTTTGGTGGAGCAGGCCGACGCGTTGTTCGGTGCAGGATTTGCGCGTCTTTGCGCGGGTCAGCCGAAAGAGTCGGTAAATTACTTAAAACGGTCCGTCGACCTGTCTCGTCGTTGCGGCGATCTCCGGATCATCGGGCGGAGCCTGACCTACCTGAACGTTGCCCACCGTCAGCTTGGTAATGCTGACGAGGTCGAAAACACGACGGCAAATGTACTCGAAGCCATTGAGGCAAGTTCAGCGATTGAGTATCGGGCTGTCGTGAAAGCGAATGAATCCTGGCTTGCGTGGAAGAGCGGTGACGATGATCAGTCACGAGCGCTGGCGGATGACGCGATACGGATTTGGCAGAAAGAAGCGCCAAAGTATCCTCTGAAATGGCTGGCCATGATGCAATTGATCGCGATAGCCGCAAAGGAAGACCGGGCGGGCGATGGGATCGCCCTGAGTCGCGACCTGCTCCAGGCACCGCATGCGTTGCTTGGCGGTGGAGTTGGCCATGCACTTCACCAGGCCGTGGCATTGTATGAGGATCAGCAGGCGGGAAAAGCATCAGCGATCCTTGCCGAAGCTGTCGAATGCGCAAAAAACGCGGGCTATTTGTAGGGCAATGAAACCAGAAACGAGCGGCGCGCCAGGTTACGCGAACTTCAAATTTTGTGGTTCACGTTTATAGAAACGCTACGCCGTTCGCCGTCCGTATTGAACGGATACACCAGATGCAGAAGGCTTGCGGGAAAAATATAAAACCGCCCAACCTGCGGTTTCAGGCGCACGGTCGACGTCTGTAGCTGCAACGAATTGTTGCCGGCTGACCGGTCAACGAACTCAAGGTAACCGTCGGTATTTTCCTTGTTCGGAATCGGCTTGTCCTGCATGTGTTCGGGCACCTTGAGATACATCACACTGGACAGCGTGGCTTTGGAATGGCTGTGAATAGGGTTGTACTCACCAGATTGCTGGCTGACGATCCATGCAGATTCAATGTCAATTTGCGTCGGATTTCTGTACTGACCTGACGTTTTCAACAGATCGACGCCCCGCTTGTATTCGGGATTCGCATCGCAGTACATGCAGCCGATGACGTATTCGGCAAACAGCCGCTCCAGATAGTCCAGTACTCCAAATTCGTCGAGGATTGCCTTGGGAATGCTCGGCTCTTCGCGAATCTGGCCGACCAAATAGGGACCCCAGGATTCGCGGTTGGCGTCGGTCAATACATGATCAGTCAGCTTGAGCATTTTCGACAGAATGTCTGCAGGCAGCTGGGTTTCGAGAATGCTCGGCCCGAATGGCTTCACAATGTCAAAAGCCAAACCGTCTTGTTGCAGCGGCTGGCGTAGCCCGCTTAGAGAGCTGTCACGGATAGGCAGGTCGTCATGATTGGACATGCTGAGCTTGTACCAGGTGGATTTTGGTTTGAGTAAAAGTACTGCGGCATCCCGCAGACAGTATTGTACTGGGAATGTCGCTGACGAAACAGGGCGAGGCTCGCAAGCTGCCGGATTTATTTTCGGCAGACCGCAGGCAAGTGCTTGTCTTGGAATGATCCGCTACAACTCCGATTTATGTGCATATGGGACTGGACCTCAGGTTCCAATAGTATCTGACCGCCCCAGGTACTTCCGCCGCATCTTCATTGATCGACAGAGCTGTCGCATCCGTGGCATCCGGGAATTGACCGTGTTCGAAGTAGTATTCTGTAAGCGCCGCCTGAGCGCGAATTCGCCACACAAAGGCCTCAGAATACGTTTTGGGCATCTGGTTGACTTGCTATGCTCTCGCTCCAGGGAACAAAAACCCTATCCCTACCCATGACTGGAGCTGAAGTATGAAGTGGATCTCGACGACACCCATTCTTGCCGTGGCCCTGCTGGTCGCGACCCTCGCCTGGGCGAACGCCGGCCGAGCGGAGCTGACTCCGGCGCAATGGCTCGCTGACGCGGAATTTGCCGTGGAGCAGATTCGCAGCGTCCACCCTGATCTCGCTGATCCCGAGCTCAGCACCCGGCTGAACGCGGCGCTGGAATATTTCAAAAGCTCCGCTCCACGATCGCGGGAAGCCAACATCGCCGGTCTGATGCGCCTTGTCGCTGCCCTGCAAGATGACAGCACCACCCTCTACCTCTTTCAAGAGACAATCGACTTTGGCCTCTTGCCCCTCTTGGCTTATGACTTCGACGATGGCCTTCATGTCCTCGATGCACGGCCACCCCACACTGATCTCATCGGCGCCCGGATCACCCATTTCGAGGGCCGCCCGACCGCCGAGGTTTTTGAATCTCTGTCACCCTATCTCAGCGCGGAGAATGAACACGGCGCGCGCTACCTCTTTGCCCGCTACGCCTTCACGCCAGAGCTCTTGTACGGCGCCGGCCTGGCGGCGAATCCCGCCCGCACCGAGCTAAGCTTCGAGCTGCCGGATGGCTCGCCGCTCACCAAGGTCATCGAACGAGACACCTTCGACCCGTGGAAACGCTACGACGCCCGCAACTTGCGCAGGGTGCGTCCCGAACGGGAATCGAGCCATTTCTGGGCTGAGTATCGCCCCACCGAGGACGCGATCGTGGCTGAGATCCGGTACATTCTGGACGAATCCCAGGGGCAGACGGTCGAAGGCTTCGCCAGTCGATTGCGACAGCTCCTCTCTGAGCACCCGGAGGCACGGCTGGTGCTCGATCTGCGATTCGGCGGCGGCGGCAGCGGCCACGCCATGGGTCCCTTGCTGGAGGTACTTCGCCGCAGCTCCCAAGGTCGAACTCCGGGGTTGATCTTTGCCCTGATCGGTCGGCGCACAGGTGGCACGGTGCTCGAGCTCGCCTCGGTCCTGCGCAATACCACCCCGATTGTCTTCGTCGGCGAGCCGACCGGGGACGGCCCCAACCGGGTGGGGGACAGCACCGAAATCACCCTCCCGAGCTCGGGCATCGTGCTCTACATCACCGAGATTCAATGGCCCACGACCTTGAGCGAAGAAGTCGAAAAGGCCCTTGTGCCCGCCATTCCCGTGCCGGTCCGATTCGTCGACGCTCTCCAAGAGAAGGACGCAGCCTTGGCGGCGGCCCTCGCCGCCAGACCCGACACGACGCAATTGGAGCTGATCCCCGAGGCCGCGCGGGAGGCGTGGTTGGGCAAATTCGCGATCGGCGAGGGCCAGATGCTCCGCATCTCTGAGGGTGGACCCACCGGTCTCACTCTGAGGATCGAAGACCCCTGGCAGATGGTCGGTCGCAGTTTCTTCCAGGCGACGTCGCCCCTCGTTTCCGCGGGTGATGATGTGCTGGGCACTTACCTGGACGAGGTCTCAGTCGAGCGAGATCGAGACCGCCTGACACTCAACTGGCGTGGTCACCGGCGCGCGATGCGGCCGGTGGTGCTGTCGATCCCGGAAAAGATGGGAGTCGGCGGCGGGATCGGCGCCCTGGTGGTGATCGCCATGGTGATCCGCTTGCGAAGGCGACGCTTGTCGCGATCGCCCGGAGATTGAAGGGTACTGTCAGGTTGAGGTGTGCATGGCGAATTACTAATTCACCAATGATATCAGAAGGTTAGCTATTGCAGCTTTCAGGGGAGGACAATACCCTCGGACAGCATGAAAGATATTATTTACCTGCTGTTCTTCCTGTTCACTACCGTTGCAAAGCTGCTTCGACCGGGTGGCAATAAAACCATCATCGCAGAGAACCTCCTCCTGAAGCAGCAGTTGATCACTCGTCGAACATCAACGCTCCACGTTCGTAAATCTCTGCCACAAAAAAAGCCGCACCCCGTAAGGGGTGCGGCTTCTTCTAAAAATAAATCCTGGCGGTGTCCTACTCTCACATGGGGAGACCCCACACTACCATCGGCGCTGTACGTTTTCACTTCCGAGTTCGAAATGGAATCGGGTGGTTCCCATACGCTATTGCCGCCAGAAAACTGGTTTAGGAGTTAGGGGACTGTCCCCTAACTCCAGAAAAAAATAACAATTTGGATTCTGACGTCCTTGTGTCGCATTACTCATGTCACACACAACAACCAAAATGTTTTGGCGTTATATGATCAAGCCTCACGTGCAATTAGTACTGGTTAGCTTCACGCATTACTGCGCTTCCACACCCAGCCTATCAACCTCGTAGTCTTCGAGGGCACTTCAGGGAGCTTAAAGCTCCAGGGAAATCTAATCTTGAAGGGGGCTTCCCGCTTAGATGCTTTCAGCGGTTATCCTGTCCGTATGTAGCTACCCGGCAATGCCACTGGCGTGACAACCGGAACACCAGAGATACGTCCACTCCGGTCCTCTCGTACTAGGAGCAGCTCTTCTCAAATTTCCAACGCCCACGGCAGATAGGGACCGAACTGTCTCACGACGTTCTAAACCCAGCTCGCGTACCACTTTAAATGGCGAACAGCCATACCCTTGGGACCTGCTACAGCCCCAGGATGTGATGAGCCGACATCGAGGTGCCAAACTCCTCCGTCGATGTGGACTCTTGGGAGGAATTAGCCTGTTATCCCCGGCGTACCTTTTATCCGTTGAGCGATGGCCCTTCCATACAGAACCACCGGATCACTAAGACCGGCTTTCGCCCCTGCTCGATGTGTCTATCTCGCAGTCAAGCACTCTTATGCCTTTGCACGCAACGTACGATGTCCGACCGTACTGAGAGTACCATTGCGCTCCTCCGTTACTCTTTAGGAGGAGACCGCCCCAGTCAAACTACCCACCATACACGGTCCCCGATCCAGATAATGGACCTGGGTTAGAACTCCAAACATATCAGGCTGGTATTTCAAGGTTGGCTCCACGCAATCTAGCGATCACGCTTCAAAGCCTCCCAGCTATCCTACACAAATATATTCAAAATTCAGTGTAAAGCTGTAGTAAAGGTGCACGGGGTCTTTCCGTCTTGCCGCGGGTACGCTGCATCTTCACAGCGATTTCAATTTCACTGAGTCTCTGGTGGAGACAGTGTGGCCATCGTTACGCCATTCGTGCAGGTCGGAACTTACCCGACAAGGAATTTCGCTACCTTAGGACCGTTCATCCTGTGTTATCCCCGGTCAAACATGCAACCGGTTAGGTTTAAGCAGTAGCTTCGTATGCACGATTCATACGTTTTTATCAAAGGAACAAAAACCCTGCATATCGCTATGCAGATCGGACTATATCATCATCATTCAGACCAGCGACATCGGTTAAAAATGTCTGAATCATGCCTGGCGTATAGTCTCTGAGGATTCTTCTGATTTCACCAACTTCAAAATTTCAGCATCGCTGTATTTTCTTCTTCCAGCTCCGCCGTCATTCATCTGTTTTCTGATTGCAAGAATTTGTCGTATGCCACTTTTTTTCAGATGCTCTCCGTCTTTGATCAGATCCGCTATTTGCATAAATTTCGCAAAATCACGTTTCTTTTTCGCAGACAGAAAACCAAATCGTCTAAAAAATGGAATGACATTTTCCTGAATCGCGGTGAAATTGTTGACTTCGTAATACCAAACGCCATCAGGTCTGCTTCGCAAAGTGCCGCATTTCAGGTGCCGCTTGAACAAAGCCAAAATGACTTTGTCTTTTTGCGATACGTTGAAACACAACGAGATTTTCCATGGCATGGAATAATCTTTGCGTTTTCGAAATGATAAATTGAAACTCCCTTCTCCATCGGCAAAACCTGCAAGGTAATAGCCTTTGTTGTCAGGAATCTCTTTAACGTTCAATGAAGTCATACCAGAAGCCTTTCCTGCTGATTGTCCGCACCGCTTGGATTGTCACTGCTCGTATGTTAACCGAGCGAGTACCAGCGGATACACCGGAGTTTCCAGCATATAGCCAAGTTTATTTGCGTAACTACAACAATCTATAGTTACGGCCGCCGTTTACCGGGGCTTCGATCAAGAGCTTCGTCCGAAGACTAACCCCATCAATTAACCTTCCGGCACCGGGCAGGCGTCACACCCTATACGTCCACTTTCGTGTTTGCAGAGTGCTGTGTTTTTAGTAAACAGTCGCAGCCACCTGGTCACTGCAACCCCCACCAGCTTAGAGAGCAAGTCTCGTCACCAACAGGGGCGTACCTTCTCCCGAAGTTACGGTACCAATTTGCCTAGTTCCTTCACCAGAGTTTTCTCAAGCGCCTTAGGATTCTCTCCCCACCCACCTGTGTCGGTTTACGGTACGGTTCGGCGTTACCTGAAGCTTAGAAGATTTTCCTGGAAGCATGGCATCAACCACTTTCCGGTACAAAGACCGGTCGTCATCGTATCTCGACATTAAGAGCCCGGATTTACCTAAGCCCTCTGCCTACATACTTTCCCCGGGACAACCAACGCCCGGTAGATTTAGCCTTCTCCGTCCCTCCATCGCAGTAACACCAAGTACTGGAATATTAACCAGTTTCCCATCGACTACACCTTTCGGTCTCGCCTTAGGGGCCGACTCACCCTGCGCCGATTAACGTTGCGCAGGAATCCTTGGGTTTTCGGCGTGCGGGTTTTTCACCCGCATTATCGTTACTCATGTCAGCATTCGCACTTCTGATACCTCCAGCATGCCTCGCAGCACACCTTCACAGGCTTACAGAACGCTCCTCTACCATGCATAGATAAATCTATGCATCCGCAGCTTCGGTACAAAGCTTGAGCCCCGTTAAATCTTCCGCGCGGGCCGACTAGACCAGTGAGCTATTACGCTTTCTTTAAAGGATGGCTGCTTCTAAGCCAACCTCCTGGCTGTCTGTGCCTTCCCACTTCGTTTCCCACTTAGCTTTGATTTGGGGACCTTAGCTGGCGGTCTGGGTTGTTTCCCTTTCCACGACGGACGTTAGCACCCGCCGTGTGTCTCCCATGATTGAACTTCTGGGTATTCGGAGTTTGCATCGGTTTGGTAAGCCGGGATGGCCCCCTAGCCGAAACAGTGCTCTACCCCCCAGAGTTAAACATGAGGCGCTACCTAAATAGCTTTCGAGGAGAACCAGCTATCTCCGGACTTGATTAGCCTTTCACTCCTATCCACAACTCATCCGATAATTTTTCAACATTACCCGGTTCGGGCCTCCAGCAGGTATTACCCTGCCTTCACCCTGGCCATGGATAGATCGTCCGGTTTCGGGTCTGCTCCCAGCTACTAAATCGCCCTATTCAGACTCGGTTTCCCTACGCCTCCCCTAATTGGTTAAGCTTGCAACTGAAAACAACTCGCTGACCCATTATACAAAAGGTACGCAGTCACCCCGAAGGGCTCCTACTGCTTGTACGCACACGGTTTCAGGTTCTATTTCACTCCCCTCTCCGGGGTTCTTTTCGCCTTTCCCTCACGGTACTAGTTCACTATCGGTCAGTAAGGAGTATTTAGCCTTGGAGGATGGTCCCCCCATGTTCAGTCAAGGTTTCTCGTGCCCCGACCTACTCTTTGTTGCTCCACAAACTCATCTTTCGTGTACGGGGCTATCACCGTCTATGGCCGAACTTTCCAGATCGTTCCACTAGAGTTGTTTGCTTGATGGCAACTGGGCTGTTCCCCTTTCGCTCGCCGCTACTAAGGGAATCTCGGTTGATTTCTTTTCCTACGGCTACTTAGATGTTTCAGTTCACCGCGTTCGCCTCCATAACCTATGTATTCAGTTATGGATACTCTGTAAACAGAGTGGGTTTCCCCATTCGGAAATCTTTGGGTAAGCTTGTTTGTCAGCTAACCAAAGCTTATCGCAGACTACTACGTCCTTCATCGCCTCTTACTGCCTAGGCATCCACCATGTGCGCTTAGTCACTTGACCATATAACCCAAAAAACTCCGGGCGAATTACAAATTCGCTGCATTCCTTTTGTGCTTGCAGCTCCTTTGCACTTCTGTCCGGCTGTGCAAGCCGAACCGTTGTCATGCGACATGTGCAAATGCGACACTTGATTGAATCAACTCAACAGGCAAATGCCTGTATCAACGTTGACCCACTCAAGACGTCAGAAATTTCCAAATTGTTAAAGAGCAAAAGAGCAGGCAACTGCCTGTTCCTTAAATTCGTTTATCCAGTACAACAGCGCGAAAGTGGTGGAGCCAGACGGGATCGAACCGACGACCTCCTGCGTGCAAGGCAGGCGCTCTCCCAACTGAGCTATGGCCCCCCTGACCGGACAATAATCCTGCGTCATCGTCCTTGCGGACGTTGATAAGGGTTTAATTTTTCGCGATTCGAGGCGGGAGCGACCGACGTTTAGCCTGCTAAACGAGGGGGCTTCCAACGATGAAGGACGGAAAGTGGTGGGTCTGGGAAGATTTGAACTTCCGACCTCACCCTTATCAGGGGTGCGCTCTAACCAACTGAGCTACAGACCCAAAGTATCGCTTGGCTGCTGCTAGTATTCAGATAACTTGTGAAGGGGCTTGCGCCTTCATTTTGAAGGCTTGCTTACTACTCTTTAAAGGAGGTGATCCAGCCGCACGTTCCCGTACGGCTACCTTGTTACGACTTCACCCCAGTCATAAGCCACACCGTGGTAAGCGTCCTCCCGAGGGTTAGACTACCTACTTCTGGTGCAACCTACTTCCATGGTGTGACGGGCGGTGTGTACAAGACCCGGGAACGTATTCACCGCGACATTCTGATTCGCGATTACTAGCGATTCCGACTTCATGGAGTCGAGTTGCAGACTCCAATCCGGACTACGACGAGCTTTAAGGGATTAGCTCACCATTGCTGGTTGGCAACCCTCTGTATTCGCCATTGTAGCACGTGTGTAGCCCTGCCCATAAGGGCCATGATGACTTGACGTCGTCCCCACCTTCCTCCGGTTTGTCACCGGCAGTCTCCCTAGAGTTCCCACCATTACGTGCTGGCAACTAAGGACAAGGGTTGCGCTCGTTGCGGGACTTAACCCAACATCTCACGACACGAGCTGACGACAGCCATGCAGCACCTGTTTTCCAGGCCGAAGCACTCCCGTATCTCTACAGGATTCTGTCAATGTCAAGGGCAGGTAAGGTTCTTCGCGTTGCATCGAATTAAACCACATGCTCCACCGCTTGTGCGGGTCCCCGTCAATTCCTTTGAGTTTTACCGTTGCCGGCGTACTCCCCAGGCGGAGAACTTAACGCGTTAGCTGCGACACCGAAAGACA
>JADFNS010000014.1 GCA_022563255.1 Pseudomonadota bacterium
GGCCTCCTCAAGCGTTGCCATAGCCGCTTCCGCGCTGAGATGCCGGAGGAAACACATGATCAGCCTGAAGGTGATGCCCGGCTCGGACTGACCGTCCTGCAATGCGCTGTCAATGCCATCGATGACTGTCGCGAATTCGACATCGCGTTCAGTATGCGTCTGCGGATCAAAGAAAATTTCAACATGACGAACGTTGTCATCCGCAGCCCGCTTGAGATAGGCCGAGGTCAGGTCGTAGAAGTCTTGCGCCTTCTTAAGAACCTGAGCACCAGCGTCATCATCATCTCGGGCTCAAGCGTCCCTTCGATGTGTAGATGAAGCTCTGCCTTTGGCAAGCGCTGGATAAGGGTTACTGGATTCATGGTTAGCTCGCAAACAGGAAAGAATGGTTTACCATGTCTGCGGCGACGAATCTGCATCAAACCAATACATCATCTGCTGAAATTTTGTCATGAAATTGCCGCTGGACTTTTATTTGAGTAATGACGTCGTCGAGGTCAGCCAAAAGTTACTCGGCAAGGTCCTCTGTACGAATCGAAACGGCCGGATCACAAAAGCAGTCATCACGGAAACGGAAGCGTATGCCGGTACGAATGACAAAGCCAGTCACGCTTATGGCGGCCGTCGCACGGACCGAACAGAGCCTATGTACGGCCAGGGCGGCATTGCTTATGTCTATCTTTGTTACGGCATTCACCATCTCTTCAATGTGGTCGTCGGCTCTGTTGACGTGCCTCTGGCGATATTGATAAGAGCAGCCGAACCGATGGAGGGAATCGACATTATGCGAAAGAGGCGCAGGAAACCGGGCAACGGCATGATGCTTCTCGCGGGGCCGGGAACTCTGTCACAAGCCCTGGGCATTACGACGCAGCTGACCGGCGCCAGCCTGCTGGAAGATCGTATCTGGATCGAAGATCAACAGACACCGTTGAGAACGCAGGACATCACCGCCGGGCCCAGGATCGGGATCGACTATGCGCAGGAGGACGCGAAGAGACCCTACCGCTTCAGAGTCGTAATGTGTGCAGATGCACCTGTCAGAAAGGTCCGGACCCCGTCAGTATAGGTGCGCTCATGCCGGAGAAACGCGTCGTTATGGCTGCCGCGAAGCGTCAGTAGAGTTCGGGGTTCGTTCAGCGGGCCGGGAGCCACGGATAGAGCTCCGCGGCAATGTCCGGGACAGACGTGAAGGACGACTCAACGATAAGTGCCAACGGTTGATGCTGTGCGGCCAGGTGTGACGCGACAGAACCACCCAATGAACGCCCGAATACTATGATATCGCTGGCGGATATGTCGCGATCCTCAGTGAGGTAACGCCACGCCGCATCAGCATCGCGATAAATACCGCTTTCGGTGGTCTTGCCGCCGCTTTGACCGGAACCCCGATAGTCGATAATCAATACTGACAAACCAAGGTCGAAGAACTGTCGTATCGAATCCAGACGATGCGAGATATTTCCAGCATTGCCGTGAAAGAAGAGCAGCACTTGAGAGGATCGCCCCGCGACGAACCAGCCATGCACTGTCACTTCGTCGGCCGTTTCAATGAATACATCCTGATAACCCATGCCAACGTCGTCATGGTTAGCGTTCGTCCTGGCACGCCAGGCAGGTAGAGTATGCAACTCTGCATGAAGTACACGACTGCAATGAGCAGACCGTAACTGGCAACAACGACAAAGATGAATTTCAGTATGGCGTTCAATTTCTTCGTGATGCGCTTCAGGTCCGACCGACGGGAGTTAATCGTGAATGATGACCGCCGCGATTGCGTATAAACCGAGCGCGAACAGTACGACCGCCGTAAAGCCAAACTCTATTGCAAGCAGCGTCGCCAGGGAAGCGCTCATCACCGAGGCGAAGCCATTGATGCCCCAGGCCAACGGAATGAAGTCGGGCGCGGTGTTTGCAACCCGATTCAGTCCGATCGGAAACGGCATGCCCATAAAAAACGCAAGCGGCGCGATAAGAAAAACCGACAACACTATCTTGAAACTATCCGCGAGCCCCATCAGTTGTTGAAAAAGCGTTGGCAGGAGCGCCATATACAAAACGGCGATGGCCGATATGCCGACGACCGCAATAGTCACGGGTGAGCGGTCACTCTGCTCAACGCGATGCGCCAACTTTCCAGAGTAAGCGCTGCCGAATCCGGCGAATATCAAGAAACCGCTTAGCACCACGGCAATGGAGTAAAGCGGGTGACTGAGGAACAGGATGAACTTTTGAATGAAAGCGATTTCAATGAATAGAAACGCAAGACCGAGCAGGAAGAAATAGCTGCCCATTCGGGTGCCGGTACCCGCAGGCCAGCTGCGTTTGATAAGAGACAAAGGCAGCAGGATCAGAAAAACGCCGGCAACTGCAGCCTGGATGATAGTTGCGATCAGGATCAGATAACTCCATTCGATCAAGCTTGCCCCGCCGCGTTTGCGTAGCGCCATAACTTCGGGCAAAGTGCTCCATTTAAAGAAGTGAAAGAAGTAGGGTTTGTCGTCCGTTGCCGGTGCGATGTGGAACTTGTAACGCTCAACGAAATCGTCCGCATCGTCGCCGAGCAGCTTCGTGACACCGTCATAAAGATAGGGCTGATCGAGGAGATTAAAGCGGTTGGCAGCGTGCGCGGGCATCGAGGGATAGAAAGCCGTGTCGAAGGAGTGCGAGGCGGCAAATTCTCGAATCACAGTGGTGTCATCTACCGAGAACACACCTTGCTTGACTAGCAACGTGCTCGTGTTCCAGCTTCGAATCATCGCGAGCCGTCTCCCTGGTTCGGCAATACCCATCTTTCGCAACGCTTCCAGAACGGTGGCGACGAGCTTCAGGTTGTCCCGCGGCGGCAGTTTCAGCCAGCGGGTAATGGCTAGCATGCCGCCCGGTCTAGTGTGTTCGAGGTATTCCTGAATGGCTTCGACGGTATACAGATAATTTTCGTTGAGGGCCTGCACGCCAGAGCCGGAGGCGGCGAACGAATCCAGCAACGCGACCTGGATGAGGTCGTATTGATCCGTACTCTGTGCGACGAAACCGCGTGCCTCCCGAGTATGAACGGTGACCCGTTCATCGTCATACAGATGCCCGGCGAACTCGGCGTAAGTGTTTGTTACCAAGCCTGTAATCTGAGGATTGAGTTCCACCGCATCGACACTGCCGGCGCCGTTGTACAAAGCCAGCAGCACGTCGGTACCGCCACCAGCGCCGAGTATCAGCACACGAGGTGCATCGAGTAAAGCATAGGGCAACGCTGCCGTGACGTCGCCCATGTAACCGAGGGCATCGAGATTCCCTTCGTAACGTGTGATCGTGGTCATGCTGTCGCCATCGACAAATACGGCGAGCTGCTCTGGCGGTTCGAAACTTGTATTGAAACTCAAGCCCGGCGCGTAACGAAAGGGTATTCGCGGACTCTCGACGACTGTCAATAGTCCTAATGGACTTGATGACACCATCAAGACATTGCTACCAACAACCTGCATGGCCTGGTTCAGTCCTTTGTACTCGGAGATCCGCATATCGAGCCAGTCCTGCGGTAAGCCGAACAGGAGGGTCACAAGACAGAGAAGTTGCATGGCCATCAGGGGCTTGCGCGCCGTTGACATGAAACCCATTAATGCAGACGCCAGCATCGCAACTATCGCCAGCATGATCAGCGTATTTTGTGGCGAAAGAAGGAAAAGCGACCCCACGACTAACATTGCGCCGATGCCTGCGCCCAACAGATCAAAGAAGTAAATACGGCTGATGTGGGACCGCCGACAAGTGAACGCGAGTCCGATACAACAGGCGGCAAAAAAGAACGGCACAAAGAAGACGAGATACATAATCGCGAGGTACAGGATCTGCCGCGAATTCCAAACGATTTCCAACGCATTGAACGGGACTCGCTGCCCGACCACGTAACACATGACCATCGTGGCACTGAACAACAGCGCACTAACACTGAAGAACAATTCAAATCGCGACTGGAGCAGGCGTTTGTTGATTGCGATGAAGGTGCCGCTGGCGCCGTAGCCCAAAAGTGCGAGGCTGATAATCATGTAAGCGAAGTGATGCCACTGCACGATCGACAGCATGCGCATCAACAGAATTTCGTATGCAATGGCCGCCGTGGAGATGAGCAGTATTGCTAGAAGCAGTCGGCGCACGTTGGCGTCGCTTATCGTCCGCGTGTCAGGGGAACGAAACGCACTGCGGCGATTTGCCGGGTGATAACCTCGCCGTCATCGGTCTTCTCGAGTAGCAGCAACTGCTGGGTCATGAAGCGACCGCCGACCGGTATGATCATGCGGCCACCGGGCTTGAGCTGCCGGATCAGCGGAGGAGGGACGTGACTCGCGGCCGCGGATACAATGATAGCGTCGAAAGGCGCATGTTTCTCCCAACCGTAGTAACCGTCACCGAGCTTCGTCGTGACATTGTCATAGCCGAGTCGTGCCAGGCGAGTTTTCGCCTCATCGGCAAGCGCCTCGATGATTTCGATGCTGAAAACGTGTGTCACGAGATTCGCGAGAATTGCCGCCTGGTAACCGGAACCGGTACCGATTTCCAGCACGACAAAGTCACGCTCGGGTTCGATGAGATCGGTCATCAGTGCGACGATGTAAGGCTGAGATATCGTCTGCCCATGACCGATCGGAATCGGGCGATTTTCGTACGCGAAGCGTCGCTGGTCCGATGCAACAAAGTTATGGCGTTCGACCGTGCCAAGGGACTGCATGACATCGTCGTTCAGCGCTTCCTCCCCCGAATCACGGGCAAGTGCCGCGTAAAATTTGACTTCATCCACCATGGCGGCTCTTGCCATCGAATAATCCTCTTCATCGGCAAGTGCGGTCAGTGCCAGCAACAGGGCACAGTAGACCGCGTTTCGCCGGTCAATCACGCTAAAAGAAACCTGGGCCGGCAAAATAGATCAAATGCCAGGCACCGCTTTCATTGCGCTCGATAACAGCGATGCCGCCGGGCTGGAACTCTACCAGTTGCTTATCGGATGAGCCGGTTACGGCCTGCGACACAACGCGTGCCACGAAAGGCAGGTGGCTGGCGATGAGTGTGTCTTCATCAATACTCTGCAACCGCTTCATAAATACCTCCGGTGGGTCATTGGGCCCAAGGTCTTCGGCAGGACTGATTTTGCCGCCGGTTTCAAGCACCGCCCCCAGCAATTCCGCCGTCTGCCGTGCCCGGGTCTTGCCGCTGTGCCATATGCTGGACACCGCAACGTCATTGGTCACTAGCCACTCCAGCAACCGGGTGATATCGGCCCGGCCCTGAGCGCTCAACTGCCGCTCCGGATCTACGTCCTTCGTCAAGGCGTCGCCGTGCTGGACGAGATATAGCCGCATACCTGGTTCTGCGACTAGTGCACTACATACACGTTGTCGTTTTTCCTCGCGTACTCGTCGATCGCAATGCCAACATTATCCCCCGGCTTCGCAACATCTGTAGATTCGTGCTCGAGTTCCATAGAACAAAGCTTTTGCATGAAGTTTGAAGTGTGGCCCTCGACATGGATCATGTCGCCAATGTGTAGTTCGCCATCCGTAATATTCACGGTTGCCACATGCAGGTGATTGTAATAATGAGTTATTTTACCAATCTTTTTTTCCGTCATTGTCATGTCTCCATGAACACCTTACCTAAAGTATAGACACTATGGCGTGATTCGCACGAATTCCTGAGATCGAGCGTCGTGACCTTCATTGGCACTAGTCTTCTCTTCTCCTGCGTCTGCCGACGAACCAGACGAGCACCACCAACACCCCGAAACAAGTATAGATCGTGGTGAAAATCCACGGTGCGACATCATAAAACAGAAGCTCGTGCAGCCAGATGTGCGATTCGGAATTTTCGATTGTACACCCACGACCACCAGGCCAGGAGACCGACCATTGAAAGAATACACAGTCTCGACGCTGGCGCAGTTATTTCGTTGGGCTGCACAACGTGTTCAAGCTAACGGACCCAACATTTTGGTATCGGGGACACATAAGGGACACTCGCTCGTGCCGGGTACATTCTGAGGCAACAGAATGGTGGTGGCTAAATAGGAACAATGAGCGACAAGAAAATAAAAGCTAGTGCAGGCTGAGGGCAACACTGCAAACCACGCAGTCCATCATGGGCATGTCCCCTGTCTTTATTCTAGTTATCTTCAGAATCAAGGCGATCATACCCCGCCGCTTTGAGTCGGCTGAGGTAGTCACGCCATTTTTCATTCTGCTGCGTGCCCAGTTCGTACAAGTAATCCCAAGTGTATAGGCCGGTATTGTGGCCGTCGTCAAAAAAGAACCGCAGCGCGTAATACCCGATTGGTTCGATTGACGTTACCCGCACATTCTCCTTTCCGGTTTGTAGTACCCCTTCTCCGGGTCCATGCCCTTTAACTTCAGCAGACGGTGAATAGACACGAAGGTACTCAAACGGAAGGTCGAAGGATGTGCCATCCTCATACTCCAGCGTGATCTGACACGATAGTTTTCGAAGTCTTATTGTGACGGGAGTGTCGCTCATAGTCGTATTCGATATTCTTCTGAAATAGGCCCTAAGGTTAGCGCTAACCGCCCAGCGAAACCAAAACCAACCCAAATCCAGCGCTCATATCCCATCGGTCCAAATACAAATTGATTTAATAGACGACGCGTTGGTTGAGACCACATTTGTCTCTGCAACCGCTGCTTATCGGCGCCAGGATCCGTTCACGAACCACCGTTGACTAGCTGTTCTACGCGTCGCAGGAACGAACCGTCCTGAAGGTACTGGTAGATGTTTGCTCCTGGACAGGTCGTTTCATCCGGAGTGTAATCCTTATGGCCCCTGATGGCAGACAGTTTCACGGAGTACTCAGTTGCAAGGAATGCGGTCAGCCGGGACAAAGATTCAAATTGAATTACGGTCAGCTCCCGCAACTCATAATTGCCCACGACGACGATCAACGCATGAGTTCTTGGGTCGTAGGAAGTATTCGTGTCCCCGGGATAGCGCAGCGGTCTTGCCTCGTAAACTTTGCCCTGAAGATCGATGACAAAATGGTACGGGATGTCCATCCAGCCTTGTTCTTTGCGGCTCCAGTCCTGCTTCTCGGTAGTCAAATCAAACTTGCACGGAAATCGCGGCGGATGTCGGAGCGTGACCTTGCCAGCAGGGCGGGAATCGCCCGCAGCACGCTACAAAAAATCGAACAGGGTGATCCGACGATAAATATCGGCCTTGCGTTCGAGGCAGCGATACTTGCCGGAGTGCCTCTTTTTGTGGCCGACGCTTCGACCTTGGCACCAAAAATTGATCGTCTGCATGAAATACTTGCGCTGATGCCAAAACAAATCCGCAGGAAACGGTGGGAGCTGAAAGATGATTTCTAAACCCGAGCCGGCCAAGGAAGCCTATGTCTGGATCTGGTTGCCTGACAAGACCGACCCAGTTGTCGCTGGACGCATCGAAGCAGATGGCGATCAATACGTTTTCAACTATGGTAAATCCTATCTGGGCCGTTCCGACCGAATGCCTATTTACCTGCCGGAGTTACCGCTTGAGGCAGGGGCAATAACTCCCGAAGAGGGCCTGTCTATGGTGGGGGCTCTTCGTGATGGTCTATCCGATGCTTGGGGACGGCGAGTCATAATCAACCAGATAACGGGTTACAGGGGCAAGGTTGCACAAGAGGTCGAGTTTGATGAATTGACCTATATGCTGGCGTCTGGCTCAGATCGAATTGGTGCACTCGATTTTCAGGCATCGGCAACAAACCATGTACCGAGGTCTGTCAATGTGGCAAGTCTGGAGGAGCTTATGGCGTCGGCTGACAGGGTTGAGAAAGGAGTGCCTTTGACGCCGGAACTTGATCAGGCACTCTGTCATGGGAGTTCCATCGGTGGCGCCCGACCGAAAGCGACAATTCAAGACGGCGAAAGAAAGTACATAGCAAAATTTTCTTCGATCAGTGATACCTATGCCATAGTCAAAGCGGAGTTTCTTGCGATGCGCCTCGCCAAGCTCGCTGGATTGTCTGTTGCTCCGGTCAGGCTTGTCAGGGCATCCGGCAAGGACGTTATCTTGATCGAACGCTTTGATCGTGAGCGAAAGGATGAAAACTGGACGCGCCGCGCTGTTGTCTCTGCACTGACAATCTTTGGCCTTGATGAAATGATAGCGCGCTATGCAAGCTATGAAGATCTGGCCGAGGCAGTCCGCCACCGCTTCACCGACCCAGAGGCAACCCTACGCGAACTTTTTGGACGGAATTGCGCTATCTCTAACACCTGCCTTTGATATCTGCCCACAGCTACGGATGGGACGCGAAGGCGATTGTTCAAGGCCAAGTCGATTGTATCCGCAGGAACTGGAACAACGCTTGCGATGAAGCGAAAGTACAGAAAGGATGTTGCTTAATCCGCTGTAGTTCCTTGAAAAATTTGAACTATCGTGTAGCGTACATGCTCAAGCATGACTATCCGCGGCTCCCTAAGATGGCGCGCTGACACTCGCATCGTTTTTGGCGTGTCAATGTTGGCAATGGCCCGTCTTCGGGCATGGTTCCCTGTAGCCAGTACAATTGCTTTTCGTCTGAAAGCGAAATCAATGAGGCTGACAGATCTTGATTAGTGTCTACAACGAAACCTGGCGAGGCCGCTGCCGCATTGCAATGGCGGTTGTTGCCCTGATCCTTCTGGGCGCCGGCGCGGCCGAAGCGGCCACAATCTCCGGGACGGCTTTCACCGACGAGGGCATCACCAACGCCGGGGCCGGGCGCACTATCCGGCTGATCGTGAACGGCGTCGAGCTCGGCAACGACGTGACCGACGCAAGCGGCGCCTACTCCATCACGGCGTCGATCAATCCCGGCGACCCCATGCTGGTCTATATCGACGGGTCGGTCCACGGGACGACCGTGACGGTCTCCGACGGGGCAGACCTCGCCGGACTGGACCTCTACGATGAGCACGTCATCGCCCGGCACGACAACGGCGGGACGCTCAGCAACGCCGACATGGATACCGCCAAGGGCGCTTTCAGCGACCCCGATATCAAGTACTCGGTCACGGCGGGAGTATTAACCATTGGCAAACCAGATGAGCTCTTCGTGCCGACAGGGCACACCTTCGCACCCGGCGGGGATGTGACCGTAGATGACCTCAAGATCAGAGGAACGATCGATGCTGGCGCCAACACCTTCACCGTGGAGCTTGACTGGGACGCCGGTTCCGGCGCCTTCATCAATGCCGGCTCTTCGACGATCACCTTCGTCGGCAACTTCGATAGCGTCTTTATCCCGGGTGCGTCGACCTACGGCAGTCTTGACATCGACAAAGGCAATAGCGGCAAGATGGTCTCTGTTGCCTCGCCCTCGCTGACCCTGGCCGCTGCGAGTTCGCTTGCGATCAACGTCGGCAACTTCGATCTGGCGGGAAACGATCTCGATCTCGGTGCCGGAAGCAGCTTTTCCAACGACGGCACCCTCAGGCTTGAAGGTGGCGAGACCGTCACTAACCTGGTCAACGACACCGATTCGGGAGAGGTGATCTACAACGGCGGTTCGAGCTATACGGGGCTCGCCGCTGGAGACAACTATTACCTTCTGACATTCGACAACTCTGCAGGGACCTGGACCCTCGATAACAACCTGGATGTCAATTCGGAACTCGACGTAAAAAGGGGAACTCTCGATGTGTCTCCATCGAACTACTCCATCAACGTCGCTGGAAATTTCTCCAAACAGGGTGGGGGGAATTTCGTGCCACAGAGCGGGACCGTCACTCTGGACGGATCAAACCAGGAGATCACCGGCAGCCTGATATTCTACAATCTTGTAAAGATCGTTTCTTCTCCCGACACATTGACGTTCAACGAAGGTGATACGACGACCGTCAATGGCACGGCAACTTTGCAGGGCGCTTCGGGGGCGCTTCTTTCGCTGCGCTCCAACACCCCGGGGTCTACCGTCTTTTTCACTTTGAGTGCCGGTGCCACAAAGAACATCAGCTTCGTGGACGTCCAGGACTCGGACGCGTCGGGATCGGACGCATCGCTGACGCCGATCGATCCGGCCAGCTCCGTGGACAGCGGAAATACGATTGACTGGTTCTCCATCCTCCCCCCAACCATCACCCTCAGCAAGAGCGCCGACGTCACTACAGCCATACCCGGCGATACCATCACCTACACGCTGACCTACGGCAACACCGGGTCCGGCGATGCCACCAACCTGGTGATCACCGATACCATCCCGGCCAACACCACGCTGGTCCCCGGCAGCATTAGCGGCGGTGGGACGGAGAGCGGCGGCGTCATTACCTGGAATCTCGGGCCGTTGCTGGCCGGGCAAATTAATCGAACCGTCACCTTCGCCGTCACGGTCGACGCCGGTGTCCTGGCGGGGGTTGTCATCGACAATGACGCGACCGCAAATTTCGATGATTCCGGCGGAGCACCGCAAACACCCGTCACATCCAACACCCTGAACATCACCATCGACCAGGTGGGTGGGGTCTCGGTTGAACCGGACCAGTTTCAATCCGTGAACTCGTCAACCGGGACGCAGGTGAGCTACACCTTCACGGTGACCAACACGGGAAATGGCAACGACGAGTTCGATCTGAGCTTACAGAAAAACGGTCCGAACTTCTGGCCCTCGGAACTTCTCGATGCGACCGGTACGGTCCTGATGGCCCAGGATACCGACGCCGATGGCATCTGGGACTTCGTCGACCCCACCTTCGACTTCGATGCGGATGGTTTGCCCGACACCGGGACCCTGGCGGCCGGGGCCACGCTGGATGTGATTCTCCGTTTGACGGTGCCTCCCGGAACGACCCCCGGGGACCAGGAGATCACCTCGTTGGTCGGCACCTCCCACTTCGGCCCCGTGGATGACCGGGCAACGGCGACTTCCACGGCGACATCGAATGTCAACCAGGCGGTAATTTCGTTCACGAAAGGCGATACCCCCGATCCGGTGCTTTCGAACTCGACGATCACCTATACGTTGAACTACAGCAACACCGGAAGCAAGCAGGTAACCGGTCTGGTTATTGTGGACAGCATTCCGGCGGGCGTAACGTTTGTCGCCGGCAGTGCCTTCGGCGAGTCCGGCGTGACCATCGAGTTCTCCATCAATAACGGCGCAACATGGGGCGCCGAACCCGCTGACCCCACGACGGTCACTGATATCCGCTGGACAGTTGGCAACCTCAAGAAAGACAGCGGCGTGCAAACCGCGGGCTTCGTGGTTCAACCTGATATCGCTCTGCCGGATGGCAGTGTCATCGATAATATCGCCACGCTTAGCAATAATGATTTGCCCGATATCACGGCGACGGCCTCCACCACCGTCCGCTCGGCTGTCGCGTTTACCGACAGCACCAAGACGGTAATGCCCACACTGGCAAGCCCGGGCGCTACGCTGCTCTACACGATTTTTGTGACCAACAGCGGGGTCGCCGCCGGGACCAACGTCGTCGTCACCGACCTTTTGCCCCCCCAAACAAGCTATGTGCCAGGCTCGATTACCGGCCTGGGGGCAGATGACAGTGGGACTCCCACCCTGAGCTGGAACCTGGGAGTGGTCCCGGCCGGAACGACTATAGGGCCTCTGACCTATCAGGTTGTTGTCGATAACCCGGTCGCAGCCGGCACTTTTTTTATTGAGAACGTGGCGAGAATAGACAGCGATGAGACGCTCCCCGCCAATACCACCAAAGCCACAACGGTGCTCACCGGCGCACCGTTGTTTTCCGGCAGCACCAAGACCGCCCAGGACTTGGATGGGGGATCTCTTTTGGTTGGAGATACCATCGAATACCGCGTTGACGTGATCAATACGGGCGACATGAACGCCTCGGGTGTGGTGGTAACGGATATTGTTCCGGCCGATACCACCTATGTCCCGGGTTCTATCACCGGGTCCGGCGCCGACGATACTGCGGCTCCGAACCTGAGCTGGAGCATCGGCAATCTTGCGGTGGGGGTTCCGTCGGTGGTCACCTTCCGTGCCACTGTCAACGGCGGGGTTCCGGTCGGGACACAGATAAGCAACCTGGCGCAGATCGCCAGCGATCAAACCGCCACGATATCAACTCCGCCGGTTACTAACACGGTCGGCGGCGGCATGACAGGCACTATTCAGAGCACGAACCCCATTGTGCCGGGCGCGAGCGTGCTGATCAGGATCACGGACGCCGATCTGAATACCGACAGCGCAACGTTGCAAAGTTTCTCCGAAACAACAACCAATACCGTGACCGGAGAAACCGAATTATTGCTCTACACGGAAACCGGGCCGAATACCGGTACCTTCGAAGCAACGGTATTGACCGTCTTCGGGATCGTTGCGGGTACCAATGATGATGGGATCTTCAACGTCCAGGCCGGTGATACTCTGGAGACCACCTATAACGATGCGCTGACCAGTTCGGGAGCACCGGGAACCGCGACGGCGACAACGGTCGTCACCAGTCCCGGCGTTACCGGGACACTAGTCTCTACCACGCCGATCAATCCGGGCGATATCGTCACGATTACCCTGACGGATGCCGATCTTAATGTTGATCCCGGCGTCGCGGAAACAATCATTCTAACCACCACCAACTCGGTCACCGGGGAAAGCGAAACGCTCGTCTATACTGAAACCGGCGTCAATACCGGGGTCTTTACCGCAACCGTCGCTACCGTGTTCGGTATCGTTGCCGGAACCGACGATGACGGCACCTTCAATGTGCAGGCCGGCGACAGTTTGAGCACCATTTATAACGATGCAGTAACCGCCACAGGAGGCCCTGGTGTGGCGGTAGCCACAACCGATGTTTTGAGTGCGGGAGTCTCCGGCACAATCTCGTCTACGCCAACGATTTTTGCCTTTGATGTCGTTACCTTTACGCTGACCGATGCCGATCTGGATACCGACCCGGGCGTCGCGGAAACAATCATTCTAACCACCACCAACTCGGTCACCGGGGAAAGCGAAGCACTCGTCTATACTGAAACCGGCGTCAATACCGGGGTCTTTACCGCAACCGTCGCCACCGTGTTTGGAACCACCGCGGGAACCGACGATGATGGCAGCTTTAATGTACAGGCTGGCGACAGCCTGACCACCACTTACAATGATGCGATCAGCGGCACCGGCGGACCGGCAACGGACATCGCAACAACGAATGTTTTGGCCGGTGTGCCAGCTATACAAAACATAAAAACCGTCTCCACACTTGAAGATCCGGTCAACGGATTAACCAATCCGAAAGCCATACCGGGCGCGATTGTGCTGTATACGGTTCAGTTGACAAATTTCGGTACCGGGCCGGCGGACGCTGACAGCGTGACGATTACCGACCCGATCCCGACCGGCCTGTCCTTGCGGGTTGTCGATTACGATGGCGGCAACCCCGGGCCGGTCGCGTTCGTGGACGGCTCGCCGTCAAGTGGTCTGAGCTACACATTCGCGAGTCTCGGGAGCAGCACCGATGACATCGAGTTCTCCAACGACGGCGGCGGCACCTGGACCTACACCCCGGTGGATTCCGGCGATGGCAGCGATCCGGCGGTTACCGACATCCGCATCAATCCCAAGGGGATTTTCGTGGGGCCCAGCGGGGGCGGCGATCCGAATTTCGAGGTGCAATTCAAAGCCATCGTTCGATAGCGCATCGGCAATGTCTCGATTCAGCATCCCAAGCCCGGCCTTAAAGCTCTTTTCGAAAACGTCACCCTGCGCCTTCGCCGCCTCGTACGCGAGCGTGATGTCGGACGGTCGATCTTGAAGAAGAACTCGAAACATCTGCTCTGCCTGGCTTCGGTCTTGCCGCGCTTTGGCCGCAAACGCGGCCGGGCGATGGTACATTCACTAAGATGCCATGACCGTGCAAAAGAACAGCGGGCTGATGTCAAGGATCAGCTGGCCCAGATTGATCGTTGATCGGGGACGAGGCAACGCGAGCGTGTAGCGGTTGTCAGCCGCGACATCAATGTCCTGGGTTCCGCTATCGCTGGCCCACGACACACCGAGCATGTTCGAATAGGCGCGAAACGCGACTGTGCCGACCAACACGGCGCCGGCAAGAAATACGCCGTTACGCTCAAGCAAAGAGAGGACCTTCCTTCGCCTCTTCCGGGAGGTGTCATACCGCCGGCGACGAGCATGCTGACGAGCCGTCGTCGTAACTCGCGATCATCGGCGTTTGATTCCCAGGCACTTTTCTCGTCTTCAATCCGGTCGAGCAGTTCAGTCGTCTCCTCCCCGAGATAATGCTCTCGTCGCGTAGTGCCGATGCTGATATACGGGTACCAGTACCGTTTGCCGCCGATCATCTTGGACTTGAACGACAAATTGGAACCGTCCGAGACAGGTCGGACGCAGTTTTGCATCAGTTCGCTGTACTGCACCAGGACGCTGTTGGATGCTGCTCATTCGGACTATTTTATACCGTAAAATAAAGAAATTGCGGTATAAGGATTTTTGGGCGGTCTGATCACTTCGATTACCGTGCTGCAGGAATATTTCGACGGTGTCGTCCGTCATTATTACCAATTGACAGGATCACCCCGAACGACATACAAATTAGAAAAATCGAATATACTAAGTCGGTCAGAATCGTCCACTGGGGTAAATTAATGTTCACGAGCAATCCGTACGCTGAGCTTGCAGCGTTCATAGCGCCCTCTGTCATGCAGACTTACATCGTCGTCATGATGATCCTGGTAGCGGTTGGCACGATATACGACGTTCTTCACAAGAAGAGCGCGAAGTATTTCTTGAACAATATGCGCAAGGCGAAGGACAACGTGACGCGGGAAGTGGGCGGCGGAGAAATGGTGTCCCTGGCGATCCAGACCGTTGTTGTGGATGTGCTGACGTCCGGTGAATTCTGCAATGTGCGGCGCAGAATTGCACACCTCCTGACAATGTACGGTTTTGTGGCGTACGTGGCCGCGACCGCCATCATGATCTTTTACTACTCGACGCTCGATACTCCGGCGCCCGCCATCCTGCCGCAATTGTGGACCATCGGGGCCCTGATGATTTGCCTCGGCGGGTACTGGTTCTGGTTCTTCATTCGGGTTGACGTCGCCGCCGAGGGCAATTCGCGGTTTCGCATTGTGCGTGCCGACCTGTTCGTCCTCTCGCTGATCGCGAGTGCAACCTTCGGTCTGCTCTGGGCGTATCTGCAGTCGACAGGCAATTCGTGGGCGATGGTGCTTTTCGGTTTGCATGTCATCGCCACGACCGTGCTGTTCGGAGCCGTTCCATGGTCCAAGTTCGCACACATGTTCTTCAAGCCCGCAGCGGCTTTCGAGAAACGCTTGTCGGCAGCGAACGGTTCGCGAAACAACTTGCCGGCCCCTGCCGATAAACCTGAAACATTTGGCAACGCAGGCCAACAGTCACACCATTACTAATCAACCCATCGTTGATCTCCGCTACAAGAGGAACGGAACGTCATGCCCACATTTGTTTATATGACTCGCTGCGACGGTTGCGGACAATGCGTCGATATCTGCCCATCCAACATTATGCACATCGATACCACCAGTCGTCGTGCCTATAACATCGAGCCCAATATGTGCTGGGAGTGCTACGCCTGTGTGAAGGCGTGCCCGCAGGATGCCATCGATGTTCGCGGTTATTCCGACTTTGCGCCCCTGGGTCACAGTGTTCGGGTGCTCCGCGAAGAGGAGAAGGCCACGATCTCCTGGAAGATCAAGTTCCGCGACGGCCGCGAGAAAAATTTCGAGTCCCCGATCCGAACCACGAAATGGGGCTCCATCAAGTGTGCGTCCGATTATGAAGCGCCCAGCCAGGATGCCATCAATTCCCAGGAACTCGCGCACGAACCGGACGGACTCAATATCAAGGAGCTGCCCGCGTTGAAGCCGGATCAGTTCAAAGTAGGAGTGCTTTGATGGGTTTGTTTTCGGGCAGAAAAACCGTATTCGTCGATTCGGATATCCTGGTTATCGGTGGCGGCATGGCAGGCTGCGGGGCCACTTACGAATCCAGATACTGGGGGCGCGACAAAAAAGTCGTCGTCGTCGAGAAGGCCAACATCGAGCGCAGCGGCGCCGTCGCGCAAGGTCTGTATGCGATCAACTGTTACATGGGCATGCAGTGGAACGAGAATCAGCCCGAGGATCATGTTCGCTACGCGCGTAACGACCTCATGGGGCTGGTGCGCGAGGATCTGGGCTACGATATCGCCCGGCATGTCGACGCCACTGTGCACCTGTTCGAGGAATGGGGTCTGCCGATCATGAAAGATCCAAAGACCGGCAGATACCTGCGCGAAGGCAAGTGGCAGATCATGATTCACGGCGAAAGCTTCAAGCCGATTGTCGCCGAGGCCGCGCGCAAGGCCGCCACCAAAGTTTACAACCGGATCATGGTGACCCATCTGTTGATGGACAAGAAAAAGGCCAACCGGGTCGCCGGGGCGGTTGGTTTTAACGTGCGTACCGGGGAGTTCTACGTGTTCCGCGCCAAGGCAGTCATTGTTGCCGCCGGCGGGGCGTCGCACATCTTCAAACCGCGTTCGGTCGGCGAGGGCATGGGACGGACATGGTATGCGCCGTGGAGCAGCGCCTCAGCCTACGCGTTGCCGATTCTCGTCGGCGCCAAGATGACGCAGATGGAGAACCGCATCGTTCTCACCCGCTTCAAGGACGGTTACGGTCCGGTCGGCGCTTACTTCCTGCACCTCAAAACGTATACCGAAAACGCGTATGGGAAAGAATACGAGTCCACCTGGTATGAGAGCATCAAGGAAATGGTCGGGGACTACGTTAATCACCAGCCAGTGCCGACGTGTTTGCGAAACCACGCGTTCCTGGAAGAGGTGAAGGCGGGCCGCGGACCGATTCGCATGGTCACCAAAGAGGCCTTCCAGGATCCACACAAGGAAACAATCGGCTGGGAGAATTTCCTCGGCATGACGATCGGGCAGGCGGTTGTCTGGGCGTCGCAGAACATCGATCCGAAGGAGGTCAATCCGGAACTGACCACGTCCGAGCCATACGTCATGGGTTCGCACGCGACTTGCGCCGGTGCGTGGGCGAGCGGTCCGGAAGATTATGCACCGGACGAATACCAATGGGGTTACAACCGGATGATGACCGTCGACGGACTGTTCGGCGCCGGCGACACGATCGGTGGCACGGCTCACAAGTTCTCGTCAGGTTCTTTCGCCGAGGGCCGGATTGCCGGCAAGGCCGCGATCAAATACATCAACGACCTCGGTAAAGACAGTCCGGAGATCAGCGAGGCGGAGTACGAAAATCTCGAAAAGGTCGTCTTCCAGCCCATGGAGAACTACGAAATCGGCCGCAATGAGATCGTCGCGGGAACCGTTTCACCGAGCTACCTGTTGCCGATGCACGGCCTGCTGCGTCTGGAAAAGATCATGGACGAATACGTCGGTGGTATCAGTTCTCACTACACAACCAACGAGCCGATGCTCACCCGCGGGCTGGAGTTGCTGGCCATGCTCAAGGAAGACCTGGACCATCTTGGCGCCGAAGACCTGCTCCAGTTGCAGCGCGCGTGGGAGTTGCAACACCGCGTGCTGGCCTCTGAATCCGTGACACATCACACGATGTTCCGGACAGAAACGCGCTGGCCGGGGTATTACTACCGGGCCGATCACCGGAAGCTGGATGACACCGACTGGCATTGCTTCACCTTGTCCCGTTACGACCGCGAATCCGGGGACTGGACGATGGAGAAGGCTCCGGTGTATCACATCATCGACTAAGTGCTTATTGCCCGGATCAGCGACACCCACATCGCCGTCGATCTGCGCAAAGGTGTCGAGGAGACCGAGGCGAGGAGGGTTTACACTAGCGAACGGCGGGTTCCAATAGTGTCAGTGTGCCCAGGTCTGCGTTAAGTTCTGCCTCGATACCGATAGGCACTACAGTCTGATCGTCAATGTGCCCAATCATCAGTCCGCGGATGGTGGGCACCTGCAACGGTTCGCAGCGCATGCGGATGACTTCTTCCATGCTGAACGAGTTCTCCGAACCGTCGCCCTGATCGGTGAATTTTCCGAAGGCTATGCCTGCCACCTGCTGTAACTTGCCGGCCAGCCAGAGTTGCGTCAACATACGATCGACTCGATAGGGCGCCTCGCCAACATCCTCTATAAACAGGAGGGCATTGCGGAAATCGGGTTCGAACGGCGTGCCGATCAACGTCGTGAGCAGGCTGAGATTGCCGCCGATCAAACGGCCCCGTGCTGTTCCGCCCACGAAACGGGTTATGCGGTTTGTGTCTTCGACCTTGCCTGCAGCAGTGGTAAATGGCGGCGCCTGACCGATGATCGTCGTGGCGGTCGGTTCGACCAAAACCTTTCTGAATTCCGCAAGCGTGTAGTCGGAAAAAGTCTGGTTGGCGATCGGACCGTGAAAGCCGATTAGGCCGGTTTGCACATGGATCGCCGTCAGCAGCGCCGTGATGTCGCTGTAGCCCATGAGCACCTTCGGATTCCTGCCGATCAGCTCAAAGTTGAGATGTGGGAGAATTCGTGGCGTGCCGTAACCGCCGCGCAAACAAAAAATCGCGTCAACGCCGCTGTCGGCAAACATCAGGTTAACGTCTTCGGCTCGTTGCAGATCGGTACCGGCGAGATACTGATTGCGTGAATAAAGGTATTTTCCCTCCTTGACCTCGAAACCCAGCGAGCGGACGATATCGGCGGCAAAACCGATTTCCTCGTTCTCGATCGCATTGCTGGCCGGCGCGATGAGCCCGACGGTGTTTCCTTCTGCAAGCCTGCGTGGTTTGAGTGTGGACTGTGCGGCCGCAGTCATGCGCATGCCTGAAGTTGCGAGCAATGCAGCGGCGACTCCGGATTGTATGGCGAGCCTTCGATTCATAAGGCGCAGAGCATAGCGTAGCCGCGCAGATGACGACAGTGGCCAATTTGAATTATCATGGTTCGCATGTCGTGCCTGACCATAATTCGATCCGCTCGCAATGAAATGTCGGCGACCGAGAAGAAACTTGCAGATTTCATACTCGAGAACGCCCCGTTGGTTCGCGATTACTCTTCGCAGCAAATCGCCGGATCGGTGGGCGTCAGTCAATCCAGCGTCGTCAAATTCAGCCAGAAGCTCGGCTACAGAGGATTTACGGATCTCAAGCTCGCGATCCACGAATCCGTGGTCAAGCGCAGCTCAAATGTGTCGGTATTTCGCAAAAAAGCGGCGCAGGGGGAGGAGTTTTCGGTCAGGGAGCGCCTTTTTCAAAGCAAGTGTGACGCGTTGAGCAGCGCCAATGACCTCAACGATGACGCGTTAATTCAGTCCGTGGTTGCTGCCATCGTATCGGCCGATCGAATTCAGCTGATCGGCGTTGGTGGCGCTGCCGTGATCGCCAGGGATCTGGCCGGCAAATTGGCGGCCCTTGGGCAGGCCGTGATGGCTGAGAGCGATGCGCAGGTGCAGCTTGCAGGATCGGCAACCCTGGGTGATCGCGACTGCCTGATTGTCATTTCCGACACCGGACGGGAGTCCGCAATCGTCCAGATCGTCAAGGCAGTCAGAAGCGCGGGTGTTACGGTGATTTCACTGACCAATCAAAGCGCCAATCCAATCTCGGTCCTGGCCGATATTCGACTGTTCTCGGTATCTCGCGGTGACGAAACAGTTTTCCCGGATGTCATCTCGGCGGCGTCGCAGCAGCATGTTGTGGACTTGCTGCATTACGCGCTGGTGCAACAATGCGGCAATAAAATGGCCTCCGGCAAAGCGAAGAAGACGGCTACCCTGCGTCAGGCGGTTCCCACGGGACATCGAGACCGATGAGATCGGAGTAATCCGGTCGTTCCCGAATCACCTTAAATTCATTACCGTCGACGAGAACTTCCGGCACGAGGCAGCGGGTGTTGTAGGTGGATGCCATGACGGATCCGTACGCGCCGGCGCCTTCTATAATGATGAGATCGCCGGGACTTTGCTGTGGCAAAGTTCGCTCGTGACCAAACGTGTCGCCGGTTTCACAAACCGGTCCGACGACGTCGTAAACCTGTGACTTCTCATTGCCGTCGGATTCGCTGGAGATGCTGTGGTGGGCGTCGTACATGCTTGGCCGCAGGAAATCGTTCATTGCTGCGTCGACAATCAGGAACGTGGTCTGACTGCCGCGCTTGACGTAAATAACGCGGCCGACCAGGATGCCGGCGGCCCCGACCAGCGATCGTCCCGGTTCCAGGATAAATTGACATCCCAGGTGACCGAGCTTGCTCATTGCCACTTCGGCGTATTGCGCGGGTGTGGGCACTGGCTCAGCGCCGTTGCGATAGTCAATGCCCAGGCCACCGCCGAGATCAATACTGCTGATCGTGTGGCCGTCGCCGCGCAATTGCTCCACCATTTCAGCGACGCGCTCGAACGCAAGGCTGTATGGCTCGAGGTGTGTGATTTGCGAGCCGATATGAATGTCGATACCGCAGATGTTAATGCCCGGCATTGCGGCGGCTCGCGCATAAGCTTTACCTGCCGATTGCCATGGTATGCCGAATTTGTTCTCGACCTTGCCCGTGGATATTTTCTCGTGGGTCAGGGCGTCGACGTCCGGGTTAATACGAAAAGCGACGTTGGCCTTTTTGCCGAGACGCACCGCGGCGGCGCTGATCTGCTCGAGTTCGGGCTCCGACTCGACATTGAACTGGCGGATATTACTGCGCAGCGCAAACTCGATCTCCGTGGCGGTTTTCGCGACGCCTGAGTAGACGATTTTGTCGCCCGGAATACCGGCGGCGATGGCGCGCCGCAATTCGCCTTCGGATACGACGTCAGCTCCGGCCCCGAGCGCGCCGAGCAAGCCGATGATCGACTGGTTCGAGTTCGCCTTGATGGCGTAACAAATCAAAGCGTCGCAAGCGGCGAACGCAGCTACGTAGTCGGCGTAAGCGGCCTCGATGCCGGACCTCGAATAGCAATAAAAAGGCGTCCCGCAAGACTGCGCAATTCGTCTGACCGATACTTTCTCGGCGCAGTATTTTCCTTTTCTGTAACCGAACACCGCCATGCGTTGTCCTCGTTTTCGGCGAATGGAAAATGATTATAGAAGTTGACTGCCGGGGAATGAATGATTATTTTCACGCCCATGGATTGGTTGTCAGTAATCCCGCCCATCGTTGCGGTCATTGTCGTGTTGTGGCGCAAGGAAGTGATCATTGCGCTCCTGCTTGCGATTTATTCGGCCGAACTGCTGCAGATGTCGCCGAATTGGCAGGCGCCGCTGCTCGCGGTTCTGGGCACCATCGAACGCATTGTCGGCGTATTCGACAGCGCAGATAACTCCCGCCTGATTATCTTCAGCCTGATGATAGGAGCGCTGCTTGGATTCATTCGCAATTCGGGGGGCGTCGCTGCGATGGTGGCAAGCCTCGTCAATCGCGGCGTGGCGAAGAACGGCAAGCAAGCAGCGTTGCTGACCAGCGCCGTCGGTGGCGTCATATTTGTAGAGTCGAATCTGAGCGTGCTGACGGCGGGAATTTTGTCGCGAGGACTTTTCGACAAGTTCGGGCTGAGCAGGGCCAAGCTCGCCTATATTATTGACAGCACGTCAGCGCCGGTCTGCATCCTGATTTTACTCAATGGCTGGGGCGCGTTTATTCTCGTGCTGTTGAACAATTACGATTTCGGCACAACGTCGGTTGCGGTGTTGTGGGGCACAGTGTCCTTGAATTTCTATCCGATCATCACGCTGATCATCGTATTCTTGACGGCGTCGACAGGACGCTACTATGGGCCGCTGGCGCACAGCAAGACCGTGAGGATAGCCGCCGCCGGTAAATCCGAGGAGATTGCTGCAACAAAATCGCGTTACATGATCGTGCCGTTGGGCGTCATGATTTTCGGCATGTTGGGGTTTATGTACTGGACCGGTAATGGCGATCTCGCGGCGGGCAGCGGTTCGAAGTCCGTACTTTATGCGACGACCATAGCAACCCTGGTTGCCTATCTGCAGATGCTGCGGGCGCGTCAGTACGATCACATCAGGCTGGTCAAGATCGGTTTCGATGGCATGGCTCAACTGCTTCCCCTGGTCGCGATCGTCCTGTTGGCGCTCGCGCTTGGCACAAGCCTCAGCGCCCTGGGCACTGGCGACTACATTGCCAGGCTGGTTGAGGGGAATCTGCCGGTGTTTATGATTCCAGCCATGTTGTTCCTGGCCGGCGCTTTGATTTCCTTTTCTACGGGAACGTCCTGGGGAACCTTTGCCATATTAATTCCGCTGGGGATGCCGCTCGCGATCTCGCTCGACCTGCCGCCGTCATTGCTCCTCAGTGCGATCCTCGGCGGCGGCGTTTTCGGCGACCACTGTTCGCCGATCTCCGATACGACGGCAGTTTCTGCGATCGCCTCCGGCTGTGATTTGCTCGAACATGTTCGCACCCAGTTGCCCTATGCGCTGATCGGTGGCGTTATCGCGTTTGTGTTGTATGTGATTGTCGGCGCTGTTTTATTGTGAGGCCTCAGCGCAGCTTTCCCATCGTTTCGATTCTCGGTCTGTCGTTGCTGACCAGCGCCTGCCAGACTCTGGACGCATTGAGCTCCGCGGAGATCGATACGCTTGTGGCGGAAGCGATGCGGCAATTCTCGGTTCCGGGAGTGGCGGTGGGCGTGATCAAGGACGGCGCCGTCGTCCACGCGCAGGGTTACGGTATTCTCGAAATCGGATTGCCTGAAGTCGTCGACGAAAACACGCTGTTCAGGATTGCCTCGAACAGCAAGGCCATGACGACGGCTGCGCTGGCGATGCTCGTGGACGAGGGCAAGCTCAACTGGGACGACAAGGTCGTCCAACACATTCCCGACTTTCAGCTGTACGATGACTGGGTCACGCAAGAGTTCACGGTAACCGACTTATTGACACATCGCAGCGGGCTCGGACTGGGCGCCGGCGACCTGATGCTATGGCCGGTGCCGAACCATTTTACTCGTCAGGACATCATCCGGGGTTTACGATATTTCAAGCCGGCGAGCAGTTTTCGCACGCAGTATGACTACGACAACCAGTTGTACATTGTCGCTGGCGAACTGATTCCGGCCGTTAGCGGCATGCAGTGGGAGGAGTTCGTCGATGAGCACATCCTCGGCGCGATGGGCGCCAGGCGCTGTTTCGCCGGGAACATTCCGCTGTCTGAAATGCACAATGTGGCAGCGCCGCATGCGATCGTCGAGGGGTCGCTGCAAGTGATCGAACGCAACCGAACTCGTGCGGCGTGGAGCGTTTCTGCAGCGGCCGGCGGCGTCCGCTGCAGTCTCCACGACATGTTGACCTGGGTCGATGTGCAGCTTGACCGTGGGACGCTCGCGGACGGGTCGCAGCTTTTCAGTGCAGCGCAAAGTCGCATCATGTGGAGCCCGATGACCATTCGCAAGACCAGCGATGCGGACTTCGAGCGCGATCGGACCCACTTCAAGGCTTACGGTCTGGGCTGGCGACTGGCCGACGTGCACGGTTACAAAGAGGTGTCCCATACGGGCACGTTTACGGGATCGATGTCCTACGTGACGCTGATTCCCGAACTCGATCTCGGCGTTGTCGTGCTGATCAACGCATCCGCTGGCAATGCCAGAAAAGCCATCATGTACAGCATCGTAAGGGCGTATCTGGGCGTGACGGATGTCAACTGGGTCGGCTATTTCAGTCCTGACAAAGAGCAAGCAGATGGCGCGCAGACCGAGTACGACGAGATCGACTATCGGTACGGTCATGTTGACGCGCCGCTGTCACGCTATGTTGGCCGCTACCGGGACCCATGGTTTGGCGACGTCATTATCCGCCTGGAGGGCGACCAGTTGTGGTTCGACTCGGTGAAGTCTCCCAGGATGACGGGCCCTCTGTGGCCGTACCGTGAACACACTTTTATTGCCCGCTGGTCCGACAGGACGTTGCAGGGCGATGCGTTTGTGACCTTCGACGGGGGTGCTGCGGACACGGCAGACGCTATCTCGATGCGTGCCGCGTCCGATGACGTCGACTTCAGCTTTAACTACGGTGATCTGGAATTCCGGCGAGTCGGCGACGAATAAGATTATCCAACCTTCAGCATCGACAGCTCACTGATGCTCTCGATACCCAGTCCCGGTGCGTCGGAAATTCGTATCTCGGCGTCGTCGAAAGTTACGCCGCCGATGACCGGGTTGACCTTGGCCAGTGACGGACTGTCGAGATCGATGCGCGTGATGGTCGTGGATTTTGCGACGGCAACGTGTGCGGCCGCCGAGACGCCGATGCTGGTCTCAGCCATGCATCCGATCATGCACTCGACGCCGTAGATTGCGGCGATGTCGGCGATCTTGACCGCGTTCGAGATGCCGCCAGTCTTCATCAGTTTGATGTTGATAATGTCGGCGCCACGCATCCGGATCAGGTCGATGACTTCTCTCGGTCCAAACGAGGATTCGTCGGCCATGACCAGCGTGGATACGCGCTCGGTAACGTACTTCATGCCTTCAATGTCGTCGCCGCGGACGGGCTGTTCAATGCATTCCAGCTCGACTCCAGCTTCCTCGAGTTGCCGTAAAGCGGAGACCGTTTGTTTCGGCGTCCACCCCTGGTTGGCGTCGAGCCGGATCAGCGCCTTGTCGCCAACGGCGGCGTATACGGCTTTGACGCGTTCGATATCGAGCGTGAGATCTTTGCCGACCTTGATCTTCAGCGCGTCGAATCCCCGCGCCACTGCGTCCAGCGCGTCCTTGACCATCTTGTCGATGTAGTCGACGCTAATGGTCAGGTCCGTAGAGATGACAGGTTCGCCGCCGCCGAGAATACGGTACAGCGGGGCATTGAAGGATTGTGCGAAGAGATCGTAGAGGGCGATTTCAACGGCCGCCTTGGCGCTAAAGTTGCCAACTATCGACTGCTGCAGCAGGTGCACGACACGGTTCAGGTTGGCGACATCCTCGCCGACAATGGCTGGCATGATCACCGTGCGAATGGCCTCGATGATCGAGCCGTGCGTTTCGCCGGTGATCAAAGCCGTTGCGGGTGCGCTGCCAAAACCGCGCTGTCCTGTGTCGGTGTGCAGAATTATGACGACGTCTTCCATGCAGTCGATCGTGCGTAACGCGGTCTTGAATGGCGTTTTCAACGGCATCTTCAGCTTGCCGAATTCGATTTCAGTAATTTTCATGGAAATGCCCGCTATTTTATTTCTTTGATGTTCTTTATAGAGTCAACGTAACTTTTGTCGGCGCTGAAACCAAGCGGCAGCAAAGGCGTTACCGATACACCACTTAGCACGCCGCTGTAGAACTCGCCCGAGGCCGACGTGTAGTTGAGCCCGGCGACGTCGTGAATAACGTAGGGCTCGCCATCGACTTCACCAATGTACATCATGACGTGGCCCGGGATGAAGATCAGGCTGCCAATGTCCAGTGATCGCAGTTCCTCTAATTTTCTTGACGTTTGCTCGTCGCCATCGAAGCGCGAGTTACGACCTATCGCGCTGTTGCTTTGATCGCCTGAGTTGCGCGGCAAGTAGACGCCGAAGCTCTTGTAAATTTCAGCGACGAAGCCCGAGCAGTCGCGAGCATTGTAAGAGTGTCCCCAGCCATAGCGCTCGCCGAGGAATTTGAAGGACTGCGATATCAGGTTATCCCGCGTGTACGGCAGGTAACCGACGGATACGTCGGCGCTGCGCGCAATCAGCGCCAACTCGAGACGAAGTTCGCCCGCCGCATTGCGCACCGGCAGTTCGACTGTATAACTGGCGTAGGGGTTTTGGCCGTGCAGATTGTTGCTGACGTCTGCGGGTCGTGCCAGCGGCAGGCGTATGCCCATATCAAGCTGCAGCTCGGAAATTTCCGGTACGTGGGGGTTGTAGGTTGTGATGACCTTGTTGCCGGTGATGACGACGAACTCAGGCCGATCCTTGTACGCGAATACGATTTCGCGACTGCCGATCGCGATGGCCGTGGATTGGACCCAGGCCAGATAGTTATAACTCTGCACAAGCAACCATTCGCCGTCAGTGCTGGCGTGCAGTATCGCGACAACGTCCGCCGGAAAAAGCGCGTTCTCCTGAAAACGGTCGAGGTCGGAATGCGCTGCGGTCTTGAAGATGCGATCGTCAGTCGGATAGGTGCGCATGTCGGCGCGGGTGACGGCCATGCCGAAGCGTACCGGGTTGGTGTCGCGGATATCGTCGCGGTTCAGGCTCGCTTCGTAACGGGTATAGTCGGCGTCGCTGACCAGGACGCCGCTGGCGTAAAAGCGGTCGCCTTTTGCGCGCCGGCTGATTTTTTGCACCAGGCTCAACAATTGTTCGGCGCCCAATACATCAGGATAGTCGCCGAGGTAGACCATCGTGTCGGACGTTGCGAACGACTGCTCATTCAGGCGGGCAATGCCGGGACCGGACAGCAATTCAGCTGCGCCGTCTGCCGCTCGTTCAATCCAGTATTTCGGTGTCAAGAAAGCGTCCTCAATGCCGATGACATCGGTGGTGAAGCCGGGGTCGTCGGTGTCTGTGACAGCCTCGGGCCGATCGTCGGAACAGGCGGCCGTCAGTGCAAGACCCAGCAGCGCCAGGCATTTACAGCCGTCAGTGATCAATGTCCTGCCCCGTCAATAACCCTTGTCGAAAATCGAGAATAAAATATTCCAGGCGCAATAGACAATGAATTCTGTGTTGGGCGCGTTATATGGCGTCCAGGGTTGCGCCTTCAGCTTCTCCGACGGGGTGATCGTCTGTAGCGCAAGACTCCGGAACGCCTAACAATTCGTCCAGGCGCTCGGGATAGTATTTTTCGATCAGGGCAACCAGGATCGCCACCGTATCCGTTGTTGCTTCGCTGCTTACCTCGGAGGGCCGGAAGTGCATCTGAAACGCGCGCAGAACATTGCGCGTATGTTCATCGAGCACTCCCGAGGTCTCGATACCGTAGCCGTAGACCTGGAGGCCAAACTGGACGTTGCACATCGGTAGGGGGTGCTGCGCAAACTGTTCCCAGTAGCGAATGACGGTTGCATCGTCGAACCAGGCGCCGTAGCCCAGACGGTACAAACGCTGCCAGGGAAAACGCGGGCCCGGATCGATTTTCCGGTCGGGCGCAATGTCAGCGTGGCCAACGATCCGCGTGGGTTGAATGTCGGGGTGCCGTTCGCGAATTTTTGCCAGCAGCGCGACAAGCAGGTCTATCTGTCCGTCCGCGAAATCCGGATAGAAACAGATTCTCGGTTTTTGACCATCGGACCCATTATTTTCCACGCTGCTGGTGTGGCAGTAAGTCTGATTGACCAATTCAATGCCAATGGATTGGTCATTGAGCCCGATCTTGCCGCCCCAGCTGCTGTCGCCGGCATGCCATGCGCGCCGCGCTTCGGGCACCAGCTGATAGACTCGCATTCTGTGTCGCTCATAGCTTGGGTCGCCCGGTTCAGGGATCAGGTAGTGGGAGCTCACCGGGCGATCGGATGGCTGAGTCAGAATGCGCAGCGAGTCCTCGAAATTCCCCGTCGTATGGTGAATGACGATAATGCTGACGCGGCTGTTGTGATTTACGGATGGAGACGAACTGGGGCGTGACGTGCCACAGCCCGCTAGAATACTCGCTGTCAGGCCAATTAGCAGCGACAGGCGCAGTGTGGGGAAACGAATAGAGCAGTGCTTGGGCATGGATTCATCCGCAATCAGAAAGTTGGAATAAACAATTCTTTACTTTTCGCCTATCAATGATATTTTATGCGGAGCCAAACAGCCATAGGCAAAATGACGATTACAGTCAGGGGGAAAATAACAATGTCCAGATTCATTCCGCGGTTGGTACAGTCCCAGCCGAAAATTCATGCGCTCGTTACCTGGCTCTTGCTGGGACTTGCGATGGCGTTATTCGCGGCTCCGGCGAGCGCACAGCAGTCCGGCGATATAACGGGTTCTGTGATGCAGGCGGATGGTGCAGGTGTCGCCGGTGTTTCGGTTGAGGCCAGCAGCAACGTTTTGCCACAGGCACGATCTGCGACCACAGCGTCCAACGGTCGATATTTGCTGCGGCTGTTACCGCCAGGTGACTACGACGTCAAATTCACGTTCAGCGACGGCTCTTCGGAGACTCGCAGCACCGTCGTACGGTTGCAGCAACGGTCAACCGTCAATGTCATGCTGGGAGCGACGATGGACGAGATCGTTGTCACAGCTTCGCAAGGCCTTCTGGATCCTGGTCAGGGCGCGCTAAAGAATTCGATCAACGCACGAACCATCGACGCCTTGCCTGTTGGACAGGAATATCGCGACCTGATGAAACTGATTCCTGGCGTGCAGTACACAGAGAATGCGGTACGCGGCCCGAGTGCCGGCGGCAGCGGCCAGGACAACACCTACCTGTTTGACGGCGTTGACGTGTCTTTACCCCTGTTCGGCGTATTGGCGTCCGAGCCTTCGATCCACGATATCGCCCAGGTATCCATCGTTCGCGGCGGCGCCAAGGCAGTCGGATTCAACCGTTCCGGTGGTTTCCTGATGAACACGATCAGCAAACGCGGCTCCGACGAGTTTCACGGCGAGGTCAGCTACCAGTTCCAGAACGACGGCATGGCGGGAAGTCGCGATAGCGGGGCTGCCTTGCTGGCGTTTGAAGAAGACAGGTCCTGGACGACGTTCAGCCTGGGCGGACCGATTCTGCGTGATCGCCTGTATTTCTACACGTCATACTATCGTCCGGACTTTTCGCGCAGCAATGTCGCGAACGTCTACGGCCCGGTTGGTGGATTCGAGAACATTCGCGACGAATATTTCGTCAAACTGACGCTCGCGCCGACCGACAATATTCTGCTTGACGCCAGTTACCGCACGTCGGATCGCGAAGTGGCTAATGCCAGTATCGGTGCCTTTTCAGCGGCGACCGCATCGCAGGGCTCGGAGGCGACACAGGATATTCTGATTCTTGAAGGAGCGTGGATATTGAGCGATACGACATCGTTGAATTTCAAGTACACGGACTTTGAGAACAAGAATTCGAGCAGGCCGGATACGCAGTTCAATTTTGCGACTGTGGCAGGTGATTCGCTCAATGTCGGCGCACTGGACCAGCAAGGCTCTTTCAGTGTGCCACAGCCAATCACAGGCGAGACAGACTACAACGCGTTTATTCAGCCATTGATCGATCAGTATGGTTACAGTGACGGCGGTGTGCAGACAGGTGGTGGTGCGGTCGGCGGTTATTTCCGCTTCAACGAGCAGGATTTCTTCCGCGAGAGCTTCGAAATCAGCCTTGACCATGTGATCTATGCGGGCGACACAACGCACGATCTGCACTTTGGTTACCAGTTCATGGACATTGCGGAAGACGTCGCACGCACATCGAATGGCTGGGGCCGCATTTCAGTGCCCGGCGGCCGTACATTGACAGACAGCGGTGTGCCTATTTTCTACGAGGCTCGGATTTACCAGCAATCCCTGGTCGATACGAGCGGAGTAGCGCTGGTGCCGTCGATTTTCTCGAGTTCCGAGTTACAGAGCATCGAGTTCAACGACACCATCACCAAGGGTGACTGGACCTACAATATCGGCGTGATGATCAGTAACGATACGCTGTTCGGTCAGGGTCTGGCCCCTGACGCGTCCAATCCCCTCACGGGTCTTACACCCTCGCCTGGCACGCCGTACAAGATGTACGAAGTGGACTGGAAGGACATGATTCAGCCGCGTCTTGGTGCGAAGTGGGAGTATTCCGATACAGCGTCCTTGTACTTCAACTACGCTCGCTACAATCCGTCGGCGTCGTCACTCGCGCGCGCAGCTTCCTACGATCGCAACCTGCGCCGGGAGATTCGCGTGCGCTGGGATGCCAACGGCGATTTCATCGAAATCGATCCGGTCAGTGCATCGTCTGGCAAGTGGTTCCAGGAAAACATGACACCTCGCAGAACGGACGAAGTTCTGATCGGAACGGTGCAGGAAATGTCCGGTGACTGGACATTGCGGGCACATGTTCGCCATCGCAGATCCTCACATTTCTGGGAAGACACGTTTAATTCAGGACGCTTGTTCTGGGAGCCACCGGCAGGAATTCCGCGCGAACTGTATATCGAGAATCTGCAGGACATTCGAGACGAAATTGGCGGGTCTTCGTTCGTCATCGCTGATCTCGACGGCGCTCTTACGAAGTACTGGGAAGCCAGCGTCGAGGCCGAGTGGACTCGCGACAACTGGTTCCTGCGCGGTTCCTACGTCTGGAGTCACTACTACGGCAACTTCGATCAGGATCTGACGACGACTTTCAACGATCAGGCTATCTTTATAGGCTCATCGAATATCGCCGACGCCGCCGGACGAAACCTCTGGGATTTCAAGTACGGCAACCTCAGTGGCGACCGTCGCCATATGTTGAAAGTCTACGGATACTACGAGTTTGAGAGCTGGAATAGCAGTGTCGGTGCGGTCCTTATCGCGCAGTCCGGAGAGCCCTGGGAGACCTGGGACAGCAATTTCTATCGCGCTTTGACGGGTAGTACCAGCGACACGATTCGCTTCTCCGAGCCCGCGGGTTCGCGCACGACATCGGCGCATTGGCAGCTGGACGTGAATTACACGCACAATTTCGCGTTTGGCGACTACAATCTGCAATTACGCGCCGATGTGTTCAACCTGTTCGACAAGCAGACTGGCTATGCCATTCAGCGCAAGATCAACAATTCCGGATACGGTCAGCCGACGAACTCTTTCCGGCCTCGCCTTCTCCAGGTGGCGGTCAAGCTAGCGTTCTGATCGGCTGAATGGGCTGAATTTGCTTCGCGCTCCTGCAATGTTTCGATGGTTGCAGGAGCGCGGGGCAGCCTCTTGAGGCGTGCATGTTTGACAGGGTTGATGCCATGCCGTTCCGGATATTCATTTCGCTGCTGTTGTTGCCAGTTATGGCGAATGCCACTGCGGTGGTGCAGTCGCCCACCGACCTGACGGCGGCGAGACATCACTACCAATACCTGATCGAACAAGCCCGGCTGCGTTATCCGGCGCTTCCCGCCGGCCTTCTCGAAGCCCAGGCCTATGTTGCAACTCGTTGGCAACATCGGCTGCCCGATGACAGTGTCAGACATCACGGCATGCCCCCGGTAGTCGGTTTATTCGGCCTTTACAGCACCAGCGAACACGGCTTCGTTGACCTGCTCGGCAGCGTGGCCGCGTTCAACGGGCTCTCGAAAGTGGAGCTGATGGCAAGCGAAGAAACGTATATTTTCGCAACAGCGGCTTTTCTCGAAGAACTAATCCTGTCGCAAGGATTACAGGGTGGCCAGATAGAGGACTTCGCACCGGTTTTCGCCACGTTGTCGGGCATTGAGGTCAGTTCGGATGCGAGCCAGTACGCTGTCAATAGTCATGTCTACGAGGTCTATAAAATAGTTGGCGCTGGCGTCGAAAAAGACGGTATTCAGATCACGGCACAGCGAGTGGATTTACAAAAAATCTTCACGTCTGACGAGCTCGCACAGCTTGGTGCCTCGGAGCTCGTGATCGACGTCGCTGTTGACAAAAACGATACCGCCAAAAAAAAAATTGTTTCCTTCGCTGGTTCAGTCGCACTCCCTGAGCAGATCAATGTCGACTATCCGGGTGCGACCTGGGTAGAGGCTCTCTATTGGAGTTCGCGCAACGGGTCGGCGATGACGCACGTCGTAATCCACACCATGCAAGGCTCTTATGCCGGCAGCATCAACTGGTTCCTGAATTCCGACTCGGAGGTCTCGTCGCACTACCTGATGCGAAGCTCGGACGGCCAGATTACGCAGATGGTGCGCAATGCCGACAAAGCGTGGCATGCACGCAGTGCGAACGTTTACACCGTAGGCATCGAACACGAGGGTTTCGTTGATAATCCCGAGTGGTATACCGATGTCATGTACGACGAGTCGGCAAAGCTGACAGCCTACCTTTGCAACGCTTATTGGATTGATTGCTCGCGAGCCTACGATGGCGTGTCGCACTCGAGCGTCGTCGAGCTCAGCAACGACTTCACGGTCAAGGGACATCAGCATTACCCTGAACAGGTGCACTCGGATCCTGGCATCAACTGGGATTGGCCGCGCTATCACTCCCTCTTGAACGGTGGCGTCATACCGCCCGAGGTCAATTTCCTGCCGGTCGCCGATTTCGTTTCCGATTGCACGGGCCTGAGCTGCAGTTTCGACGCAACGGGCAGTACGGATTCCGATGGCACGATCGCGAGTTACTTGTGGGACTTTGGCGACGGGGGCAGCGGGCTGACGGTCACGATTTCACACAGCTACGCGGCGGCCGGTAATTTCAGCGTCAAGCTGGCCGTTGCGGACGACAAAGGGGCGATTCACGAAAAAACGACGATTGTCGTCCTGCAAAATTCGCCGCCGGTCACGCATAAAAAATCCGGCGGCGGAGCATTGTCCGTGTTGTTGCTGGGCCTCCTGGCGCTGGCGGCCGCTCGGATGCGTAGCGCGGCACTGGCCTGATTGAACCAATGAAGCGACTCAAATGTTTCGTGGCGTTCTGTTGCATGTTGCAGCTAACGGGTGTCGTCTTGGCGCAGAATGCGCCTCGCCTGACGTTGCCGGCGCTGGCGGACGCGGATTATGATTGGATCGCCCGGCGCATTGGCGAGAACGAAACTGGCGGCAAATACAATTTCCTGACCTACTGGGGTGCGGGCGAGGACTTCCCGTCTCTGGGTATCGGACATTTCATCTGGTTTCCGAGCGGTGTTGACGCGCCGTTCGACGAGTCGTTCCCGAATCTGGTCGCCTATCTTCTCGATGGCGCCGCGCATCCCGATGCTCCCTCCTGGCTGCTGGCCTTACAGCCGTTCGATGCCCCCTGGAGCAGCAAGAGAGAATTTGACGAGGCGCTGGGTTCACCGGCCATGGCGGCTCTTCGCGCATGGCTTGCCGAAACATCGAGTTTGCAGGCTCGGTTCATTGTTGAAAGCTTCAACAAGCGCTGGAACAGACTCGTTCTGCCGTCGTCGAAAAAGGCCCGATTGACGGTGATACTGCAGGAAATGGTGGCCTCGCCCGCAGGCTTGTTCGCCGTTGTCGACTATTACAACTTCAAGGGTCTTGGCGTTAATCCGCTGGAACGTTACCAGGGACAGGGTTGGGGACTCATCCAGGTGCTCGCGGACGTCGCGAGCCAGATTGATGGCGATGCCGAAACCGATCTGGTTTTGCTTTTCAGTCGTGCCGCGGCAGCGCGTCTGCAACAGCGCGTGGAATTGTCTCCCGCAGCGCGCAACGAAGTTCGCTGGCTGGCCGGCTGGCGCAAGCGTGTCGCGAGCTACGCAAGCGAAACCACGCTCGTCCCCGCCGGCAATGTTTTTCGCATCATGCCCTATGTGCAAAACCCGGCCAGCGATGCGATGACGCTGACATGGTTCAGCGCGGACAACAGCGTCGGGTTGGTGGAGCTGCGGCTCTGCGGAGGCGACGAAAGCACGGTTTATCGGTCGAGCCCGGTTGCGGCGATGGCGCTGGCCTATCATGCAGCGGAGGCACGCGAATTCGTGGGTTCGCCGCCACCGATTCCGTATCAACACGCGTTGAGATTGTCGGGACTCGAATCTGGCCGTAATTATTGTTATGAAGTTACACAGGGTGAGCAACGAATAACGGGCCGCTTCCGGACAGCGGGCGCCGCAGACGAGGCGGTTCGCTTCATTGTCTATGGCGACAGCGAAACCGAGCCCGAGTCGACGGGCAAGCACGCTTTGTGGTCATTGCCGGGAGCCGACCTTGATGTGCGCCGATACCTTGTTGACCAAAGCACAGGTTATGCCGAAAACATTACTGTCATGCTGCGCCGGCAACCGGACTTCGTGGCGATTGCTGGCGATCTGGTTGAGTCCGGCGGCGAGCAGCGGGACTGGGATGAATTCTGGCGGCAAAATTCCCGGCTGGCAGCCTCGATACCCATTGTGCCGGCGCTCGGAAATCACGAATATTACGGCGGCCCCGGGGAGTTCGGCGCTTATTCCAACACGGCGTCTCGCCGTGCCATAGCAAAATTCAAGACCTATTTCGAAACCGGATCCTACTATGCACTGGACTATGGGCCGCTGACGCTGATTGTCGTGGACGGTAACAACGGCGTTCCCGAGAAATCGCAGTCGGACACCAACTGGTATTTGTCCGGCGAGGACGGCGGTGGCGTCGCGCCGGCCTGGAACACGTCGTCCGCGCAAATGGACTGGCTGGAGCGCGAACTCGCCAGCGCGCAACGAGACAAGCAGTTTACGTTCGTCATGTTTCACGCCCCGCCGTATTCGTCGGGCATCCACGGCAAGCCACCGGGATTGGCGCAGGCGCACAACTTCGCGTCGGGTCGTCCTTTGCAGGCACTGACGTCGCTTTTCCTGCGTTATGGCGTGGACGCAGTGTTCAACGGCCACGATGAGATGTACGAGCACTCCGTGGTCCGGGGCGTTGAAGAACACCCCGATGGCAGTCAAACCCCGCACACCGTGCACTTCTTTACCGTCGGGATCGGTGGTGACGGGTTGCGCGGTCCGGACGCCCGCGCCAACAATCCGCAAAGCGTATTTCTGGCGCACAACGACGCTCCGGAGATTTACGACGATAATGGTGTATTGACAAGCGGCGGCAAACACTATGGACATCTTGAAGTGAATGTAGAGCAGGATGCCAGCGGGCAGTGGTTCGCGCGAATCGAACCGGTGATCGTTTTTCCGCTCGCTCGCGCGGACGGTCGTATAGACAGTTTCGAGCGCCGCGTCTATGACGACGTAACGGTCCTGGGAAATGCGTATGAGCATTAACATTGGTGTAACGGATTCACTGATCGTGGTCGCCTACATGCTGGCCGTGGTGCTGTTCGGCATCTGGGTTGGCCGTAAGGGAAAATCGTCGACTGACTATTTCCTGGGTGGGCGATCGTTGCCGTGGGGCGCGGTGCTGTTGTCGATCGTTGCGACTGAGACGAGTACCGTCACGTTCCTAAGTATTCCGGGCATCGCAGCAGCAGCAGGCGGCGACATGACATTTTTGCAAATCACGATCGGTTATATCGTTGGCCGACTCGCCGTCATTTTTGTCTTGTTGCCGCTGTACTTCAAGGGCGAGCCATTGACGGCTTACGAAGTTCTGGAGTCACGCTTCGGTAAAATGAGCCGCCGCACGGTGGCGGGACTTTTCCTGGTGACGCGCAACGTCAGCGACTCGCTGCGGTTGTTCCTGACGGCGATGGTGTTGCAGATCGTGTTGGGCCTCAATCTTGCGATCAGCGTTGTGTTCATCGGTGCGGTCACCATTGTCTACACGTTCATCGGCGGCGCCAAATCCGTCATCTGGAACGACTGCATACAGTTCGTCGTCTATATGCTGGGAGCGGCCGCGGCAGCTGTAATAATCATCGACCTGACGCCCGGCGGCCTGGACGAGGTACTGCGATTTGCGGCATCCGAAGATAAATTACGCGTGTTCGATTTCGACTTGAGCCCGTTCAAATCGTCGATGACATTCTGGGCGGGCCTCGTGGGCGGCGCTTTCCTGACGGCGGCCACGCACGGCACCGATCAACTCATGGTGCAACGCTACCTGTCTTCGCGGAGCCAGACGGAGGCTTCGCTGGCTCTCGGCCTCAGCGGGTTCATTGTCCTGATCCAGTTCGCGGTATTCCTGTTGATCGGCATCGGCCTCGCCAACTTTTTCGGTCTGGCAGGCAATGAAACTGGCCTGAGCACTCTCAAGAACGACCAGTTGCTGGCGCACTTCGTTGTGAATTACATGCCAGTCGGCGTGCTCGGTCTGACGCTCGCCGCGGTATTTGCGGCAGCGATGTCCACCCTGTCAAGTTCGTTGAATTCCTCGGCGGCGGCATTTGTGAACGACCTCTACTGGCCGCTGCGCAAGAGCAATCCCGATGAACGCACGCAGCTGCGCGCCGGGCGAACGGCTACTGTCGCCTTCGGCCTGGTACAAATGGGACTCGCGATCTTGTTCGGTTGGGTCGGCACCGACGAGAGCACCGTGAGCAATGTGCTGAAAATCAGCGGCTTCGCGATCGGGCCGGTACTCGGACTGTATTTCCTTGCCGTGCTCGTGCCGCGCGTTGCACAGCGAGCGGCGTTGTCGGGGTTTGTGGCGGGCGTTGCCGTTCTGTCCTGGGTGGCAATGAAGACGGGCGTCTACTGGGCCTGGTACGCGGCGATCGGCTCATTGGTGACAATGGGGTCGGCCTGGATTTTTCAAAACATTATGGGGGACGCGGAGCAATCCGTGGCAAGCGATGACTAACGACATTATTACTCAGCTGGCGGACGTCGTCGGCGCCGGATCCGTGCTTACCGGTGATGCGGTTGCGCGCCGCAAGTTTGCGTGGGACACACATGATCGTTGCCGCGCCAAGGCGCTTGTCTTTCCGGTTTCGACGGCAGAGGTATCGCGGATACTGAGTCTCTGCAACGCCAGCGGACAAACAGTCGTGCCTTTCGGCGGGACGACGAATCTGGTGCAGGGCTGTGCCACGACGGCTGATGATATCGTCATCTCGCTGGAAAAAATGAACACGATCGAAGAACTCGATCGCTCGGCGCGCACGATCGTCGCACAAGCGGGAGTCACGATGCAGGCAGCGCAGCAAGCCGCCGCGGATGTCGGGTTGCTGTTCCCCGTCGATACCGGCGCGCGCAGCAACTGCATGCTCGGTGGCATGGTGTCGACCAACGCCGGCGGTACCAAGGTCATTCGTTATGGCATGACTCGCGATTCGGTTCTCGGCCTCGAAGCCGTACTGGCGGACGGCACCGTCGTGACGTCGATGAACCACTTCATCAAAAATAATTCCGGATTCGATCTCAAGCACCTGTTCATCGGCAGCGAAGGAGTGCTCGGCATCATTACCCGGGTGGTGCTGCAGCTCGCTACGCAGCCGACGTCGCACAACGTCGCATTACTGGCCTGCGACAGTTTTGACGATGTTGTGAAAGTGCTCGGACACGCTCGCGACGACCTGCCGAATACGCTGACAGGGTTTGAGGTGATGTGGAACAGCTTTTACGAACGCGCCGTCGAGCCGCACGGGCGTCTGGCTGCACCACTTGCGACCGGGTCGTGTTGCTATGTATTGCTCGAATCCATGGGCGTCAACGACGAGCAAGACGGCGCTGCATTCGAGAAAACGATGGAGTCGTTGCTGCAAGAAGAACTCGTTGCCGATGGATTGCTTGCGAAGTCAGACAAGGAACGCGATTTGATTTGGGCGATACGTGATGAGGTGGAACCGTTTCTCGGGGTGGCGCGGAACTTCGACGTCAGCCTGAAGAGCGCCGATGTCGGCGTCTACCTCGCGGCAGTCGAAGCGGCGATAAAATCGGAATTTAAAACCGCAGAGGTCGTGGGATTTGGCCATCTTGGCGACAACAACGTGCATGTGTCAGTGCTCGTCGACGAGCAGACTGAGGAAGTGACGCAGCGGATCGAAGAAATTGTCTATGCGCGACTCAAGCCTTACGACGGCGCTATTTCGGCCGAGCATGGCATCGGCCTGGAGAAGCGCGCCTATTTGCCCATCAGCCGCAGCCAGGCCGAGATTGACCTGATGATCAGGCTCAAGCGGATGATGGATCCGAACAATATTTTAAACCCGGGCAAGGTTGTGGATGCCCAATGAGGCAATTGCTTCACAATTGTCGCGTCTTCGATGGAGAATGTGTCCACGACGATCTGGCGGTATTGGTCAGCGATGGCAAGGTGCTGGAACTCGTTGCGGCCGGCCAAAAGGCGACGGCGGCAGTCTCTGTGGATCTCTCCGGCAATCTGCTCGCGCCTGGCCTGATTGATCTGCAGATAAACGGTGGTGGTGGTGTGCTGTTCAATGACGCGCCGTCGGTTGATACCCTGGTCACGATCGCTGCAGCACACAGGCCGTTTGGAACGACGGCGTTCCTGGCTACGCTGATCAGCGACGACGACACCGTCATGGAACGCGGCATTGCGGCCGTTAAAGCCGCCATATCGCAAGGTCTGCCCGGCGTGCTCGGCATACATCTTGAAGGGCCGTATCTGAATCCACAGAGAAAAGGCGTGCACGATGCCGCCAAGATTCGTGGCTTCGACGAGCAGATGGTGGAGTTGCTGAGTTCGCTGCACCATGGCAGTACATTGCTGACGGTTGCGCCGGAAAAGCTGCCGGTCCGGGCGATCACAACGCTGACCGAGCGTGGCGTTGTGGTTTTCGGCGGCCACAGCGCCGCGACCTATGCACAAACGCGAGCCGCGCTGGATGCCGGCTTGCGCGGATTTACGCATTTGTTCAACGCGATGGAGCCGTTGCAAAGTCGCGAGCCCGGCATGGTCGGCGCGGCGCTTGAGGACGCGAATAGTTATATTGGCATCATCGCCGACGGTTATCACGTGCACCCGGCGACGTTCAGCGTGGCCATAGCGGCGAAAGCGGCGGGCAAATCGATTCTCATCAGCGACGCGATGCCGTCAGTCGGAGCCAGCGAGAAATCGTTTTGGCTTAACGGCGAGCGCATCGAGGCTGGCAACGGTCGTTGCACGACCGCGGACGGCAGGCTGGCTGGCAGCGATATCGGCATGATTGAGGCCGTGAGAAATGCCAGCCGATTCGCGAATATCGATAGCTTCGAGGCTTTGCGCATGGGTTCCGCCTATGTGGCCAATGCTTTAGGCGTTGACGATCGGCTCGGCTACATCCGCCCTGGCTACCGTGCGAATTTCATTGAGCTAGACGAGTCGTTCGCCGTTGTGAGTAGCTGGATCGATGGTGAGAGGCAGGTGCACCGCTGATATGGACGTCATCGTTCTCAAGAAGAGCAGTGCTGTAGCCGCCTGCGGAGCGGGCCTGATTCAGCAGCTTTTGCAAACGAAGCCGGCTGCCGTGCTCGGACTGGCCACCGGCAATACGCCGCTGGCCATGTATCAGTGCCTGATTACCGCTTGCGATAATGGCGACGTATCGTTTCGCGACGTAACGACGTTTAACCTTGATGAGTACGTTGGCATCGATGCCGGCAATCCCGCCAGCTATCGTTCGACGATGAAACGCGAATTGTTTGATCGCATCGATATCGATCAGGCACGGACCTATCTGCCCGAGAGTGATGCGGGCGTGGATCCATCGGCTACGGGTCCGGCTTACGAGGAGGCCATCCTCGCGGCTGGCGGCATCGATCTGCAAGTCCTGGGCATCGGCCGCAATGGGCACATTGGCTTCAATGAGCCGACCTCGAGTCTCGGCTCCCGCACCCGCATCAAGACGCTCACGCAACAGACGCTGCAGAGCAACAGCCAGTACTTCGCAGATTCCGGAACGCAGCCGCAGGTGGCCGTGACGATGGGCATAGCCACTATTCTGGATGCGCGGCACATTTTGTTGCTGGCGACCGGAGTGGAAAAGGCGCAGGCCGTGCGCGATGCGATCGAGGGGCCAGTGACGGCGATGTGTCCGGCGTCGGCGCTGCAGCTGCACCGAAAAGTGACGGTGTTGCTCGACGATGAGGCGGCCTCGTGTCTGGCCATGCGCGATTACTACGACTGGGTGCATCGGCAAAAACAGCGCTTCGGCAAGGAGTTCACCGCGTGTTAGCTGGGCATTCAGTCGTACAACAGAAATTTCTCACGGCGCGCGCGAAAATCTGCGAGATCCGCAGCGAAGACGGCTTCGATATCGTCGAGAGAGCCGCCCTCGCGGATCGCCTTGAGCGTCGCCGCAGACCCAAGCAAGCGCAGATAGGAATTGACCTCCCAGATGTTGCCGTGCAGCAGTATCAGCTGCACGACGATCTCGAAGCCGAGCCGCAGCGGATCGAAGCGATCACGGTCGGTGATAACGATGCGCAGGCCGTTGCAACGAATATTCTCGAATTTGCTTGCAGCGGGCGTGAACTCGATGGCGTCGAATCGCACGCCGGGAATGGCGAGCTCGGTCAGTTGCGCGGCGAGCAATTCGGCATTCAGCCAGGGCGCGCCGAAAAGCTCGAAAGGCGTTGCCGTGCCTCGGCCGACCGAGAGATTGGTCGTTTCGAGCAGACCGATCCCCGGATAGAGAATTGCGGCCGTCAAATTTCGAATGTTGGGCGACGGGTTGATCCAGGTCAGCCCGGTGGCGTCGAAATATTCGGCGCGATGCCAGCCTCGCATGCGCACGACATGCAGATCGAGATCGAGTTGCAGTTCGGTATTGAACATTCGCGCCAGTTCGCCGATTGTCATGCCGTGGCGCACCGGCAGACGATGGAAGCCGACAAAGGATTGTTTGCCGTCGTCGAGCACAGGCCCGGCGACGTCGTGGCCGTTAATGGGGTTGGGCCGGTCCAGAACGACAAACCGGATGCCGTTTTCAGCGGCGGCCTGCATCGCGTAGCCCATCGTGGATATATAAGTGTAAAAACGGGTGCCGATATCCTGGATATCGAAGACGAGAATATCGATATCCGCAAGCATGACGGGTGTCGGTCGGCGGACCTCGCCGTACAGGCTGACGATCGGGATACCGCTGCGGACTTCAACTCCATCGCGGATGACAGGAATGTCGAGGGTACCGCTGATGCCGTGTTCGGGACTGAAGACCCGGACGAGGTCGACATTCGCGGCGTCATGCAGCAGGCGGATGTCGCTGTTGCCAAGGCGATCGACGCCGGTGTGATTCGTAATCAGGCCGACGCGGCCGGTCGAGAGCAATCGATAGTCGTCTTCGGCCAGCACGTCGATGCCGGTGAGTACGGCATGCGCGCGCGGCTGTGCAATAGCCAGGCTGGTGTGAACCAGCAGCAGGCAACAAAGCAGACAACGAATCATTACGGCACATTACAATAGAACTATGAACAATGAATTGACGACAGAAGCGCGCAATTCCGATTCAGAGAATCTGGACGAGCTCGATACGCTGGACCTCGTGCTGCTGATCAATCGTGAAGATGCGAAAGTATCGCTGGCCGTTCACGAACAGGCGCGGCAGATTGCACAGGCTATCGACCTGATCGCCGCGAAGCTGAACGGCGGCGGGCGACTGATCTATGTCGGCGCCGGCACGTCGGGACGGCTTGGCGTGCTGGATGCGGCCGAATGTCCGCCAACCTTCAACGCGGATCCTGGGCAGGTAATTGGATTGATAGCGGGCGGCTCTGCGGCATTAAAAAATGCGGTTGAAGGCGCTGAAGATTCTGCGTCGGGCGGCGCCAGCGACCTCAAGGACATCAAGTTGAGCGCAGACGATGTTGTCGTCGGCATAACAGCCAGTGGCAATGCGCCCTATGTCCTGGGCGCTCTTGCTTTTGCCAGGAGCATTGGCGCCGGCACGGTCGGATTCAGTTGCAATCGCGGCACCGAAGTTCTGGAAGGCGCCGACATTGGTATCGCTGTCATTGTGGGTCCCGAGGTCCTTTCCGGATCGACCCGTATGAAGGCCGGTACGGCGACAAAAATGGTGCTGAACATGCTGACCACCGGCGTCATGGTCAAACTTGGCAAGACCTACGGCAACTTGATGGTCGACCTCCAGGCGGCGAACAGTAAGCTCGAAGATCGTGCGGTGCGTATCGTGGTCGCACTGACCGATTTGTCGTTTGCTGCTGCCAGCGACTTGCTGGCCTCGTGCGATGGCGAAGTGAAGACTGCGATCGTCTGTCAGCGGCTGGCTTCGTCGCCCGAGGCCGCACGTTCACGGCTGCAGCTGTCGAACGGGAGGCTGCGCGCCGCATTGCGCAAACATGAGTAGGCGCCAACTCATACTGGGCGTCGATGGCGGTGGTTCAAAAACAGCCGCGCGCATAGCGAGCGTCGAAGCGGACGGCAGCATCACCTCGCTCGGCGGTGGTTACGGCGGGCCATCCAATGTGCGCGCCGTCGGCTCTGCGCATGCGTTGATAAATCTCGACGTCGCGGTTGACGCCGCACACGAGGCGGCGGGTACGGCGGAGGAGACAATAGACGTTGCAGTGCTGGCGCTCGCCGGCAGTTCGCTGCCTGACGTGCAAGCGGTACTCATGGATTGGGCAAAAAGACGCCAGCTCGCCGAGCGCATCGATATTGTGCACGACGCGGATCCGGTGCTTGCGGTCGGTGCGCCAAACAACAATGGCGTCGCGTTGATCGTTGGCACGGGTTCGGTGGCGATAGGAATCGATAGTTCGGGTCACAAGTCGGTCACAGGCGGATGGGGCCACTGGTTCGGAGACACCGGCAGTGGCTACGATCTCGGACGGCTTGCACTTGCCGCTGTCGCCGATGCGGTCGACGGCATCGGACCGGAAACATCGCTGGTACAGCAGATCCTCGCGCGGCTGCGGACCGACGATCCGCGCGAAATTCTCCGCCAGCTTGGACTCGCCGTGGATATACGCCAGGAGATTGCGACGCTGGCGCCGATACTCCTGGATGCCGCCGAGCATGGAGACCCGGTAGCGGCAGATATCGTTTTGCACGCAGCGATCGCAACCGCACGCCTGGTGCGCGCCACGACCGAAAAACTTGGCCTTGGTGCCGACGCGCCATTGGCGCTGGCCGGTGGTATCGTCTGCTCGAATAAGTACTATCGCGACATTCTGATCAGGCAACTTGGGGAGAACGGGCTGCACCCTGAGCCACTCACCGTCGTTTACGATCCCGTCGAAGGCAGCCTGATAATGGCGCGTGATCGCTTGCTGGCCGGTGCTGGCGCCTAGATGCGACGGCCACAAAAAGCATGGGCGTGGATACCGAGCCTCTATTTCGCGGAGGGCATTCCATTCGTAGTTGTCATGTCCGTGTCGGTGATCATGTACAAGCGCCTCGGAATATCGAATGCCGAGATTGCCTTTTACACCAGCTGGCTTTACCTGCCGTGGGTGATCAAGCCGATCTGGAGTCCGATCGTCGATATTTTGCGTACGCGGCGTTATTGGATTATCGCGATGCAGCTACTCATCGGAGCCGGGCTCGCGGGCGTCGCGCTGACATTGCCGGGGGATAACTTTTTTCGTTACTCGCTGGCAGTTTTCTGGTTGATCGCGTTCAGTTCTGCGACCCACGATATTGCTGCTGACGGCTTTTACATCGTTGCGCTGACAGAACATCAACAGGCCTGGTTCGTTGGTATCCGCAGTACGTTTTATCGAATCGCGATGATTACAGGTCAGGGTTTGCTGATTATGGTTGCCGGGTATCTCGAGGGCGCTACCGGCCGTATTGATCTGGCCTGGAGCATGGTCTTCTACTTGCTCGCAGCGATGTTTGTGCTGTTGTCCGCCTACCACTTCCGTTTTCTCCCTCAGACCCAGGGCGACATTGCGGGGCATCCGGGTTCGCTGGTCGACATCGTTGCCGCGGTCAGGGAAACATTCGTCTCGTTCTTCAAAAAGAAACACGTAGCCAGTATCCTGGTTTTCCTGCTGTTGTACCGGTTCGCCGAGGCGCAACTAGGGAAAATGACGGCACCGTTTTTGCTTGATGACCGCGACGTCGGTGGGCTTGGTCTGACCACAATGAATGTCGGCTTTGCCTACGGCACGGTTGGACTGCTGATGCTGACGATGGGCGGAATTCTCGGTGGTTTTGCGGCAGCCAAACATGGCCTGAAGCACTGGCTTTGGTGGATGGTCGCAGCGATAAACTTGCCGAACGCCGTATATATAGTGCTGGCATTCGTGCAGCCGGAAGAACTGATGCTGATCAATATCGCGGTTGGCTTCGAGACATTCGGCTATGGTTTCGGTTTTACGGCGTACATGCTGTTCATGATCCATGTCGCGCGGGGCCCACACAGCACCGCTCATTTCGCCATCTGCACAGGATTTATGGCGCTGGGCATGATGCTGCCGGGAATGTTCAGCGGCTGGGCGCAGGAGGTTCTTGGCTACCAGTCTTTTTTCGTGTGGGTGCTGATTTGCACGATTCCATCATTTCTCGTGGCCCGGGTGATTTCGCTGGGCGCAGACTTCGGGCGACATTCTTGACGACAGCGGACAATTCCATCAGATTGCGGTGGCTAACGGCTCAGGTCGGCGCCTTTTTTCTGGTGATGGCATCGTCGCAGCCGGCGTTGGCTGTGTGCGTCTGTGGATTTGACGATGGCCTGTTCACCCAGACGACGATTACCCTTGACGGCGATCTCTCGGACTGGGCAGCAGTACACGCCGATCCGGATAACAACGTCTGCGACGGGCCGTCGGACGGCATCACGGATCGCGATTTCAAGGTTCAGTCCACGGGCCGAGACCTGACGCATTTTGCCTACACCTGGGACGATACCAATATTTATCTTTTTACCGAGCGTTTTGGTTCGAGCTCAAACATACAATCGTTCGTGTACTACGCTGACATCAACAACAATGGTTTGATGGAGACCGGAGAGCCCGTTATCGGCGTGACCTGGAAGGGCAGTAATCGACTGGTCAACGTCTAAATTTTCACGTATGTTTCGGCCGCCCCGGGCGGCGATCCCATGGTCGATAGCGGTGGCTACGGCGACGGCTACACCTTGCCCGGATCGTTTGCCAACGTACCGTCGACCGGAAATCCGACCTGCTCGGGAACCTGGGGCTCGTCGGACGGCTTGCAGATGGAGTTTTATGTGACCTGGGCGGAACTCGGACTGGCGCCAAACTCGCCATTCACTTTTCACGTGGCCAGTTCGAACGCCTCGCTCGGCGCAAACAGTTTCACCTCACAGATTGACGATAACCTCAGTGGCTGTGGCGGCTGGCTCGGCTCGACCGTCGTACCGGGCGTGACGTTTACCGCCAATGAGTCGTTGACAGGATTTGCAGGGGAGTCAGTGCTTGTCGCACATACTTTGACGAATGTTGGCAATGCGAACGACTTCTATGATTTTACAACCGCGATCAGCGGGGACTTTGCGCTGACGTTGAGCTATTACGAGGACGCGGATGGCAGTGGCACGCTAACTGCTGGTGACGTTTTGCTGACCGATACAGACATGGACGGCAATAATAATACCGGAGTTCTAATTCCCGGCGCTTCTATAACAATTCTTATCGCATACGACGTGCCGATCAGCGCGCTGCCTGCGGACGTCGCCGTGATATCGGTGACCGCATCATCCGGTTTTCAGCCAGCGGCCAATGCGTTCGTGACCGACACGATCACGGTCGCCGTGCCACCGGAAATCGTTGTTACGAAAACCGTCGTGACCGTTTCAGACCCAGTTAGTGGCACGGTCAATCCCAAAGCCATTCCGGGCGCAGAAGTCCGCTACGAGCTGAATATCAAGAACATTGGCGCAGGCATCGCTGACAGTGATTCCATATCGATGACGGATCCGATACCTGTCGGCAGTTGCTTGCGAGTCCTCGATATTGGCGGCGCCGGATCAGGGCCGGTTGAATTTCAGGACGGCACGCCGAGCAGCACGCTGTCTTATACCTTCATCGCTCTGGGCGATATGACCGACGATCTTGAATTCTCCGCAGACGGAGGAAGTACCTACAATTATGTGCCGGTTGCTGACCTTGCCGGATGTGATTCGTCCGTCACCCATATTCGCATCAATCCTCAGGGCACGATTCCGGCTGACGTTGGTGCGGGGTCACCGCAGGCGACTTTCGCGTTCCGCGTCATCGTCAACTGAGCGAGTACCGGTGACATACAAATTGCTAAACTAAATTTCTTGGTCCGCCAGCTCGTCCGGGTTCGACGTCAGGTTCAGCCCTGCATCTAGAATTTTTTCTTGGTTGAGACAAGAAACTGGACGGACTTAATATCGTCTTTACCGTCCAGCGGGAACGCCAGATCAACATGGATCATCTTGCCCAGAGCGAGTCGGGTATTGCCAATACGAAGCCCGAAACCGACATCCTTCAGCCAGGATTCGGCGGCGGGGCTGACCGGGCCATCGCCCCAGGTACGTCCTATATCGAAGAATATCGCAGCACCGACATGAAAAAGGCGAAACGGGTACCAGTTGCTGAAAAAACGTTGTTCGACAGTCAGTAACGCACGCCTGTCTCCCGTTTGGTAACGCAGCGGGTAGCCGCGCAGGCCGCTATTGCCGCCGAGCAGCAAGAACCGATCGAGGTCGAGGTTGTGGCCGTAGATGCCGCTCAGTTCAATGAACAAAAGCCGGTGTTGCGATTGTCGTTTGTAGTACCGGGCACTGAGGTCCAGAGACAAATTTCTTACACCCGCATCTTCGAGGCGACCGTCAAGAACAGCAGCGAGAAGCACTGAGGTCTTGGCGGATTTTTCGAAGGCAGTTTGCGCGACGGCCTTGTACAACCAGGCATCGCGGTCGGATCCGAAGTTCGCGTGCGCCAGTCCCAGCCTCAAGCTCAGACGTGTGCCGAGAAATCGGTCTTCGACAATGTTGAGCTGCTCGTAATTCATGGTTTTTTCGTACCTGTCCTGCAATAACTCGATGCCGAAAAAAGGGTAGACGAACTTGCGGTCCTGAGGCAGGATGGATGCCGCCGAAAAGCGATGTTCGTCGTAGGTAATACCGGTCGTAAAGCGTTTGCTCCAGCCGTCAAGCAGTCCCTTTGACCAACCGAAATAGACTTCCCGATAGTTGCTTTGATGGCGATACTGAGCAAGGTCTTCTCCAAGATCGTAGAAGTGCTCGATTTGATCGACATCAAGGGCAATAATGCCTCGCGTACGCCTGCTGTGCAGGGAGTAAAATGGCTTACCGAGACTCAAGAATCGCAAATGACCGTCATTGTTGTTCTCGACACGAAGCGACAGCGCGTACCAGCTACGACCGATATTGCGATCTGTAATCTTTATGGTCGAGGAGTCACGGTCAACATCGGTTCTCCGAAAAAATTCTACAGCCACGCCGCTGCCAAACAGGTTCAATTCCTTGAAGCCGAGAGCTGTTTTGTTTTCCCCGCCGGATCGTGAAGCGGAAATTATCGGCGTCAGAGTCCAGGAATCGGTGGTTATGACATCGATGTCAACAAGGCCACTTGCTCCCTGGGTCGGCTGAATTGAAATAGTTTGAAGGTAGCGATTCTTCCGTAGCAGGCGCTCGGATTCTTCTATCTTCTGTGCGGAAAATGATTCGCCTGTACTAAATAGCAACTGATTGCGGATGACGTTCTGACGGGTCGTAATGTGAACTTTGTTTGCGAGCCGGAACAACGCCTTGTCTTCCTGTGGATTGCTGAGGTCAAATATGCCGCCAGTCTTAATCGTGATCTTGCCAATCAAGTGGCCAGCCATGTCGGCATGTTTTGTGTCAGGGTTGGCGCAGGCGGCCGCACGGCCGCCTGCAATGAGCAGGTAGCAAATCACGCAAATAGCAGCGGATTTAAGATTTCTCGACGCTAACAGGGCGATTCTTCCTGCAAAAAATATCAGAGTTACCGGCTTGAGACCGCAGAAGGAAAACCGTCCGCTGCTCCTGCCAGCGAGTTAGTATCGATACTACGGTCTTAATTTCGCTTGGAGCCAACAATGGATTTCGAGTTTTCGCCAAAAGTGCAGAATCTGCGAGAGCGCCTGCTGGCGTTCATGGATGAGCACATCTATCCCAACGAGGAAGTGTACCAGCAACAGGTGAACGAGGGCGATCGATGGGAGCCACCGGCGATTATCGAGGAGGCCAAAGAAAAGGCCAGGCAGGCGGGCCTGTGGAACCTGTTTTTGCCAAAGGAATACGGTGAGTTCAGCGCCGGACTCACGACGCTCGAATACGCGCCGCTGGCCGAGATCATGGGCCGGGTCATATGGTCGTCGGAGGCGTTCAATTGCAGCGCGCCCGATACCGGCAATATGGAAGTATTGGCGCGCTACGGTAACAAGGAACAGCAGCAGCAGTGGCTGGTGCCTCTGCTCAACGGCGAGATACGCTCCGCATTCGCAATGACCGAGCCGGCCGTGGCGTCGTCGGACGCCACCAATGTGAAAACGTCCATCGAACGCGATGGCGATGACTACGTTATCAATGGCCACAAATGGTATATCAGCGGCGCTTGCAGCAAGCGCATGAAGATAATGATCGTGATGGGCAAGACCGATCCCGACAACGACAATCGTTATGCGCAACAGTCGATGGTTCTGGTTCCCGGAGACGCAGACGGCGTCACGATAGTGCGGCCGATGACGGTTTTTGGTTACGACGACGCGCCCGAGGGACATGCCGAGGTGATATTCGACAACGTACGCGTGCCGGTAAGCAATTTGCTGTTGGGCGAGGGCCGCGGATTCGAGATAGCGCAGGGGCGACTGGGCCCCGGGCGCATCCACCATTGCATGCGACTGGTCGGCATGGCACAGCGTGCGCTGGAGGCGATGTGCGTGCGCGCAGAAAGCCGCGTAGCGTTCGGCAGGCCGCTGAGTAAACAGCAGTCCGTACGCGAGGACATCGCCCGGTCGGCGTGCGAGATAGAGCAAGCCAGGCTGCTGACCCTGAAAGCGGCTTCCAGAATGGACGAAGGAGGCAACAAGGCCGCCAAGGATTTGATAGCGATGATCAAAATCGTGGCGCCGGGCATGGCGTGCACGGTCATAGATCGCGCCATTCAGATTCATGGCGCCGCCGGTGTCAGTCAGGATTTTTTCCTGGCATACGCGTACGCTGCGGCCCGGTCGATCAGGCTGGCCGACGGGCCGGACCAGGTTCACATGATGCAACTCGGGCGTAATCTGGCTGCCGCGACGGCGAAGCTGGCGTAGGGAGCATCGACGGTGCAATCCGCAGTCGAATTACTGGATGCCAAGGTTCTGGCGCCCTACCTGGAAGCGAATATTGATGGTTTCAGGGGGCCAGTGGTCGTGGATAAATTCCCGGACGGACAGTCGAATCCGACGTTCAAAATCACTGCAGCTTCCGGAACCTATGTGTTGCGCCGGCAGCCGCCGGGAAAACTACTGAAGTCGGCTCACGCCGTGGATCGGGAGTATCGGGTTCTCGCGGCTCTGGCCGGCACGGACGTTCCGGTCGCCCGGGTTTACCATCTTTGCGAGGATCGCGCGGTCATCGGTTCCATGTTCTACATCATGGAGTTTTGCGATGGCCGCATATTCTGGGATGCGGCGCTGCCGGAGTTGGCCAGGCCAGATCGCGGGCCTGTTTACGACGAAATGAACAGGGTGCTCGTGGCCTTGCACCAGGTCGACATCGAGAAGGCCGGGCTCAGTGAGTTCGGCAAGCCGGGTAATTATTTTCAGCGCCAGTTCGATCGTTGGAGCGGCCAGTATCATGCCGCGGAGATGCATCGCATCGAGGCGATGGAAAGCCTCATCGGGTGGCTCGCTGAAAATCTGCCCGATGACGATGGTCGCGTGTCTTTGGTGCACGGTGATTACCGCCTCGACAATATTGTTTTCGACTCGGCAGAACCGAAGATCATCGCATTGCTCGACTGGGAACTGTCGACGCTGGGCCACCCCTTCGCCGATGTCGGTTATTTGTGCATGCAACTACGCATGCCCGACCGTGCGGGCAGCATCTCCGGACTCCGCGGCAAGAACCTGCATGAGCTGGGCATCCCCGATGAACAGGAATACGTTGCCAGCTATTGTCGGAGAGCCGGCATCGACGGCATAGCCAATTTCAGTTTCTACGTGGCCTTCAGCTTTTTCCGGCTGGCGGCGATTATCCAGGGCGTTGCCAAACGAGCGGTGGACGGCAACGCATCAAACAAGAACGCCGCAGAGCTTGGCAAGTTCGTGGAGCCCATGGCCGAAATGGCTCTTGAGGCTATCGGCCAAAATTAACCCGAACGCCCAGGTAAGCGGCACGCCCAAGCGTGCGGTAGCCGTAAACCTGTTCGTAGTCTTCATCCAGAAGGTTTGTGCCCCTGACGAAAACGGTCACAGTCGGAGTTGCCTGGTATTGCGCCGCGATGTCCAGCAACCAGTAGTTGCGCAGGGTGACGATCTGCGGCGGGGTCGGGTATGGCGGAAAAAAAATATCCGACCGGGTACCACCGTAGTCCGCGTGCAAAGTGACAGTGAAGCGCTCGTGGGGCGAACGAAAGTCTGCCGACATGCCTCCCGAATGGCGAGGTCTGCGCACTTCGCGCGAACCTTGAGCCGTTGACCTCGTGTTCGTGTAGTGACCGCCGAGCGCGACCGAATCGCTCAGGGCCCAGCGCACGGCTATCTCCATCCCGCTACGCTTGCTTTTGCTCGTCAAATTTTCCGCTGTTGACAGGAAGGTCACCGGGTCGAAAACGAAACCGTTGATCTCATCGACGAGATCCTGTCGAAACAGCGATATCTGTATTTGCATCTCGCCATTAAGGACGTTCTTGTCTAGGCCGATATCATAGGACGTTGAACGTTCAGGCTTGAGCGCGGCATTGCCGATGAACTGTTCCGGGAAATAGCCAAACCGCTCGGTGAACGTCGGATTTTTCTGGCCGGTGCCGACGCCGCCCCGCAGTGTCGTCGTGCCAGACCATTGATAAGCGATGGACAGGCGTCCGTTGAGCGAATCATCGAAATCGCTGTTGTTGTCAAGACGGGCGCTCAGTATCCAGCTCATTCGCTCGCCCGACAGCCCCTGGTATTCCGCAATGACACTGGTGACCGTCATCTCCTGATCCTGGTTTGGATCGCCGAAAATGACCGCGCCACGTTGTTCGAACTGAGTTTTCTCGTGTTCGAGCGCCAGCGACAACAGGTTTTTTCCGATACCGATGTCGGCTTGATAAGCAAGCGTCAATCGCGTGGATGCCGTGCCTGAGTCGTAGCCGCCGTCAACGAGATTGCGATTGCTGGAGTCGAAGTAATGTGCTTTAACGCGGTGCGTCACCCGGCTCTGAAGCGATCGCAACGTGCCGCCAATGCTCGCATACAAATGCCTGACATCGGTCGCAACGTCGCCGTCGACGGGCAGGCCGGTGACGAAATAATCGACCGGGTCAAACTGTGTATACGCGTCCACTGCCCGCAGTCCAAGACGAAAACTCAGGGCTTCGCTCGCCTCGATCCGTGCAGCCAGGGTCGCTGTCGTCAGTGCCGAGTCATCGTTTTCACTGCCACTGCGGGAGATATTGCTGCCGTCCGTCGTGAGACGTTCGATGCCGCCGCTTAGGGACCACCGGGCACTGGCAACGGCGCCGTTCATTCCCAGATTGGATGTTGCGTGCGAGCCGCTCTCCGCGTAAGCGCTGAAATCGGAGCCTGTTTTCCTGACGCGAGTAATGACGTGAACCACGGCGGCAACGGCGTCGCTGCCCCACAGTGAGCTCTGCGGCCCACGCACGATCTCGATGCGCTCTATGTTTGCGGTACTCAGGTACTCCCAGCGAAATTCGTCGCCTGTAGCCGGATCGTTCGCGCGGATACCGTCGATCAATACCAGGATGTGATTGGCTTCGGCCCCGCGGACGCGTATTTGAGTTTGCGCCCCGATAGCGCCTGTTCGACTAACGGAGAATCCCGGTACGGAACGCAGCAGGTCGGCAAGATGCCGGACATGACGGCGCTCAATGTCGTCGCGCGTGATGATCGTTACGGCGCTGCCGATTTTGCTGACAGCCAGCGGCGTGCGCGCGGCCGTAACGACAATTTGATCGTAGTCTGCGGCGGCCACAGCTTGGCTGGCCGGAATGGCCAGCAGGAACGCGGCGACCAGGTTTATGGTCTTCATGATTATCTCCCACAGGCATCCCCGGACCTGCGATAACGCCGATCGTCTATCGGTGGGGAAGGAGAGAATCGAGATTCTCCACGAATCGCCCGCCGCGATCGAACAGTGGATTGTCGACGGGCCGGTCTCCGGACTCATGAGTAACGCGACGCGTCGTTGCTGATCGCCTTCCCACGCTTGGCGCGCAGTGGCTATTTGATCACCTGACTCATTTACCGTTGCGGGGGCAGTGACGGGATTGCCTGATGGCGCACCGTCTTCCCGTTTAATGTTCGGCGTCAAACACCGCACATTCACCTGTCGAGGCTGACTGGACTTTAACCTAACATCAGGTCCTTACGCAATGGCCGGATGCTATGCTCTGCGCGCCAGCGTCGGGACAGTTGCCGGCGAACTTATAAACGCGAACGGGGTCGAATCCAGACCTGAATCGCTCCGTGTCATTGAGGATAAATAGTGACGACTATGAATTTTCGCGCGTTTTTTCTGTGTGCAGCGTTCTTTCTCAGCCTGGACGCAGCCCAGGCTGACGTTGAAGTTGCAACGCAGATCGACATTCCCTATGAAACCTTCACGCTCGCCAACGGCCTGACCGTTCTTGTCTATTCCGATCATTCCACGCCGACGGTATTCGTCGGTATGTGGTACGGCGTCGGATCCAAGGACGAACCGCAGGGCAAGACGGGATTCGCCCATCTTTTCGAGCATTTGATGTTTCAGGGCAGCGAAAATCGGGAAGGCGAATACTTTTCGCCCTTTACGGACGCCGGTGCGACCGGCATGAGTGGTACCACGAATGAGGATCGTACGAACTACTACGCGACCGTGCCATCGGGCGCGCTGGATATGGCGTTGTGGATGGAAAGCGATCGCATGACCTATCTGCTGGGCGCCATAACCCAGGATGTTCTTGACGAACAGCGCGCCGTTGTACAAAACGAGAAGCGCCAGCGTGAAACGCGCCCTTACGCGAAAATGGGCGACAAGATCCGGGCAGGGCTTTATCCGCTCGATCATCCCTACCGTCATTCGATCATCGGCTCCATGGACGATCTGGATGCAGCGACAGTTGACGATGTCCACGAATGGTTCAATGAATACTACGGCGCGTCGAACGTGATACTGGTGCTCGCGGGCGACATCAGCATTGCGGACGCGAAGCAGAAAGTCGAATATTATTTTTCTGAGGCGCCAGCGGGAAATCCGCTTTCCCATCCGAAAAAGTGGATTCCGAACCTCGTAGAGAACCGCGAAGAAACAATGTACGACCGCGTTGGGCAGACACGCATCACGCGTGTCTGGGCGTTGCCGGGGTTGAACGACATCGATTCATCCCTTATGTATCTGGTCAACGATTCGCTGGTCGCAAACAAAAATTCGCCATTGCGCAAGAAGCTTGTCGACGAGTTAAAACTGGTAACAAGGGTTTCCGGCAATGCGCACGGTCGCATAATAAGCGGCGAATACAGTCTCACGATGGACCTGCGGCCGGGAGTCTCGCCCGAGGAAGTACTTGCCGTCGTCGATCAAACGATTGCGGCGTACCTGGAGTCCGGGCCGGATGAACAGATCCTCGAGAACGCCAAGCTGAGCATAAATATGTACATGCTTGGTGCACTGGAAACCGGGTCGTCGATCGGTCGGATGCTCGCTGAAGGAAAATTATTTTCGGATAATCCCTTGTTCGTCAATCAGGAACTCGCGTGGCTCAATGCGGCGACGCCAGAGCAACTGCGCGACATTGCCAGGCGCTGGCTGACGCGCGGCTACTACCAGTTGACCGTAGTTCCATTCCCGAACCTCGAGCGCGGCGACGCCGTGGTCGATCGCTCATCGATTCCGCCGGTGACGGCGAGTTCCAACATAAAATTTCCGCACATCGAATCAACAACGCTCGACAACGGACTAAAGCTGGTAGTTGCAACTCGGGGCAATATTCCGTTGGTCGACGTCTCGATCGAGATCGACACGGGCAGCACTGCGGCGCCGGCAGATTCGCCAGGCATCGCCGCTTTTGTTTTCTCGCTCATGGATAAGGGAACGAGGAAATATGACGCTAACGAGCTGGCTGCCGCAAAAGACAAAATAGGAATGAGCGGACGACCGGGCGCCGGCCTGGAACGCAGTTCGTATTCCTACCGCATACTGCAGTCGCATCTGGATTCGTCGCTGGCGCTGGCCGCGGACGCATTGCGGAATTCAATTTTTCCCGATGAAGAACTCGAAAAGCTAAAGGCACAGGTTGCCGCTTACTTATCGAATCTCGAAGTGGCGCCCGCGCGCGCTGCCAGAGGCCTTTTTGATCGCGCCATCTACGGTGCCGATACCCCGATCGGTTCTGTCTGGACGCCGGAACTGCTTGAACAGGTGGATCGGGCCAAACTCATGGCGTTCCACAGCGCCGAAGTGGCGCCCGACAGCATGACGATCTATATGATAGGAAATATCGGCATAGAGGAGGCAACGGCGGCCGTTAAGAAGGCTTTTGGCAAATGGAAAGCGAAAAGCAATTCGGCTCGCCAACCCATAGGTCGTGCTAAGGAAGCAAGAGCACGCGTCATTATGGTGGACTATCCGGGCGCTGCATCGAGCACGATTCTCGCTGGCCACGCGATAGCGCCTTATGATGCAGCGAGCTGGGTTGAGATCTCGATTATGAACCGGGCGTTCGGTGGCGGATTTGAGTCGCGACTGAACATGAATCTCCGCGAAGACAAGGGCTGGTCGTACGGTTATCGGTCGGGAATCAATACCAACATCAGCGGCGACATGACACTCGTTTCCAGCGGTCGTGTACAGACCGACAAGACGGCCGCCAGCATGGTTGAGATCATGCGCGAGTTTGAAGATTTCGTTTCGACTCGCCCGGCGACCGCGGAGGAAATCAAGCGAATAAAACTCAACCGCACACGATCATTACCCGGTTCGTTTGCGACGAATCGCGGTTTTCTGGCTAGCATCATAAACGCAGGTAGTTACGGGCTGCCATTCGACTATGACGAAACCCGGGCGCGTCGTATCGCCGCAGTGACACTTGAGGGTATTAATGCTCGCGTCCGTGCGATGTTCAATACGGACAAGCTGACCTGGTTGGTCGTGGGCGATCTTGAGCTGATAGAGGAAGCAGTACGGGCGCTGAACTATGGAGAAGTAGAGATTTGGGACGCGTACGGCAACCGGGTTCGCTAGCCCCAGAATCTTGATGCTGGCAATGACACCATGCCACGGTCGTAAACGAGTCCGCCCTCGCGGTCTTTGGCCAAAAGCAGCGGTCCGTCGATATCGACGAAGTCGCACAGTTGCGCCAAAACATGCGACGGCGCCATCGATAGCGACGTACCGCCCATACAACCGACCATCAAACCAAGATCTCTCTTGCTTGCGGCACGCGCGAGTTCGAGAGCGTGGGTGAGTCCGCCAGTCTTGTCGAGCTTGATGTTGATTACCTCGTAGCGTCTTGCAGCGTCGTCGAGATCTTCAAGATGCAGGCAAGATTCGTCGGCGCACAACGGCGTTTGCGACGTGTAAGCTTCGAGCGGCTGATCTGCACCGCGCGGCAACGGTTGTTCGATCATCAAGACGCCAAGATCGTGCAGTTCGGGTCCGAATTTTCGCAATTCGTCAAACGTCCACCCTTGATTGACATCAACGATGAGGCACGCATCAGGGCGTGCTGCCCGTATTGCCGCGACGCGTTCGACCGGCCGGTCATTATTCAGCTTTACTTTGAACAGGGTCAGATCTGCGGCTGCAATCGCCTTGGCCGCCATTTCCCCGGGCGAGTCTTCGAGGCCGATAGTAAAAACCGTTGCGACGGGCGCCGCCGTGACGCCCGCCGTTTCCCAGGCGCTGATACCGCTAAGCTGAGCCTCAAGATCCCATAATGCGCAATCGGCTGCGCAGCGCGCGCCGCCCGGCGGCAGTAAATCGAAAAGCTCCTCGCGATTGGCGCCACCCGCGAGCGCCCCCGAAATATCCCGCAATTGCCGGGCCATCGACGTGGCCGTCTCGTCGCGATAATAGACTCCCAGCGCTTCGCCACGGCCAGTTTGCCCGTCCTGCTCGATTTCACAAAGCACGCACGGGAAGTCGTCCCAAGCGCGATCCGCAATGCGAAAGGGAGCGCTGGCGGGCCAGGATTCCGTGTAAATTAAAACCTTGCGCTTCATTGTATGTTCTGCAGAAGAAAGTCGGCAATCGGCGTCATCCCGGTCGCGATGGGGTCCACGCAGGGAAGTCCGAGGTCACGTTGCAGTTTCGACAAGTAGCCGTCGCGTTCGGGAGGGCTCATTTTCGAAGTATTGATACTGACGCCCGCACAAAAACATCGCGGGCTGGTGCGCCTGGCAAGAAGCAGCGCTTCGTTGATAACGTCGTCCAGTTCGGGAATCGGATAATTTCCGCCGGTCTCGTCGATTTCCCTGCGGTCTGCGTCGTGACAAAGAACGATCGCGTCGGGTTGCGAGCCGTGCATGAGTCCCAGGCTGACGCCGGAGTAGCTTGGACTTAGCAACGACCCCTGTCCTTCAATTACGTCCCAGTGATCGTCGTCATTATCGGGTGACAAAATCTCGGCTGCGCCGGAAATAAAATCCGCGACGACGGCGTCGATGGGTATGCCTTCACCGGCGATCATGATGCCGGTCTGGCCGGTCGCACGAAACGTCGCCTTGATATCCCTGCGCTCGAGTTCACGATGCAGCGCAAGGGCCGTGTATTTCTTGCCGACCGCGCAATCGGTGCCGATAGTGAGCACTCGTTTGCCCGAGCGAGGCGCGCCGTGTCCCACCGGAATTTCACCGGGCGGAACGCGGACGTCGATCAACGTCGATTTGCCGCTGTCGGCTGCCGCAACAAGTTGTGGAATATCGGTGAGCTTTGTATGCATCCCGGCCGCGACATCGATACCGGCAGCGGCCAGTTCAGTCAGCTGCGGGAGCCATTGATCAGGAATTGTTCCACCGAACGGCGCAACGCCGACGATGGCCGTCTTGACGCCCGCAGCAAGCGCTTCGCTGGCGCTCATTTCGGGCAGACCCAGATCGACCGGGCAGTCCGGCAGACGCATTTGAGCAACGCAGCGTTCGGGTCGCCAATACACGATTCCCATGCCGGTCTTTGCGTGCAGCTCGTCCGCGACGTCGCCAAGGTATATCAGGTAAGGCGCTTCGAGACTTATTGTTGTGAGTTGCATTGATCCCGGGCCGAGTGCAGGTCAGCAAGCTCTATTCTGGCAGAAAAATAGTTGCCGGGTGCTCAAGCATTTCCTTGATGCGCTGAATCATTGACGCCGCAACATAACCATCAACAAAACGATGATCGAACGACGACGAAAGATTCATCATCAGGCGGACGGCTATCTGACCGTTGAACACCATCGGCCGTTCTACTGCCCGATTGACGCCGATGATAGCGACCTCGGGCAGGTTGATAAGCGGTGTCGATGCGATGCCGCCCAGTTTTCCGAGGCTCGTGATTGTGATAGTCGATCCTGTCAGCTCGTTTTTCTTCGCACTGTTGTCCCGGGCCGCCTGAGTCACACGGCGAATTTCGCCAGCCAGGTCGTCAATGTCGCGAATTTCTGCATGCTTCACGACCGGGACCTTCAGGCCGTCGGACGTCTGCGCGGCGACGCCGAGGTGCACGGCTTCGTGTTGCAGCAATACATTGCGTTCCTTGTCATAGGTCGAGTTGCATTGCGGATATTCTTTGAGAGCGCGCACTAACGCGAGGCCGAGAAACGGCAGCAAAGTCAGGCGCTCCGCGGGATCTGTTTTCCGGGCGTTGAGCAGCTGGCGCAATGCTTCGAGTTCGGTGATATCGATTTCCTCGATATACGCGAAATGCGGGATTTCCCGTTTCGACGCGGACATGCGCTCGGCGATTATGCGGCGTAGTCCGATCACCTTGATTTCCTTGACGCCTTCGGCCGGAGTCGCCGCCGGCGTTTTCGTATGCAGGTCGAAGTCCTTCCGCAGGATTCTGCCGCCGGCGCCGGTCCCGGTTACGAGCGTCAAGTCGATACCCGCTTCTTTCGCACGGCGACGAATTGCCGGAGATGCAATGATCCGAACGCGATCAGCAGCTGCTACGATTGGTGCCGCCGCCGCAACTTCCTGCGTGATCTTCTGCGCGACTTTCTTTGGCGCCGCGACATTTCCGTCTGTTTCGAACACGACCAGCGCCGCTCCAACGGCCACCATGTCGCCAGGTTCGCCCGCAAGTTTCACGACGGTTCCGGTGACGGGCGACGCCAACTCGACGGCGGCCTTGTCCGTCATCATGGTGCCGACGATGTCCTCTTCAGCGACGAGCTGTCCGACCTTAATGAACCATTCGCCGATCTCGGATTCGACGGTGCCTTCACCGAGGTCCGGCAGTTTGAAAATGTGCTCGCTCATTCCGCCTCCATAACTTTGCGTATGCCAGCCGACAACCGTTTCAGCCCCGGGAAATACTGCCACTCGAAAGCGTGTGGGTAGGGTGTGTCCCAACCGGCGACCCGGCCGATGGGGGCTTCAAGATGGTAAAAGCATTCCTTCTGCACGGTCGCGACAAGTTCAGCGCCATAGCCTCCAAAGCGCGTCGCTTCGTGAGCGATCAAACAACGACCGGTCTTCTTTACCGATTCAGCCAGCGTCGCGACGTCCAGAGGCGCCAGCGTGCGGACGTCAATAATCTCGCAATCGACTCCGGTTTCTTGCGCGGCGGCAATCGCGACGTGTACCAGTGTGCCATAGGTAATAATCGTCAGCTCTTTGCCGGACTCCACGACGACGGCTTCGCCGAGTGGCACCGTGTAATAGCCATCCGGCACCTCGCCTTTGGGGTGCGAGGCCCAGGATACGGCCGGCTTGTCCGGATCGCCGTCAAACGGCCCGTTATAAATACGCTTGGGCTCAAAGAAAATCACCGGATCGTCGGATTCTATGGCGCTGATCAAGAGGCCCTTCGCGTCGTACGGGTTTGACGGCATGACCGTCTTGATGCCGCTGATATGCGTGAAGATCGCTTCGGGCGATTGCGAGTGGGTCTGACCGCCACGAATGCCGCCGCCGCAGGGCGCGCGAATGGTGACGGGCGAGAAAAAATCGCCGCTGGAGCGGTAGCGCAAGCGGGCGAGTTCGCTGACGATCTGGTCGAATCCCGGGTAAATGTAGTCGGCAAACTGAATTTCTGCGACGGGCCGCAAACCGTTGACGCCCATTCCTATCGCCGCGCCAATAATGCCGCCTTCGGCGATCGGTGCATCAATCACGCGTTGCTCGCCGTATTTTTTCTGCAGACCGTCGGTGCAGCGAAATACGCCGCCAAAATAACCGACGTCCTGACCGATCACGATGACGCTTGGATCTTTTTCCATCATGACGTCATGGGCCGAGCGAATGGCTTCGATCATATTCATCCGTGCCATTATTCGCCTCCCTCTATTTCGAGCATGCGGCGCTGTTGCAATTCAAGATTGTGCGGCTTATCCGCATACACATCGTCAAACATTGTGGCTGGATCCAGCCGCGGACCCTCGGTCATCGTGCCGTGCTGCTGCGCTTCTTTCCACGCCGCAGTGACTTGCGTTTCCAGTTCGTCGATCAGTCCTTCGTGTTTCGCGTCTGACCAGTTGCCCAGTGCGATCATGTGCTGCTTGAGGCGCTCGATAGGATCGCCCAGCGGGAAAGACGCCCACTCGTCTTTGGGTCGATACTTGGCAGGATCGTCACTCGTCGAATGCGGTCCGCCGCGATAGGTGACGAGCTCGATCAGCGTCGGACCACCGCCGTTTCGAGCACGATCCGCGGCCCACGAAGTCACGTCGTACACGGCCAGCAAGTCGTTCCCGTCAACGCGAATACCGGGCATGCCCAGCCCGAGTCCACGTGCCGCGAACGAGCGGCGTTCCCCACCTGCCGTGCCCTGAAATGTTGAGATCGCCCACTGATTATTGACGACATTGAGAATGACGGGAGCCTGATAGACGGCAGCAAACGTGAGCGCATGATGGAAGTCGGCTTCCGCAGTGCTGCCGTCGCCGACCCACGACACCGCGATATGATCTTCGCCCTTAATCGCGGCAGCCATTGCCCAGCCGACTGCGTGCGGGTATTGCGTGCCGAGATTTCCCGATATTGAAAACACGTTGCCACTCTTGCTGTGATACATGATGGGCAGCTGGCGACCCTGACACATGTCGCGCGTGTTGGAGAGGCACTGACACATCATGTCCACGAGCTTGACACCGCGGTACATAAACAGTCCCTGGTTGCGATACGACGGAAAACACATGTCGCCGGGGCGCAACGCCATGCCTTGTGCAATGGATACGGCTTCTTCGCCGGTCGCCTGCATATAAAAAGAAATGCGTCCCTGACGTTGAATTTTCCACATGCGCTCGTCGAAGATGCGATTCAGGAGCATCCACCGCAATCCAGTCTGCAACTGCCCGGCGTCGAAGTTTGGATTCCACGGTCCCTTTGCCTCATGGTCGTCATCGAGCACCCGCACCAGGCCGCGGCTTAAGTGCTCGATGTCACGCGTACGCACATCAACAGCAGGTTTGTCGGCGTGGCCGGCTGGCGAGAGATCCAGATAGCTGAAATCGGGTTTTTCACCGGGCCGGGCGGTCGGATGTGGAATGTGCAATCGCGATTTGTTGTTCATGCGTAGCCTTCCTGTTATTTCCTGCCAGCTGCGATAAGACGACGCGCCAGTTCGTCGGCGAGTTCGTTGGTCGGTCTGCCAGACTCTGCGGCATCCCTAAAAAGCGCCTCAAGTCGTTGCGGAATCTTCTCAACATCGCGCCGGACCTGATCTGCCGAGCTCGCACCATTGTATTCGTGCCAGACGCTGATAATTCCACCGGCGTTAATGACGTAATCAGGTGCGAAGAGAATTTCGCGATCGGCCAGACGAGCGCCATCCGCCACGGTGGACAGTTGGTTGTTCGCGGCGCCGGCGATGAGCTTCGCCTTGATTTTGGGAATTGTTGCGGACGTCAGAATGTTACCAAGAGCGCACGGCGCAAGAACGTCTGCGTCGGCGTACAGAATTTCAGACGGTGAAATTATCTCTACAGGCAATGAGTCGCTCACGATTTTGAGATTCTCGCGGTTGACATCGGCGACCAGGATTTTCGCGCCGGCTTCGTGCAGGAGCTTGCAAAGATGCCCGCCGACGTGGCCGACGCCCTGGACGGCGACGGTCAACCCTTCGCAAGAGTCTCGGCCGAGGCGGGTCTTGACCGCTGCATTGATTCCCCAAAAAACGCCGATGGCGGTCCAGGGGGACGGATCGCCCCCGGCGCTGTCGCCGGACTGCGGCAAACCGAAGACGAATTTTGTTTGTTGTCGTACATGCTGCATGTCATCGATGGAAACGCCGACGTCCTCAGCGGTGATGTAGCTGCCACCCAAGGAGTCTACTTTGCGCCCAAGCGCCGCAAAGAGCTCGCTTGATTTGGGCGCCGCGTCGTCTGCGAGTATGACGGCTTTGCCGCCGCCGAAAGGCAGGCTCGCGACGGCATTCTTGTAGGTCATACCACGCGAGAGTCTCAATGCGTCGGTCAACGCATCGGCATCGCTCGCATACGACCAGCGACGACAGCCGCCAGCGGCCGGGCCGAGGACCGTGGAATGGACGGCGATGATGACGCGGAGTCCGCTCGCTTCGTCGTTGAAAAAGTGCAGCGATTCGTGGTCGTCGAATTCGGCGTGATCAAAGATGCCCATGCTTCTCCCCAGCGTGCACTGCATAGATTGACTAATATACCGCGATTTAAGGCCATAAAACTTGCGAAACCCTTTATGTAAGTTCAAAAGAGCGCATAATTAATGTGATTTTAGCAATAGAAGAGACTAGATCATGCAAGGCGTTTCGCTCGATCATACGGATCGAAAAATACTCGATTTGCTGCAGACCAACGCGGGTATTAACGCGACGGCGATCGGTGAACGAATTGGTTTGTCGCAATCGGCCTGCTGGCGTCGGATTCAACGCATGCGCGAGGATGGAGTTATTCGCGACCAGCCCGTGGTTTTGGATCGCGAGAAAGTCGGACTGACCACGATGGTGTTCGCGCACGTGAAGCTGACGTCCCACGGGCGCAGCAATATTTCCGCTTTTGCCGAGGCGGTCAAGCGTTATCCGGAGGTGATGGACTGCTATGTCGTGCTGGGTAACGTTGATTTTCTGTTACGAATTGTTGCCGCGGACATCAAGGCCTATGAGCAGTTCTTTTTTGAGAAATTGTCGCAGTTGCCGGGAATTCAGGAAGTGAATTCGAGCATCGTGCTGTCGGACATAAAGCACACAACGGCGTTACCCATTTAAAGTCAGCTCGAACGTTGCGACATTCAGTGTCGCGAGCGTGGAAACGGATGCTCGCTTCATCCCGTCGGAATTATACAGCGTTGCGATTTCGGCATTTCGAGTCACAGCGATGACGCCCGCATCGCCGCCAAGTCTCATGACCTCGGTCAGCATTTCTTCGATCGCAACACTCAGCGCTACTCCCGACTTGTAGCGGCAGGCGATCGCAATCGCGCCGCCCGCGCGAATAATGTGTTCGCCGGTACCGGTGCACGACAGGGCGATGTCGTCATCCGCCCAGGTTCCCGGGCCGATCAAAGGCGTATCACCGACACGACCCTCAAGCTTGCCAAAAGTGCCGCCTGTCGATGTTGCCGCTGAAAGCGCGCCCGACAGATCCAGTGCAACGGCGCCGACCGTGCCGTGCGCTTTGTTGTCGATATCATCTTCTGTGACGCCAACCGGGAGTTGGTAATAATTGTCAGGATCCTTGACTTCTTCGCAGTGATTGTCGCGTGCGAACTTCGCGGCGCCCGTGCCGACCAACAGCACATGTGGCGTTTTTTCCATCACGTCACGGGCGACTTTGACCGGGCTGACGAAGCCCGACAAGGCCGCGATGGCACCTGCCTCGCGTGAAGTCCCGGCCATGATGGACGCGTCCAGTTCGACATAGCCGGCGGTGTTTGGCGCCGAACCGCGGCCAGCGACATACAGTCCGCTGCGTTCAAGCTCCGCGACGGCCAATTCCACGACATCCAGCGAGCACCGGCCGTCAGCGAGTTGGGCTTCGCATGCGCCGGCCAGTTCACGAAGGTGCTCCTCGACGGCGGCGTAGTCGCGTCCAGGAACGGCGCCGGCGCCGCCGTGCAGTGCCAGCGCGTAGTTTTTAGTCGTTTCTCTCATCATCAATGTTTGCGGGTTTTTCTTCCGGCTCGGCAACGGTCGCGAGAATAGCGGCAAATTGCGCCGGACGATAGCGCTCGTCGTTGTTCAGGGTGTCGGCAATCGGGTCGAGCTGATCTTCGAGAAAGGGGTCGTCAAGTTCTATGACCAGCATCTGGACTGCCATAAAGGCCTGTTCGGCACTGATGTAATCGAGATAGTTTCCCTCGGCTCCGGTCGCGAGAATTTCGCGCAGCAACTGCAGCTCGCGTCCGCGCAGAAGCTTAGGCGACAACCGGCTTTGCAAGCTGGTGAGAGTCGTATCCAGTTCCTGGGCCGCCATCCTGATGGATGCAACATTCTTGCCGCTGGCCCGGTGCAGCGCAGTCAGTCCGGCCTCAATGGCGTCGCCGTCGGTCGGAGATATGACTCGCGCCAGTGCCATCGCCATGACGAGCGTGCCGTCGTGGATGAACGGTGCGCCTGGACCCGCGCCACCATGGCGTGGCAGCGACCGCCACTGTAGCGTTTTCATCGAGCGATGACAGGCGTGGCAGTCGTAGAAGCTCAGCTCCGGGAACAGGCTGTTAGCAGCAAAGCGCGGGCCGTTTATCAGCTGCAGACGTTGCCGGCCTTCGGCAAGCAGCCCGGCAGCCCACGTGTAACTGTGACTGACGGCGCCTTTGCGCTCACGATAATCCGCATCTACGCGGTAGTGAGCTTGTCGACCGGCCGTGCGCCAGAGTTCCGTGAAGGTGTCGAGTTCGAAGGCAAGGCGCGGATGTCCGGCGGCCATCATGCGGTGAGTTGCGAACTTGTCGCGTGTGCCCAGATGGCAAGACAGGCAGAGTGCGGCGCGCTTCTCAATATTTTCCGTTCGATACATGCCGGCGGATACGCTGGCTGCGTGTGCAATGTTCGGGACGTCGTAGTGTGTGACCAACCAGTTTTCCGCGCCGCCATGGCAGGATTCGCAACCGACACCGTCGGACAAATGAAAGCGTTCACCCCGGCGCTCTGCGGGAACATTGTCCGCATGACAGTCGAGGCACATCTTTGCGGTCGTTGCGGACTTGAGTCCCAGTCGCGCGGCGATCCGTTTTGATCGATTACTGCCCAGAGTCTGGTAAGCGCGTGAGTGCGGATCATCCTGGGTCCAGGTGACGTATTCGTTTTGCAAAACGTTCGAGCCGTTGCGAGGTACAGCCGATCCGTGACATTGCGAAGCAGCGCACGTCGCAACGCCCATGTATGTGTAGGCATCGTCGCCCGGCAGCTCCGCGAGCGCCACAGTCGTCAGGAGAGTGACAAAGGTGAGGAAACAAATCCTATTCATCTTCCACATACCAGGGGTTCCCTTCTGCGTCGAGATACAATTTCTGCATCTCCTCAAGACTGAGCGGGCGTGCGCCCTTGCGGCCAAATACGGCTATCTGACCACCGGTTTCGTCGACGCCACGGTCGCGGTCGAGGCCCTTCGACAGGGACAACACCGGACTGCGTGTCGGGTAACTCGCGATCAGCTCCGGCACCGGTGTCGGGCTGAAGCCGTAAAAATTAGGCTGTGAATCCGGCGCAGTCAATTGTACGACCTTGAGTCCGGCTTCGCCGTCCGCAATGTAGGCGAACAACGATGCATTCGTCGAGCCAACGACAACGTCGCGCGTGTTGCGGAGTTCGCCATCTGCGCTGAAAATCTGCAGCAGCTTCGGCGCTTCGGGATTCCAGACATCGACAATGGCCAGCCCTTCCGATCCGGCCGCAATATAGGCATAGGTGCGCGCGACGTAGATTCGCTGGGCGTCGTGAATCGCTACGCTTGCGTTTTCCAGAAGTTCAGGCGCGGCTGGATTGGTGACATCGATGACGCGCAGCCCGGTGTTGTCGCTTACAAACAGATAACGAAACTGCAGCGCCGACGCGCGAGCGTCCACCAGCGGCACGACGGCCAACACGAGCGGCAGCAGCGGATCGTCGACATTAACGATGACCAGCCCACGTTCGGCAACGATGTAAAGATAGTGGCCGCCTATCGTGATGTGACGTGCTCCGGCCAGTACGTCGTCGGGATTCCAGGTCAGCGCACGTTGCACGAAATTGTTATTGACGTCGCCATCGGAAAACGTCGTCACATCGACCAGGATCAGTCCTTCCTGTCCGTCAGTGACGAAGGCGTAGCTGTAGATCGGGTGGAAGGCCTGTTCCTGGTTGTCGATCCGCATCAGGTCGCCGCTGTTGCGCGGCGGGTGGATTGGCTGATTGGTAGGCAACGCCACACAGCTCGCATCTTTGGAGCCCACGTCGGTGTCGTGTCCGACTTTGCTGAACGGCAATTCGACGATGCGTTGACTAAATCCCTTGTTCGCTATATTGGCGTTGTCGTACACCTGCATGCCGTTGCTGCCCTCTGCGGTATAGAGATATTCGCCGCGCACCTGCACGCAAGTGGCAGGTCCACCGCTATGTGTCGCCGCGGTTTGCAGCACGTCGTCGTTGTCCTGATGTTGTTGGTAGTTGTCAGGATATGCGTATCGGTGCAGGTAGCTGCCGATGACAGCCTGCGGTTCGTCCCACTCGGTGACCTGCGCGCCAAGGACGCCGTCTTCGAGTCCCGCCCACGCGTTGAAGCCGATGAAATTGACGAAGTTTGTACCGAACAGAAGGAGTTGCGCCATCCAGGCGTTGTTGTCGCCCGCGGCGCTCAAGTGACAATTGCTGCAGGTCTTGGTTTCGGTCTTGCGCGTCGTATGCGGAAAGTGAGGATTCATGGCTTGCGAGCTAAAGCCGCTGGCGGCTATCGGCGGTTGCTGCACATAGATGCGCTCGCGATTCGCATTAGTCGATGACAGGACCAGCGCGGAGGACGAACGCACCGGCGCTATCTTGCTGTCGTTCAGCGGATCGCGCCGTCCCAGCATGAACATTTGGTCGCGGGCGACTTGCGGATTGTAGGTTGCGAAGTTTCGGGTCGCGCCGCCTTCGTAATGGTGTCGGTCTGTTTTCCAGTTGGCCTCGATGGGCAAATGGCAACCGGCGCAGCTGGTCATCCAGGACGTGTGACAGGTGTAACACTCCATCTCCTCGTCCTTGTGCGCGAGATTTTCCGGCGCGACGTCGGGACCCCAGTCCTGCGCTGCTACATCGTCGCGCATTGTCTTCGCGCGCGCGGCTTTTTCATTGTATTCGTCGTGGGCGGGATTGACGCTGTCTTTGACAAGACTCAGGGTCCATTCTATCTCGGGGTCGAGCACCGATCGCTGAATGAGCTGGTCGCCGCGCCATTCGAAACGACGACGTCCATCCTCGTTTCTGTACAGTCGCATGTCGGTGCCGCCAGGTGGTGCGGCCGGACCCGAGGTTCTAAGATTCGGGTAGGACTGCACCGTACCGTGACAATCCTGGCACTCGACTTCGATGGCGCTCGCAACCTCGCCGTAAATATGACCGTTGCCATGATTGTCCTGCGTGAAGTGGCAATCGACGCAGAGCATGCCCTTGTCGACGTGGATGGAGGACAGATGCACAGCCTTTTGGAATTTGTCCGGATCGTCGTTGGCGACGAGATTGCCATCGGCGTCGAGGAGATTGTCTCTCAAATCGCGTTTTTTCACTGCCCGGAAATTCCAGCCATGACCGTGGTAGTCGGCGAACTGCGTGTCTTGCAGCGACGGGTTCAGATCGGTCACGTTGCGCAGGAAATCGATGTTCGCCCACTTGCCGCGGACCACAGCCCCCTCGGGATTGCGATCGAGAACCTCGCGCTGCTCGGCGATGCTCAGATTTTGCTGTTCCTTGGGCCACATGAATGGCGCGTCGGACTCGTAATCCCACATCGTATAGCCGAGGTAGGAGTTCATGAACATGTTGGGCTGATGCATGTGGCACACCATGCACTGGCTGGTTGGAATGGCCCGCGTAAACTGGTGTTGCAGCGGATGCCCGGACTCGTTTTTGGGGATGACGGGATCGTTCGAAATCGATTCGCCGTCGCGGCCAAATGTGGCGTACGGACCAGAGTGTCGCGGGTCCCGGTCGTTGGCGTAGACGACGTGGCAGCTTGCGCAACCGGAAGAGCGGTAATCGCCGGGCTGGTCGTTCGTTCCCATGAACCACGACAACGGGTCGTTGAGACGGGTCTTGTGCAGGTTGATCAGTGGCACCGATATTCGTCCGCCCGTGCCAGCGCCGCGATTGGACTGCCGATTATCGGGTTTGCCGGGTTCCTCGAGTCGCTGCAGCAGGGCGAGCACGTTCGGCAGGCCGGTTTCAGGAAAAAGGTTGCCCAGGTTTCTGCCGCCATCTTCGAATACACGGGAGATGTCGCCGGGATTGACGGATTCCCAGGCTGGGAGCGACGCGAGTACGGCTCTGATTGAACAGTGTTGCAAGAGCCCAACAGCATCCAACTTGTTGCAATCTGCGAAACTGTTTGCGACAATAGCAAGCTGCAGAAGCGCCGAAAGTCGTCGCGAAGAAAACTGTCGCAAAAAAACCACAGACGAAGTGGCGATGGCACAGAGCCAAAGAGCTCGAACAGCGGTGCCTCTGGCGTGATTTACACAACAGCATAAGGAGCTAGCCATGAATTACATTCTTGCACTCCGCGCGGAGTGCGCATGTCGGTCGCTTAGCAAATTCGGTATTGCGTCGTTCGTCGCGCTTGCGCTGACGAGTGTTGCCCCGTCAGCGGCAAACGCCCAGACGACCGAAGCAGAAGATAAAGAAGTACTCGAGGAGATCATAACTACGGGGTCGCGGCTCAAGTTGAACCCGAATCTCACGTCTGCTACTCCCGTGCTGAGCATAACCGGCATCGAAGGCACCATCCGCGGCAATGTCCGGATCGAGGATTTCATCAACGTTCTGCCACAGGTATTTGCCGGCCAGGCTTCCGAGATATCGAACGGCGCCTCAGGCACCGCGACCCTTAACCTGCGCGGTCTGGGTTCGCAGCGGACGCTGGTGCTGATCGACGGCCGCCGGCTTCCCTATGGCGCGTCGCGAACCAGCTCTGCCAACCTCGACATCATTCCGTTGCAGATGGTTGAGCGCGTGGACATCCTGACCGGTGGCGCCTCGGCGGTATACGGCTCAGATGCGATCGGCGGCGTCGCCAACTTCATCCTCAAGAAAGATTTTGAAGGCGTCGAGATCGGCTATCAGTACGGCAATTCCTATAACTCGAACAAGGACTCCTTCTGGCAACAGGTTCTCGAGGCGGCCGGTCAGCCGGTGCCCGGCAGCAGCACCGACGGGGCTGAGACCCTCGTTCACGCAATGTTTGGCGTGAATTCTGCAGATGGGCGTAGCAATGCGATCCTGTTCATGTCTTACGAGAACCGCGAGGCCATCTTGCAGCAGGATCGTATTTTCTCCGGGTGTGCGCTCGGCCAGGACGAAGGCCCCCAAAGCTTCGGTGGCTTCGGGTGTATCGGCTCGGGTAACTACCGTACGTTTGGCGGTCCCGGCGGGTTTTTCCACCAGCAGGTGGACGTGACCCTCGTTCCTTTCGTGGGCGGCCCCGCGCAAACCTTCAACTTCGGCCCGTTCAACTTCCACCAGCGTCCCTCGGAGCGTTACATGGTCTATGGTAAGGGTCATTTCGAGGTGAACGACAACCTTGAGGCATTTGCCAGTATTTCGTACGTCAACAATTTTAGCGACGCCCAGATTGCGCCGACTGCATCCTTCGGCAGGCACCCCATCAACTGCGACAATCCGCTGATCCAGGATCCCCAGGGCGGCGTAACTATAGCTACCGACATACTTGGTTGTAGCGCTACGGATATCTTGCCGGGCAGCGGCGTATTCAATGATCGTGCTTTCGCCTCGCATCGCAACGTCGAGGGCGGCCCGCGTAATTCCCGCCTCGAAAACAGCGCCTTTCGCTTAGTCACCGGACTTCGCGGAAGCTTCGCCGATGATGTGTGGGACTGGGAAGCCTTCGTCCAGGTCTCGGAAACCCGCGACCAGAGTGAGTCCACGAACGACTTCGTCGTTGCAAAACTCCATCAGGCGTTCAACGTGACCACCGATGCCAACGGCGATCCGGTCTGCGTCGACCCGTCGGGTGGCTGTGTCCCCTACAACATCTTCCAGCGCGGACCGAATGGCGAGAGCTTGGTGACTCAGGAAGCCATCGACTTTATCCACGGGATAGGACTCCGCAACGGCTCGACCACGCAGCAAATCTATGGTGCTAGCATTCAGGCCGACCTCGGCGAATATGGCTGGCAAGTGCCGACCGCCGACTACGGCGTCCGCTTCCTGGTTGGTTTCGAGGGCCGCACTGACGAGCTCGACGCGCGGCCCGACGAGATCAGCCAGGTGCCTGGCGGTGGTTTCACGGGTGTCGGCGGCGCGACCCTCCCGGTTAGCGGTGAGGTCGAGGTGAACGAACTCTTCACAGAGTTCGAGGTGCCGCTCCTATCTGGCTTCACAGGCGCCCAGGAACTCACGCTGCGCGGTCAGTACCGCTATTCGGACTACAAGAGAAGCGGCAACAACACGAGCTCTACCGTCGACACCAATACCTACGGCCTCTCCCTGGCGTGGGCGCCCGTTGACGATCTCCGCTTCCGTGCCCAGTTCCAGCGCGCTGTGCGCGCACCGAATGTGATCGAGCTGTACACCGGGCAGAACACCAACCTGCCAGACCTCAGCCCGGCGGGTGTCAACGCCAACGGCGTTCAGCTGTTCGACCCCTGTTCCTCCGATGCGCCGATCGCGACACTCGAGCAGTGCGAACGTACCGGCGTGACGGCAGCTCAATACGGCACGATTTTCGACGTGCTTGCGGGCCAGACCCAATCTCTCACTGGCGGTAACCCGCTTCTCGATCCGGAGGAGGCAGACACAACAACCTTCGGGTTCGTGTGGACGCCGGCCGGTATTGAAAGTCTGTCTGTCAGCCTCGACTACTTCAACATTCTCGTCGAGGGCGCCATCGCGGCCGGAATCCCTGCGCAGACCACCCTCGACGAATGTCTTGCCACCGGGAACCCAGCCTTCTGCGATCTGATCACCCGAGATCAGGACGGCTCGCTGGCTGCCGGAGAGGCCGGTGTCGGCTTCCTGTCGACCAACGTCAACATTGCTGGACTCGAAACCACAGGTGTGGACCTTCAGGTCCTGTACGCTTTCGATGTTGGAGAACATTCGTTCAAACTGGACTACGCTGCGACCTTCATCGATCAGTATGAGTTTGTTCCGTTCCCTGGCGCCGCGCCAGTAGAGTGTGCGGGCTTCTTCGGTAACGAATGTAGCAGGCCCAACCCTGAGTACCGGCATCGCGCACTCCTGACCTGGGCGACGCCTTGGGATGTTGACGTGACCACGACCTGGCGTTACTTTGGCGGAACCGACAATGATAACGAGAGTGACACGCTCGAGTCGAGTCTCCCGACGATCAATTACATCGACCTGGCGGCCACCTGGTACGCCATGGACGACTTCTCGGTCAGGCTCAGTTTCCTGAACCTCTTGGCCGAAGATCCTCCGATCTTCTCGGGTGCCGGTCCGGCCAGTTTTGGCAACGGCAATACCTATCCGACCGTGTACGACACCGGTCGCGCAATGATCCTTGCCGTGAAGTACAACTTCTAGACTGTGTAAATAGTCTGTTCGAGAAAATACCCGCAGTTCGCTGCGGGTATTTTTTTTGGTGCGCCCGGCAGGGCGCCCTTACTTGGAGGTGAAAGTCCTCTACCGGCCCGACAGGGGGAACGGTTAGCCGAATGGCAAGGGTGCTCATCGTGAGGTGAGATCTGAAGGAAGCCGAAGGCAAAGCGCTGGCCTGACGAACAGGAATCGCATACGAGGCGGCGGTGCTGGATAAGAAGGCCAATATCTTCAAAGTGCGTTCCCTGTACAGAAAGCACGGTCGTATATGCGGCGGGCATAAGCG
>JADFNS010000015.1 GCA_022563255.1 Pseudomonadota bacterium
TCTTCACCTACAACGGCAAGCGAATCCGGAAGATGAACACTGCAGCGTGGCGGAAGGGACGGTTAAGAGCGGGGTTGCCGCAGGTCCGGGTGCATGATCTCAAACACACGTTTGGCCGCCGATTAAGGGCTGCCGGGGTGTCGTTTGAGGACAGGCAGGATTTGCTGGGACACCGCTCGGGAAGGATCACAACCCACTACTCAGCAGCTGAATTAGGCAATTTGTTATCGGCTGCTAACCGAGTGGTTGGGGAGGGGTCACGCAAAACTCCCGCACTGTTCGTTTTAAAGAAAAAAGCAGCTAGCGCCTGAGGCACTAACTGCTTGATCTAACTTCGAAAAGTTGGCGCGCCCGGAGAGATTCGAACTCCCGACCGCTCGGTTCGTAGCCGAGTACTCTATCCAGCTGAGCTACGGGCGCATTGTCTGGTGTTTGGGAGAACTGATGCCCGCCCTGTCGAACGGTCGCACATAGTACTCATAGTCATTATGGACGTAAAGAACTTCCGGGCGAATGGGGAGCTATTCTTCGTCTCCGGTAAGTCCCAAACGCTTGTGCATAATCGGGCTCGTGGTCGTGTACTGGACATGCACTTTTTTGCCCGGCTCAACGCGCTGCTTTATCGCGTAAGCTGCCAGGGCAGCCTCGTGGAAGCCGCACAAAATAAGCTTCTTTTTACCCGGGTAATAATTGATATCACCGATCGCGTAGATACCGGATGTTGAGGTTTCGAACCGCTCGGTGTCCACGTTTATCGTCTTGCGGTTGATATCGAGGCCCCATTCTGCGATCGGACCGAGTTTGGGTGCCAGGCCGAAAAATACCAGCGCATGATCCGCCGCCACCTCGAATGTTTCGCCGGCCTTATTCGCAACAATCACCGATTCCAGTGCGTTTTCGTCTCCCAGCAATTCTGTGACTTTTGCGTTCTCAATGAGATCCATATCGCCACTTGCAACCAGTCGGCGCATCGCGGCCATCGTGGCACCAACCGCGCGATATTCGTCACGGCGATGAACCAGCGTTACTCGCCTGGCGATCGGCACGAGTTTCAGAACCCAATCCAGCGCAGAATCGCCACCACCGAGCACGACAAGATTCTTGCCTTTGAATTGTTGCGATTCTTTTACGCGATAGTGGACGCAGTTTACTGCGACTGCGTCGATACCGGTTGCACGCAGCGCCCGCGGTTGAAACGATCCAACGCCTGCCGCGATCACGACGGCCTTGGCCAGAAACTCCGTGCCGTTGTCCGTTTCCAGATAGAATCCGTCGCCTTCAGGCCGAACCACTGCGAGCTCCTCGCCAAGGTGCATGCCAGCACCAAACGGTTTGATCTGCTGCAACAGGTTTTCGGTAAGTACCTCACCCGTACACACCGGAATTCCCGGTATGTCATAGATCGGCTTGTCGGGATAGAGCTCGGAACACTGACCACCGGGCTGGCGAATCGAATCCACAACTTCGGCTTTGAGGCCGAGCAGACCGAGCTCAAATACCTGGAATAAACCGCAGGGACCAGCGCCGATGACGACAACATCTGTATTGATCAATTATCTATGTCCTTGGCTGCGACGCCAGATAGAGTGCCCGGCGAGGAGTTCGTGTCACGGGGAATGTGGCGGAGAGAGAGGGATTCGAACCCTCGAAGGGGTATTAGCCCTTACTCCCTTAGCAGGGGAGCGCTTTCGACCACTCAGCCATCTCTCCGTTCTGTTCTGCATCTTCGCGTATCCACCGAGAGAGGGATGGATTCGCTCACTTCGTTCACTCTCCCCTACGGGGCGCCTTCGGCGTCCAAAACGCTGCGCGTTTTGTCGAACCCTCGAAGGGGTATTAGCCCTTACTCCCTTAGCAGGGGAGCGCGTTGACTCGCGGCTAACGCCCCTCGCCCTACGGGCGCTTTCGCTTCGCTGCAGCGTCCAAAATCGCCTGCGGCGATTTTGTCGACCACTCAGCCATCTCTCCCATTTAATCGATCCATGAGGCCTTTGGCCCCGCGCGGGCCGCACATAGTACTGTCAGTACTACATGAGGTAAAGCCGTATTCCAGCTATTTGGGACCGATCAGGTTTCTTCAGAATCGGGCGTCGCCGCCGCCGCTTTTTCCTTCTGAATCCGCTCGTAGATCTCTTCCCGGTGAACGGCAATGTCTTTGGGTGCACTGATCCCTATCCGGACCTGGTTTCCTTTGACCCCCAAGACGGTGATCGTTATATCGTTCCCGATCATGACCGCCTCGCCCGCTCGTCGCGTCAGAATCAGCATGACTTCCTACTCCTGCCTGGAGGGGCTCCTGCCCCGTTCCTTTGCGCGTGTTACATCCTTAAACTGTTGTAATTCTAGCTGATTTTCATATCCGATGCCCAATGCGCTAGCCGAGGTGTTCTGCGACCCACTTGGGAACGGAGGCCAGCGCCTGATCGAGAGCCGCGGCATTGGTGCCGCCCGCCTGGGCGAAATCCGCCCGGCCGCCGCCTTTCCCGCCGACCTGCTCCGCCACCGGTTTAATCAGGTCGCCCGCCCGAATTTTGTCGATATTGTTCTTCGTGACCCCTGCCGCCAGATGGACTTTGTCACCATTCGCTGACCCCAGCACAACCACGGCGTTTCCGAGCTTGTCCTTAAACCGATCAACCGCGTCACGCAGCGTCCTGGCATCGGCACCGTCCATGCGGACCGCGAGCACCTTGATGCCAGCGATCTCCTGTACCTTGTCGGAGTAATCCTTCGCTTGTCCTGTCACCAATGCCTGCTTGGCCGCGGCCAGTTCCTTTTCCAGACCCTTACTGCGCTGCAGCAGTTGTTCGACTTTCGCGGCACTTTGTTCGGGTTGGCTGCGCAGCATTTTAGCGAGCTCGTTGAGCGTACGCTGATTCGTGGCAATCCAGTCCATCGCCCCTGCTCCCGTCAACGCCTCAATGCGCCGCACGCCTGACGCCACACCGCCCTCGGACGTGATCTTGAAAACACCGATGTCGCCCGTGCGATCGACGTGCGTGCCGCCGCAAAGTTCGACCGAAAAATCACCGAAGCGCAGTACGCGCACCTTGTCCCCGTACTTTTCGCCAAACAATGCCATCGCACCCGACTCTATGGCCGCGTCGTAGCTCATAAGATCGGTGTCGGCTGTAACGTTCCTGCGAATTTCTGTATTCACAAGATCCTCGATTTCGGCGAGCTGCCCGGCCGTTACTCCTTCGTAATGCGAAAAGTCGAAACGCAGCCGGTCGGGCGCTACCAGTGAACCCTTCTGCGCGACGTGCTCGCCGAGAACCTGCCTGAGTGCCGCATGCATCAAATGCGTTGCCGAATGATTGAGCCGGATTGCCTGGCGACGCTCTGCATCTACGACAGCTTCCATCTTGTCGCCAACTTTAAGTTCGCCCTGCTCGACGCTGCCGAAATGAACGTTGGCCTTGCCACTCTTTTGCGTGTCTTCGACACGGAACAACTTGCCGTCACTGACGAGTATGCCCTCATCGCCAACCTGGCCGCCGCTCTCAGCGTAAAACGGTGTGGACGCAAGAATGACAGCGCCTTCATCAGCTGCTGCCAGAGAATCGACCGGCTTGCCATTCTTATATAAGGAGACGATCTTACTCGCGCCTTCGGTGCCGTCGTAACCCAGGAATTCGGTCTCGGCGTCGGTCTTTAGCATGTCGCCGCCAGCCGTACCAAACTTGCTGGCCGCCCGAGCGCGATCGCGCTGCTGCCCCATCGCCATCTCGAATCCGTCTTCATCAATGGTCAATCCGCGCTCGCGGGCAATATCCGCTGTCAGATCCATCGGAAAACCGTAGGTATCGTACAGCTTGAATACGATGTCGCCCGGAATTTGCTTGCCAGCCATCGCGGCGATCGCAGACTCCAGAATCTCCATGCCCTGATCCAGCGTCTGTGCGAAACGCAGCTCTTCTTTCTTGAGAACCTTTTCAACGTGTGCCCGCGCCTTGACGAGTTCCGGATAGGCGTCGCCCATCTCTTTAGCGAGTGGCGCCACAAGCTGGTGGAAAAACGCGTCGTCCGTGCCAAGTTTCTTGCCGTGACGAATCGCTCGGCGAATGATGCGGCGCAGCACATAGCCCCTGCCCTCGTTGCCCGGCAATACGCCATCGACAATCAGGAAAGAACACGCACGAATATGATCGGCAATGACGTTCAGAGAACTCGACCCGTCATTCTTGACGCCGAGCACCCTGGCAACGGCGATAATCAGGTTTGCGAACAGGTCGATCTCGTAGTTGGAGTGCACCCCCTGCATGACTGCGGCGATGCGCTCAAGGCCCATGCCCGTGTCGACCGAAGGCTTCGGCAATGGCACCAGTTCGCCAGCCGCCGTGCGGTCGTACTGCATGAAAACCAGATTCCAGATCTCGACGTAGCGATCACCGTGCTCGTCGGGTGAGCCCGGCGGACCGCCAGCCACATCGGCACCGTGATCGAAAAATATTTCACTGCACGGCCCGCACGGGCCGGTGTCGCCCATCGCCCAGAAATTGTCTTTCTCACCAAGACGCGAGAACCGCGCCGGGTCGATCTTTATTTCCTTGAGCCAGACGTCGGCCGCTTCGTCATCCTCTTCATAGACAGTGACCCAGAGTTTTTCGGCGGGCAAGCCCAGCGTTTCAGTCAGAAATTCCCAGCTGTACTGAATCGCCTCGAGCTTGAAATAGTCGCCAAAGCTGAAATTACCGAGCATTTCGAAGAACGTGTGATGGCGCGTCGTGTAGCCCACGTTTTCCAGATCATTGTGTTTGCCACCAGCGCGTACGCAGCGCTGTGAGGAGACCGCGCGCTTGTAACTGCGTGTGTCCTCGCCCAGAAACACATCTTTGAACTGCACCATGCCGGCATTCGTAAACAACAGCGTCGGGTCGTTTCCCGGCACCAATGGGGAACTTGCAACGACCTCGTGGTCGTTATCACGGAAAAACGCCAGGAAAGCCTGGCGCAGCTCATTGCTCGTCATCGATTTCATCGTGGTTTTCAACGACGCTAGTGTACGGGGTTTAAGCTCCTGTCGCCGCCTTGATATGATCTCGCTCGAAACCGCGATACTGCAGAAAGCGCATCTGCCGCGCCTTTGCCTTGAAGTCGACTGGCCTGGCGTCGCCGAATTTCTTTAGGCGAACCTCGCAGGCAAGTTCGTCCCAGTCTGCCCCGGCCGCCTCGATCGCCTGCTTGATGCCGATGCTGTCGATACCACGCTGGCCCAACTCCGAACGCATGCGGACCGGACCCTTGCCTTGACTGATTCGCGATCGTACAAAGTTTGCGGCGAAGCGCTGGTCGCTTTGCAGTCCTGCTGCGGTCAATTCGACGATGGCCTGTTCGGCTACCTGACGCATGTAGCCTTTGTTGACGAGCTTGTTGACGAGCTCCGTCTGACCGTATTCCCGACGGGCGAGAAAAACCATGGCTTTTTTGCGGGCTTCAATCGCTGAAGAAAAACGATCTTCCTCCGCGGTGGAGAGAAGATCGCTGATTTCCTTATGCAGCTCGATCATGGGCTTCGCGCGCTAAGGCGCGCCCCTACGCTTCGGCCGCGGCCTTTTCTTCGTCAGAATTATCGTCGACAACTTTTGTTTTTTCCGGCAATAGTTTGGCGCGGATTTTTGCTTCGATCTCCTCGGCCATTTCAGGATGTGATTTTAAGAATTCGCGAACGTTTTCCTTGCCTTGGCCAATGCGATCGTCGCCGTAGCTGTACCACGAGCCTGACTTGTCTACGATGTCGTGCTGTACACCGAGATCGATAATCTCGCCCAGACGGCAAATGCCGTAACCGTACAGGATCTCAAACTCAGCCTGCTTGAACGGCGGCGCGATCTTGTTCTTGACGACTTTGACGCGCGTCTGGTTGCCGATCACTTCGTCACCCTTCTTGATGGCGCCGATACGGCGGATGTCCAGGCGTACTGAGGCGTAAAATTTGAGTGCGTTGCCGCCCGTGGTGGTCTCAGGGTTGCCAAATATGACGCCAATTTTCATGCGAATCTGGTTAATGAAGATAACCATTACGTTGGAACGTTTGATGTTGCCCGCCAGCTTTCTGAGCGCCTGCGACATTAAACGAGCCTGCAGGCCCATGTGCGTCTCACCCATCTCGCCCTCGATCTCAGCCTTGGGCGTCAGGGCCGCAACCGAGTCGATGACGATGATATCGATTGCACCGGAGCGCACCAGCATATCGGTGATTTCCAGCGCCTGTTCGCCCGTATCCGGCTGCGATACCAGCAACTCGTTAACATTGACGCCCAGTTTCTCGGCGTAGTTGGGGTCGAGCGCGTGTTCCGCATCGATAAAGGCTGCAGTACCACCTAATTTCTGGGCTTCGGCGATCACTTGCAACGTCAGCGTAGTCTTGCCGGATGACTCCGGACCGTAGATCTCGACCACACGACCTTTCGGCAGTCCGCCGATGCCAAGAGCAACGTCCAGCCCGATAGAACCGGTGGATATGACATCGATATCCCTGAAGCTACTGTCATCTCCGAGGCGCATAACCGAGCCTTTTCCAAACTGTTTCTCGATCTGTCCTAAGGCCTGCGCGAGTGCTTTTTTCCGATTCTCATCCATTTTTTTGGTCCATTATATTGCCCCATTTCGTTGCTATTGGGATTACTGTTGATATACACAGTATTATTCCATGAAACCCGCGCCAATGGGAGCTTCCGGGGCAGCTAATTTGTTGGCGAAGTGCCAAGAAACAGTAGAAAACTGCCGGAAGCTATTGTTTCAGCGGTAGGTAGCGGACCCCGCCAGGACCTGCAACGGACTCGATCAATTCGAAGCGGGACCACTGCGTCGCCGCTCGATGCGCCAAACGCTCCGTGGAAAAGGGTCGCGCCCCCCGTACCACCGTAATGTGCGGCCGGTAGGTACGATCGTCGGGCATCACCCCAATATCCACGAGCACTTCGTTGAGCTTCGAAACGAGGGTCTGCAACTCAGCTGGCACTGTCGGGGACATCAGAGCGGCGATCTTCGGCCGCGGCCAGTACTCCAGCCGATTAAAGCTCAACTTAAACGGCTCAACCTGTATCCGACGCGCACTTTCGCGCAATTCGCCGATGCTGTCTTCCGGAAACTGACCGACATACGCCAGCGTGACATGCCAGTTCCGCCGTTCGACGGGCTTGCCCTCGACCGTCTTGGCCACGACGTTGATGACGTCTCGCAACCGATCTCTTTGCCGATCGTCAGGCCACAACGCAAAAAACAAGGTCCTGGCGCTCACGATTCGATACGCTCACGCACGCCTTGCAGCGCGTGCACTACGGTCAGTTCGCGCACGAGATCGCGATCGCCGGTGAATTGTTCGCGCCACGTGTCGACCAACGTATTTGCACCGTCGCGCACGGCCCATGCGAACCAGACCGTGCCAACCGGCTTCGCCTTGGTGCCACCAGCGGGACCGGCCACGCCGCTAACCGCCACCGCAATGTCTGCGCCGCTGAGTCCCAGCGCTCCCCTGGCCATCTCCTCAACCACTTTTTCGCTGACTGCGCCGTGTTCTTCGAGCGTCTTGTTCAGCACTCCGAGTACTGACTCCTTGGCACCATTGGAGTAACTCACGATGCCGTAAGCGAACACGACCGAGCTACCGGGACAATCGGTAATGGCCTTTGCGATCCAGCCGCCCGTACAGGACTCCGCTGTGGCAACGGCTTTTCCGGACTTCGTGAGTTCCCCGACGAGCGCCTGGGCCAGTTTTCGAATGGATTCGTGGTCAGCCATTGACTACCGATTCGTAAAGTGCGATGTGCTTATCCGCCATCGTAGCGATCGAGAACTCTTTTTGCATCCGTTGCCGGCCTGCGATGCCCATTCCGTTCCGCATGTGGTCATCGTCGATCATATTGGCAATCGCCTCCCGCAATTTATCCGAGTCCTCGGCCGCAACCAGCAAACCACTTGTGCCGTGCGCGACAGCTTCCTTCACGCCACCGGCGTCAAATGCCACCACGGGCACACCGGCTGCCGCCGCTTTCAGCGTCGCGACGCCGAGCCCCTCGGAGAGCGCGGGATGGACCAACAAGTCGAAGCAACCGATGAAATCGTCAAGATCGTCACGAAATCCCGCGAACTGAACGACGCCACCCAAACCCAGCGACGCTGCCTGAGACCGCAGCTGATTGTTGAGGTAGCCGTCACCAAAAATAATCAGTCGCAAGGCCTTGTGGCTTCGGACCAGGTCGGCAACCGCCTGCAAGAGATAGCGATGCCCCTTGCGCGGGATGAGTTGACCGGCTGTGGCGATCGTAAACACGTCCGGGGCCAGGTCGAATTCACGTCGAAACGCGCCGCAATCGGGCGACCGCGCGAACGCTGGCGAATCAACTGCACTGCGGATCACGGCAATGCGCTCGGGTTCGACGCCGTGTGCGCGCAATACCGCGCCTATTGCCTGAGATATCGCGATGATTTTCCTGAAGGGCTTGTAACGCAGCGCTGCCAGCAAACGCATTTCCGTGCTGTCGACGCGTCGCGACACGACCGCGGGAATATCCGCGAAAGACGCTGCAAGCCCGCCCAGAAGATCAGCCCCGCGGCGGCTGTGACAGTGCACGAGGTCGGGGGCCTGCTCTTTGAGATATTGAGATAAACGGTACGCGAACGGCAGATCCAGGTCGCCCGCGCAGAAAAGGTTTTGCACTCGAATCCCGGCCTGTCGCGCGACGCCATCGATGCCGGAATCGGGCGGACAAACCAGCGTGTTGTCGTGGCCGCGCTCGCGTAACGCGTTGATCAGGTAGATAACCTGTTGCGGGCCGCCCAAAAAATGGCGCCCGGTTTCGACATGCAGTATTTTCACCCGTCCATATTACAAAAAGAAGAGCATGAAAGCTGAAGTCGCCCACGTTCACACGCCGATGATGCGCCAGTATCTGCGCATCAAGTCGGATTACCCGGACATGCTGATGTTTTATCGCATGGGCGACTTTTACGAACTCTTTTACGACGACGCCAAACGCGCGGCTGTCCTGCTCGACATCACGCTAACCGCGCGCGGCAAGTCGGGCGGCAACGCGATTCCCATGTGCGGCGTCCCGTACCATGCGATCGAAGGCTACCTGGCAAAACTCGTGCGCAAGGGCGAGTCGGTGGCGATCTGCGAGCAAATCGGCGACCCGGCAACCAGCAAGGGACCCGTGGAACGCAAAGTCACGCGCGTCGTTACGCCGGGCACCCTGACCGATGAGGCATTGCTGTCCGCCACGCGTGACAACATCGTCGCCGCCGTGTTCGCCAGCGGCGGTGTTATCGGCCTCGCCTGGATGGACTTGTCGGCCGGACGTTTTCGTTTGACCGAAGCGCCGGATGAGGAATCGCTGCACGGCGAGATAGAGCGACTGCAGCCTGCGGAACTGATTGTCGACGAAGATCAATCGTTCGCCGCAACGTTTGCAGACAGCATTCGCGTGACACGCAGGCCGCCGTGGCATTTTGAACTCGACAGCGCGAAGCGACTCCTTTGCAGCCAGTTCGGCACGCGGGATTTACGTGGCTTCGGTTGCGAGGATTTTCCCCGTGGTATCGCCGCCGCCGGCGCATTGCTGCAGTACGTCACTGACACACAAAAGGCGGCGCTGCCCCATTTGCAGTCGATCAAGGTGGAACCTCGTGACGAGGCGATCATCATGGACAGTCCGACGCGCCGCAATCTTGAGCTCGAAACCTCCCTAAGCGGGCAGCACGAGCACACGCTCGCCGGCGTCATGGATCACTGCCAGACCGCGATGGGAAGTCGCTTGCTGCGCCGCTGGATGCAACGACCATTGCGTGCTTCGGCAACGCTCAAAGCACGCTACCAAACACTCGATGCGTTGATTACGACGGGTGCTGACACCTCGATACAGGAATCTCTACGCGGCATCGGCGACGTCGAGCGTATTCTTTCACGTGTTGCCCTTCGCTCAGCACGACCACGTGATCTGCGGCAACTTTGTGAAGCCGTTTCACGACTGCCCCAGCTGCGAAAGCAGCTCGCCGCCGTCGAGTCCCCGTTGCTTGCGGAACTCGCGGAGCAAATCGGCGAACATCGGTCAACGCATCATTTGCTGGAGAAAGCGATTATCGATAATCCACCGATGCTGATTCGCGACGGCGGAGTCATTGCACCCGGCTACGACGATGAACTCGACGACCTGCGGGCGATCGCCGGGAACGCGGACCAATATCTTGTCGACCTTGAAAAACGCGAGCGCCAGCGCACCGGTATCGCGACGCTGAAGCTCGGCTACAACCGCGTGCACGGCTACTACATTGAGATCAGCAAGGCGCAAGCCGATAAAGCGCCGCTGGAATACGTGCGTCGCCAGACGCTCAAAGCGGCCGAACGATATATCACGCCCGAGCTCAAGGACTTTGAAGACAAGGTTCTTGGCGCACGTGAGCGTGCATTGTCGCGAGAGAAATATCTCTACGAAGGGTTGCTCGACAAGCTGCATGAAGTGCTGGGCCAATTGCAGCTAAGCGCCGCAGGGCTGGCTGAACTCGACGTATTGGCCTGCCTTGCCGAGCGCGCGCAGACGCTGAACCTGGCGAAACCGGAAATCAGCCGCGAGCCCTGCATCGAAATCAAAGGCGGCCGGCACCTCGTCGTTGAGCAGGTCATCGATACGCCGTTCATCGCCAACGACGTCACACTAACCGCAGACAAGCGCCTGCTGGTCATCACCGGCCCGAACATGGGTGGCAAGTCAACCTACATGCGACAAACGGCGCTCATCGTCATATTGGCCCACGTTGGCAGCTTCGTGCCTGCCGACGAACTCAAAATCGGCCCTATTGATCGCATCTTCACGCGCATCGGCGCATCGGACGATCTCGCGGGCGGCCGCTCGACGTTCATGGTCGAAATGACCGAGACAGCCACTATATTGAATAACGCGACCAGCCAGAGCCTGGTGCTCATGGACGAGATCGGTCGTGGCACAAGTACCTTCGATGGTTTGTCCCTGGCCTGGGCGGCGGCGCATTACATGGGGGAAAAGGCACGGGCATTCACGTTGTTCGCGACGCACTACTTCGAGCTGACAGCGCTCGCGCAGGAACTGCCAGGTTGCGACAATGTGCATCTCGACGCCACCGAACACGAGGGCCAGCTCGTGTTTTTGCACGCCGTGAAGCCAGGACCCGCCAACCAGAGTTACGGCCTGCAGGTTGCATCGCTGGCCGGCGTACCGAACAACGTCATCCGGCTGGCAAAAACCTACCTCAAGACCCTGGAATCCCAACAGGTCGAGTACGGACAGGGCGTGCAGGCGCAGCTCAGTCTGAGCATCGGGGAACCGGCCGCAGAGGATCCGCTACGAGTTGCGATCGAGAAACTCGACCCGGACTCCATGACCCCCAAACAAGCTTTAGCCGCCCTCTACAAATTGAAGGACCTGTAGCGAAATCAACGCAAAAACTCCCCCCGCTTGAAAAATGCCGCCGCCTGATCCACTACCTCGCCCGACACGAGCATGCCCTTGTGACTCACGTGCATGATCAGGTGATCTTTCGCACCGTCAAGACGCGTTTCTGAGACAGCGACAGTGCCATCATTGTCCTCCCGAAAGTCGGCCACGAAGCGGCCGAACCCGATTGGCACATTGCCGGCAATCACACCGATATCGCGCTCTGCGGCAACGCTCGTTGCCCAGTCGTTGGCGGATCGATGTATGACGGCCGCCGACAGGGAATTGCCCAGGATGTCTTCTGCCCACTGAAATTCGTTGAGAATTCTGGCCGCCCGCGAACCCGTCAGGGGCGAGCCGATGCAGACGACCCTGCCCGGTAACGCGTGCGGATCGTTGGCTAACGAGCGCAGCGCCAGTATGCCGCCAAGGCTGTGTCCGAGAATGTGGACGCCGTCGAGGCCCTGATGAAGTATGAATTTGGAAAGTGCCGCCGCGTTTTCATCGAGTGTGCCGCGAACCGACGGGTAGCTGAACAGCGATACGCGCATTCCGTACTCGCGCTCGAGGCGGCGCTTGATCAGGTACATGCCAACCCCGTGGGAGAGGTAACCGTGTACGCAAATTACGTTCTTGATGTCCGTAGGCGGATGCCTGTTTCTTTTAGCTGGTCCGCGGACACTTCGCCCGGCGCATTGGTCAACGGGCAGCTTGCCGACTGCGTCTTCGGGAAAGCGATGACGTCGCGGATGCTGTCGGCGCCTGCCATGAGCATAACGATTCGATCGAGGCCGAACGCGATGCCACCGTGCGGCGGACAGCCATATTGCAGCGCCTCCAGCAGAAAACCAAACTTCTCATCGGCTTCTTCCTTGCTGATGCCCAGCAAATCGAATACGGCCGCCTGAGTTTTCCGGTCATGAATACGAATTGAGCCGCCACCGATTTCGGAGCCGTTCAACACCATATCGTATGCGCGTGACAATGCCGCACCCGGATCCGCACGCAGCGCTTCGGGATCGGCAACGCTCGGCGCTGTAAACGGGTGATGCAATGCCGTCCAGCGTTTGGTCGCCGCATCTTTTTCGAACATCGGAAAGTCCACGACCCACAATGGCGCCCAGCCCTCGGCAACGAGGCCACGATCTTCGGCCACCTTGACGCGCAGCGCGCCGAGCGCGTCATTAACGATGCGGGCCTTGTCGGCGCCGAAGAAAATCAGGTCGCCCGATTTTGCGACCGTGCGTTCGATGATGCCGGTGACCGCATCATCGGGCAGAAACTTGAGGATCGGCGACTGCAGTCCGTCACGGCCCGCGGCAACGTCGTTGACTTTGATGTACGCCAGTCCCTTCGCGCCATAACGACCAACAAACGCCGTGTAATCGTCAATGACCTTGCGGCTCATTTCCGCGCCGCCCGGAATGCACAGCGCGGCAACGCGTCCTTCCGGATCTGCCGCAGGTCCGGCGAATACCTTGAAATCGACGGAACTCATGAGATCGGCCACTTCAATGAGTTCGAAGTCGATGCGCAAGTCCGGTTTGTCCGATCCGAAACGCTGCAAGGCCTCCGCATAACTCATGCGCGGGAACGATTCCGGCAAGTCGACCCCCATCGCTTCCTTGAAGACATGTCGCATCATGTCTTCCATGATGCCGATCACCGCGTCTTCGTCGACAAAACTCATCTCAACGTCGAGCTGTGTGAACTCCGGTTGCCGATCGGCGCGCAAATCTTCATCGCGGAAGCAACGCACGATCTGGTAATAGCGATCGAGGCCCGCCATCATCAGCAATTGCTTGAATATCTGCGGCGACTGCGGCAGGGCGAAAAATTTACCCGGGTGCGTACGGCTCGGCACGATGTAGTCGCGCGCGCCCTCCGGCGTTGCGCGCGTCAACATCGGCGTCTCAACATCGATAAAACCCTTGTCGTCGAGAAAGCTGCGCATCGCAGCTGTCACCTTGTGGCGCAACATCAGGTTGCCGAGCATTTCTTCCCGGCGCAGGTCGAGATAGCGATACTTGAGGCGAATGTCTTCGTTGGCCTGTTCGTCATGGTGAAACGGCGGCGTCTTCGATTTATTCAATATCTCGAGTTCATGCGCCAGCACTTCGATCCGGCCCGTGCGCATATTGGCGTTGACGGTACCATCCGGACGCGGGCGAACAACACCCTTCACTTTGAGGACGTATTCCGAGCGAATGCGCTCGGCTGCCGCGAAGATTTCCGCGCGATCGGGGTCGAAAACGACCTGCAGCAAACCCTCTCGATCGCGGAGATCGATGAAGATCACGCCGCCATGGTCGCGACGCCGGTGAACCCAGCCGCACACCTCGATCTCCTGACTCACCAGAGACTCGCTGATCTCTCCGCAATAATGGCTACGCATCGCTAAACCTGAGGACTTTGCTTGAAAAAAGAGGCGGAATGGTACGGCTTGAGGGTCGGTGGCGCAAGCTAATCCACGACCCCTAAATACTTGTCCAGCCAGCCCAGCGTTTCACCTTTGACGATTCGCGCCGGCACGAAATGACCCGTCGGCTCTACTACATGTTTTTTGTCCGCGGCATCGGTACCCAGCCGGTCGAAAAACGGTTTCGACGACGATTCATATCGAAAATCAGTATCGTACAGACCGCTGAATTGCAGCACCGGCACCTGCACGTGTGGCAAATAGTGAACAACATTAATGTCCGCGTGATCGAGGGCGTTAATTCCCGCCTGATTCAGGATGCCAACTTTGATCCTCGGTTCGACAGCCAGGACGATCGCTCCCATCCTGCCGCCCCAGCTATAACCATAGTAGCTGAAGCTGTCTGTTTCGATATCGGGCCGAGTCTCAAGGTAATCGATCATGCGGCGGAATTCCCGAACCTCTTCAATCGCCAGATTCCGGCCGCTGTGCGTGCGCCAATCCGGCGCTGGAGTCACCCGGCGTTCGAACATGCCCTTCATTATTGGATACGCGACGGCGCGACCATTGCGCAACGCGAAATCCAGCGCCATACCAACCTGGTCTATCGAATCCAGATACAGAGGCGAAGAACCCGGCCAGAAAAGGATCGTCTGGTAACGCGATGCTTCGCGCTCCGGCAGGTACAAGTAAACAGTCAGACGCTCGCCGCTGAGCGGACTGTCCAGAGTGATGCGCTGGCGCGTCCAGTGACGATACTCGGTGGTTTTCTCAACGACGGCGTGCAACGGGCCCGGATCGTAGTCGAAATCACTCAATCTGGCCGCGAAGACTTCGTCTGAAACCGGATCGGCCAGGCGCGGGATTTCTGCGTCCACCACGGGCTTGGCCGCCGCGACCATCGCAGTCGTTTCTTCATTCGTTGATACGAGACGAAACCCGTTCGTCCTGGAACGATCCATCGCGTCGCGCCTGTCCGCAATCGAGATGCCTTCCTCAACAACATACAGGGCGTCGTTAAAGGCACCACCAACAATCACTCGTTGATCGTCGCCCGCCAGATTTTGACACCATTCGCGAACATTGCCGGCCATGTCGAAGGTGCCGGTCCAGCCGATTCCCGGGTATTCGCCAACCGCAGAAATTGCGTCACGATCCAGGTTACTGGCTGGCAACTGCCATGCCAGCATGCCCATCGCGAATGCCCGCCGCCAGTGATGAATAGTGGGAAGTTCCCGCTTCGAAAATCGCGCGAAGGCGGCAGCTTCATACCAACTGATTCCGGCTACCGGATAATCTTCCTCGCCGTCCCGGTAGGTCCCGGCTTCCCACGTACTCGGCCCGGCACGACCCGTCTTGTCGACGAATAACGCTATTGCTTCTGCAAAAGTAATTGACTGGCCGTCCCGCACGAAATCGTGCTCCCACAGATCATGTCGCTTGTAAGCACCGGCATCGACAAATGACTGATATTCCCGATTGGTCACTTCGTAGCGGCCCATAAAGAAATCACGAAATTCGATTAACTCGCCGTCGATCAGTGCGTCCCAGCCTGGCACGCGCAGCATGCCCTCCGGAATCGCCCCCACCTCATCAAGCGTAAAGCTTCCCGGGTGGACATTCGCGAATCCGGCCTCGGGATCTTTTTGGACCGAAAGTTCCTGATGACCTCGCAGACCACCACCAATCGCCCGCAGCAACGGGTTGTAACCCTCCAACTCTATCTTGAGCAGCGACATTCCGAATGGAATTTGGATATCGTACAACGGTGTAACCCCGATCGCCTGCCATGCTGACTCCGGACTTGTGTACTCTCGCCGATACACTGTGGCACCCACGGGCGTCGACGGAATGGATGTCGTCCAGGTAAACGTATCCCAGATTTGCTGCATTTCCGGGTCGCCCGGAATGATTTCCCCAACATTTCTGGCGATTGTGTACGCCGCTTCCAGCTCACCGCTCTCGACCAAACTCTCGATTTCTGTCATCGCTACATCGCGCGCCCAGCGAACGTCGCTGCCCGAATACCACCAGCCGCCTGCGGCGATTCCCACAACAACGACGACAGAAATGAACAACACGGGCGTCTTGTAGATCGGCGCCGTATTGCCGTCCAAACGGGTCGTCGCTTTGATGCCGTCGGGGGTCAGATCGTAGGCCCAGGCGATGATGATCGCGGGCACGAAGCCGATGATCAGGATTAGAAAAACAAGTTTGGAGGACCAATGCGGCAACTCAAGAATGGATCCGAGCAAATCCGCAACCTGCAACAGGACCCACGAAGAAACAACGTAGGCTACGACGACGCGCAAGACCTTTCGGCGTTGCAGTTCCTGTAGAAATTGCCCCATCAGGGTGCTAAAGATACCACGCTATGCCTTGTCTTCCGGCAATTCCAGCGGTAGCTCAGCCGTCTGTTCCTTGCTCCAGGTCGGAATAACAACGCCCAGCGAGATGATCATCTTCAATGCCTCGTCCACTTCCATGTCCAGCGTCATAATGTCTTTCTTCGGCACAATGATGATGAAACCCGACGTCGGATTCGGCGTAGTCGGTACAAAACAGCACACCACTTCTTCGCCCGTGCGGCCCTGCACTTCGCCCAGTTTGGTCGCCGTCTGAAACGCGAGGCTGTAGACGCCCTTGCGCGGATACTCGATCAGCAGCACCTTCTTGAAGGACTGGCTGGAATCGGAAAAAACCATCTCGGCAAAATTTTTGGCGGCGGAATAGATCGCGCGCACGATCGGAATACGGTGCAACAGCGATTCCCAGCCAGTGACGAACGCACGGCCAACAAAGTTGGCCGCAAGTATGCCAGTGACCAGGAGTACAACCAGCATAAGTATCACGCCGAGCCCTGGTATGTGAAACCCCAGTAACTCGTCCGGTCGATACTGCGCGGGAATCAACAACAGCGTGCGGTCCATGATGCCGACCGCAAAGGTGAGCAACAGGTACGTCACTGCCAGCGGCGCCCAGACCAGAAAACCGGCAACCAGATATCGACGCAAGCGCTTCATGTCATCAGCCTCACGCCGATTTGACCTTGCTGTCGGTCGTCGTTTTTTTCGTTTCCGTTTTCGCCTCTGTTTTCTTTTTTGATTTGCCCGAGTCCTTCTCTTTATCCTTGGTATCGGCGCTTGTATCCTTGTCTCCGGCGATATTGCGTTTATCGCCGGTCTTGAAGTCGGTTTCGTACCAGCCTTTTCCCTTCAGACGAAACTTGGGCGCGGACAGCAGCCTGCGAAGCGATGTCTCGCCGCATTCAGGGCAGTCCACCAATACCGGGTCGGCCATTTTTTGCAGGGCGTCGAACGTATGTTCGCAGCTCCTGCAGGCGTATTCGTAGATCGGCATTCGTTTAAAGCTCCAGTGATTGCAGTGACGACCGAGGGATGCACATTATAGTAGGAGCGCCCCCCGGTGCGCGACTATCAGGCCGCTTTCCGGAATTCCAGTCGTTCATCCGCTACCCCCACTTCGATCAGATCGCCGGGCACGAAATGCCCTTGCAAAATTTCCTGCGCCAACGGATTTTCGATCTGCTGCTGAATGGCGCGCCGCAGAGGTCGCGCACCGTACACCGGGTCAAAACCGGCATCGGCCAGCTTGTCGCGGGCGGCGGCGGATAAGTGAATACGGATATCCCGCTCAGCCAGGCGCTCACGCAGGTAGCCCAGCTGAATATCCACAATTATTTTGATATGTTCGCGACCCAGCGGGTGAAACACGACCAGATCGTCGATGCGGTTCACGAACTCCGGGCGAAAGTGGCTGCCGACGACATCCATGATCGCGTCCTTCATCGCAGCATAGTTGTCCTCGCCGGCCAGCTCCTGAATCAGCTGCGACCCCAGGTTCGACGTCATGATGATCACCGAATTGCGGAAATCGACGGTGCGGCCCTGACCGTCCGTCAAACGGCCATCGTCGAGGACCTGCAGCAAAATGTTGAATACGTCGGGGTGCGCTTTCTCTATCTCGTCGAGCAATATCACCGCATAAGGGCGGCGGCGAACCGCCTCGGTCAGATAACCGCCTTCCTCGTAGCCGACGTAGCCCGGCGGCGCACCGATCAGTCGCGCGACGGAATGCTTCTCCATGAATTCCGACATATCCAGACGAATCATCGCCTCTTCGGTATCGAACATGAATTCCGCCAGCGCTTTGCTGAGTTCGGTCTTGCCAACACCCGTGGGACCGAGAAACAGGAACGACCCGATCGGTCGCTTCGGATCCGACAATCCTGCGCGCGAACGACGTATCGCGTCCGCAACGACCGTCAACGCCTCGTCCTGACCCACGACTCGCTGCCGCATCACGGACTCCATCTGCAGCAGCTTTTCTTTCTCGCCCGCCAGCATCTTGCTGACCGGGATTCCGGTCCAACTGGAGACGATCTCCGCAACTTCTTCCGCGGTGACATTGTTACGCAACAAGGTGGTCGCAGCCGTATCGGCCTGCAGCACCTGCTCCAGTTGTTTCTCCAGCTCAGGAATCCGGCCGTATTGCAGCTCTGACATGCGCGCGAGGTCGTTCGCACGATGCGCCGTCTCAAATTCCAGGCGCGCGCGCTCTATCTCTTCTTTAATATGTGTCGTGCCCTGCATGGCCGCCTTCTCGGATTTCCAGATCTCGTCGAGATCCGCAAACTTCCTTTCCAGCTCCTCCAGCTGCGACTCGATGTCAGCCAGCCTTTTTACGGAAGCATCGTCCGACTCTTTTTTCAGCGCCTCACGCTCGATCTTGAGCTGAATGATGCGGCGCTCCAGCTTATCCATCGCTTCGGGCATCGAATCAATTTCGATGCGTATTCGCGAAGCTGCCTCGTCGATCAGATCGATCGCCTTGTCGGGCAATTGCCGGTCGCTGATGTAACGCTGCGACAAGGTCGCGGCCGCGACGATGGCCGGGTCCGTAATCTCGACTCCGTGATGCACCTCGTAGCGCTCCTTGAGACCACGCAAAATCGCGATGGTGTCCTCGACGGTGGGTTCTTCGACGAGCACCTTCTGGAAGCGACGCTCGAGCGCCGCGTCTTTTTCGACGTACTTGCGATATTCGTCCAGCGTGGTCGCGCCGACGCAATGCAATTCACCGCGCGCGAGCGCAGGCTTGAGCATATTACCGGCGTCCATCGAACCTTCCGCCTTGCCAGCGCCCACCATCGTGTGCAATTCATCAATAAAGAGAATGATCTGGCCTTCCTGTTTCGCGATATCACTGAGGAGAGCTTTCAGCCGCTCTTCAAACTCGCCACGAAACTTGGTGCCTGCAATCAGCGTACCCATATCCAGTGACAAAATTCGTTTGCCGCGCAGACCCTCGGGCACTTCGTTGTTCACGATGCGTTGCGCGAGCCCTTCAATAATCGCGGTCTTGCCGACGCCGGGCTCACCAATCAATACCGGATTGTTCTTGGTGCGTCTTTGCAAAATCTGGATCGTGCGGCGGATCTCGTCGTCGCGGCCGATAATCGGGTCCAGCTTGCCCTGCTCGGCTTGCTCGGTCAGGTCAATCGTGAACTTGTCGAGAGCCTGCCGCATATCCTCTGCATTCGGATCGTTGACTTGTTGGCCACCGCGCACATCGTCGATCGCTTTCTCGATCGCGCTCCCGACTGCGCCAGCCTTTGCCATGACGTTTTTCAGCGGCGACTTGTCGCTCATTGCGGCGAGCACGAATAATTCGCTCGAGATGTACTGATCTCCGCGTTGCTGCGCGAACTTGTCGGTGAGGTTAAACAGCTTCGTGAGCTGTGTACCGATGTGCAGCTCACCATCAGTACCCTCAACCGTAGGCAAACGATCGATCGCGTCACCCAACAACGAACGCAGCAGGTTTACGTTGACTCCGGCCTTGGTCAGGACGCCGCGCACGCTGCCGCCTTGCTGATCCAGCAAAGCAACCAGAACGTGAGCAGGCTCGATGAATTGCTGATCCCGGCCCACAGCCAGCGACTGGGCGTCAGCCAATGCCAGTTGAAATTTACTTGTCAGTTTGTCCAGACGCATTTGAAAATCCGCGCCGCACAGCGGCGATCCCTGTAATTAGCACTAAGGATTGCGGCGCAGACCGGATTTTCAAGGCGGGATCACGGCTGTACGCCCGATCGCGCATGTATGCGCGTATGGGTGCGAGGCGCGCATGGCGCGCTCATACCGCACAAGCCGGCGAGCGAGATACTGTGTACAGGAAATAAAGCGCAGCGCACGTCGGCCCCGCCGGCGGTGCGAGCCATTCCAGTACGCAGTATGTCGGTGGACGTCCCTGTGCGAATAGGAGCGCCGTCGTGATCGCGAGTGCATGCCCGGTTGGATGCATCGCGCGCAAGGCGCGCTCCTACAAGCGTGCTATGAAGCTCACCATGCGACCGCAGCCCGGGTTACGGCGGTAGGAGAAAAAGCGTTCTTTATCAAGGTAAGTACAAAAACCACCACCGAAAATAGACTTCACGCCGGCCGCTTCAAGTCTCTGCCGGGCCAGGGCAACCAGGTCGGCCTGCCACCGCCCCCTGTCGTTGATTTTGAAGCAGGATGTCGCGGCGGAATCGTGCATCACGAAGGCATCCCGTACCTCCTCTCCTACCTCGAAAGATTGCTGCGAAATCGCCGGGCCGAGCCAAACCAGCAGATCGACCGGATCTGCAGCGATTTTCGCGATTGTGCTTTCGATGATTCCAGCAGCCAGGCCCCGCCATCCCGCGTGCGCAGCGCCGATATGAGCACCATCTGCAGAGCACAGCAGCACCGGCAGGCAATCGGCCGTCTTCACGACGCAAACATCGCCCGGGGTCTGGCTTACGGACGCGTCGGCATCCGGCGGAATATCGAAGCGCGCCGCCGCAACAGCCACGTTGCCATGAACCTGATGCAGCCAGCACGGCTCTCCGGGCAACGATACATTGGCGATGTCGCCCGTGCGCAGCGTCGTACCTGCGACAATGTTCGCGGGCGCCGGCCAGTCGGGCGCCAGGTACTTATCGGGCGCTTGCGTCATTGCGCATCACTTCGATTAACTTCTGAAAATCGCCTGGCGGCGCGACTTCCAGTTCCAGCAATGCACCCGATGCCGGGTGTTTGAACGCCAGCCGTGTCGCATGCAACGCCTGCCGTTTGAAATGGCGCAATGTCTGAATCAACTCCTCCGATGCGCCTTTGGGCAGCGCCAGCCTGCCGCCGTACATCTGATCGCCCACCAATGCGTGCCGGCGATGAGCAAAATGCACACGAATCTGGTGCGTGCGCCCGGTTTCGAGCCTCACGCCGACATAGCTGTGAGCAGCGAACCGTTCTTTGAGCGTGTAATGAGTCACCGCCGGCTTGCCCTTCTGCAGCACACTCATGCGCTTGCGATCGACGGGATGCCGGGCAATCGGCTCTCTTACCGTTCCGCCGCCGGTCAAAACACCGTTGCAGACCGCCAGATAATTGCGTGAGATATCCCTGTCGGCCAGCTGCCGCACGAGAGCGGTATGGGCCGTCAATGTTTTACCAACAAGCAGCAATCCGCTGGTGTCTTTGTCCAGCCGATGCACAATTCCCGCGCGCGGAATCTCGTTCAGCGCGGGCACATGATGCAACAAGCCGTTCATCAACGTACCCGCCGGATTGCCCGCCCCAGGGTGCACGACCAGACCCGCCGGTTTATTGACGACGATGAGCTCGTCGTCCTCATGAACAATGTCGAGGGCCATGGGCTCCGGCGCAGCCGTCACGCTGACCTCCGGCTGCGGTTGAAAAGTGACCGTTTCCCCGCCGGAAACCGCGTCGCGCGGACGCTGCGGCCCGCCGCTCACGGTGATGAATCCGGCCAGCAGCCATTCTTTCAGACGGCTCCTGGAATAGTCCGGAAACATCCGCGCCAGCGCCTGGTCCAAACGCAGACCGGCGAGTTCTTCGGGAACCGTCAATATTTGTTTTTCGGTGCTCATGGATGGATCCAAGTTTACGGTATACTCGCCGACCTTGAACGGTCGGGCCGACATGGCCTGCAACCTGACAAAGACGAAAATATGCAATTTAACCCAATATTCAAGGCCCGTGCACCACGACAATTTCGCCTGCTCCTGATTCTGGCGCTGGGCGGCATGCTCGTTTCCTGTGCGGGCAACGACGAAGTTCAAACCGAAGTGCAGAACATTACCGAAGCCTTCGAAACGGCCCGCACGGCTATATCGCACAAGAACTTCAGTCGCGGCATTCGGATTTTCGAAGCGATTCAGGCACGTTATCCTTTCAGCGAGCTGTCCCGACAGATTCAGCTGGAACTCATGTACGCCTATTACAAGAGTGGCAAGCGCGAGGAGGCGATTGAGATTGCGGACACGTTCATGCGGGAGAATCCGATTCATGCACGCGTCGACTATGCCCTGTATATCAAAGGCCTGGCCTATTACGACGACGACCCGGGCTTTCTGGAGCGCTGGTTCAGGAAGGACATTTCCAAGCGTCCGCCCAAAGACGTTTCGCTCACCTATGCAACATTCCGGCGCCTTGTGGAACGTTACCCGGAAAGCGCCTACGCGGCAGATGCCGAACAACGCATGATCGCCATCAAGAATCGCATTGCAGATTACGAAAATTACGTTGCCGACTATTATCTGCGCCGCGGCGCCTACGTCGCGGCCTTGAATCGCGCCAAAAACGCGCTTGAGGAATACAATGGCGCTGCCGGAAATGCACTCTCGCTCAAGATCATGGCGGAGGCCTATGACAACCTCGGCATGACGGACCTGGCTGCCGATGCGCGCAAAGTTCTGAACCTGAATTTTCCGAACGAAGGTTAGCTGGCTGGAGTGCTAGCGCGGGAACTGGTATCCCGAAGTAATCGGATAGCGCCAGTCGCGTCCGAACGCACGAGCGCTGATTTTCACTCCTGGCGGCGCCTGACGGCGTTTGTATTCATTGCGTTTGACCATCTCCAGTATGTCGATAACCGTGTCGCGATCGAATCCACGTGCGGTGATTTCGGCCACGGACAGGTCCTCCTCGATAAAGGCTTCGAGAATCGGGTCAAGAATGTCGTAATCGGGCAGCGAATCGCTGTCCTTTTGTTCAGGCCTGAGCTCGGCAGACGGCGCACGCTCAATAACCCGCTCGGGGATCGCGTCGCCCAGTTTGTTGCGATACCGGGAAAGCTTGTACACCAATGTTTTCGTGCAGTCCTTGATCGGCGCAAAACCGCCCGCCATGTCGCCATACAAGGTCGCGTAGCCGACCGCCATCTCGCTCTTGTTGCCGGTCGTGAGCAGCATCCGACCGGTTTTGTTCGAGATCGCCATGAGCAGCAGGCCACGACAGCGCGCCTGAATGTTTTCTTCGGTTGCGTCTGGCTCGCTCTCACCCAGCACCGGCTTGAGCAGTGCTACGGTCGCTTCATACATGGACCCGATTGGAATGACGTCGTAACGAAATCCCAAGGTTGCCGCCTGCTCCGCAGCATCTTCCTGGCTCATATCCGAGGTATACCGAAATGGCATCATGACAGCCCGCACGCGGTCCGCGCCGATCGCGTCGCAGGCAATGGTCGCGACCAGCGCTGAATCGATGCCCCCCGAAAGTCCGACGATGATGCCGGAAAAATCGTGTTTGTTGATGTAGTCGCGCGTACCGGTGACCAAAGCCGTGTAAACGCTGCTCTCAAAATCCAGTACGGCCGTGCATTCGGCCACCTCGGGAACGACACCCGATTCCGTGCCGCGCAACACGATCACGTGCAGGCCTTCAGCGAACGCCGGCGCACGAAAACACACCTCGCCGTTCGCATCCATTACGAACGATCCGCCGTCGAAGACGAGTTCATCCTGCCCACCCACCATGTTCAGGTAGACGATAGGAATCTGCACCTCGGACACTCGCCGGCGGGTTTCATCTTCACGCCGTGACTGACTCGTCGTTTCGTACGGTGAACCGTTGATCGCGATGATGCATTCGGCGCCCGCAGTTCGGCTGGATGCGATCGGGTCCGAACTCCAGATGTCCTCGCAAATATTCAGTCCGATGCAAATTCCATTGAGAGTGAATACGGACGGCTCTTTACCGCTCGTAAAGTAGCGCTCCTCGTCGAACACGCTGTAGTTCGGCAGCCGTCGCTTGCGATAGTGCGCCAGCGCCTTGCCGTTTTGATACACGGCGCATGCATTGAATGTGTTTTTGTCGTCGTATTCGGGAAAGCCCACCAGGACCGCAATGCCCGAGATCTCGTCGCGAATTTCCCTGACCGCTTTTTCGACGCCGTGTCTGAGACCGGCGTGCAATAACAGGTCTTCGGGCGGGTAGCCGCAAACGCTGAGTTCAGGAAACACGACCAGGTCCGCCCCCAACTCGTCTCGGGCACGGTTCGCGTACGCAATTATTTTTTCTGTGTTGCCAGCGACATCGCCAACCGCAAGATCAACCTGTGCCAGCGCGATTTTAACGTTGTGATCCATGGTCTGCTCCGGTCCTGATGATCAGCGCGCGTCGAGGACTTCCTGCATCGAAGAACCCAGCTCCGCCGGAGAACGCACAGTCGCCACTCCGGCAGCGTCCAGCGCCCGGAACTTGTCCTCGGCCGTACCCTTGCCGCCCGCTATGATTGCACCCGCATGACCCATGCGTTTGCCAGGCGGCGCCGTCACCCCTGCAATATAGGCGACAACCGGCTTTGTGACGTTACTTTTTATGAACTGGGCTGCCGCTTCTTCATCGGTACCGCCAATTTCACCAACCATGATAATGCCGTCAGTGTCCGGATCCGCCTCGAACAGCTCCAGACATTCAATAAAGCCGATGCCACGCACCGGATCGCCGCCGATGCCAATGCACGTGCTCTGACCCAGACCATTGGTCGTGGTTTGATAAACGGCCTCGTAGGTCAAAGTCCCGGAGCGGGAAACGACGCCGATGCGGCCTTGCTGATGGATGAAACCCGGCATAATGCCTATTTTGCACTCTCCGGGCGTAATGATGCCCGGGCAATTCGGGCCGATCAAACGACAGTGATTGTCTCGCAACGCGGACTTTACCTTGACCATGTCATTGACCGGAATGCCTTCGGTGATGCACACAATCAGTTCGATGCCGGCATCGGCAGCTTCAAGAATCGCGTCCGCCGCGAACGGTGGCGGAACGTAGATCATGCTGACGTCTGCCCCGGTTGCATCCGCGGCGTCGCGAACCGTATTGTAAACGGGTACGCCCAGATGCTCCTGACCGCCGCGTCCGGGCGTGACGCCGGCGACGACCTGAGTGCCATATTCCATGCACTGTTCGGTGTGGAAGGAGCCTTGATTGCCAGTGATGCCCTGGCAGACGATCTTGCTGTTTTTGTTGACCAGAATACTCATGTAAACGTCTCGTCAGGCTGCCGAAGCAACGACTTTTTTTGCCGCGCTCGTGAGATCGTCAGCTGCGATGATATCGAGTCCGCTGTTCGTCAAGAGCTCACGCCCCTTGATCGCGTTCGTGCCCTCGAGCCGAACGACGACCGGCACCCTGACGCCGACCTCTTTCACCGCGCTGATAATGCCCTGAGCGATCAAGTCGCAGCGAACGATGCCCCCGAAGATATTCACGAGGATCGCCGCGACATTCTTGTTCGAGAGGATCAGCTTGAACGCCTCGGCGACACGCTCTGCGGTCGCGCCACCGCCCACGTCGAGGAAGTTTGCCGGCTCGCCACCGTGCAGCTTGATCAAATCCATCGTCGCCATCGCAAGGCCGGCGCCATTGACCATGCAGGCGATATTGCCTTCGAGTGACACATAGCTCAGATCGTGTTCTGCCGCCTCGCGCTCGGCTGCGTCTTCCTGCGACGGATCACGTAGCTCGGCAATCTTCGGTTGGCGAAACAAAGCGCTGCCGTCGATGTTGATCTTGCCGTCGAGTGCGATAACGTCACCGGCCTTGTTCGTGATCAGCGGATTGATTTCGATAAGGCTCGCGTCGACGTCAAGATACAGTTGGTACAATTTCTTGACGAGATCGCCGAACTGGCGCATTTGCTGTTTTTCGAGTCCCAGCCCAAACGCCAGTTGCCGTACCTGATAATCCTGCAGACCGGCATCCGGAGCCACGGCAATCGAGAATATTTTCTCCGGCGTTTCCACGGCGACCTTTTCGATATCCATGCCGCCGGCCGCGGAGGCAATAATCGATATCCGGCCAAACTCGCGATCGACCAGCATGCTTAGATACAGCTCGCGATCGATGTCGGATCCCTCCTCGACATAGACGATATTGACGGGCAGACCTTCCGGCCCGGACTGGTGTGTCACCAGCCGGATTCCCAGCATTCCATCCGCATACTCGCGGACCTCGTCCAGCGTTCTTGCGAGCTTCACACCGCCCGCCTTGCCGCGGCCACCCGCGTGTACCTGCGCCTTGACAACCCAGAGTTTGCCACCCAATTCCTCGGCCGCCTCGACCGCTGCAGCGGCCGTGTCAGCGGGAATGCCACGCGGCACCGCAATACCGTAGTCGGCAAACAATCGCTTCGATTGATATTCGTGAAGATTCATCCGTTGGCTTATCTTTAAGTTCTGGCAAGAAGGAAGGTTTCGCGTTTACTGCGAAAAAGACGGCGTATTTTGTCGGTTTGCGCCACCCTTGTCTATATTCAGTTTACAATTCGCGCATGTCCCGGGACGCACTGAACCAAAAGCCGATCGACGAACCTGACTTGGTCTGGCGCGTCCTCGTCACGCTCAACGCTTTTCGTGTACTGATTTCTCTGACTCTGCTGGCGCTGTTCTTTGTCGGGACGGACCCGCTTTTCTTTGGGGACAGCGATCCGGTTTTGTTCGCGGCCACCGCATCAGGCTACCTGGTCTTCGCGGCCCTGTCTGGAATCGCGTTGCGGCAGAGATGGGTGCCATTAACAGCCCATGGCGTCACGCAGCTCCTTGTCGACGTTGTCGCCATCGTCACGCTGATGCATTCGAGCGGCGGCATCGCCAGCGGCCTTGGCGGCCTGCTTATCGTTTTCGTCGGCGCGGGAAGCCTCGTGCTGCCGGTCCGTTTTCCGGCAATATTGGCGGCGACGGCGACGTTCGCAATATTGGGCGAGCAGGCATTTTCGCAGTTCAGCGGTGCGCTGACCACAGTAAATTATCCTGCCGCCGGCATCTTGAGCGGCATCCTTTTCGCGACCGCGCTTGCCGCGCAGCCTTTGGCGCGCCGCATCCAGGCCAGTGAGGCTCTCGCCCGCAAGTTCGGAGTAGACCTCAAGAACGTATCGGAGCTAAACCAGTACATCGTGCAACATCTGCGCGAAAGCATTGTGGTTATCGACGCCGACGACGCGGTGCGGCTAATCAACAGCTCGGCAATTCGATTGCTGGGGTCCAGCGAACTGACGGCGGGCACGCCGCTCGCCGTCGCCTTCGAGCCGCTGGCCGCGCATATTCGACAGTGGCGCAACGACATGTCGGTATCGTCACATCCGGAATTTACACTGGCTACCGAAAGCGACGCCGCGCGCATCGCAGCCCATCTGGCGCCGTTGGGCAAAGACGGTCAACGCGCCGGTCCGATACTCATATTTCTCGAGGATGTCGGTTTGATGAACGCCCGGGTGCAGCAATCGAAACTCGCCTCACTCGGCCGCCTGAGCGCCAGTATTGCACATGAAATTCGCAACCCCGTCGGCGCCATGAGTCACGCCGCGCAGTTGCTCGGCGAATCGCCGGGTCTGGGCGAAGACGATGTCCGGCTCACCGAGATAATTCAGACGCACTCGAGTCGGGTCAGTCACATCATCGAAAACGTTCTGCAACTGTCACGCCGGGAGTCGAGTCGCCCGGAGCGCCTGACCCTGAACGCCTGGCTGCAGGATTTCGCTGCGGAGTTCATTGCAACGCTGGAATTGCAGGAAGGCGAATTCACGATCGCGGCCATTGATGACGATATTGTCGTGCGCATGGATCGCGGCCATCTGCGGCAGGTGCTCTGGAATCTCTGCGACAACGCCGTTAAATACGCGAGCGAAACAGGCGGTATCATGGTCGAAATTCAGGCTGGGCGCATGCAGGGACGGGGTCGGCCGTATCTCGAAATCCTGGATTGCGGACACGGCGTTGACAAGTCGACGGCCGACAAGATTTTTGAGCCTTTCTTCACGGCACGCTCAGGAGGCACGGGGCTCGGCCTCTATATTTCCCGGGAATTGTGCGAATTGAACCGGGCAACGCTGATATACCTTGACCGGCCCGGTGGAGGCAGTATCTTCCGTATCGTATTTTCCGACCCGGCTCGCTGGGACATGCAGGAAGTGATATGAATCAACCGCTGGCGCTGGTCATCGATGACGAGCCGGATATCTGCGAACTGCTTACCTTGACGCTGGCGCGCATGGACGTGCGTACGGAAACAGCGATGAACATTGCCGACGCGAAAGCGCTGCTGGGAATACGCCCGTTCGATCTGTGCCTGACGGACATGCGCTTGCCGGACGGCGATGGTCTCGAACTCGTCGCATGGATGCAGGTTCACACACCCGGCATTCCTGTCGCCGTGATTACGGCACATGGCAATGTTGAAACTGCCGTACAAGCGTTGAAATTGGGCGCCTTCGATTTCGTTTCCAAGCCGCTGGACCTCGGCGACCTGCGCAACATCGTCGAGAGCGCCCTGCGCCTGAGACCTGCCGGGCAAACCAATTCCAAGCTTCTCGGCAATTCGCCACTCATGCACGAACTGCGGGACATGATCGACAAAGTCGCCAGGTCGCAGGCGCCCGTACACATATCTGGCGAATCGGGCACCGGCAAAGAACTGGTCGCCCGGCTCATTCATGACAGCGGGCCACGCGTGGAAGGACCGTTTGTTCCGGTCAATTGTGGCGCCATTCCGTCGGAACTCATGGAAAGCGAGTTTTTTGGCCACCGCAAGGGAAGCTTCACGGGCGCAGTCAAGGACAAGGCAGGATTGCTGCAGAGCGCGGAAGGAGGCACATTGTTTCTCGACGAAATCGCGGATCTCCCGCTGGCGATGCAAGTTAAGCTGCTGCGCGTCATTCAGGAGAAAAAGGTCCGGCCGGTCGGCGCATCGAAGGAAGAAATTGTGGATGTGCGCTTTCTGTCCGCCACGCACAAAAACCTCTCGAAGATGGTCGCCAACGGTGAATTCCGTGAAGATCTCTATTACCGCATCAATGTCATCGAACTGCATGTCCCGGCGCTTCGCGATCGTGACGACGACGTCTTGCTGTTCGCGGAGCATATTCTGAGACGTCTGGACTCCACCGCCCTGCTGGATGAGCACGCCCGCAGCGCCCTCCTGGCCCACGCGTTCCCCGGCAACGTTCGCGAGCTTGAGAATATGCTCGAACGAGCGGTGACCCTGTGTACCAGTGGAGTGATTGGGACATCCGACCTGCAGATGCGGGAAACCGCGAACGCCGTTGCCTCCTCCGCGACTGCGGACAGTGGCCAACTTGGCGCGCGGGTGGCAGACGTGCAGCGTCAGGCAATCGTGGCGGCGCTCAAGAAAACCCGTTACAACAAGACCGCGGCGGCGAAGCTCCTGGGACTGTCGTTCCGGCAATTGCGATACCGCATAAAGAAACTGGGTATCGATTGACATTTTTTGTCAGTTTGTGACACAGAACTGACAATTGGACGCTGGATTTGTCACCGGCTTTGGCTGCTGATCCTCCGAGTCTCCGCTGAAATAACAAATAAAAACAGTTACTTGAATCGACATCGGAGAAGTTGGCACGGTGTTTGCTTTGTCTTTCAGTACAGGCGTTCTCGCCGTATTTTTTAAATACTCTCAATTCATGGAGAATACAGAGATGAAGAAACAACAGGGTTTTACACTTATCGAGCTGATGATCGTTGTCGCGATCATTGGTATTTTAGCAGCGATCGCTATCCCGGCTTACCAGGATTACACGATTCGCGCACAGGTCTCTGAGGGTCTGAACCTTTCCGGCGCCGCCAAAGCTGCTGTGACGGAGTATTATCAGGATCGTGGCGTATTTCCTTCGAGCAACACAATTGCGGGTCTGGCCAATGATACCGACATTCAGGGCAAATACGTTGCGAAAGTGACAGTTACTAGTACCACCAGCGACACTATTGGCGTTATTTCGGTGACTTACGGTAAGGATGCGCACAAGACATTGTCCGGTGGAGTCCTGTTGCTGACGTCGGATGCGACAGCCGTGGGTAGTGTGCAGTGGGTTTGCACAGCCGGAACGCCGACTATCGCAAACAAGCACCTGCCGTCCGCTTGCCGCACTTAAGACTTTCGTTTGAGGTTTTCCTCAGGACTTTGGTCAGAAAAGCCCCGGTTTAACCGGGGCTTTTTTTTGCAACCTGGACGGTGCCGCATTGTATTGTGTGACTTTCGTCACACTTTGCCGGGCTCATGACCACGCCACTGGAAACTTTAGGTTCTTATCGATAAAATAAGCGCTGAAATGGGCGGGAGCAGATCAATGAACAGGCGACAGAAAGGATTCACACTGATCGAGCTGATGATCGTCGTCGCGATTATTGGAATACTGGCGTCGCTTGCTATCTCGGCTTATCAGACCTACACGGTTCGAGCGCAGATTGCCGAGGGCATCAACATGGGCGCCAGCGCGAAAGTTCCCGTTGTCGATGCCTATAACAACACGGGCATGCCGCCGGCTGATCGGACTGCTGCCGGCATGACGCCGCTGGCTGCCGATACTCAGGGCTCTTACGTCAGCCAGGTCGAAATCACGAATGGCCGTGTCGACGTCAAGTTTGGCAACCGGGTCCACCAGGATATCTTCGGCGACACGATCTCTTTCACACCCTACAGCTCGGCCGGAGGCACCATTATCTGGCGTTGCGGCGCCGCGCCAGCTCCGTCTGGCGCCACTGAACTCTCCGGCGGAGGCGTCACGAGCGTTCACCTGGCCCCGACCGTTGATACCCGCTATCTGCCGGCAAGCTGCCGAAACTAGCCCAAAATCACTGTTTTACTTAATCAAATTACGTAATTGTGAACAACCGCACAAAATCCAGTTGAATCGGGCACTTGGATCGGTGAGACTGTAACGCTCACAGACACTCAGCGGCACTTTAAATTCATATGGCAGCAACAGCTTCACAAACCAACCTCGCGGGCTTGCCACGGCGCCTGGTACAAGACGGCATCATCTCTGAAGAAAAACTTCATGAGGCTGCAATCGCAGCCAAAAAGGATCGTTTGCCGCTGATCGCCTACCTGGTCAAAGCCGATTTGGCCAATCCCCGGGCCGTCGCCGTCGCTGCGTCTCACGAATTTGGTGTACCGCTGCTGGACCTTGACGCGATTGAGATCGATCTCGAGGTGATCAGAGCCGTAGACCAGAAACTCATCAATAAACATCGGGTATTGCCACTGGCCATGCGCGGCAAGCGGCTCTTTCTGGGTATTTCCGACCCAACGAATTTGCAGGCCATCGACGATATCAAGTTCGCAACCAGCTTGCGCGTCGATCCGGTAGTCGTCGAGCAGGACAAACTTGAAGATCGAATCAACAACGCGCTCGAAGCTGTCGATACGAGCATGTTGGGGCTCGACGACGACGATTTCGACCTTGAAAATCTCGATGTCGGCACCGACGATGCCAAACCGGAAGAGGAACAAAGAGACGATATCGAAGACGCACCCGTGGTGCGCTTCGTCAACAAGATACTGCTCGATGCCATCAAGCGCGGAGCGTCGGATGTGCACTTCGAGCCCTATGAGAAAGTCTTCCGCGTCCGCACCCGGCTTGATGGTGTGCTGTCCGAAGTTGCGACACCGCCGGTCATTCTGGCCACCAAGGTGTGCGCACGCCTGAAGGTAATGTCGCGCATGGATATTGCCGAACGCCGTGTGCCCCAGGACGGCCGCATCAAAATGCGCCTGTCGAAGAATCGCGCGATCGATTTTCGTGTCAACTCTTGCCCGACATTATTCGGCGAAAAAATCGTTTTGCGTATTCTCGATCCATCCAGCGCGAAAATGGGTATCGAAGCACTCGGTTACGAAGATGCACAGCGAAAAATGTTCGAGAAGCATCTTGCCAAGCCGTACGGCATGATCCTGGTTACAGGTCCTACAGGTTCTGGCAAGACCGTGTCGCTGTACACCGGCCTGAATATACTCAACACAGAATATCGCAACATCTCGACGGCCGAAGACCCGGCAGAAATCAATCTCCCGGGCATCAATCAGGTCAACGTCAACCCGAAGGTGGGCCTGACATTTGCTGCGGCCCTCAAAGCCTTTCTGCGACAGGATCCTGACGTCATCATGGTCGGCGAAATTCGTGACCTTGAAACCGCCGAAATCGCGATCAAGGCGGCGCAAACCGGTCACCTGGTGCTCTCAACCCTGCACACCAACGACGCGCCCAAGACGCTCACCCGCATGGTGGACATGGGCGTCAAACCGTACGCGATCGCGACCTCGGTCAGCCTGATTATCGCGCAACGCCTGGCACGCCGCCTTTGCAACAATTGCAAGGAAATAAGAGACGTCCCAAAAGAAGCCCTGGAAAAGGAAGGTTTCACCGCTGAAGAACTGGAATCAAAGATGACGATCTTTGGGCCGAAAGGTTGCAAACAGTGCAACGACGGCTACAAGGGGCGCATCGGCATCTTCCAGGTAATGGAAGTATCCGACACCATGGGCCGCATCATTATGGAAGGCGGCAATGCAATACAAATCGCGGATCAGGCGGTACTGGAAGGGGTTGTTGACTTGCGGCGAGCCGGATTAAACAAAGTCAAGGAAGGGGTTACCAGCCTTGAAGAAGTCAACCGGGTTACAATTGACTAGGTTTTTACCGGGAAAACCACCTAACGGACGAAAATAATGGCTACAGCAGTTGCAGGCAGTTCGCCTTTCTTGTGGGAAGGAACCGACAGAAACGGTAAGAAAATCAAGGGTAAGAGCCTTGCGAATGACGAAGCTCAGGTGCGGGCGGATCTGCGTCGACGGGGCGTCGTACCGACGCGTATCAAAAAACAGCGCAAGAGCTTTTTCTCCGGCGGCGGTAAAATCACGTCGGGCGATATCTCGATTTTCAGTCGCCAGCTCGCGACGATGCTCGCCGCCGGCATTCCTCTCGTGCAGGCATTTGAGATCGTTGCCAGCGGCCACGAAAACGCGGCCATGCAAAAGCTGATTCTTGCGGTGAAAGCCGATGTGGAAGGCGGTAGTTCGCTGGCGGAATCGCTCGCCAAGCATCCTTTGTACTTTGACGATTTGTTCGTCAACCTGGTTGAGTCCGGTGAGCAAGCCGGTGCGCTGGATTCATTGCTCGAAAAAATCGCCACCTACAAAGAAAAAACCGAGGCGATCAAGAAAAAGATCAAGAAAGCGCTGACGTATCCGGCGGCCGTGTTGGTCGTGGCATTCGTTGTAACGGCCATCTTGTTGATTTTCGTCATTCCGTCGTTTGAAGACCTGTTTCAGGGCTTTGGCGCCGACTTGCCGACGTTTACCCGCATGATCATCGACCTGTCGTTGTTCGTCCGAACGAACGGCATTTATATCGTGATGATCATCAGCGCGGCGGTCTCAGCCTTCATGTATTTCTTTAAGCGCTCCAGACCGTTTCGACATTTCCTTGATCGCATAATGCTCAAAGCGCCGATCATCGGTCCCATTCTCGAAAAATCTGCAATCGCTCGTTACGCCCGGACTCTTTCGACGATGTTTGCAGCCGGCGTCCCACTGGTAGAGGCTCTTGAGTCCGTTGCTGGCGCCACGGGCAACATTGTGTTTGAAGTAGGCGTCCTCGGAATACGCGATGAAGTCGCAACCGGACAGCGATTGCAGACGGCCATGGAGAATAGCGGCCTGTTTCCCAACATGGTCAACCAGATGATTGCCGTCGGCGAAGAGTCAGGTTCCCTGGACGATATGTCAGGCAAAGTTGCCGACTTTTACGAGGAAGACGTTGACAACGCCGTGGACAATCTCTCAAGCCTGCTCGAACCGATGATCATGGCCATTCTTGGCGTACTCGTCGGTGGCCTCGTTGTCGCCATGTACCTGCCCATCTTCAAGCTGGGTGCGGTTGTCTAAGACCCTCAATGCTTGAACTCATAGGCGAATCGACCCCGGTATTCATCGGCGTCGTATTTGCGATCACGCTGATGATCGGCAGTTTTTTAAATGTCGTCATTTATCGCCTGCCCATTATGATGGAGCACGAATGGCGCGAGCAGGCTGAGGAACTCCTGGCCTCGCAGCCCGAACACAAACTTCCCGATGGGCGTTTCGATCTCGTTGTTCCCCGATCGCGCTGCCCGTCCTGCGGCTCGCTGATTACCGCCTGGCAAAATATTCCGGTTTTGAGTTACCTGTTCCTCAAGGGCCGCTGCGCCAACTGCAAGGCTTCTATCTCTGCCCGCTATCCACTCGTGGAACTGATGACCGCGGCGCTGGCGGCGATCTGTGCCTGGCATTTCGGTCCCGGCTGGGAAGCCATGCTGGCAATCGTTCTGACACTCGTTCTTGTGTCGATCACGATGATCGACGCCGATACCCAGCTGATACCGGATTCCATTGTGCTGCCGCTGATGTGGCTGGGCCTCGCCATGAGCCTGTGGCACCCAATGCCCGGAGCCAACACTCTTTTCATCAGCCCCTCGGCTGCCATCGCCGGCTCGTTGGCAGGTTATCTGAGTCTCTGGAGCATCTTCTGGATCTTCAAGATCATTACAGGCAGGGACGGCATGGGATACGGAGATTTCAAGTTGCTGGCGGCGCTGGGTGCCTGGTTGGGATGGCAGCAGCTGCCGATGATCATCATGATGTCCGCGGTCGTCGGAGTTGTGATCAACGTCGTCATGATCGTCACCAGGGGCAAAGATCGCAGCATTCCGATTCCATTTGGACCCTATCTGGCCGCAGCCGGCTGGATCACAATGCTCTGGGGTGAGACGATCAGGAACGCCTATATTGATATGATGTTCTGAGTGACCCGCGACGACCTTAAGCCCGTTCTAAAGATCGGCCTGACCGGCGGCATAGCCAGCGGCAAATCGACGATCGCCAACATGTTCGCCCAGCTCGGCGCCGCCGTTATCGATACCGACGTCATCGCCCGGGAGGTCGTCCAGCCCGGTCAAGCTGCCCACGAAGAGATCTGCAGGCGATTCGGTGACGCGATCGTCGATACGGACGGAAATCTGGATCGTCGGGCGTTACGAAAAATTATTTTTGCCGATGAAAACGCGAGACTCGATCTCGAAGCGATACTCCATCCCCGAATTGCAGCCCAAACGCGGCGTCAGTCTGACGCGGCGCAGGGTCCCTACCAGCTTATTGTGGTGCCGTTACTGCTCGGCTCGCCTTTGCTAAAACTCGTGCAACGAGTCCTGGTAGTCGATTGCGATGTGCAGACGCAGTTTGAGCGACTGCTCGCCAGAGATGCTGAAACGCCCGCTCAGGCGCGCCGCATTCTGGCTGCGCAAGCCAGCCGCGAACAGCGCCTGGCAATCGCCGACGATATTATAAGCGGCGATCAGAGTTTGGACAGCACCCGCGAGAGAGTCGTTGAACTGGATGGAATCTATCGATCCATTTGCGAGTAACCAGCCGGTAGCGCAGAATAGCGCGCATGGCCAAACCCGCTGAAGAAATAGCCGCTCAACACGCCAGCAACGCGGCGCACTACGAGCAGCCCCTGTCCGAGCGTATGCGGACGTTCCTCAGGCTGGAGTTTCTCTACCAGCAGATGCTCTATAACAGCGACAGAGACGCTGATTGGGCGACGCGGGCCACAATATCGACACTTTTGGAGTTTCTCGCCATTCTGTCCCGCGGCGACGTCCGCAACGAAGTCTACAAGGAGCTGGACCACCAGATGTCTACCCTTGGGCGCTTTCAAAGCCATGCAAATGTCGACGGCGGTCGTTTGGAAACCCTGATGCATAATTTGTCCGCCAGCCGCGATGAGATTGCGAAGATCGGCACCGGATTTCTGCAACCGCTCAAAGACAGCCAATTTCTTAATGCCATCAAGAATCGCAGCAGCATTCCCGGTGGAACCTGCGAATTCGACCTGCCGGAATACAGCCACTGGCTGCGCCAGCCTTTCAAGCGTCGGCGACAGGATATGCTGCGGTGGATCAGTTCCGTACGGCCGCTGTGCGATGCCGTCAGTGAAACACTTTGGCTTATTCGTGAAAGCGCGCAATCCACCGAAGAACTGGCAGTCAGGGGAATGTTTCAGCACAACATGCACAAAGACAGCAACTGCCGCCTGCTGCGAGTCCATCTTGCCAACGGATCGCCGCTATTTCCCGAAATAAGCGGCAGTCAGCACCGCTTTACGGTGCGCTTTCTGGAATGGTCGACAGTAGAACACCGTGCCGTACAAACCCGTCAGGACATCCCGTTCCAGCTTTCAATCTGCTAACGACAAGGCGAGCCCCGCAGCGCAGCGACAACCGGTACATCCGCTGGCAGCAATTCGTCCGCGTTGAGCAGCTCTGCCGACACCCATCGCAGCGCCTGCCCCTCACGGCCCACCGGGTCACCGCGCCACTCGCTGACAACGAAGAATTCGATAGAGACGACGCGATCGTCGTATTCGTGGCGCAGGTTCATGAACGAGGAACATGCAATGACCTGAATTCCCAGTTCCTCAGCGAGTTCTCTCGACAATGCCTGTGATGCGGTCTCGCCCGCTGCGATTTTGCCGCCAGGAAACTCCCACATCCCGTGAAACGGTCCGTCACCCAGCCGCTCAGCAATCAGAATCCGGCCCGCGGAATCGCGCAGTATCCCGGCTGCGACATTGAAGTGATCTAGCTGTTCAGCTTGCCGTGGCACTGCTTGAATTTCTTACCCGATCCACACGGGCACGGCTCGTTACGCCCGACCTTGCGCGTGCCGCGCACGAAAGGCGTGGCTGGCGGCGGCAGTGCGACCGGCCGCACGCCTTGCGACTGACCACCCATTGCCGAGGCCTCAGCATGCTGAAATTTCATCGTGCCAGCCGCTTGTTTCTTCCGGGACATTTCGTCGAGGTCTTCTTCGCCCTGAATGCGAATGCGCGAAAGAATGCTAATCGTGTCGTGTTTGACTTGCTCCAGCATCACGCCAAACATCTCGAACGCTTCGCGTTTGTATTCCTGCTTCGGATTCTTTTGCGCGTAGGACCGCAACCCGATGCCTTGTCGCAAGTGATCCATACCGGCCAGATGCTCTTTCCAGTGATGATCGAGTTGCCGCAGCATCACCTGCTTTTCAACGCCTCGCATCAGGTCAGCGCCAATGCCAGCCACTTTCTTCCCGTAGGCATTGCTCGCTTCCTCAACGCAACGGTCCGATATCGCTTCGGCGCTCAATGTCTTGTCATCGTGAATCCAGCGGGCAACATCGGCATGCAGGCCGAAATCGGACTCCAGCGCTTTGCTCAGGCCTTCTGCGTCCCACAATTCGTCCAGACTGCCTGGCGGGATGTACTGCTCTACCACGATCTCAACAACTTCCTCGCGAATCGCCGCAACCGAATCCTCGATCTCATCAGCGTCCATGAGTTCGGAGCGCTGAAAATACACGACCTTGCGCTGATCATTTGCGACGTCATCGTATTCAAGGAGATTCTTTCGAATGTCGAAGTTATGCGCTTCGACCTTGCGTTGCGCCCGTTCGATCTGACGCGACAGTAGGCGGCTCTCGATGGCTTCGCCCTCGCGCATACCTGCGCGAGACAGCAAACTCTTGGTACGTTCCGGATCGCCAAAGATACGCATGAGCGTGTCTTCCATCGACAAATAGAAGCGGCTTGATCCAGGATCGCCCTGGCGACCTGATCGACCTCGAAGCTGGTTGTCGATACGACGCGACTCGTGTCTTTCCGTGCCAACGATATGCAGTCCGCCGGCGTCCAGAACCTCCTGGTGACGCTGCTGCCATTCTTCCCGGATGCGCGCCTCGTCGGCGCCCTCGCCTGCCGCCGCCAGTGTCGCGTCCAGGTTGCCGCCCAACACGATGTCAGTGCCGCGGCCTGCCATGTTCGTAGCGATTGTGATCGCACCAGGACGACCGGCGTTTTGCACAATATGCGCTTCCCGTTCGTGCTGCTTGGCGTTGAGCACTTCATGCTTGATGTTTCTTTTCTTCAGGAATGAAGACAGCAGCTCCGACGCCTCAATCGAAGTCGTACCGACCAGAACCGGCTGCCCGCGCTCGCCGCAGTCGACGATATCTTCGACGATCGCATCAAATTTGTCGTTCTCCGTCAGGTAAACAAGATCCGGCTGATCGTCGCGGATCATCGGTTTGTGCGTTGGCAATACGACCACTTCCAGGCCATAGATTTGCTGAAACTCAAAGGCTTCAGTATCCGCAGTACCCGTCATGCCGGACAGGTTGTCGTACAGGCGAAAATAATTTTGAAACGTAATCGATGCGACCGTTTGATTTTCCTGCCTGATCGATACGCCTTCTTTCGCCTCGATGGCCTGATGCAGACCATCACCCCAGCGACGACCCGGCATCGTGCGGCCGGTGAACTCGTCAACAATAATGACCTCGCCGTCTTTAACGATATAGTCGACGTCGCGCTGGTACAGTCCGTGCGCGCGCAGCGCAGAGCTCAAGTGGTGCAGTAATTTTATATTGCCCGCGTCATACAGACTTTCAGAATCCGAGAGCAACCCGGCCTGGGTCATTAGCGACTCGACACGCAAATGACCCTCTTCGGTCACATAGGCCTGCTTGGTTTTCTCGTCGATAGTGTAGTCACCACGAACGATCAAACGACAGTTGGCGATCTTGCCGTCCATCCCGACCATCACTACATCCGCGTCACGCCGCCCCGCGATATCGATCGCTTCGTCGAGAGGCATCACGGCTGACGGTGCGTCGCCCTCGGACGTCACCGGTTTGCCATTTTGATCGACGAGACTGACTGTGCGCGCAGTAATGTCGAAATTCGTTGGCTCTTCGGTCTCTTCGTGCTGACGAAGTTTCGGAATCATTTTGTTGATCTGCGCATACAGGTCATTGCTGGTTTCGGCCGGACCCGAAATGATCAGCGGCGTGCGAGCCTCGTCGATCAGGATCGAGTCAACCTCATCCACAATACCGAAGTTGAGATCGCGTAAAACCTTGTCCGCCGTCGAAAATGCAAGGTTGTCACGCAGATAATCGAATCCGAGCTCGTTATTGGTCGCGTAGGTTATATCGCTGCCGTACGCCGCTCGCTTCTCTTCCGGACTTTGACCACTCTTCGACACACCGACCGTCAAATCCAGAAATTCGTAAATCGGCCGCATCCAGTCGGCGTCACGTTGCGCAAGATATTCGTTCACCGTGATGATATGCACGCCCTTGTCGCTGATTGCGTTTAGATATGCGGGCAAAGTCGCCATCAGCGTCTTGCCCTCACCGGTGCGCATTTCGGCAATGTTGCCGTCGTGCAGCACCATGGCGCCGATCAGCTGCACGTCGAACGGCCGCATTTTCATGGTGCGCAGGCAGGCTTCACGAGCGACGGCGAATGCTTCCGGCAATAAATCATCCAGAGTCTCGCCGTCTTGATAACGTTTTTTAAATTCTATCGACTTGGCCGTCAGCGCCGCATCGTCGAGCGCCTGCATGCCTTCTTCGAGAGCATTAATCTTATCGACGGTCTTAGAGTACTCACGCAGCAGCCTCTGATTGCGACTGCCAAAAATGCGTGTCAGGAATTTCGCCACTGAGGGCTCCCAGGTCCGATCAAACAAAGGCCGCTATTCTAATGTGTCGCGGGGCTATTTAGAATCCAATGTCGCGATTTATGGGCATTTTTCGAATTCACAAGGACCCCCGGACGATGCCGGATACTGGGTAGACGAAGGTTTGTTGCTCAGCGCTGGCTTATTTCGACGAATCGCGAATAAACTTCACCGGATTGACCCGGCTGTTGTTGTGCAAAACTTCAAAGTGCAGGTTCGGGCCAGTAGCACGCCCGGTCTCGCCCATCAGGGCGACGACCTGTCCTTTTTTCACCTCGTCTCCGACGGACACGAGGTTTTCCGAATTATGCGCGTATCGCGTTGCGTAACCATTGCCATGGTTAATTTCAATCATGATGCCGTAGCCATAACGAGCCGCGGACCAGGTCACGACGCCGTCAGCGACGGCGTTGATTTCCGCACCCTTCCTGCCAGCAAAATCTATGCCCGTGTGATTAGCGGCTTTACCCGTGAACGGGTCCATGCGTTTGCCGTAATACGATGAAATCCAACCCGACCTGACCGGCCGACCCTGCGGGTAAACACGATCGATGAGATTTTGATTCATCAAGACACCCTCGAGCACTCCGAGCTGAGCTTCGCGATTGTCCAGCTGCGCGCCCAGCGCCTGCATGGCTTCAAGCACGTCGGGAATAGCGACGCCGGAGCCGCTTGCCATCGGCTCTTCCGGGCCGCCTAACGCGGGATCCAAATCAAAATCAAACTCACCGTCGTCAATATTCGCCATGTGAGTCAGGCGACGACCGAGGGCATCCAGGCGAATCATGCGCGCATTCATGCGTGCGATGCTGATGGACAATGCGTCCAGCGTATCTTCGTTGCCCCGGCGAATGGAGTCGATGCTTTCGCGCTGAGCCTGAATTTCGCCGGTCAGGTCAGCCAGTTCGTCGGCGCTCACGCCCGATCCGGTGCTCCTGGAATACCAGGACCCGGCCGTGAACCCGATACCGACGATGACACCCGTAACGACGGCGGCACTCAGCCAGGCAGACGCGCCAGCCAAGTTCAGATGCCGGGGCTTGCCGTAGCCCCTGCCGAAAATTACAACATTCATTGCATACGCCCTGTGTGCGCTACAGTCGCTCGAAATTTATTGATGCAAGTCGCGACGACGCGGGCTATCTGCCTGCGTTCGCTTGTTCGCGTTATTATCAACTTGCTGTCCCTGCCCACTTCGGTAGCCCCGCTGTCCTAGGAATCAACCCTTAGACCGGTGGATTTGCGCCCCCACCTTTCGGCGGGTATGCCTTTATCGTGTGCAACAATATGCATAATGTCGGAAATCATTACAAGGTATCGTCTCGGATTCCGGAACCAAGATCACCAGTAAGAGGTCGAAAACGCCAACTGCGTCACATTTCTATGTCAACCAAGAAGCTCGGAGACTTACTAAACCCTAATAATGTCGGGGATTTAGGAGATCTTATTAAGCGTGCCCGCAAGATGGGTGAGCTAACACAGATTCTAAGCCGCGCCCTGCCCGAGGCAGATCGCGCTGCCATCGTTGCGGCAAATGTCCGGGAAGACGGCGAATTGGTCATAATTTGCGCTTCATCGGCCTGGGCATCCAGACTTCGTTATGAAGCGGATATGCTGCTAAGGACGGCAAGGGACGCCGGCATCGCTGCCAAAACCTGCAAGGTACGGGTGACGCAAAGTCAGGCGTAAGAGGGCGTCGCGTAGGATATGGGAGCTTTTTCGGGGTCGTCGAAGGTGACTTCTTCCCATGCGGAATCGTCTTCGAGCATCGCGCGGAAGAGTTTGTTGTTCAGTTCGTGACCGGACTTGTAGGCTCGCAACTCGCCGATCAAGCCGTGACCCAACAGGTAGGCATCACCGATGGCGTCGAGAATTTTGTGAATGACAAATTCGTTGGCGTAACGCAGGCCGTCTTCATTGAGAATCCTGTAATCGTCAAGAACGATCGCATTATCCATGCTGCCGCCCAGCGTCAGATTGCGTTCACGCAATGCCTCTACGTCACGCAGAAAACAGAACGTGCGCGCACGACTGACTTCTTTCAAAAACGACGCTGAGGAAAAGTCGATCGTCGCTTGCTGACTCATTTTGTTGAATACCGGGTGATTGAAGTACACCTCAAAACTTACTTTGAAACCGTTGAACGGCAACAACTCGATCCACTTGTCACCATCCTCGACGCGAACTTTTTTCTTGATGCGAATAAATTTCTTCGCAGCATTTTGTTCCTCTATGCCCGCCGATTGCAGCAAAAATACGAACGGCGCGGCGCTGCCGTCCATGATCGGCACTTCGGGCGCGGAAAGATCGATGGTGAGATTGTCAATGCCCAGACCCGCGAGTGCAGCCATCAGGTGCTCAACGGTTGCGACTTTAACGTCGCCGTTGACCAGCGTGGTGCCCAACGTCGTTTCACCAACACAGCGCGGGTCCGCCCGAATATCTACCGGATTTTCCAGATCGACTCGACGAAAGGTGACACCGGCGTTTACGGCAGCCGGACGAAGGGTCATATAAACCTTGTCGCCCGTGTGAAGTCCGACGCCCGTCGCACGAATAGTGGTTTTGAGTGTTCGCTGTCTGAGCATATCGCGCGGAAGGTTATCACAAAACTGAATGAGAACCCAAAAGTCTCAGAAATTCAAACTGTTATAAAGGTGACATCCAGCACAGAGCGACGTGTTCGCGTCCGCGGTGAATCAGGTAGCCGGCCCGGACGAATCCGGACCGGCAAGCGGAGTTACCTGACTCTGGCCCTAGTCGGCCTGCCGACGCAGGAACGCCGGAATATCGAGTAGCTCTTCGTTCAAGCCACCGCCATCGGGCCCATCATCGACTGCTCGCTGGCGCTGTATCGTTGGCTTGTCCAGAGCATGATAGTTGGGTTCGGACTGAACTGCCGAATGCCGTACAATGCGCATCTGCGATGCGGCATTAGCTGACTGCTGTCCGAGACCCGTCGCAACCACCGTAACCCGAATGCTGTCGGTCATTTCCGGATCGATTACCGTGCCGATAACAACTGTGGCGTCCTCGGATGCGTATTCTTTAACCGTATTACCGACTTCCTGGAATTCGCCGATCGACAGATCCATGCCAGCCGTCACGTTCACGAGAATACCCTTGGCGCCGGCAAGGTTGATGTCCTCCAAAAGCGGACTGGACACGGCCGCCTCGGCCGCCTCCCGGGCGCGATCTTCACCGGAGGCGACACCTGAGCCCATCATGGCCATGCCCATTTCCGACATGACTGTGCGGACATCGGCAAAGTCAACATTGATAAGACCCGGTCGTGTAATCAACTCGGCAATGCCCTGCACTGCACCCTGCAGCACCTCATTCGCCGAGCGAAACGCGTCGAGCAAGGTGGTTTCGCAACCCAGCACCGTCAGGAGCTTTTCGTTGGGGATGGTAATCAGCGAGTCAACGTATTTCCCAAGCTCCGCGATACCCTGCTCAGCGATCTGCATGCGCTTTTTGCCTTCCATTTGGAACGGCTTGGTTACGATCGCGACCGTAAGAATGCCAAGTTCCTTGGCGACTTGCGCAACGATCGGCGCCGCACCCGTTCCCGTGCCGCCGCCCATGCCAGCAGTAATAAACAACATGTCGGCGCCATCGATCACTTCAAGTATACGGTCGCGGTCTTCCATTGCTGCCTGACGGCCGATGTCGGGATCCGCCCCCGCACCAAGTCCCTTCGTGATATTGCAACCGATCTGCAACGACGTTCGCGCCCGCGTCGCTTTGAGCGCCTGCGAGTCCGTATTCGCACAGATGAAATCGACACCATCGATGCCGGTTTCAACCATATGTGCTACCGCGTTGCCACCGCCACCACCGACACCGATGACCTTGATGACAGCGCTCGAGCTGTGAGCATCCATTAATTCAAACATTGAGTTTTCCTCCGCTTTGCAAGCATTAAACCGAACCCGTTCTTGAGGCCCGCCAATCTAAAATTGTCTCCGGATCCACGATTTCATGCGCCCCAGGGCGTTTCCCAGGCTGCCCGCGAGCTGTGCACTGCGCAGCTCGCGCCGGGTAATATCCTCAACGCCGTACAGCAACAGGCCAACGCCCGTGGCGTAAATCGGATTTCGAATAACGTCTACCAGACCTTCGACGTATTGCGGCGATCCGAGTCGTACCGGCATGTGAAATACTTCCTCCGCCAGTTCGACAGCACCTTCCATCTTTGAGCTGCCGCCCGTGATGATGACGCCTGCCGCAACCAGCTCTTCAAAACCGCTGCGTCGCAATTCATCGCGAACCAGGCCGAACAATTCTTCGTATCTGGGCTCGACGATTTCCGCCAGCGTTTGGCGAGCAAGCCTGCGTGGCGGCCGCTCGCCGACACTCGGCACTTCGATCGTTTCGTCAGGGTTCGCGAGCTGCGACAATGCGCAGGCGTACTTGATCTTGATTTCTTCGGCGTATTGCGTCGGCGTCCGCATCGACACGGCAATATCGTTGGTCACCTGATCGCCTGCGATAGGAATTACTGCGGTGTGCTGAATCGCACCACCGAGGAAAACTGCGATGTCCGTCGTGCCACCGCCGATGTCGACGATGCACGATCCGAGTTCCTTTTCGTCGTCGGTCAGGACCGAGTAGCTCGACGCCAGTTGTTCAAGGACAATGTCGTCGACCTCCAGTCCACAACGTTGTACGCATTTCACGATATTCTGAATCGCGCTTTCGGCGCCCGTCACCATGTGCACTTTCGCTTCGAGACGCACGCCGGACATGCACACCGGTTCACGGATGCCTTCCTGATTGTCGATCACGAATTCCTGCGGCAGGATATGCAGAATCTTCTGGTCAGCCGGAATTGCGACGGCGCGCGCGGCGGCGATCACGCGATCGACGTCGCCAAGGCTGACCTCCGAATCAAGAATGCCGACAATGCCGTGCGAATTCAGGCTGCGAATGTGACTGCCCGCGATCCCCGTGTACACCGAGTGGATCTCACAACCGGCCATCAACTCGGCTTCTTCAACCGCACGCTGAATAGAATGCACGGTTGATTCGATGTTGACTACAACACCCTTTTTCAGCCCACGCGATGGATGCGAACCGATCCCGATAATTTCGATTTTGCCTTCATCGTTGACCTCGCCAACAATCGCCACGACTTTCGACGTTCCTATATCGAGTCCGACGATCAGATTTTTATCGGGTTGTTTGGACATTTACTGTATTCCCCTGGCCGCCAGCATTTCCTGCTCCGCCCGTTGCCCGGTGCTGACCGGCGTTTGTGATCCACCTTTCCAACCAATCGTGAATCCGTTGCCGTAACGCATATCGATGTAATCGATTTCCTTTGCGCGACTCGCGATGATGTCTGCGACAACGTCCAGAAAAAGATCGGTCCGTGCCGCGACGTCACGCCGGCCCAGTCGAACGTCTATTCCGTTTTGCAGCGTCATATCCCATGACCCACGCGCATCGAGATGCACGCGGCTCACATCCAGGCCAACAGGTATCAGTTGCTTGCGTACGGCGAGATAGCGCGCGGCTACCTCGGCAGAGCGCGCATCCGGACCACTGAGTCGCGGTAATTCGGCGGGCAGGTGTCGCAGTTCCCTGACGAACAACTCGCCCCGAGTGTTAAGCAATCCGCTATCGCCCCAGACGGCGGCCGGCACCTGTTCCGTGACCGTTATCGAAATACGGCTCGGCCAGCGGCGCGCAACGCGTGTCTGGTCGATCCATGGCAGCGCCACGATGAGCTCGCGCATGCGATCAAGGTCTGCGCCAACGAACCCGGCGTCGATTTCGTCCTTGATCGCCGCTTCGATGTGCAACGCCGTAACGCGTTGGAACGGTCCGCTGATCTCGATCGACGAGATGTCCCGATCCAGTATTTTCAGGCTGACTTGATAGGTTGCGAAAACAATGGCGACCGCCATGAGCGGCGCGACAATTCGACCGATACGAATTCTCGGCATCTGCAAGCGCTGCGCCGCTTTCTGCTTGCGTCTGTTGGCTTGTCTACGCACCGTGGGCGGCCACTCCAACGTCGGCGGAAACTTCGTCTTCTGCGAAACTCGTTTCCAGAATACGCCAGCACAATTCTTCGAAATCGATGCCGTCTTCGGCGGCTGCCATCGGCACGAGACTGTGGCTTGTCATGCCTGGAACCGTATTGACCTCCAGCACCAACGGCTGTTTATCGGCGCCGGTCATGAAATCGACTCGCCCCCAACCGCTGCAACCGAGCTCTTCAAAGGCCGCGACGGCCAGGTCGGCATAGGCTTGTTCTGCCGCAGCATCGACGGTGCCTTTGCAAATGTATTCAGTGCGATCGGATTCGTACTTCGCCCGATAATCATAGAACACGCGCGGAGTCACGATGCGAATACTCGGCAGGGCTCGCCCGTTCAGCACGGCAATCGTGAATTCATCGCCGACAATGCAACGCTCGAGCAATGCCGTATCACCGTACTGCAGGGCGATCTCAACTGCGGTATTGAGTTCGGCCCGTTCGAATACCTTTGACATGCCCACGCTGGATCCCTGACCGGACGGCTTGATAATGACCGGAAACCCGATTTGTTCGGCGGCAATGGACGCCTCGGCCACCGACCGCACAACCGCGTATTCCGGCGTCGGTATTCCCGCTGCGCAGAACAGGTTCTTGCTGCGTACTTTGTCCATTGCAATCGCAGATGCCATTACCCCGCTTCCGGTGTAAGGCATATGCAGCCACTGCAGCGCGCCCTGCAGAGCGCCGTCTTCTCCGCCCGGACCGTGCACCGCTATCCAGACACGGGCAAACCCCGCGTTCGCAAACTCGGCCATCGACTTTTCGGTCGGATCCCAGGCGTGCGCATCGACGCCTCTGGACAGCAACGCCTTGAGAACTGCCGCCCCCGTGTCCAGCGAGACTTCGCGCTCACAGGAATCGCCGCCAAGCATGACAGCGACACGCCCGAATTCGGACACGTCGGCGACAACGCAGCGCTTGTCCGGATTGATGGCCGAGTCGCTCATTGCTTGAGGTCTCCAACGATCCGTACTTCGTGCTTGAGACTGACACCGTGCTCATCGAGAACCGTCTGACGAACGTGCTCGATCAGCTCTTCAATGTCGGTCGCTGTCGCGGCATCGCGATTGATGATGAAATTCGCATGTTTGTCTGAAACCTCCGCGCCACCGATGCGGTAACCCTTCAGTCCCGCCGCCTCGATCAAGCGCGCGGAATAATCGCTCGGCGGATTTCTGAACACGGACCCACAACTCGGTAAACCCAGGGGTTGTGTCCTCTTGCGGCGATCCAGCATGTCTTTCATCGTGTCCATGCTCGGCTTTACATCCGGGTCAAAGCGAAACACAGCCTCCAGAAACCACTCGTTGGCCGGACCCGTGACGCTGCGATAGCCCACGGTGTATTCGCCGGGCACACGTTCGTGAATTTCGCCGTCGCGATCAATCGTCCGCACGCCGGCCACGCGCTCCCAGGTTTCGCCACCGTGCGCTCCCGCGTTCATCGCCAATGCACCGCCGACGGTGCCTGGAATGCCGGCGAAAAACTCAGACGGCCCGAAATCCCAGCGTACGCACTGGCGCGCCAACTGCGTGCACGGCACTCCGGCGCCGGCGCGAACGAGATAATGATCCACCCGATCAAGGTCGCGAAGTATCCTGCTTGCCGATATGACGACGCCCGGAATACCGCCATCGCGAACGAGCAGATTGCTACCAACGCCGTGCCAGAAAATGGGTGTGTCCTGATCGAGTTCGGACAGAAACGCCGCGAGATCGTCAATGCTCGCAGGGATAAAAAACGCTTCAGCAGCGCCCCCGGCACGCCATGATGTGTGCCGACTCATCGGCTCGTTGTACCGAATCTCGCCCTGCACGTTGATGTCTCTTGCGACGGCCATCATGAGTGCACCTTCAATGACGGACCAACACGCAGCCGTTCCGGCAGCGTAGCGGCGTAAGCGCCAATATCACCAGCGCCCATTGTCAGTACAAGATCGCCGTCCTCCACGAGGTCCACCAGGACCGACGACAGATCGTCCAACGATTCAACGAACACTGGTTCGACGGCCCCGCGAGATCGGATAGCGCGCGCCATTGCGCGCCCATCCGCACCGGCTATCGCCTCCTCGCCGGCCGCATACACTTCGAGCAATATCAGCACGTCCGCATCGGACAGAACACTGGCGAAATCGTCCATCAAGTCGCGAGTGCGGGAATAACGATGTGGCTGGAATACCAGGACGATGCGTTTGCCCGGCCAGCCCGCTTTGGCCGCAGACAAGGTAGCGGCGATTTCGGTCGGATGGTGGCCGTAATCATCGACCAACATAACGGTTCCGGCCTGAACTTTTATCTCGCCCAATTCCTGGAAGCGCCGGTCGATCCCCTCGAAACCCTCGAGCGAACGCACCACGGAGGCGTCGGAAATCTGCAATTCGTCGGCGACCGCAATCGCCGCAAGCGCATTGCGCACGTTGTGCGCACCGGGTAGTTTCAATGTCACACGCAGGGCATTTTCGTTGTCCTTGCGAATGACGTCGAATTGACTCGTCGCGCCAGCAAACTTGATATTGGTGGCCCGAACATCGGCGTCTTCATTTGTGCCATAGGTTGTTACCGAGCGGCCAATCTCGCCCAGCACATCGTTGACACCCGGGTCATCGGTGCAGACAATCGCAAGACCGTAGAACGGCAAATTGTGCAGAAACTCGATAAAAGCGGCTTTGAGCTTCTCGATGTCGCCGTCATAGGTCGACATATGATCGGCATCGATATTGGTCACGATCGCGAGCATCGGTTTCAGATGCACGAACGATGCGTCGCTTTCGTCAGCTTCGGCGACCAGATAATCGCCTTGTCCCAATCGCGCATTGGCATCCGCACTCTTGAGGCGACCACCAATTACAAACGTCGGATCGAGGCCGCCTTCGGCCATGATGCTCGCGATGAGGCTCGTCGTTGTCGTCTTGCCGTGCGTGCCGGCGACCGCGATCGAGTAGCGAAAACGCATCAGCTCTGCAAGCATTTCGGCCCTGCTGACAACGGGCATGCGTTGCTCTCTCGCAGCCGCAACTTCCACATTGGTCTCAGCAACCGCACTGGAAACGACGACGGCGTCGGCGTTAAGAATATTTTCCGCAGCGTGACCTGAAAATACCGTGGCGCCGAGTTTCTCAAGCCGTTGCGTCTGTTCGTTCGACTTCAGGTCGGAGCCCTGCACTGCATAGCCCAAGCTCAGCATGACTTCGGCGATTCCGCACATGCCGGATCCGCCGATGCCGACGAAGTGCACACAGTGGATGCGACGCATACGGTTAATCATGCGACCGCCCCGCCTGCTGCAGGCATACCTCGGTGATGCGGCACAGCGCATCCGGCGTGGCAAGTTCTCGCGCCTTTTCAGCACGCTGCCTGAGCGTTGTGCGCGACTGCAGCCAGTCGCCCAGGAAATTCGCCAGCAACTCTGCCGTCAGATCGGCTTCGCGAATAATTGCCGCCGCGCCTGCCAGCACCATCGGACCTGCGTTGGCCGTCTGATGATCATCGACGGCCGACGGATACGGAACGAACAACGCGGGTACGCCAGCCGCGCAAAGTTCCGCGACCGTCAATGCGCCTGCTCTGCATACGACCAGGTCCGCCCAAGCGTAAACCTCGGCCATATCTTCGATAAAGCTCAGCAATTCAACTTCGACATTGCTTTGTGCGTATGCGGCTTGCGACACGGCCAGCGTCTTTGCTCCACATTGGTGGCGAACGACAGGACGGCATTCGGCATCGAGCAAGGCCAGCGCCGCCGGTACCGTGCGATTCAGCGCCAGCGCGCCCTGGCTGCCGCCCAGTACGAGAAGGCGCATCGGACCTTGCCGCTCGCCGTATCGTGCAGCCGGCGGCGCGATGGCCGCAATATCCTCGCGCACCGGATTGCCAACGGTTTCCGCGCCAACGTTCGTATTAAAACTGCCCGGGAAGGCTTGCAGCACAACCCGGGCGAGACGCGCCAGAAGACGATTGGTCAGCCCGGCCGCAGCGTTTTGCTCATGGATAATGAGCGGGCGACGAGTCAACCAGGCAGCAATACCGCCCGGCCCGCTCACAAACCCGCCCATACCGAGCACGGCTGCAGGTCGGCAACGAAGAATGACCCTGAGAGACTGAATGAGCGCCCAGGCTAGTTGTAACGGTGCGATCAGCTGCGCGAGGACGCCTTTACGACGCAGGCCCCGCACGTTGATCCACTCAATATCGATTCCAGCCTCGGGAACGATGCGGGACTCGATTCCCTGGCGAGTTCCCAACCAGACAACTTCACGCGACGTGGCCTGCAGCGCGCGTGCGACGGCAAGCGCCGGATACACGTGCCCGCCGGTGCCGCCCGCCATAACCAGTATCGGCCTCGTGCTCATGCCGAATCGTTCCGTTGGCGGCGTTTATAGTTGACCGGCGTCGCATCCACGGCAAGTTCGTGATGAATGCGCAATAGCAAAGAAATGCAAATCATCGTGATGATCAAACTGCTGCGACCGTAACTGATCAGCGGCAAGGTCAGGCCTTTGGTCGGCAGCAGGCCCATGTTCACGCCGATGTTGATAAACGCCTGCATGCCCAGCCAGCCGCCCAGACCAATGGCAACGTAAGCTTCGTAGAATCGCTCCGCTGCGGCAGCACGTTTGGCAAGATCGAATACGCGCCACAGCAAAGCGAGAAACAACGCGATTAACACGATCGAACCGAGGAGGCCGAACTCCTCGGCATAAACCGCGAAAACGAAATCCGTGTGCGCTTCCGGCAGGTAGAAGAGTTTCTGCACGCTGTCGCCGAGACCGACGCCAAACCACTCGCCCCGGCCGATCGCGATCAGCGATTGCGTCAGCTGAAAACCCGAGTCGAACGGGTCCGCCCACGGGTCAAGAAATCCGGTCAGGCGTTTCATGCGATAGGGCACTGTAGCGGCGAGAGCGCCCATCGCGAGGACGGCCACGGCAATAAACAGCAGGAAATCACGGATGCGGGCGCCGGCAACGAACATCATGATCAGCGCGGTTGCCAGCAAGACCACGGCGGCGCCAAAGTCCGGTTCGGCGAGCAGCAGAACGCACGCCACGCTCAGCGCGATCATCGGCCTCAGGAAGCCTAAAAATTCCTGGCGCAGCGATTTACTGCGGCGCACAAGGTAGCTGGCCAGGCACAACAGGAAGCAAAGCCGCGCAGGTTCTGAAACCTGTAAATTCATCCCGCCGAGACGAATCCAGCGAGTGCTGCCGTTGACCTCATAACCAACACCGGGCAGGAGCACAACGACCAGCAGAGCAATTCCCGTCAGCAGCATTAACGGACCCAGGTTGCGCCACACCTGCATCGGAATGAACAAGCACACGAAGCCGGCTGCAGCACCGATACCGACAGCGAACAATTGTCGTTGCACGTAGTAGAACGGATTGCCTGACAAATCGTCGGACATTGTTATCGAGGCCGACGCGAGAATGACCAGCCCACCGAGCAACAGGGCCATCACAATGCTCAGCAACACCGGGTCAATGTGCAAATTCGGTTTGATGCGGGCCGGGAACGGCATCGTTACGCTGCGTGCTGTCATCGCTTAAGCGCCTCCACCGCAGCGCAGAATGCATCGCCGCGCTCCATATAACTGGCGTATTGATCGAGGCTCGCGCAAGCCGGTGCGAGCAGCACCGTGTCCTCCGATTCTGCGCAGGTCGCCGCCATGCTGACGGCCGCGCCCATCGTGTCGGCGAAATGCACTGGCATGATCGTGTCGAGATCGTGCGCAATTTTCTCTGCATCCTTGCCCATTAAAACGGCACCACGGAGCTTGTCTTCGACGGCTTTCGCAAGGTCGCCGAAGTCCCCGCCTTTGCCGTCGCCACCCGCAACCAGCACCAGCATCGTCTCGATCGAATTGATCGACGCCACGGCAGCAGCAACGTTCGTCGCCTTGGAATCGTTGATGTAGTCCACAGCGCCGATGCGTGCAACGAACTGCATGCGATGCGCTAGCCCCGGAAATTCGACGAGAGCCCGCAACATCGCCGCCATTTCAAGGTCCAGGAGGTCGCCAGCCGCAAGCGCCGCAAGCGCGTTGAGCTGGTTGTGCACCCCGTACATCGCAAGATCATTGACCGACAACAACAACGTGGCGCCACGCGCCAGATAAGTTTCGCCGTCATCTTCACGCAGGCCGTAGTGGCCGTCTGCAGGCGCATCAAGCCCGAAGCTAAGCACTCGATCGCAGTGTTTTGTGTGAATCGCGGCCGTTTCGTCCGCGCGATTGATCACCGCAGTCCTGGCCTCGCGGTAGACGCGATACTTGGCCTTGCGGTACTCGTCTTCATCCGCGTGCCAATCAAGATGGTCCGGGGACACGTTGAGCAGAACCGCGACCTTCGCCGGCAATTTGTGCGTGCGATGCAACTGAAAGCTCGACAACTCCAGCAGATAGACATCCGGCTTGTCCTGAACCAGCAGGTCGAGCGCGGGTTCGCCCAGATTGCCGCCAGCCAGTGCGGATCGGCCGTCGGCACGGCACATGTGATAGAGCAACGTCGTCACCGTGCTCTTGCCATTGGTTCCGGTGACAGCGACGATCGGCGCATCGGCATCGCGTGCGAACAATTCGATATCGGAAACTATTTCGACTTTTTTTCTGATGGCTGTCGCCAGCAGGGGATGGCTGTCAGGGATGCCCGGTGACGCGATAATTCGCTTGCTGCCCTTGGGCAATTTGGCGTCGCCAAACAGCACTTCCGCGTCGGGGAAAATTTCAGCCAGCTCATCTTTACCCGGCGGATCCTCGCGGCTGTCGAAAAACGTCGCCCTGATATTTTTGCGCTGCAGATAACGAGCGATCGACAACCCGGTTACGCCGAGTCCCACGACCAGGTCTTTGTTGGTCGATTTTGTGACGCGTGCGGCGATCATCGTATCTTCAGACTCGCCAGTCCGATCAACACGAGGATGACCGTAATAATCCAGAATCGAACGATGACCTTGGGCTCGGCCCAGCCTTTGAGTTCGAAGTGATGGTGCAGCGGCGCCATGCGAAACACACGCTTTCCGGTGAGCTTGAAGGACACGACCTGGATGATGACCGACAAGGTCTCGACGACGAAAACACCGCCCATTATCACCAGAACAATTTCCTGCCGCACCACAACGGCAACGACGCCGAGGGAGGCGCCAAGTGACAGCGCTCCTATGTCTCCCATAAATACCTGCGCCGGATAGGTGTTGAACCAGAGGAAGCCCAGGCCGGCTCCCGCCATCGCGGCGCAGAACACCATCACTTCGCCGGTGCCCGCTACATACGGAATACCGAGGTACTCCGAAAAGTTCGCGTGACCGGTTACATAGGCAAACAGGCCCAAAGCGCCACCGATCAAAACGGTTGGCATAATCGCCAGCCCGTCGAGGCCATCAGTAAGATTTACCGCATTACTGAAGCCAACAATAAAAAAGTACGTCACGACAATCTGAAACATGCCCAGCGGAATGGCCAGATCCTTGAAATACGGAATCAATAATGAGGTCTGCACCTCATCGGTTGCCGTAACGTACAGAGCAATGGCGGCGACGAGCGCCGCACTGGACTGCCAGAAGAGTTTTTGCTTCGCCGAAATACCGGCCGGATTCTGCAATACGAGTTTCTTGTAGTCATCGACATAACCGATGACGCCGAAAGACAATGTCACAAAGAGCACGATCCAGATGTAGGTGTTCTCCAGATCAGCCCACAATACGGTAGAGACCGTTATCGCCGTCAGGATCAGCGTGCCACCCATCGTGGGAGTTCCCGCTTTGAGCAGGTGTGTTTTCGGACCGTCCTTGCGGACCGGTTGGCCCAGTTGATTCACGCTCAGGCGCCTGATCATTCGTGGACCGACAATAAACGAGATAATCAGCGCCGTTAAGGCGCCGAGAATCGCGCGCATGGTCAGGTAGTTGAATACGTTGAAGCCGGATTCAAACTGGGCGAGATATTTGGTGAGATAAAGCAACATGATCAGGCGGCACGCAACGCTGTGACGACGCGCTCCATGCGCATCGAGCGCGAGCCTTTGACCAGCACGTTCGCCGCAGCGCTCACCTCTGATACATCTGCGATTAACTCTTCTATGGACGCATACCAGCGTGCGCCGTCACCGAAGCCCGCAACGCTGTGCCGGGAGAGATCGCCAATTGCGAACAAACGGTCAACGCCGCTTGCCCGAACTGACGCCCCAAGCTCGCGATGCAAATTCTCTGCGTCGTCTCCGAGTTCTTTCATGTCGCCCAGCACCAGCCAACTCTCACCTGCCAGGCTCGCCAGAAATTCTGCGGCGGCGAGAACCGACAGAGGATTGGCGTTGTAACTGTCGTCGAAAAGAGTGCAGCCATTGACGCCCGCGAACGGCCGCAAGCGTCCTTCGACCGGCGCAAGGCCTTCGAGCGCGGACTGGATGTGGGCGCTGTCGATACCCAGCGCCGTGGCGACTGCGGCGGCGGCGCATGCGTTTTGCACGTTGTGCATGCCCGGCAGCGGCAACGACACGTTGATCGAGGCCTCTGGCAACTGCAGACGAAATCGAGAACCGTCAGCGGCTGTCAAAATATCTGCAGCTCGAACATCGGCCGATTCGGCGGAACCAAAACTCATAACCCGACAATCGCCGACCAGCGATACCCAGTAATCAAAGTAAGCGTCGTCGGCGTTGAGCACCGCGACACTCGGACGACGACGATTCTGCAAAATCTCGCCCTTGGCATGTGCGACGCCCTCGATTGAACCGAAACCTTCCAGATGTGCGGCACCGGCATTGGTGATTACGACGACGTCGGGATCGGTCAGATCGGTGAGATAGGCGATCTCGCCCGTTTGACTCGCTCCCATCTCAAATACCGCGTACTCGTGGTCGTCGTTGATGCGCGACAGCATCAACGGCAAACCGATGTCGTTGTTCAGGTTGCCCAGAGTCGCCAACGTCGGCGCTTTCGTGGCCAGACAGGCCGCGATCATTTCTTTCAATGTTGTCTTGCCGTTGCTGCCCGTGACGCCTACGACGCAAACGTTTTTGCGTTTGCGCCAGGTCGCTCCCAGTTTCCCGAGCGCCAGCTTTACGTCGCCGACTGCAATCTGCGCAATATCTTCTGCAACCAAATTGCTGACCACGGCGCCGGCCGCACCGTACGCTTTCGCTTTGCCAACGTAGTCGTGGCCATCGAAGTTGGGCCCCCGCAGCGCGAAGAACAATTCACCATCGCTGACCGATCGGGAATCCGTGCTGATGCCGTCAAATTGCCGGTCGTCTCCGTGCAGAATGCCATCCATGTTTTTGGCGGCACAGGAAAGCGAATCGATCATTTGGCGCCCTCCTTTGCGTCGATCGCAGCGCTGGCGATAGCGAAGTCGGAAAACGGACGATGCTCGTCGCCGATTTCCAAGTATTCCTCATGCCCTTTTCCCGCGATGAGAACAACATCCGCAGGTTCTGCCTGGTTAATCGACCAGACTATTGCGGCCGCCCTGTCTTCAATAACGGTCACGGCATCCGTAGTGCCAAAACCGGCAAGGATGTCAGTAATGATTTTCTTTGGGTCTTCGCTTCGCGAGCTGTCATTGGTTACTACGACAAGGTCGGCCAGACGCCCCGCAAGCTTGGCCATTAACGGCCGCTTCCCGGTGTCGCGGTCGCCGCCACAGCCGAAGACACACCAAAGCTTGCCGCGACAGTGTGGGCGGAGCGCGCGCAGCGCCGATTCGATCGCGTTCGGTGTGTGCGCGTAGTCAACGTAAATCGCAGTCCCGGATGCAGGAACACGCTGCATGCGGCCGGATGGCGCGTCGACCAGCTCGAGCAGATCGCAGGCTTTCTCCAGGTCTACTCCGATGCTCAGTAAATAGGCCAACGTGATGACCGCGTTCGCGATGTTGAAGTCCCCGGGCAGTGACAACGTGAATCGCGCGTTGCCCCAGGAACTGGTAATGGATATATCCGAGCCCTGCTCATTCGCAACCACGGAACGAACGAACACAAACGGTCGACCGTTCGCCACGCGATCAAAGTGCGTCGAGACGGTGATCACGTCCTGACCGCAGCGCGCGGCCAACTCCGTGCCGAATTCGGTATCGAGATTGATGATCCTGCTGGCGACCTTATGACGCAGAAAAAGCCGCGCCTTGCACTCGAAATATTTCTGCATGTCGCCGTGGTAGTCGAGGTGGTCGCGCGTCAGGTTCGTAAACAACGCCGCTTCAAATCTCACGCCGTCAACCCGCCCTTGCGACAAAGCATGCGATGAGACTTCAATGGCTGCGTGTGCGGCGCCCTGGTCAATGAAGTCTGCCAGGCGGCCGTGCAGCTCGATGGCTGCAGGCGTCGTCATGCCTTCAGCCCCCTGCACATCGTCCACGCCGTAACCCAGCGTTCCCAGATAACCACAGCGCTCGTCCAGCTGTCGCAAACACTGCGATATCAGCCACGCGACTGTCGTCTTGCCGTTCGTACCTGTGATGCCGACAACTTTGAGATGTTCGGATGGGTAGCCGTAGAACCGATTCGCTATGTCGCCCAAATGCGCGTTTAAATTTTCAACGGCGATCACCGGCACATCGATGTCCGTCGGTTCGTCCACAGCACCCGGTTCCCATGCCACTGCGCGCGCGCCAGCAGCGAGCGCCTGCTCCAGATAGGCCAGCCCGTGACTGTTGATCCCCTTGCAGGCAAGAAACAGAAAGCCATCGCGCAGCCGGCGGCTGTCGCTCGCAATACCGGCCAGCGGAATGTCCGGCGCGTCCGCGTAGCCCTGCAGCAACTGGGCCAGCGACGCGGTGCTATGTATTTGTGCAGCCGGCATGCTCATCGACTCGTAGTCCGGTTCGCCATCGCCTGCATGACGTTGCCGGATTCCCGGGCAGGCATCGCGTCAGGCGCGACGGCCAATAAACGCAAAGACTCTGACATGATGTCTGCGAAAACCGGGGCCGCAACATCGCTGCCGTAATAGAGTTCACCGCCGGGTTCGTCGATGACGACCACAGTCGCCAACCGCGGATTGCTGGCCGGAGCCAGCCCGGCGAAAATTGAAATGTATTTGTCCTCGGAGTAACCACCTTTTGCGAATTTCCACGCCGTCCCCGTCTTTCCGGCGATCCGGTAGCCGTCAACCGCGGCCTTTGCGCCCGTGCGACCTGGACGCACAACCTCTTCCAGCATGCGGCGCACGGCGTCGGCCGTGGCGCTGGAAATAACCTGCTCGCCAGCGGCGGGCGCATCGATTGCGAAAAGGGAAATCGGCTGCATCACCCCGCCATTACCGATCGCCGAGTAAGCCTGCGCGAGTTGCAACGGAGTCACGGAAATACCGTAACCGTAGGCGATCGTCGCCTGGCTGATCGGACGCCAGTTGCTGTAGTGAGTCAGCATGCCTGCCGACTCGCCGGGAAATCCGCTGGTCGTCACCGTGCCGAGACCAAACTTTGTCATCGTTTCCCAAAGCTGCTCGGGCTGCAAGGTCATCGCCAGTTTGGTAATGCCGACGTTACTGGATCTTGCCAGTATCGTGGTCAGACTGATCCGCCCCAGGTTATGGCTGTCCTTGATTTTCTTGGCGCCGACGATCACGTAACCCGGCGTCGTATCGACGATGCTACTCGGGCGATACTGACCGCTTTCCAGCGCGGCAGCCACGATAAGCGGCTTGATGCTGGAGCCCGGCTCGAAGATGTCGGTGATTGCGCGATTGCGATAGCGCTCCGCGACGAATTGCGAACGATCGTTCGGGTTGTATGTCGGTTGATTGACCATCGCCAGAACTTCGCCCGTCCTGACGTCGATGATGACAACCGACCCGGAACGCGCGTTATGAGCTTTTACCGCCGCTTTGAGCGCTCTGTATGCGAGATATTGCAGACGCAAATCGATGCTGATGTGCAGGTCTTTGCCCGGGCGCGACGGACGAATACTCTCGACATTTTCGATCGATCGACCGAGGCGATCTTTTAGTACTCGCTTGGCGCCCGATTCACCGGACAACCAGTTGTTGGCCGCCAGTTCAAGACCTTCCTGTCCCTCATCATCAATGTTGGTAAATCCGATCAGATGACCGGTGACCTCAGATGCCGGGTAATAGCGGTGATACTCGCGTTGCACGTTGATGCCGGGAAGTTTCATGGCCATCACCAGTTCTGCATCCGCCGGACTCACGTGGCGTTTCAGGTACAGGAATTCTTTTCCCATACTGCGTGTGACACGCCGCAACAGAGTTTCTGCCGTCAGGTCCAGCGCCCTGGCAAGACGTGGAACATCGTCGATTGCCGATGCAAACTTCTTCGGATCGACCCAGATGCTGTCAACCGGCGTGCTGATCGCAAGCGGCTCTCCGTTGCGATCGAAAATAGTGCCGCGGTGGGCCGAGATTATTTCGGTGCGCAGGTGACGCGTATCAGCCTGCTGATTCAGGAAGTCCTTATCGAGTACCTGCAAGTGCACGGCGCGCGCGACCAGCGTTGATGCGACCAGCACGAAGAACGCCATCAGCAGCGACACTCTGCCCAGGAAGCGTCGTGCAGTTTTCTGCTTTGTCTCGGCACCGTGTGTCATGGCCGCTCAATTACATAAATATCCGTAGCTTCAGGTCGCACCAGCGACAGTTCCTCCAGAGCCACCCGTTCGATTCGTGCGTGCGTAGCCCAGGTGCTTTGCTCTATCTGCAGCTGACCCCATTCGATATTCAGTTCGTCGCGCTCTCGTGTCAGTCCTTCGAGCTCAACAAACAGTTTTCGCGATTCGTGTTTCGTATACACAAGCGCCACGGCGCTCGCGACGCAAACGATGGCGACTACGAAAACGAGTAGAAACGGCTGTCGAGCATTCGCTATCTGCATCACATCCGCTCCGCAACTCTTAGCCGCGCACTGCGCGCGCGCCGATTCATGCCTATTTCCTCCGCCGTCGCCACAACTGCTTTGCCCATCACTCTGAATTTCGGTTTAAATTCTTCGGGTATTGCGGGCATGCCACGGTACGGCTCCGGTTCGCGAGACATATCCCGCATGAAACGCTTCACAATGCGATCTTCCAGCGAGTGGAAGCTAATGACACAAAGCCGTCCACCGGTCTTGAGAACGTCCACGGATTGTTCAAGCACACTTGTCAGCTGCTCTAGTTCTCCGTTGATCGCGATGCGAATCGCTTGAAATGTTTGCGTGGCAGGATGTTTCTTTTGCGCCCTCGCTCGCGCCGGTACCGCGTTCGAGACGATGTCCGCCAGTTCCTTCGTCGTGCGGATCGGAGCATTCGCGCGCATCTCAACGATGGCGCGAGCGATTCGCGGCGCAAATTTTTCTTCTCCGTACATGCGTAAAGTTTTGATCAACTCCCTTTCTTCCACGTTCTTAATGTAATCACTCGCGGGCGACCCTGAATCCGGATCCATGCGCATATCGAGCGGGCCATCGCGGAGGAAACTGAAGCCTCGACGGGCTTCATCCAATTGCGGTGAGGAGACGCCCAGGTCGAGGAGCAGCCCATCGACTCTTCCGATGAGCTTTCTTTCGCCAGCGAATTTCTCAAGTTGCGCACAACACCCCTTAATTAACTCGAAACGCGGATCGTCAGTCAGGGACGGTGGTGCTGAAGCGATTGCGTCCGGGTCTCGATCGATGCCGATCAGTCGTCCGTCCTTGTTGAGACGCTTCAGTATTTCCCCGCTGTGACCACCGCGGCCGAATGTTCCATCGACGTAACAGCCGTCTGGTTTTATATCCAGCCCATCGAGGACCGGCCCTAGTAGCACCGGCACATGCTCGTTGCCACTCATGAAACAAACTGCAACCTAGAAGGAAATCGATTCGAGGTCGGCCGGCATATCGCCGTCGTCCTCGTCGTTAAGCCACTCGTCGCGCTTCTCGTTCCAGATTGCCTCGTCCCATAATTCGAATTTATTGCCCTGACCGATCAGCATTCCCTGCTTATCAAGACTGGCAAACTCCCGCAGTTCCTTTGACACGAGAATCCGGCCGCTGGCATCCATGTCGATTTCAGTCGCGTAACCGACCATAATTCGCACTATTCGACGTGCGACCTTGTTCATGCTGGGCAGGCGCACTAACTTGCGCTCCAGCTCTTCCCAGTCAGGGAGCGGATAAACGAGGAGGCAATGATCTCTGTCCACCGTGACAATAATCTGGCCATCACAACGGGCACGAAGCCGCTCCCGATACCGGGTCGGTATTGCCATACGCCCTTTGGCGTCCAGTGATACTTTGGTAGCCCCTCGAAACACGGTATTTCGGACGTGCCGGGAATCGCTCTTCTGGCGCGATAGCCGGGTTGAGTGCCCAATTCCTCCCACTTTTTTCCACTTTTCAACACTATAGGGATGGCCCTGATGGCGGTCAATAACGAAGCTTGATTAGTTGTTGTTGTACAGGGACTTAGAGACGATCCGGTGGCCTAAATAAGGCGAATTGTGGCAGCTTTCGCGCTAGTAATATCAGGCGCTTACAGATACTTCTTCAACTAAATATCAAAAGCAGGTCGGAAAACGGCGACAGGGGCCCCCGACAACTCATTTGCACGGTGAAATGCGCAAGCGGCGCACTGCATTCCGGAATATAAGCAGAGGTCGATCTATCTTATTGATAAATAAGAAAAAGGAAAGTGAGAAAGCCGGAGCCAGCAATAAGCCGGGTTCTGTCATCGACAACCATTCATCTGGGACAGCCGTCGCCGACTGCCTCAAGCAACCTACCCGGGAGTCCGCTCGGAACCGGCGGCGGCCCTTTCAGGCCTACTCCCCTATTTGGTCTTGCTCCGGGCGGGGTTTACCGTGCCGCGAACTGTTGCCAGTCGCGCGGTGCGCTCTTACCGCACCTTTTCACCCTTACCGACCGAGGCCGGCGGTATATTTTCTGTGGCACTTTCCGTGGGCTCACGCCCCCCAGGCGTTACCTGGCGCCCTGTCCGAAGGAGCCCGGACTTTCCTCTGCGGCCGAAACTGCAGCGATTGTCTGGCCAACTCCGGCTCTCTCGGTCGCAGATTCTATCAGGTATCGCTGGCTTTCAGTCTCAGCAAACGTTCGTAGAGCGCGTTTCTTTTTTTTCCGGTCAGGCGAGCTGCAATCTTTGCAACGTCTTTTGCCGGGTTGTGCTGGCTTAGTTCCAGTAACAAACCATCGATATCGAGACCGGACCCGGAGCCGGACTCCTCTTCTGCTCCCGAGATGACAACGACGAATTCGCCTTTCTCGACAATCGAATCGCTTGTGACTTTTTCCAAAAGCGAGGCCAGCGTTTCCTGCACGCACTGCTCGTGCATTTTCGTCAGCTCGCGACCAATGAACGCCCGCCGATCAGCGCCAAACATATCGACCATATCAGCAAGGCTCGCTCGTATCCGATGCACCGATTCGTAGATCACGAGAGTGCGGGATTCTCTCGCCAGCGCCGCCATCCATTCCCGGCGAGCCGTCCGTTTGGACGGCGCAAATCCTTCAAAACAAAACCGGTCGGTCGGCAGACCCGCGACTGAAAGCGCCGCAGTCACAGCGCTTGCGCCCGGAATCGGCGATACCGTGACACCGTTTTCGTGCGCCGCACGCACCAGCCTGTAGCCCGGGTCGCTGACCAGCGGCGTACCGGCATCACTGACCAGCGCAATGGATTTTCCGTCCAGCAACATCTTGATGAGCCGGCCAACGAGCTTTTCTTCATTGTGATCGTGCAGCGCCAAAAGTCGGGGTTTGCAGCCAATATGCGATAGCAATCGGCCGGTGTGCCGGGTATCCTCAGCCGCAACCAGATCCACGTTGGCGAGTGTCTGGCGTGCTCGCGGCGTCAGATCTTCGAGATTGCCGATGGGCGTCGCAACAACGAACAAAGTACCCGATACATTACCGCTCATGTGGCTTGAGAACCTTTATATGACGAACGCACACAGACATCCTGCCGCCAAAGCGCGTTCGCTGGCAAGCGTTGTCGTATTTCTCCTGGCGATGCTGACGCTGAGCGCCTGTGGGACGACGGGGCTCGACCGTTTCCTGGGGTCCGGAGAAAATCGAGCGGCGAGGCTTGCCGACGATGGCCAACACAATGAGGCGGCAAGTCAGTACATCGCCCTTGCGTCGAACGCTGTTGACGCCGAACGTTATCGACTGACTCTACTAGCGGTAGAGCAATGGCTGGACGCCGGAGACGTTTCTCGTGCACGAATCATTCTGCGAACCGTGCCACGACCGGCAGCGGGACCGCTGGTCGTCATCTGGAATACAAACTCCGCGGCGTTGTCTCTGTACCGCGGCGAACCGGACGACGCGCTGATGGTGCTCGAACCGATGAGCCGGCAGTCGCTGCCCTTGCGAGACCGGCTGCGAGTGGAAGCGCTGCGCGCAGATGCATGGATTCAGAAACGGGATCCAGCCCGCGCCGTCGAGTTGATGACGCAGCGCGAAACCTGGCTCGATACCCGCCGCAGCATCGAGCAAAATCGAAATCGGCTCTGGCAGGGTTTACTTTTCAGCAATCCGCAAGTGCTGCGTGCCGCAGCCGAACTGGCGTTGAACGACCAGGCGCGAGGCTGGCTCACCCTGGGCTCGCTGGCGACAACGACCGGACAACAGGGTATCGGGTGGAACAACGGTATCGCTCGCTGGCGAGAAGCGTATCAGGATCATCCTGCGTTGATGATTCTCGGTGACCGCCAGATTCCAGATCAGGAGTTGCTCGATTACCCGCGGCAAGTTGCGCTGCTATTGCCGCTTTCCGGGCAATCTGCGGCGGCTGGCAGGGCTATTCAAAACGGCTTTCTTGGCGCCTACTTCATGACGGCCAGTGTGCTCGATGAGCGCCAAACCGTGCGTATCTACGATGTCAATTCCGAGGGTGGCGCCAGCGCTGCCTATCAAGCCGCCGTTGCTGACGGCGCAGAATTCGTCGTCGGTCCTCTAATGAAGAACAGCGTCACGGAACTGGCGAACGACATCCTGGTACCTGTGCCGGTACTGACGCTCAACTATTTGCCCGAAGACACTCTCGCTCCGCCGGGCCTGTATCAGTTTGCTCTCGCACCTGAAGACGAAGCAGCAGCGGCTGCCGTGCGTGCGCTCGGCGATGGATACACGCGCGCGGTCGCGCTGGTACCCAACAACGACTGGGGCCGGCGAGTCCTGCGAAGTTTTGCGACAGAATTCGAGGGTCTCGGCGGAACGCTACTCGACTACCGAAGCTATACGCCGGACAAGCAAGATTTTTCCAGCGATATCGAAAGCCTGATGGGCCTGACCGGAAGCGTGCGGCGCTATCAGCGCATGCGTGCCAACATTGGCGGCAGTCTGCAATTTGACCCACGCCGTCGCCAGGACGCCGAGTTCATATTTCTGGCCGCCGCTGCAGAGCCAGCCCGGCTGCTCAAGTCGCAACTCAAATTTCATTACTCGGGCGACCTGCCCGCGTATTCCACATCCTCGGTTAATTCGCTGGACGGCCGCTCAAATGCGGATCTCAACGGCATTATGTTTGCGGACACGCCCTGGCTTATCGATCCGCAACCCTGGATTCGATATCTTCCCGACGTTTACGCCAAACACTGGCCCGAAGAACGACGTCTCGGCCGTCTGCACGCCATGGGCTACGACGCTTACAACCTGATCGCCGCCTTGTTTGCCAGTCGCGGCGGCGACATGATGGAACTGGACGGCGCGACGGGTGGTTTGTTTCTCGATCAGCGAGGTCGGGTACACCGGCGTCTTGCCTGGGCGCAGTTTCAGCGCGGACAGGCCATTGCGCTTCCTGATCAGGAAGACACGGGCGGCCCGATCCAGGACGTGACGCACGACGGCGAACCGGTCATGCCCGATGCTGCCGATGAAGCGCCGTGGGATACCGCACTACAGGAGCTATAGGCGGTAGCGCAGAGGAGGATGCGCATCGCTACCTCGTCCACAAAGGTTTGCAACCTGTTGCTCGAAACTTTCGTTGTCGCGGCGGTGAAATCGACCTCATAATGCTCGACGATGGCTGCCTGACTTTCATTGAGGTCCGCTTCCGCTCATCAAGGTCATTCGCTCCAGCAAGCCATACCGTCGATTATCGCAAGCAGAAAAAAATCATTCGCACGGCCGCCATGTTCGTCGCCAGGAACAATCGCTACGCGAATTGCATCATGCGCTTCGATGTGGTCGCTGTTGAGGGCATTGGCGACCCGTCTATCGACTGGATCAGCGACGCGTTTCGTCCCGATAATTCAACCCTGTAGGCAAGCAACTGCTGGTAGAATTCGCTACACAGTCATTGAGCGGAGCAACCATGGATCCTGTAACACGGGTTCGCGAACATTTTGCGGAAAGCATTGCGACCAAAGAGGCCTCGGCAAAGTTGCTTGCCGAAAGCATCGTGGCCGCCGGTCGCTTGATGACCGACGCGCTTCTCGACGATGGCAAGATTTTGAGCTGTGGCAACGGTGGCTCCGCTGCCGATGCCCAGCATTTCTCGTCGGAACTCCTCAATCGTTTCGAAATGGAGCGCCCCGGGCTGCCGGCGATGGCGTTGACGACGGACAGCTCGACGCTCACGTCTATCGCCAACGACTATGCCTACGAAGAAATTTATTCGAAGCAAGTTCGTGCGCTTGGCAAGTCGCAAGACGTATTGCTGGCGATCTCAACGTCGGGCAATTCAGAAAATATTATTCGTGCAATTGCCGCGGCGCACGATCGTGGCATGACGGTCGTGGCACTGACCGGACGAGATGGCGGTCGCATGGCGGAGGTCTATGCACCTGACGACGTCGAGATTCGCGTCCCGGCAATGCGAACGGCGCGTATTCAGGAAGTGCACCTGGTGGTGATTCATTGCCTGTGCGACCTGATTGACACGACGCTGCTCGGTGAACAATAGGAGCGGTTGTTAGGCGCGCCGGTATTGCGCTGACCGGTCGAAATCGCAGCCAATAGCAGACACGTACGCAACCCGGCCACGAGGGCGAGGTGGACACACGTTCAGAAAATCTTACCCGATTAATTACGAAAGCAGCCGCATAAGATCAGTTGCAAGTCTTACTGCCTGGTTTTCCTTTGCACTTATTGGAACAACATTCAGAAACAACGAAGGGCCTGGTTCGCCATTCGCATCGAGATCCGAACCGTCTACATGGAAATCGGGTCCGCTGGTCTGACTATGCGCCAAAACAAACTCTTCAACGCTGCAAATTGTGGTCACAGTAAGAGAAATCACAAAAAGAACACAGGTCCCTGAATGAGTTGATAAGCGCAAGATTTTCATGATGCCTCCTGCCAACCTATTCATTCGATGAAGTATCGGCAGCGCGGCGATCTTGGGTCCTTCGGGGAGTCATCCATGGCTTCTCGGAGGAAGCGAGGACCCGTGGTTTTCCGTCCCCGTCTTTCGGCAGGTTTGGCTTTATCGTTGTTGCTAGTGACCGATTATAGCCGATGGATCACCGACGTCCGCTATGGGTCATTAGGAGCCCTTCACTCTGATAAATAAGTGAATGACTGCTTCCGGGTGCAGAGCGGACGTTCAGTAGCAATTATTTTGAATCAAAATTCTCGGCTTTTGGAGTCGAACTTTGAACGTCTGCTTTTCTCAATAGCGGTCGTTCAAATCAACGAAAATTGATGAAAAGGACAGGCCGCTAACGGTCATAAGCGGTCATTGCGGCGTAACTCAATTGGCTCTAACAATGCACTTCGCGAGGCAAGGCGACGGAAACGGCTGGCACTATGACGGCAATGATTTTCTCATTTCGCTGCTACTACAAGCGTCGGAACTAGGCGGTGATTTTGAATATGCACCCAATGTTCGTTCAAAAACGAATGAAAAATATAATGCTGTTTCTCAGGTAATAGAAGATCCTGATCAGTTCGCGGAATGGCCAACTCTCGAGCCGGGAACTTTGACTCTGTTTTTCCAACAAGAAGCCTAATTCGAGTTTCTGAAAAAACCAAATACCCCACCCGGCTGGGTAGCTTCCAGTTTCGACCAGACATCGTATTTGTCGCCCACACGAATCGCGATGGAAAAATTGTAGGCGCAAAACAAACAGCCGACCCCACATAGCCCAAAGAAATCGCCCATATTGACGCCGGGGTACGGAATTCGAATAGCCGGCAACTCCCAGATGAAGCCGCTGGCCCACACAAGACAGCCGAGGGCACTGAAGAAAAGCGCGAAAAGTTCTATCTTGTGAAGTTCATGCCGGCTTGCAGAAAACCAGCCACTCCCGCACGCGAACCTGATCCAGAATGGAAAATCCTTGTATTCGTTGATCACTTTATCCATTGCATATAATTCCTGCTCGAGTATGTCTACGTCGATGTCGATTGCGGCAGCAAGAGATCTCAATGAGGCATAACTAACTCGATGCCCCTTTTGTACACGTTGAACAGTACGCAGACTTAATCCACTCAATTCTGAAAGTTGTTCTTGTGAAAGAAACCTCTTATTTCTGATTTCTTTTATGAACATGCGGTTCACTTGTGCCGGGAGCTAATGGTGGCAGCCATGATAGCGTGTCGGTGATGTCAATTTACCGCCAATTTACCGCCAATTGGTGTCAAGCCGATTCAGTTCAATAATCACAGCCTATAGATAGGGGACCTGGAATCCAAGGACGTAGCCTGACAAGGTGGGTCAGCAAGCTATCGAGTATGATCACACGTATGAAGCTGGATCTGAAAATCCTTTTGTTGGCAACGGTTTTCGTTCTGTGTGGTTGTGCCAGTACGTTTAACCAAGACAGCGCACTTGCGATCGCTCCCTACCACATCGTAAACGGCGGTCGCATTGTTATTGAAGCGCGAGTAAATGATCAGGGACCCTTTCACTTTGCGTTGGATACCGGCGCGAGCATCTCCGTCGTCTTCGACAAGCTTCGTAACAAACTTGAACTTGAATCCACTCCGGGAAAATCGGTAACCATCCAAGGCCTAGTTGCCTCCGGGCAGTTTCCATTGGTCAGTATCAGCCGCTTACAGGTTGGCCGCGAGATCTGGGCCAACCCCAGGATTGCCTCACTGCCTGGCGACACTGCGGCTAGCGCCAAAATTGATGGCATTTTGGGTATAGATTTCTTGCATCGGTACGCGGTCGGTTTTTCTACTGAAGATCGAGTCCTGCGCCTCTATCCGCCGAATCTGGTTCGTGACAGATCCTATCGAGGTTGGGCTTCCGTCCCGCTGGAGCGTGTGAATATCGGCGAAAGCGGCGCAGCACTGTACTTTTTCGAGATAGAAATTAGCGGTAAAAAGTTACCGGCGTTGTTTGACCTAGGGGCCGGGCCGAATATGATCAATTGGCCTGCCGCACGCTCTCTCCGTCTCGCGCCCTTGAATCGGAGAGAAGAGGAACTGCTGTCGGGCGCGCTTGAGAGTACGCCTGTTGTGGCCCGATTACACGCCAAGGAAGTAAGGACAGCCAGCATCCGTTGGCGAAACGAAGTGTTCTTGGTCGCCGATCTTGAGATTTTTGCATATTTACAGCATGAAGACAGACCGCTTGTGATTCTGGGTTCCGGCTTATTCAACCAGCGGGACTTTGTGATCGACTTTGTTCGAAATCGCTTGCTGATCAAAGTTGCAATGGATGAGGTGGATGAATCGCCTTAGGAAACTGGCATATCGCAAGCCCGCGATCATCAAGAACAGGGCGACATGTTATCGAGGTCCAATCAGTTCATAAGAGTACGCTGAAGTTCAGTTTAAGAGAGCCGTGTTTCTTAACGTCCGCTTCGGGTCACTAGCGGCCCTTAGGACCAATATTAGCTCAATGTCAGCTTTCGGGGGTAAAGCGGTCATCCAAACTTCGTTGAATTACCGGCTATGGTGAGCGGCGATTTCTTCTTCAGTAAGTCGCAAAAAGCGGGCAGCATTGTTGTACAAAATGTCGCGCTTCTGCTCGTCAGTGAG
>JADFNS010000016.1:0-14339 GCA_022563255.1 Pseudomonadota bacterium
TCTATCCATGGCTCCCGGCTCGCTGGCTAAGCCGTTTCAGTCATGCGACTCGTGATTACGTTCAGGATGTTCGTTGCCCGGTACTGGTCGTGCACAGTCGCGACGATGACATCATCCCTTTTCACCACGGCGAAGCAATTTTCGCTGCGGCGAGTGAGCCCCGCACTCTGCTGGTGCTGCGCGGCACCCACAACGACGCGTTTCTCCGGGATGAGAGCGTCTACATCGAAGGGGTACGGTCATTTCTGGCGGGACTCGTCAGTGACTGAAAAGGTGTCAGGTTTATTTTCCTGAGCGTATGCTATTTCCACCGGTGGAAAATTTATTGAGAAAGGCATGAAGCGGCTGCTGCAAAACAAGTGGTTCTGGTTGATCGGCCTTGTGATTATCCTGTTGACGGTGTTTTGGCCGCGTACTGCCGGTGATCCGCCGCCGGGTCAAAGGCTGGCTCCGAATTCCAGTGAGCGCAGCGCCGGCAGCGAAATGGCCGAGTTTGCACCCGACGGGACTGAGTTCGAAACCCCGATCGACGTCCCGGCGCAGACGCATGAAAATGACAGCACTCTGCTGAACGAGCAGGCAATGAACGCCTGGTATGGCGGCGACTTGAGGACGGCGATGGCGTTGTTCGAACAAGCGATTGCCGCGGGGCCCGATAATCCCGTGCCGCATACGAACTTCGGTCGTTTGTTGACCCTGATGGTGGTATTCGATCGTGCTATTCCTTTACTTGAGCACTCGCGGGATCTGCAGCCGGAAAACGTTCAGGCATGGCTGGATTTGGCGACGGCTTATGAAAGAGCCCAACTGTTCAGCAAATCCTGGGAGGCGCAGGCGGAGGCAGGAAAATTAGTTGGTGCGTCCTCGATAACACGGGATGCACGCGGGCGTTTCGTCGTGACTGGAACCACTCTGGATGCGTTATGAAGCCATTATGTCGAATCAACGATTGGTGAAGCGTTAATTAAGGGCGTATAAATATCCGAAACAGCGACCTGATCGTTGAATAACAAAAGTCCGGGTTCTCCCGGGGGAGGAACGTCATGTACAAACGAATCTTTCTAGGCCTGTTGGCCTCATTCCTGGCTGTACCGGCCGCTCTCGCATCATCTAGCTTCACCGGCGAAGAAGACGGTGCGTTCTACAATATTGTAGTTCCCGACACGTGGAACGGCACGCTCGTAATCTGGAATCACGGCTATAGCTTTAATCCGATGCTGGCGGATCCACCCGATCTCGGACCACTCGCCGGATTGCAGCTGGCGCAGGGATATGCCGTCGCCGCCTCGAGTTACAGTGAGACTCAATGGGCCGTATTCAAGACCACGCAGGACCTGCAGCATCTCGTCAATATTTTCAAAGAGAAAGTCGGCAAGCCCGACTCGATCATTATCACGGGAGCATCGCTGGGCGGGATAGTGACCGCCGATGCACTCGAAAACTCGAACCTCGGCAACGTTGTCGGCGCATTCCCGTTCTGCGGTGCTGTGGCCGGTAGCCGAGTTTGGGACGGTGCGTTGGACATACGGCTCACCTACGATGCCATTTGCGGAAGCGTTCCAGGAGCCGCGATCCCGGGTGGCGCCACAGGCTTGCCGTCACAATTTTACCCGTTAACTGGCGAGGGAATGGCGATTGCCCTGCATGCGTGCACTGGAATTCTTGCTCCTGCTGCCTTCCGCACACCCGATCAGCAGTTGCTACTCGACAAGCTACTTGCTTCTACGCAGTTGCCGGAAAATTTCATCGTGACCGACCTCGGTTTCGCGGTGTTCGGTATCGCCGATCTCATCTACGACAAGGGAAAACTGCACGGCAAGCAGGGCATGGGCAACGAGGGTGTTGAGTACGATGACCCAGATGTAAATGCCGATATTGAACGCGTCTCGGTCAATCCGGGAGCGGCACGGCGTCTGGCCAACAACTACAGACCAACGGGAGATGTCGGCGACGTCAAGATCGTCTCGCTTCACACTTCCAAGGATGGTCTCATCATCGTTGAAAACGAAAAGGAATACCAGGACGTTGTGAATGCCGAAAATCTCACTGTTGCCATTGTGGCAGAAGCAGCGCCGTCGCATTGTGGCTTTACCGCGGCCGAATTGACGGCGGGCTGGGAGTCTCTGACTGGCTGGTTGGCCGGCGCCCCACAACCGAGTGCTGCGAGTATCCAGGGCACCTGCCAATTTCTTGAGGGCGCAGGTCTGGCGCCCGGTCCATGCCGTATCGATCCGGCGTTTGTTATTCCGGACATGGATGGTCGCATCAAACCGCGCTAAAAAAGGTGCCAGGTTTACTTTCCAAGACCGCCGGTCTGACGGCGCTGGCAATGGTGGCGTTCGCCGCTAATTCAGTCCTGTGTCGGCTGGCCCTGGGTGCGGGCCTCATTGATGCTGCGTCTTTCGCGACCGTACGCGTGGTCGCTGGCGCTGTCGTTCTAAGCGTTCTGATGGCGCCACGCTGGCGCAAGCAGCCACGCGCGCCCGTGGACTGGCGCATGGTCGCGACGTTATTCGCATACATGGCATTTTTCTCGTTTGCCTACGTCACGTTGAGTACCGGTACGGGTGCTTTGCTTCTCTTTGGTGCCGTGCAACTCACAATGTTTGCCGTTGCACTTCGGTCCGGCGAGCGATTCAGCGCTTTGTCCTGGGCCGGACTTGTCATGGCGTTTGCGGGCCTTGCCTATCTTGTCTCGCCAGGAGTGACGGCCCCGGACATCGCGGGCGCGTTGTTAATGGTCGTGGCCGGCATCTCGTGGGGTATTTATTCTCTACTTGGCAGAAGTGTCGTGGATCCGCTGGCGGCAACGGCCAACAATTTCATCTTCTGCGTACCATTGGTTCTGGCGGTGAGTTTGATTTTTGTCTCGAGCTTTCACGCGACTCTGGATGGCGTATTGATCGCCTCGGTATCCGGCGGCATCGCATCCGGTATCGGTTATGCGATTTGGTACAAAGCCCTGCAAGGTCTGACTGCAACGCAGGGAGCGACCGTGCAGCTTTCCGCACCTGTCATCGCAGCGATCGGCGGCGTACTTTTCATCGCCGAAGATGTGACGCTCAGGCTCCTGGTTGCTTCAGTCGCGACGCTCGGCGGCGTTTGGGTCGTGCTCGCGCAACGGGCTAGAACCGGCTAGCGATTGTCGCAGATGAAATCGCCCAGCAGGCGAAATTCGTCACTACGCCTGCTGCCCTTGCGCCACGCAAGCCCGATCGTCCGATAACTCTTGTCCTTCAATGCATGCAGACGAACTCGGGTGTTTCGCAGCAGCGCGCTGCCGCGGGCCATTTCGGGAAGAAACGTGATGCCGAGATCCGCGTCGACCATTTCGACCAGAGTTAACAAACTGCTCGCACCAAAGCGCCGCACTTTCTGCGTGTCGCGAATCTTGCATGCCGCCAGCGCGTGATCCCGCAGGCAATGACCATCCTCGAGTAGCAGTACGCTGTCGGCGTTGAGTCGATTGAAGCGATAGTTCTGCGGGTCGACGTGCTTGGTCCCCTGCCGGTACGCGAGGCAAAAGTCGTCTCGAAACAACGCATGTTCTTCGACACCGTGCATCGTCCAGGGCAGGGCGAGCAACAAGACGTCGAGCTCGCCATCCATCAGGCGTTCGACAATGCGGTTCGTTTGATCCTCGATCAGGAGCAGTTCCAGTTGCGGATATTGCTTGCGCAGTTTCGGTAGCAAAGCGGGCAAGATGAACGGCGCTATCGTGGGGATAACGCCCAAGCGCAATTCACCGGCGAGCGGCGCCAGATCACCCTGCGCGATGTCCACAAGGCTCTCAACGTCCCGCAACACAAGGCGGGCCTGGGTGGCGACATCCTGACCCTTTGCCGTGATCGTAACATTGCGGTTCGTGCGGTCGACGAGTTGGCTCCGCAGCGTCGCTTCAAGCTCCCGGATCGCGTTGCTGAATGCGGACTGCGAAACAAAACACAGTTCGGCGGCGCGACCAAAGTGTCGTTCTTCGCACAGTGCCACGAAGTATCGCAGTTGCTTAATTGTCGGCATTCTCATTGTTCGATAAAATAGCACATAGTAAGCTAAATAACCCATTTTCCTTATCAAGTCGAATGGCTCAGACTGAGCTCAATCAGTAAGCAATGGAGCCAGTCATGGAACTCAATCTCGGTATCAACAGCAAAGATCGTGAAAGTATTGCGGGCGGCTTGTCCGGCCTGCTGGCGGACAGCTACACGCTTTACCTGAAGACACACAACTTTCACTGGAACGTCGAAGGCCCGCTCTTCAATACGCTGCACCTCATGTTCGAAGCCCAGTACACGGAACTGGCCACGGCCGTTGACGAAATTGCCGAACGCATTCGCGCGCTGGGTATCAAAGCGCCGGGCTCGTACTCGGAATTCGCAAAGCTGACGTCCGTCGAAGAGGCCAACGGCGAAGAAACCGCCGAGGAGATGATTCGACAACTTGCCGTTGGCCAGGAGGCCGTTGTGCGGACGGCGCGGCAGGTATTCGTCATTGCCGATGCAGCAAATGATCAACCGACTGCAGACCTGCTGACTCAGCGCATGCAGATACACGAAAAAAACGCCTGGATGCTGCGCAGCATGTTGGCCTGAAAATACTTTAATTAACTGGAGAAAAAATCATGTTGAGCAATCTTGAAGGACGACGCGTTCCTGATGTTACCTTTCGCACACGACGCGGTCATGAGTGGGTTGATGTCACTTCCGATGAAATTTTCAAGGGCAAGGCGGTCGTCCTGTTTTCGCTGCCAGGCGCGTTTACGCCAACTTGCTCGTCGTCGCATGTGCCGCGCTACAACCAGCTCGTACCACAATTCCAGGCGAACGACATCGACGAAGTCATTTGCGTGTCGGTCAACGACGCGTTCGTCATGAACGAGTGGCAGCGAAGCCAGAATGCCGAGCGCCTGACTTTCTTGCCTGATGGCAACGGTGAATTTTCCGACAAGATGGGATTGCTGGTGGGCAAGGAAGACCTTGGATTCGGCAAGCGTTCCTGGCGTTATTCCATGCTCGTTCGCGACGGCTTGATCGAGAAGATGTTTATCGAGCCCGAAGAGGCGGGTGATCCGTACGGTGTTTCCGATGCTGACACGATGATCAGGTATCTGGATCCGCAAGGAAAACTGCCGCACGATGTCACCGTTTTTTCCCGCGTTGGTTGTCCTCACTGTGTCCGCGCGAAAACGCTTCTGCGAGAGGCAGGAATTGAGTTCGAAGAGTTGTTGCTCAATCACGACTACACGGATCAGACTCTGCGTGCGGTGTCATCGGCGATTACCTATCCGCAGGTGTTTATAGATGGTCGGCACATCGGTGGTGCGGATGAAGTTGCGAAATGGATCGCTGACGCATAGAGGTCCGATTCTGGCTGGTTTTGCTGCATGCCGGGCGTATACTTTGTTCCGTATTCACGGGTACGGGCATGCAGCAAAACGAAATTTATGAGCAAGCGAGGCTGTCACGAGATGCCAGGTTCGACGGCCGTTTCTTTGTAGGCGTCAAGACCACCGGGATTTATTGTCGGCCGATTTGTCCTGCCAATGCGCCCAAGAGCGAGAACGTTGTGTTCTATCCGACCGCAGCCGCTGCGGGCGAAGCCGGCCTGCGGCCGTGTCTTCGCTGCAGGCCCGAATGCGCCCCGGGAACGCCTGCCTGGGTCGGAACTTCCACGACCGTTCAACGCGGGTTGCGTCTAATCGCGGACGGCGCCCTCGACGGCGGCGATGTCGAGCGACTCGCAGACAGACTGGGTGTAACGGGCCGCCATCTGCGACGGCTGTTTACCCAGCACCTCGGCGCGAGTCCGCTCGCGGTCGCTCATACGCAAAGGCTGCATTTTGCCAAGCGACTTATTGACCAGACGGCGCTGCCAATGACGGATATCGCGATCGCGTCCGGGTTCGGTAGCACCCGCCGTTTCAACGACGCGTTTCGCAATACCTATGGGCGGTCGCCACGCGATCTGCGGAAGCGGCGCGGCGTTCTCAGATCGACCGGCAGCCTGACGGTCCAATTGCCCTATCGGCAGCCGTTCGACAGTCGCAATCTGCTGGCGTTTTTTGCGGCGCGGGCAATACCCGGTGTGGAAGTCGTTCGCCAAGATCGTTACCTGCGCAGCGTCGTATTCGACGGCGCGCACAGCGTTATTGACCTGCGCGACAACGGCGAATGTGTTTTGCTGACACTGCATGGCGCGGGAACGCGAGCCTTGCTGCCGCTGATACAACGCGTACGGGGAATGTTGGACCTCGACGCGTCCCCGGACGATATTGCACGAGTATTGTCTCGCGATGTGGCCATGCGGCGTCGGTTGAAGAGGCTTCCCGGCGTTCGTGTCCCCGGCGCGTGGGACGGATTCGAAGTTACGGTTCGCGCCATTCTCGGGCAGCAAATATCGGTCGCGGCGGCAACGACCCTGGCAGGGCGCATTGCCAATCGATACGGTGAGCCCATTGATGTGGCCGTACCGGATATGGACAAAGCGAGCGCGCCGAGGGTGCTGTTTCCGACGGCGGAGAGGCTGCTTGGCGCACGGCTTAAAAATCTGGGGGTGATCGCCAGTCGGGCCGATACCATCCGACGCGTGGCGAGGGCGGTTGTTGACGGGTCGGTTGGTTTTGATGCGGCGCAGGGTACGGAAGAGTTTTGCAATTCGCTGCTTGCCATCAAGGGCATCGGCGAGTGGACGGCACAGTACGTGGCGATGCGCTCATTGAAAGATCCGGATGCATTTCCGTATTCCGACCTTGGCCTGCTGCGAGCGTTCGATGCGCCGGAGCGTGAGCGAATGAAACCTTCGCAACTTAAGGCGTGCGCGGAAGCATGGCGCCCTTGGCGAGCGTATGCCGCGCTATTATTATGGAGTTCCGGTACGAATTCCGGAGGTTGACTCATGTACTACTGTTTCTTTGATACGCCGATAGGCGAGCTGTTACTGGCCGGTGACGTCGATAGGTTATCGATGATCGGTTTTCCCAAAGGCGCTATGCGTCGCGATCCGGAAGCCGACTGGATTTACAACGAACAGCCGTTCGAGACGGTTTGCGAGCAGCTGGGGGAATATTTTTCCGGCCAGCGTAAAGAGTTCGATTTGCCGCTCAAGCTCAGTGGCAGCAAATTCCAGATCAGCGTGCTCGAGGCGTTGCTGCAAATTCCTTACGGTGAGACGATGTCGTACAGCGCAATCGCGAAACAAATCGGCAATCCCAAAGCCCTGCGCGCGGTCGGTGCTGCGAACGGTCGCAACCCGATTCCGATTGTCGTACCGTGCCACCGGGTCATCGGGAGCGGCGGCGACCTGACAGGCTTTGGCGGCGGACTGGATACCAAGGAAGCGCTCCTGAGGCTGGAGGCGGAAAACAGCCAGAATTTGCTGTAGGAGCGGCCCTTGGCCGCGATTACAGAGTCTTTCCCTGCATCGCTTTTACGGCGTCCGATGGCTCCACGCCGTCAATCAACCGGTCATCCGATTCCAGTTTTGTGAACGTCGATTTTAACGGCAATACGCCGGCCCATATCGGAGTGCTGTAGTCCTCCTCTTCGTCGGACGGCATTCCGCTGGATATTTTGGCGGAGGCCGACTCGATTTCGAGCGCGATGACGCCGGTCATCTTGATCTCATTGTCCAGCGGTGCGCGCAGCTCGTCCCAGCGACCGGGCATGGTGCTTTCACTGATGACTCGCAGCGCATGAAGTTTTTCGTCCCAGTCATCAACCAGGCGCACATTTCCGAACACAGTGACGGAACGGTAGTTCATCGAGGAGTTGAACGCCGATCTCGCATACACGAGAGCGTCCACGTGGGTGACGCTCATGCTGGCAGTCCCGGTTTCCTCCAGCAAGCGAATCACCCTGGCCTTGCGAGCGCCGTGCAGGTAGATTGTTTCGCCGTCGCGACCGAAAAGCATCGGCACTACGACCGGCTGCCCGCCCTGCACAAAGCCGACGCTAGCGAGCAACGCAGAATCAAGAATGCCGTGTACGGTTTCCTTATCGTAGACCGCATTCTCACGCAGTTGGCGGACCTTGTTTTGTTTGCTGACTTCGTATTCTTCACTCATTGCGGTTCTGCACTTATCCCAGGAACATTGGCGCCACCTTGTAGGCGACGGCCGAGACTAAAACTATTCCGATCAGATTCAACACCATTCCGGCCCGCGCCATTTTTGGAATCGTAAGCATGCCCGACCCGAACACGATCGCATTGGGTGGCGTTGCGACTGGCAGCATAAACGCACAGCTCGCCGCCAGCGTTACCGGCACGGCAAGAACGATCGGGTCGATGCCTGCCTCGATGGCTATTGCTCCAACGACAGGCAGGAACGTCGCAGTCGTGGCGATATTGCTGGTCAGTTCCGTGAGGAAAATGATCATCGACGCGACGAGAACGACGATCACCAGAAGATGCAGTTCGCCAACGGCGTGCAGGTTGCCGCCCAGCCACGCGGCGAGGCCGGTTCGCGACACTGCGCCCGCAAGCGTCAGTCCGCCGCCAAACAGGATCAATACGCCCCATGGCAGTTGCTCGGCGTACTTCCAGCGCAACAACAACGGGTCCTTTTTGTCGCCGCTGGGGACCAGAAACATCAAAATAGCGCCGGCCAGCGCAATGAGTGAGTCGTCGAGCGCCGACAGCCCCGGCAACTTTGCGAGCAAGGGTCGGAATATCCACGACAAGGCCATCACGGAAAACACAATGGCAACCCGCTTCTCGGGCACCGAAATATTGCCCAAATCCGTTTTCATTTTCCGCAGGGCTGCGAGACCCTCATCGGAGGTGACGAAATCAACCTTGAATACCCAGCGCGTCAATGCCAGCCAGGCGAGCGGCAGCATCATCGCGGACAGCGGAAATCCCACCATCATCCAGCTGGAAAAATTGATGCTGGTGTCGTAATTCTCGAGCATAAACGCCGCAAACATCGCGTTGGGTGCCGTTCCAACCAGCGTTGCCATGCCGCCAATGGTCGCGCCGTAAGCCACACCGAGCAGCAATGAGAATTGAAAATCTTCTCTGCCCTTGTCGTCCATCGTGCCGACGGTCTTGTGTATGACGGCGATGATCGACACCGCGATGGGCAGCAGCATCATGGTCGTGGATGTGTTCATCACCCACATCGAAATGAGCGCGCTTGAGAGCATGAATCCGCCAACCAGCGAGCGCCCGTTACCGCCCGCGTATTTGAGAATGGACAAGGCGATCCGGCGGTGCAGGTTCCAGCGTTGCATCGCGAACGCGACGATGAAGCCGCCGAGAAAAAGATAGATAACCTTGTTCGAGTAAGGCGCAGCGGTTTCGGCAATGGTGGCGATGCCGAGTAACGGGAACACAACCAACGGAAGCAGTGCAGTGATAGCGATCGGGACGGCCTCGGTCGCCCACCAAACCGCCATGAGGACACCAATTCCCGCAGTAGCCCAGCCCTTGTCGCCCAATCCGTCGGGCGCGCCGCTGAACATCATGATCAGGAACAAGGCCGGGCCAAGAATAAGTCCGACCACTTGATGGGTCGATCGTCCGTCGACCATTTCACTGTCTCTCAAGGCATGCTCGCTTTGTGATTTGTTGACGTGACCAAGGCTACCTTGTCTGTTGCGATGCGTCGTCAGTTTTGCACGTGTTTTTGGAAAATGTCTAAATGTAGTGGTTTGCTCGCCTTCCAATACTATATGTAGTAGCATCTCGAGCGTACCAATTCGGTACGCACGGAGATGGGATGTAACTAGGCAAAGCGGGTGAGCCGCCACGCTGAGTGCGTGACTCGAAGGCGGGTGTTGCGTGAACCCTCTCAACACGCCATCCGACTGACTGGTTACCTGCAATCGGTCATGACCAACGATGAAGTGGATCGCCAACTTGGACACGGAGTAATCCGTACCCCGCCAGATACATCTTCTGCTTGAGACGCCGCCCAGATTCTGGGCGGCTTTTTTTCTGCCGGGAAGTTGCCTCAGGGATAGCGAAATGAGAATCAGAGTTTTAGCAGTAGTTGCAGCCGCAGCAATTTTCGGTGGCTGCGCGAGTGGTCCGCCGGACGTGCCTTACCCGGCCTTTATCCAGGTCGATGAACTTTCCGACATTTTCATGGCCACCCTGCCCGGCGTTCGCGCCAAGCAACTGGCAGGTGATGCGGCGACGCGGCGCACCAGTAACCGTATCGATTTGCCGCGCGACTGGCGAGGTACAAGCGGTGGCGAGCCGGGCCGATCGATGGAAATTTTCGTTCTCAAGGGCGAGCTGAACGTCGCCGATATCAGGCTCGGCCCGCGTGGCTATGCGTTTCTTCCGGCGGGCTCGCTGGGGTTTAATCTGACTTCGTCCGCAGGAGCCCAGATTCTTTATTTCCTGAACGACACCGATCCCGAATCGATCATCCGCTCGCCTATCATTATCGACAGCGACTTGTTGCGTTGGGCTCCCACTGCGACCAGCGGAGTATCGGTAAAAGAACTGCGCTTCGATCCGGGCAATGGCTCGAAAACGTGGCTGCAGAGAATTTCGGCGGGCGCATCGTTGCCCTGGGAGTATTCGACTGCGTTACGCGAGGGCTATCTGATGTCGGGCGATTTCCGACAAAGTGAATGCGTCAATGGCGAAGCGCTCACCGGGCAATACATGGCTGGCGGCTACTTTTATCGGCCCGCGCATTCGATCAGCGGTGGTCCCGAATCAATGGCGATAAGCGATTCGATCTGGATCTTACGCGAGACTGAGTTAGGCGTGACTATAAGCGTGCTTGATTGTGTCGCTGCAGAAGTAACGGAATAATATCGCGCCCCGGGAGGTGCGTGTCCTCCGGGTACGCCTACGGTTTGATAAGTTTCGTGATTTTGGCGCCCAGGGCCATGAGTTTGGTGAGCGTACCGGTTGGGATTTTGCTGATCTGCTCGTACCAGTCGTTCGTTGATTCGAAAAAAGCCAGCATGTTCTTGATGCGCTCTTTGGTGATCGGGTCTGTTTCATCTTCAGCGTCAACCTCGGCGGCGCAATCCTTGAGCATTGCCAGCGTTGGATTGAGCTCCCGCTGTTTGCGTTGTTCGATAATGACCCGAAACAATTCCCAGACGTCGTGCGGCGATTCGAAATAGTCGCGCCGGTCACCAAGCGTGTGCGTCATCTGCACCAGTCCGTAGCTCTGCAACTCACGAATGCTGGTGCTGACATTCGAGCGTGCGACCGACAGCAGATCGACGATTTCGTCAGCCCGCAGGGGATGCGGAGAAAGGTAGAGGATTGCCTGGATCTGAGAGACTGTGCGGTTCGTCCCCCAGCGGGTGCCCATTTCGCCCCAATGGAGCACGTACTTTTCAACCGCAGCCGACATTCGCATCCGTCTTTTCTCTTGTTTCAGTTTAGACCGAAACTACGCTTCCAACCGATATTATTCAAGGGTTTGTTGCAGCGATGATCGCTCGGCGCGGGGCCGGCCAGCCCTCAACGGTGCGCGTCGGATCGGCCGTATCGAGGGCCTCGGCCAGCGACTCGAAGGTCATCCATTCAGTCGATCGCTGCTCATCGGTCGTTGTGATGGACTTGTCGAGGATTTCAATGTCGATGAACCCGGATCGCGTCATCCATAAAATGAGTTCGGGGAGGGTTGGCAACATCCACACATTCCGCATGCGGGCGTAGCGATCGTCTGGCGTGCGCGAACACGCTTCTTCACCTGGCAAATAGATTGTCTCAAGCACAAGCTGCCCACCGGGCCGCAAAGTCTGGCGCAGCTGGCCAAGGTGGTCGAGCGGCGCTCGCTGATGGTAAAGCACGCCCATCGAGAACGTCGTGTCGAACTTCCGGGCAGGCAGGGGCAGTTCGTGCAGGCGAACGGGCAGGACGAAGACGCCTGAGTCGCGCCGGAACTCGTTGATGGCCAGAAACTGCATCACATAAAGTAAGCTGGGGTCCACGCCGATTACGGTACGCGCGCCGGCTTTGCGCATCTGCAGTGCGTAATAACCGTTGCCGCAGCCGACATCGAGAACGTTCCTGTCAGCAAGCGGTGCGATGGCATCTTTCAGTCGCGCCCACTTCAGGTCGCTGCGCCACTCCGCGTCGATCTCAACGCCGGCCACATCGAACGGGCCCTTGCGCCATGGCGAAAGCCCGAGCAGCAATTCCTTACGTCGTTCCTTGTCCGCACCGGTATCGCGCAAGGCCCGTACGATATTTCGCCACTGCTCGAAATCTCCATGGCCCGCCGCCGACAATCTTTCACGAAGCAAAGGCGCCAGTTCATCGTGCCAGTCGCGCAAGCCAATGGACTGCAGACACGCGGCAAGTGCAGCTTGGTCAAGCATGATGATTGCAGGTCATTTTATAGCGATGACGGAGACGAAATTAAAATAACGCAGCCAGACGGCGGTGCTGGCAAAGCCCGCATTTCTGAGGCGATCTCGATGTGCGGCGACGGTTTCGGGTAGCAGCACATTTTCCAGCGCCGCCCGTTTTTGGCTGATTTCCAAAGAGCTGTAGTCGTTGCGTCGTTTGTGCTCGTGGTGCAAATCGACGAGCAGCGCTTCCATTTGAGGATCCTCGTCCACAACTTTTTCGGACAAAACCAGCAGTCCGCCATCGTTCATGCCGTCGTAAATACGCTGCACCATCGCGTCGCGGTCCTGCAGGTCGAGAAATTGCAGCGTGTAATTGAGCACAACCAGCGACGCGTTCTCGATGTTGGTGGCTCGGATGTCTGCCTGAACTACCTCCACTGCCGTATCGCGCGCGAACTGCCGGTCATCTTCAGCGACAAGTTTGCGGCAGCGTTTTATCATGGCCGGCGCGGTGTCCACGGCCACAATACGACACCCCGGTCGCCGAATGCCCTGGCGCATGGCAAGTGTCGCCGCGCCCAGCGAACAGCCAAGATCGTAGCAATTCGTATCCGCTAGCACATAACGTGCAGCTAACGCGCCAATCGCCTCGATCGACGCCGCGTAGCCCGGCACCGAACGGCGCAACATATCGGGGAAGACTTTCGCGACTTCCTCGTTAAAACGAAACGGTTGATTGCCCGATTTATCTTTGTATATCTTGTCGACAGTCATCGGAGCATATTATCGGCGGCGCGAAGCCTGTCCTTAGGAGTACAATTCCGCCTATGCTACGCGAACTTCACACGAAACTCGGCATTCCGCAGGACTACGGCCTCGATGGCGCGAAAGCCGCCTTCGACGAGGCGGCCGAGCTGATCGATGCAGGCGTCAATCCGAGCGGTCGTATGCAACAACTGACGCCAGAAGCCGCCGTCGGGTGGGAGACCATGATGGCAGCGGCCAGTGCAGACGGCATCACCCTGCTGATCGTGTCCGGATTCCGCAGTGTTGACTATCAGGCGGGACTGATTCGAAAAAAACTCCATGCAGGACAATCGCTTAGCGAGATTCTGCAGGTCAATGCGGCGCCCGGGTTCAGTGAGCACCATACGGGCAGGGCGATTGATATCGCAGAGCCTGGATCCACGCCCTTGACCGAGGAATTTGAGTCGTCCGGGGCATTTCGCTGGCTCGAAAAGAATGCCTCGAAATTCGGTTTTTTTCTGAGTTATCCACGGGGCAACCCGCAGGGTTTCATCTACGAACCGTGGCACTGGGCGCAAAGGGCCTGAAATGACGCAAACCCCGTACGGGCAAGGGATGCGGGGACGTCCGGTCGGTGTATAAATATCGATAATCAGTCGTTTAGCTGTTGACAGTGGGGCTGTGTGGTTAGACAATGCCCGGCTTGCGTGCGCGGAGGGGTACTCAAGCGGCCAACGAGGGCAGACTGTAAATCTGCTGGCTTATGCCTACGTAGGTTCGAATCCTACCCCCTCCACCAGCCAGACATTTAATTATGAAAATCGGACGGTTTTAAGATATCAAAGACTGTCAGGATTTGTGTACGTCCGAATAAAGCAGGTTGAGTGACTCCTTATATAGGGGATTGAAATAGAAACAAGGCGGGTGTAGTTCAACGGTAGAACCTCAGCCTTCCAAGCTGATGATGTGGGTTCGATTCCCATCACCCGCTCCAGAAATGGAAGGAAGTGCGGAAGCTGTGAATGACACGCTTGGCGAATTGCCCACATAGCTCAGGGGCAGAGCACTTCCTTGGTAAGGAAGAGGTCCCCGGTTCAAATCCGGGTGTGGGCTCCAGATTACAGGAACGCGCTTTGCGCGCGACGGCATAAGGATGGAAACAGGAAAGATTCATGTCTAAAGAAAAGTTTGTTAGAAGCAAGCCGCATATCAACGTTGGCACGATTGGTCACGTCGACCACGGCAAGACGACGCTGACGGCGGCCTTGACGAAAGTCATGGCGGAGCTGCACGGCGGCGAGGTGTGGGCGTACGACCAGA
>JADFNS010000016.1:14437-65405 GCA_022563255.1 Pseudomonadota bacterium
CTGATTGCACCGATCGCCATGGAAGAGGGTTTGCGTTTTGCTATTCGCGAAGGTGGTCGTACCGTGGGCGCCGGCGTGGTAGCGAAAATTCTCGCATAAATTCATCGGCAACGCACGCGCCGCAAGGCGCGCGTGATTGCCAAATTTGCAAAGGAATAGGCCAGTAGCTCAATTGGCAGAGCGGCGGTCTCCAAAACCGCAGGTTGGGGGTTCGATTCCCTCCTGGCCTGCCACGATGCAGGAGCGCGCTACAGCGCGCAACGTGTCCTTGGGGTGCGGTTGCGGCGAACGGCACAAATAGAAATGGCGACAGAAACAGAAACATCACAGAGCGGAGTGCTCGACATCCTCAAGCTGCTGGTAGCGGTTGCTGCGCTGGTGGGTGGACTGTACGCGTATTATTACTACGAGGCGGATCTTGCCCAGGCAATTCGCGTTCTCATGGTTCTCGCGGGCACGGTTGCCGGCATCAGTATCGCGATGATCAGTACTCAGGGTCGTCGACTCTGGCACTTTATTCAGGGGTCACGGGTCGAAATTCGCAAAGTGATCTGGCCGACTAAGCAGGAAACGACACAAACTTCTATCGCCGTATTTGTGTTTACGTTGATAATGATGTTGTTTTTCTGGGTTCTCGATTCAGGTCTGCTGTGGCTGACCCAGACACTGGTTGGCTGACGCTTTTTAGTTGGAACGAACGGATTATTAGAGGTTTTACCGCTGTGGCTTTACGCTGGTACATTGTGCACGCCTATTCGAACTTCGAGCATCGCGTAAAGAGCGGTCTTGAGGAGCGAATCGAGCGTATGGGCTTGCAGGACAAGTTTGGCGATATCCTGGTCCCGACCGAAGAGGTCGTCGAGATGCGGGATGGCGCCAAACGCCGCAGTGAACGCAAGTTTTTCCCCGGCTACGTCCTGGTGCAAATGGAAATGAATGACGAGACATGGCATCTCGTCAAAGAAGTGCCCAAGGTACTCGGATTTATCGGTGGATCCAGTGAGCGACCCGCGCCGATTACAGAGAAAGAAGCAGACACGATTCTGCAGCGCGTTCAGGAAGGCGTCGACAAGCCGCGGCCGAAAGTGCTTTTCGAGCCTGGCGAAGTCGTTCGCGTTACGGATGGACCGTTCAATGATTTCTCCGGAGTGGTTGAGCAAGTGAATTACGAAAAGAACAAACTTAAGATCACAGTGCAGATTTTGGGTCGTTCAACACCGGTTGAGCTGGACTTCGGCCAGGTGGAAAAAGGGTAGGAGAACCCTAACGGGACTGTATGCGCCTGGTGCGCGAGTTTTTTTTAGAGCATGTACGAGGAGCCGTAGCCCGGCGCTTGAACTCGAGAGGAAATTTTGATGGCTAAGAAAGTTGCCAGCTATATAAAGCTGCAGGTACCTGCGGGTCAGGCGAATCCGTCTCCACCCGTCGGCCCGGCGCTTGGTCAGCATGGCGTGAATATCATGGAGTTCTGTAAGGCGTTTAACTCACAGACTCAAGGTACTGAGCCGGGCATGCCTATTCCCGTCGTGATCACGGTCTACAATGACCGCAGTTTCACGTTCATTACCAAGACTCCGCCCGCCGCCGTGCTGCTCAGAAAAGCTGCCGGAGTCCAGAAAGGTTCTGGTACGCCCAATACGGACAAGGTTGGTAAGGTTAATCGCGCGCAGCTCGAAGAGATCGCCACGACCAAGATGCCCGATCTGACCGCCGCCGACATGGACGCGGCTGTACGCACTGTTGCTGGCACGGCCCGCAGCATGGGCATTGAAGTTGAGGGGGTGAAGTAATGGCGAAGCTCAGCAAGAACAGGCGCGCTGCTCGCGAGAAAATTGATGCGAACAAGAGCTACGACATCAGCGACGCACTCAGCCTCGTCAAAGAACTGGCAACAGCGAAGTTTAAGGAGAGTGTCGACATCTCCTTGAATCTCGGGGTCGATCCGCGTAAGTCCGATCAGGTCGTTCGTGGTTCGACGGTGCTGCCGAACGGCACGGGTAAAACGGTTCGCGTCGCAGTATTTGCTCAGGGCGAAAACGCCGAAAAGGCGAAAGCTGCCGGCGCCGATATCGTTGGCTTCGAAGATCTTGCTGAGACCGTGAAAAAAGGCAAGCTGGATTTCGACGTCGTTATCGCGACACCGGACGCCATGCGCGTCGTTGGTCAGCTAGGCCAGATTCTTGGTCCGCGCGGGCTGATGCCGAATCCGAAGGTTGGCACGGTTACGGCCGATATCGGAACCGCTGTGACAAACGCTAAATCCGGTCAGGTTCGTTATCGCACGGACAAGGCCGGAATTATCCATTGTGCGATAGGTCGTGCTGATTTCGACGTTGCCGCCCTCAAGGAGAACCTTGATGCGTTGCTGGCTGACTTGAAGAAGGCAAAGCCTGCGTCGGCAAAGGGCATGTATTTCAAGAAACTGACCGTCTCATCGACCATGGGACCGGGCATTTCGGTAGACCGGGCCTCCGTAGACGCTTAAGGAGCGGACCGGTCAGAAGAATATGCGGGGACGCCTTCGGGTGTTGCCGCGTCAGCCGCAAGGAAGCGGTGATCGTCGAAGACCGTAGGCGATCAGCTCACATGCTGATCTTAATAACCGCCTACGTAGATGGTGTTACCTGAGTCACGCGTTGGCGACGGTTGATCATCCGGCTGAGGGATGGATTTCCCTAAATTGGGGGGCGAGGTTTGTTTTCGCCCGTTTGTGTAACCGTAAGCCAGGAGAAAATCATGGCACTGAGACTCGAAGACAAGAAAGCTCTTGTCAAAGAGTTGAGCGCGATCGCAGGAGAATCTGTAACAGTCGTTGCGGCTGACTACAGGGGTCTTTCTGTTGAAGATATGACGGAGTTGCGTAAAGAAGCACGCGATGCTGGCGTTTATATGCGTGTTGTTAAGAATACGCTGGCACGTCGCGCCGTCGAGGGAACTGCATTTGAGTGCATGAAGGACACACTCAAAGGACCTATTCTTCTCGCGTTTGCAAAGGACGATCCAGGCGCTGCTGCCAGGGTCATCAAGGATTTCGCCAAGGAGCACGACGCTCTGCAGGCGGTATCGCTATCCGTTGGCGGGAAATTATTGCCGGGCTCCGATCTGGGTATGTTGGCTGGTTTGCCGACTTTCGATCAGGCGCGTGCGATGTTGCTCGGCGTATTGGTAGCTCCTATGGCCAAACTGGTACGCACGCTTGCGGAACCACCTGCAATGCTCGTACGGACTTTGTCCGCACGCGGCGAACAGGATTCCGCATAAGGATCTTAGAAGTATTCCCTGACTCAGGAAATTATTATTTACAGGAACTATTGAAATGGCACTCTCAAAAGAAGACATCGTTAAAGGACTCGACGCATTACCGATTATGGACATCGTCGATATCGTAAAGTCGCTCGAAGATAAATGGGGCGTTTCCGCTGCTGCTCCCGTCGCTGTTGCCGCTGGCCCTGCCGTCAGCGATGCAGGCGCGGTTGCTGAAGAGAAGAACGAATTCGACGTGGTTTTGACCAGCTTCGGCGCTAATAAGGTACCGGTGATCAAGGCTGTTCGCTCGATCACGGGTCTTGGCCTCAAGGAAGCCAAAGAGACGGTCGAAGGCGCGCCGTCGACCATCAAGGAAGGCGTTAGCAAAGACGAAGCGGATGAAGTTAAAAAGCAGCTCGAAGAAGCCGGCGCATCAGTCGAGCTTAAGTAGACCGTTGCATCGAAGCGATGCACTACCCGATGGGTCAAAAGTCGGGCAAGCAACCAGCCGGATTCCGGCTGGTTGCTTGCCCGCGTCCATAAATTAAGAGGCTAAAGAGGGCTTCTCGAATGGCATATTCGTTCACAGAAAAAAAGCGTATCCGCAAGAATTTTGGCAAACGTCCAACAGTATTGGAAGTGCCCTATTTGCTGGCGATTCAGGTTGATTCGTACAATAAATTCCTGCAGTCATCGAAAACGATTGAAGAGCGTGAAAACAAGGGTTTGCAGGCTGCATTTCTGTCGGTATTCCCAATCGTCAGCTATTCTGGCAATGCGGCGCTGGAGTACGTGAGCTACCGTCTCGGCAAGCCCGTGTTCGACGTCAAGGAATGTCAGGTGCGCGGCTTGACCTATGCGGCTCCGATTCGCGTACTGGTGCGTCTGGTCATTTACGACAGGGAAGCCAGCGGTACTCCGAAGCCCGTCAAGGATATTCGCGAGCAGGAAGTCTATCTCGGTGAAATGCCGTTGATGACGGATCACGGTACTTTCGTAATCAATGGTACCGAACGCGTCATCGTTTCTCAGCTGCATCGCTCGCCGGGCGTGTTCTTCGACCACGACAAGGGCAAGACACACAGTTCCGGCAAGTTGTTGTTCTCCGCGCGCGTGATTCCTTATCGCGGTTCGTGGCTCGATTTCGAATTCGACCCGAAAGATGCCGTGTTCGCACGCATCGATCGCCGCCGCAAATTGCCGGTTACGATCATCCTGCGCGCGCTGGGCATGACGAACGTCGAAATGCTCGACCTGTTCTTCGATACCGACGATTTCTACCTCTCCGAGAAAAACATCAAGATGAACTTGATACCCGAGCGTCTGCGCGGTGATACCGCAACGTTCGATATCAAGCTCGGTCGCAAGCTGATCGTTGAAGACGGCAAGCGAATTACGGCCAAGCATGTTCGGGACATGTCGAAATCGACGGTCAAGAAGCTGGTTGTGCCGGTCGAATACCTACAGGGCAAGATTCTTGCACACGACATCGTGGACACCGAGACTGGCGAACTGTTGGCTGCGGCCAACGCAGAGCTGACGGAAGAGCTGATACCGCAGTTGATCGAAGCGGGCATCGAGCACATCAGGACACTGTATGTGAATGACCTCGATCGAGGTCCGTTCATCTCGAACACGTTGAGTATCGATCCTTCGACGACGCGACTTGAGGCATTGGTTGAAATTTACCGCATGATGCGTCCGGGTGAGCCGCCGACCAAAGAAGCGGCCGAGAACCTGTTCCAGAACCTGTTCTTCAATCCGGATCGCTACGATCTGTCGGGTGTTGGCCGAATGAAGTTCAATCGTCGCGTTGGACGCGACAACTCGGAAGGCGATGGGGTCCTCAACAAAGCAGACATCCTCGACGTGCTGTCGACGCTTATCAATATCCGTAACGGTTTCGGCACGGTCGATGATATCGATCATCTCGGCAACCGCCGCGTACGCAGCGTGGGTGAAATGGCGGAGAATGCTTTTCGCGTCGGCCTGGTTCGTGTAGAGCGCGCCGTCAAAGAACGTCTGACGCAGGCCGAGGCCGATGGCTTGATGCCGCAGGACATGATCAATGCCAAACCGGTTGCCGCGGCCGTCAAAGAGTTTTTCGGCTCCAGCCAGTTATCGCAATTCATGGATCAGAACAATCCGCTGTCGGAGGTCACCCACAAACGTCGCGTATCGGCGCTTGGACCGGGCGGCCTGACGCGCGAGCGCGCCGGTTTTGAGGTCCGCGACGTGCACCCGACTCACTACGGTCGTGTTTGCCCGATTGAGACGCCTGAAGGACCGAATATCGGTCTGATCAACTCGCTCGCGGTTTACGCACGCACCAATGAATATGGCTTTCTTGAGACGCCGTATCGCCGCGTTAAGAACAGCAAGGTATCGGCGGATATCGATTACCTTTCGGCAATCGAGGAAAGCCAGTTTATCGTTGCCCAGGCGAATGCCGAGCTCGACAAGAACGGCAAATTCGTCGACGACCTCGTCGCAGTGCGACACAAGAACGAGTTTACGCTGGCGGCACCCGCGGACATCAGCTACATGGATGTCAGCCCGCGCCAGATCGTTTCGGTCGCCGCTGCTCTGATCCCGTTTCTTGAGCACGACGACGCCAACCGCGCACTCATGGGATCGAATATGCAACGTCAGGCCGTGCCAACGCTACGGGCTGAAGCACCGCTGGTCGGTACCGGAATCGAACGCACTGTTGCGATCGACTCCGGCGTCACAGTGATCGCCCGTCGCGGCGGCTGCGTCGATTTGGTCGACGCGTCACGCATTGTCGTGCGCGTCAACGATGACGAGACGACGGCGGCTGAGCCTGGGGTCGATATCTACAACCTGACCAAATACACGCGTTCGAACCAGAATACCTGCATCAATCAGCGTCCACTCGTCAAGAGCGGCGATGTAATTGCCGTAGGTGACGTACTGGCCGATGGTCCGTCGACCGACATGGGAGAGCTGGCTCTCGGCCAAAACCTGTTGATCGCGTTTATGCCATGGAACGGCTACAACTTCGAAGACTCGATTCTGATTTCTGAACGCGTTGTCAAGGAAGATCGTTTCACGAGCATTCATATCGAAGAAATGCAGTGCGTCGCTCGCGATACGAAGCTCGGATCCGAAGACATTACGTCGGACATTCCGAACGTCGGTGATTCGGCGCTCGCCAAGCTTGATGAGTCTGGCATCGCTTTCATCGGCGCCAAGGTCAAGTCGGGAGATATCCTGGTAGGCAAAGTTACGCCGAAGGGCGAAACGCAGCTGACGCCGGAAGAGAAGCTGTTGCGCGCAATCTTCGGTGAAAAAGCCTCCGACGTTAAAGACACCAGTTTGCGGGTGCCATCGGGCATGGATGGCACGGTTATCGATGTTCGGGTGTTCACACGCGATGGCGTTGAGAAGGACGCGCGCGCTCTCTCTATCGAGCAGGCGGAACTCGAAAGCGTCCGCAAGGACCTTGACGATACGCTGCGCATTCTTGAAGAAGACATTTACGAGCGCGTCGAGCGCATGCTGACGGGCAAGATGGCCCAGGGCGGCCCGAACAAGCTGAAAAGCGGCAGCAAGATCACCAAGGCTTACCTTGAGGAACTGTCACGCGACCAGTGGTTCGAGATTCGATTGAAGAACGACGACGCGAGCGAGCAGCTGCAAAAGACCTATGAACGCCTCAAATTGCAGCGTGAAGAGTTTGAGCAGCGCTTTGAGGAGAAGCGGACCAAGATCACCGCAGGCGACGATCTGGCCCCGGGCGTGCTCAAGATGGTCAAGGTGTACCTCGCCGTCAAACGTCGTATTCAGCCGGGTGACAAGATGGCGGGTCGCCACGGTAACAAGGGCGTCATTTCGATCATCGTTCCAGTTGAAGATATGCCGTACCTTGAAGACGGCAATCCGGTCGACATCGTACTGAACCCCTTAGGTGTACCTTCTCGAATGAATGTTGGACAGGTACTGGAGACCCATCTGGGCTGGGCCGCAAAGGGCGTCGGCAAGAAGATCGACAAAATGCTCAAGGCGCAGGAGTCGATTACGAAACTGCGGCAATTCCTGGATGCCGTCTACAATAAGACGGGCGGCCAAACCGAAGACCTCAAGTCGTTCAGCGATGCAGAGATCCTCGAACTCGCGGGCAACCTGACCAACGGCGTGCCAATAGCGACGCCGGTCTTCGACGGCGCTTCCGAGGCCGAGATCAAGGGACTCCTGGAGCTCGCCGACCTCGACCCCTCTGGCCAGTCGACACTGTATGACGGACGCACGGGCGACAAGTTCGATCGCCAAATTACAGTGGGTTACATGTACATGTTGAAGCTCAACCACCTGGTTGACGACAAGATGCACGCTCGGTCAACCGGGCCGTACAGCCTGGTCACGCAGCAGCCGCTGGGTGGTAAGGCGCAGTTCGGTGGGCAGCGCTTCGGCGAGATGGAGGTCTGGGCGCTCGAAGCGTACGGCGCCGCGTACACCTTGCAGGAAATGCTGACGGTCAAGTCGGACGACGTTCAGGGTCGTACCAAGATGTACAAGAGCATCGTGGATGGTGAGCACTACATGGATGCCGGCATGCCGGAATCGTTCAATGTGCTGGTCAAGGAGATTCGTTCTCTGGCAATCAACATTGAGCTGGAGACAGACTAATGAAAGATCTGCTTAAGCTTTTCAAGTATCAGAATCCCGTTGACGATTTCGATGCGATTCGTATCGGTCTCGCTTCTCCCAACATGATCCGATCGTGGTCATTCGGTGAAGTGAAGAAGCCGGAAACGATCAACTACCGCACGTTCAAGCCAGAGCGTGACGGCCTGTTCTGCGCCAAGATTTTCGGGCCGGTCAAAGACTACGAGTGCCTGTGCGGCAAGTACAAGCGCCTGAAGCATCGTGGCGTCGTCTGCGAGAAGTGCGGTGTGGAAGTCACGCAGACCAAGGTGCGCCGCGAGCGCATGGCGCATATCGATCTCGCGAGTCCGGTCGCACATATCTGGTTTCTGAAGTCGCTGCCTTCGCGTATCGGGCTCATGCTGGATATGACGCTGCGTGAAATCGAGCGTGTCCTGTACTTCGAGGCGTTCGTCGTCATCGAGCCGGGCATGACCGAACTCGAACGCGGTCAACTCATGACCGACGAAACGTATCTGGATGCACTCGAGCAATATGGCGATGAATTCGACGCTCGTATGGGCGCCGAGGCCGTTCGCGAAATGTTGATGACAATCGACTTGCAGCGCGAAATACTGAAAGTTCGCGATGACATGGGTGCGACGCGATCGGAGACGAAACTCAAGCGTCTTTCGAAACGGCTGAAGCTGATCGAGTCGTTCGTGGAGTCGGGCAACAAGCCGGAATGGATGGTCCTGACCGTCTTGCCAGTCCTGCCGCCGGATCTGCGTCCGCTGGTACCGCTGGATGGCGGTCGTTTTGCGACCTCAGATCTCAACGATCTCTACCGTCGCGTTATCAACCGAAATAATCGTCTGCGCCGTCTGCTGGAACTGAACGCTCCCGATATCATCGTGCGCAACGAAAAACGCATGTTGCAGGAGTCGGTAGACGCGCTGCTCGACAATGGTCGACGCGGTCGCGCTATCACCGGCACCAACAAACGTCCGCTGAAATCGCTGGCGGACATGATCAAGGGCAAGCAGGGGCGTTTCCGTCAGAACCTTCTGGGTAAGCGCGTTGATTACTCCGGCCGGTCGGTGATCGTTGTCGGTCCGACGCTGAAACTGCATCAATGCGGCCTGCCCAAGAAAATGGCGCTCGAACTCTTCAAACCGTTTATTTTCTCGAAGCTGCAATTGCGCGGCGAGGCTGCGACGATCAAGGCGGCGAAGCGCCTGGTTGAGCGTGAAGGCGTGGAAGTGTGGGATATTCTCGAGGAAGTAATTCGCGAACATCCGGTCATGCTGAACCGTGCGCCGACATTGCATCGTCTCGGTATCCAGGCGTTTGAGCCGGTGTTGATTGAGGGCAAGGCGATTCAGCTGCATCCGCTCGTCTGTACGGCGTTCAACGCCGATTTCGATGGTGACCAAATGGCGGTGCATGTACCGCTGTCCATCGAAGCGCAGCTGGAAGCCCGCGCATTGATGATGTCGACGAATAATATTCTCTCGCCAGCGAACGGAGATCCGATCATCGTGCCTTCGCAGGACGTCGTGCTGGGTCTTTATTACATGACTCGTACGAGGATCAATGCGAAGGGCGAGGGCATGATTCTGGCGAACCTCAATGAAGCGAGCCGCGCTTTCGAAACTGGCGCTGCCGAGTTGCACGCTCAGGTCAAAATTCGCGTCACGGTTCATGAGCGCAATGAAAACGACGAGATCGTCGAAGTCACGAAGATTCTGGATACGACGGTTGGTCGCGCGTTGTTGTCGGCGATCCTGCCTGTTGGTCTCGAGTTTGAGCACATCAATCGTTCGATGACAAAGAAAGCGATTTCCAACGTCATCAACGCCTGCTACCGCCAGCTCGGCCTCAAGGAGACCGTGATATTTGCTGACAAGCTGATGTACACAGGTTTCCGCCATGCGACCAAGGCTGGTATATCGATCGGCGTGAACGACATGGTCGTGCCGGAGAGCAAGGGAGCGATCCTGGCTGTCGCCGAAGCCGGGGTTAAGGAGATTCAGGACCAGTACGGTTCAGGTTTGGTGACCGATGGCGAGCGCTACAACAAGGTTGTCGATATCTGGTCGCGCACCAATGACGAAGTCGCCAAAGCGATGATGGACGCGCTGGGCACGGAAATGGTCAGGGATGCGTCGGGCAAGATGGTTGAGCAGGAGTCGTTCAACTCCATTTACATGATGGCTGACTCCGGCGCCCGTGGTTCTGCGGCGCAGATTCGCCAGCTCGCTGGAATGCGCGGCCTCATGGCCAAGCCGGACGGCTCGATCATTGAGACGCCCATTACAGCTAACTTCCGCGAAGGCCTCGACGTATTGCAGTACTTTATCTCGACGCACGGCGCTCGCAAGGGCCTGGCGGATACTGCGCTCAAGACGGCCAACTCCGGTTACCTGACGCGCCGCCTGGTTGACGTCGCGCAGGATCTGGTCGTTACCGAGGTTGACTGCGAAACGCGCAACGGTGTGGCCATGGCGCCAATCGTTGAAGGCGGTGATATTGTCGAGCCGCTGCGTGATCGCGTACTGGGTCGGGTACTTGCCGAGCCGGTACTGATTCCGGGCAGCGACAAGGTTGCATACGATGCGGGCACTATGCTCGACGAGGCAACCGTGCAACACCTTGATGATATGTCGATTGACCACCTGATGGTGCGTTCGCCCATTACCTGCGAAGTACGCTACGGCGTGTGTTCACAGTGCTACGGTCGTGACCTCGCCAGGGGACAGCGAATCAACATTGGTGAGGCCGTTGGCGTCATCGCGGCACAGTCGATCGGTGAGCCAGGTACACAGCTGACGATGCGTACCTTCCATATTGGCGGTGCGGCATCTCGTTCCGCGGCAGCCAACAATATCGAGATCAAGTCGAACGGTGTTGCCAAGCTCAATAACATCAAGACCGTTTCCCATCACAAGGGTTACCTGGTGGCGGTGTCTCGCTCCGGCGAAATCACGGTCATCAACGAGCAGGGACAGGAGCGCGAGCGTTACAAAGTGCCTTACGGTGCGATGATCACGATTGCTGACGGCGCTGACGTCAAACAGGGACAGATACTCGCGACCTGGGATCCGCACACTCACCCGGTTGTTACGGAAGTGGAAGGCAGGCTCAAATTCGAAGACTTCGTCGATGGCATCACCGTTGACGAGCAAGTGGACGAATTCACCGGCCTGACGAGTATTGTTGTGCTCGATCCGAAGATCCGCGGCGGGGCAAGCAAAGACTTGCGACCGGTTGCCAAACTGGTGGATGAGAATGGCAATGACATCTTCTTCGCCAATACCGAAATCCCGGCGGTCTATGCGCTGCCTGTTGGTGCGATCATCTCGTTGGCCGATGGTGTGAAGGTATCCGTTGGTGACGTCATTGCTCGCATCCCGCAAGAGTCTTCCAAGACTCGCGATATCACCGGCGGCTTACCGCGTATCGCAGACTTGTTCGAGGCCCGCAAGCCGAAAGAGCAGGCGATTATGGCCGAGCACACTGGTACGGTCAGCTTCGGCAAGGAGACCAAGGGCAAGCGCCGTCTCGTCATTACGGACGAGACCGGCGAGAGTCACGAGGAGCTGATTCCGAAGTGGCGTCATCTCAACGTGTTCGAGGGTGAGCAAGTCGCTCGCGGTGAAATCATCGCAGACGGCGAGCCGAACCCACATGACATCCTGCGCTTGCAGGGCGTCGAGAACCTGGCCAATTATCTGGTCAAGGAAATTCAGGACGTTTATCGTCTGCAGGGCGTAAAGATCAACGACAAGCATATCGAAGTGATCATTCGCCAGATGTTGCGCAAGGTGGTCGTTGCGACACCGGGTGACAGCAAATTCCTGCGCGGTGAGCAGATCGACAAGGCACGCTTCTTCGAGGCTGAAGAGCAGTTGCTGGCCCGGGGCAAGGAAGCGCTGACGGTCGATCCGATTCTTCTCGGTATCACCAAGGCGTCTCTGGCCACCGAATCGTTCATCTCGGCGGCGTCTTTCCAGGAAACGACTCGTGTCCTGACCGAAGCGGCTGTTCGTGGTCTGCGTGACGATTTGCGCGGCCTCAAGGAGAACGTCATCGTGGGCCGCCTGATTCCTGCTGGTACCGGATTCGCGCATCACGCCGAACGCCGGCGTACGCGCGAACAGGATCTTGCAGATCAACTCCGGGAACTCGAGGAGTTACAAGCGGCGGCGGCGGTCGTGTCTGGAGATGCGGCTGCAGACGAGGCCGAGGAGGCTGGGGTTGACGCTGCCGAAGGAGTCTCTAGCGCAGAGGCGTCAGTCGATGCTGAAACATTGGCTGAGGCGGTGGTTGCGGCCAATGAGTCTGAAGCAGCGCCCGAAGGCGGTGAAGAAACAACAACCGCGTAGTAAAAACAATAACTTAGCGGTCCTGGCGGGCCCTGAACGATGGTTGCTTGACACTGACTCGCAGGCATCACTAAAATGCCCGCCCTAAACGCTGGGCCCGCCATTAGGCCGGGCCCTGATTTATTATCAACGAAAGAGTGAAGGCTCATGGCCACAACGAATCAATTAGTGCGCAAGCCGCGCGCCGTCAAGCGTGCCAAGAGTACGGTACCGGCGCTTGAAGCGAGCCCGCAAAAGCGCGGGGTATGTACTCGCGTTTACACGACGACGCCCAAAAAGCCGAATTCCGCCATGCGCAAAGTTGCCCGCGTACGCCTGACGAACGGATTCGAAGTCACGAGTTACATCGGCGGCGAAGGCCACAACCTGCAAGAGCACAGCGTGGTGTTGATTCGTGGCGGTCGCGTCAAGGATTTGCCGGGCGTTCGTTACCATACGATCCGCGGCACGCTTGATTGCGCCGGTGTACCCGATCGCAGACAGGGACGTTCCAAATACGGAACAAAACGTCCGAAGTCATAACTTAAGAAAGAAATAAACTATGTCCAGAAGAGCACAGGCCCCGAAGCGTACGATATTGCCGGATCCCAAGTACGGTAGTGATCTGCTTGCCAAGTTCATGAACATGATCATGAATGACGGCAAGAAATCCGTTGCCGAGCGCATCATATATGGCGCACTTGATCGCATTGCAGATCGTGAAACGAACACGGGTGAAAAAGCGCTTGAGTTGCTGGAAACTGCGCTTGAGAACGTCAAGCCTGCAGTTGAGGTGAAGTCGCGTCGCGTTGGTGGCGCCACTTACCAGGTACCGGTTGAAGTACGTCCAGCCCGCCGCCAGACCCTCGCCATGCGTTGGATTATCGACGCGGCGCGCAAGCGCAGCGAAAAGTCGATGGCACATCGCCTCGCGCACGAGTTGCTGGAAGCTGCGGACAATCGTGGTACAGCGGTGAAGAAAAAAGAAGACACGCACCGCATGGCGGAAGCTAACAAGGCGTTCTCGCACTACCGCTGGTGAGTGTTTTGCCGTGGCCCGAACAACCCCTATCGAGCGCTATCGCAATATCGGCATCATGGCCCATATTGATGCGGGCAAGACGACCACGACAGAACGTATTCTGTTTTACACCGGCGTCTCCCACAAGATGGGCGAAGTTCATCACGGTGCGGCCATCATGGACTGGATGGAACAGGAGCAAGAGCGCGGCATAACGATCACATCAGCCGCGACCACCTGTTTCTGGCGCGGCATGGACGAACAGTACGACGAGCACCGGATTAACATCATTGATACGCCCGGGCACGTCGATTTCACGATCGAAGTAGAGCGCTCCCTACGCGTTCTCGATGGGGCTGTAACCATTTTGTGCGCGGTTGGCGGCGTCGAACCGCAGACTGAAACGGTCTGGCGGCAAGGCCATAAGTATGGCGTCCCGCGCTTGATCTTCGTCAATAAAATGGACCGTGCCGGCGCCGATTATCAGCGAGTTCGCGAGCAGATTATTGAGCGTCTGGGGGCCAATCCGGTGCCGATTCAATTACCGATCGGTGCGGAGGAAAAATTTGTGGGCGTCATCGATCTGATTCGAATGGTGGCGCTGTACTGGGACGGGGATGACATGGGCATGACCCATGAGGCCCGTGAAATTCCCGCCGAACTGGTGGCAGAATCGAAGGTCTGGCGGGAAAAAATGGTCGAAGCAGCGGCCGAAGGTGATGAGGAACTTCTGGACAAGTTTCTCGACGATGGCGAATTGTCGAATGACGAGATTCGCAGAGGATTGCGCGCGCGCACACTGAGCGGTGACATTGTGGTGATGTTGTGCGGATCGGCGTTCAAGAACAAAGGCGTGCAGGCGCTGCTTGATGCGGTTGTCGAGTTCATGCCGTCGCCGCTGGATGTTTCCGCGATCATGGGAATCGACGACAACGGCCGGAAAATTGAACGTCGTCCCGATGACGACGAGCCATTTGCGGCGTTGGCGTTCAAGATAGCGACGGATCCGTTCGTCGGCAATCTGACGTTTTTCCGCGTGTATTCGGGTGTGTTGAATTCGGGTGACACAATTTACAATCCGGTGAAAGCCCGGAAAGAGCGCATCGGCCGTATTTTACAGATGCACTCGAACGATAGAAAAGAGATCAAGGAAGTTCGTGCCGGAGATATTGCAGCCGCTGTCGGGCTGAAGGACGTTACAACCGGCGATACTCTGTGCGATATCGCAAACAAAATTACGCTTGAGCGTATGGAGTTTCCGGAACCGGTTATTTCTGTGGCGGTCGAGCCGAAGACGAAGCCGGACCAGGACAGGATGGGCGTCGCGCTGCAAAAGCTCGCGAAAGAAGATCCGTCCTTTCGTGTGCATACGGACGAAGATTCCGGGCAGACGATTATTTCGGGCATGGGCGAGCTCCACCTCGATATCATCGTCGACCGCATGAAGCGCGAGTTCGATGTCGCGGCCAACATCGGTAAACCACAGGTTGCGTACCGCGAGACGATCCGCAAGACCGTGGAGCAGGAAGGCAAGTTCGTACGGCAGTCAGGCGGACGGGGTCAATACGGTCACGTTTACCTGAAAATCGAACCTCTTCCAGCGGGTTCCGGGTATGAGTTTATCAATGGAACTGTTGGCGGAGTGGTGCCAAGAGAGTATATTCCGGCCGTCGATCGTGGCGTTCGGGAGCAGATGGAAAACGGCGTTGTCGCGGGTTATCCGATGGTGGATTGCAAGGTAACCCTGTACGACGGTTCCTATCATGATGTTGACTCAAGCGAGATGGCGTTTAAAATCGCCGGCTCGATGGCCTTTCGGGACGGCGCAGCCAAGGCTGATCCTGTATTGCTTGAGCCGGTGATGAAGGTTGAGGTGGTGACGCCTGAGGTTTATATGGGAGACGTGATGGGCGATCTGAATCGTCGTCGCGGTCTGCCGCAAGGCATGGACGATACGCCTGCGGGCAAGACGATTCGTGCCGAAGTGCCGCTGGCTGAGATGTTCGGTTATGCCACGGACTTGCGTTCAATGAGCCAGGGTCGTGCCGTGTACACAATGGAGTTTGAAAAATATTCGGTCGTGCCTCAAAGTGTGGCCGATATGATCATTAAGAAAGCTTAAACCGCGAGAGTTCGGGATATGTCTAAAGAAAAGTTTGATAGAAGCAAGCCGCATATCAACGTTGGCACGATTGGTCACGTCGACCACGGCAAGACGACGCTGACGGCGGCCTTGACGAAAGTCATGGCGGAGCTGCACGGCGGCGAGGTGTCGGCGTACGACCAGATCGATAACGCCCCGGAAGAGCGCGCACGCGGCATCACGATTGCGACGGCGCACGTTGAGTACGAGAGTGCGAACCGCCACTACGCGCACGTTGATTGCCCGGGACATGCGGACTACGTGAAGAACATGATCACGGGCGCGGCGCAGATGGACGGTGCGATCCTGGTGGTATCGGCGGCCGACGGCCCGATGCCGCAGACGCGCGAGCACATCCTGCTGGCGCGGCAGGTGGGAGTACCGTACATCGTGGTTTACATGAACAAGGCCGACCAGGTTGACGACGACGAGCTTCTGGAACTGGTGGAGATGGAGATTCGTGATCTGCTGTCGACCTACGAGTTTCCGGGCGACGATACGCCGATCATCATTGGTTCAGCGCTGAAGGCGTTTGAGGGCGACGAGTCGGACATTGGTGTGCCATCGGTCATCAAGCTGGTGGAGCAGATGGACAGCTACTTTCCGATTCCGGAGCGCGCCATAGACGGCGACTTTCTGATGCCGGTTGAGGACGTGTTCTCGATCTCCGGCCGTGGCACGGTGGTCACGGGTCGTATTGATCGTGGCGTCGTGAACATTGGTGACGAGATCGAGATTGTCGGTATCAAGGATACCGAGAAGTCGACCTGCACGGGCGTTGAGATGTTCCGCAAGTTGCTCGATCAGGGCATGGCGGGCGACAACGTGGGCGTCTTGCTGCGCGGTACGAAGCGCGAAGACGTGGAGCGTGGCCAGGTACTGGCGAAGCCGGGATCGATCACGCCGCACACGAAGTTCGAGGCGGAAGTCTACATTCTGACCAAGGATGAGGGCGGTCGTCATACGCCGTTCTTCAAGGGCTATCGTCCGCAGTTTTACTTCCGCACGACGGATGTAACGGGTGCGTGCGAGCTGCCCGAAGGCACCGAGATGGTAATGCCCGGCGATAACGTGCAGATGGTTGTGGAACTGATTGCACCGATCGCCATGGAAGAGGGTTTGCGTTTTGCTATTCGCGAAGGTGGTCGTACCGTGGGCGCCGGCGTGGTAGCGAAAATTCTCGCATAAATTCATCGGCAACGCACGCGCCGCAAGGCGCGCGTGATTGCCAAATTTGCAAAGGAATACGAAGTTGGCAACAAATCAAAATATTAGAATTCGCCTGAAGGCCTTCGATCATCGCCTGATTGACAAGTCGGCACGTGAAATCGTTGAAACCGCCCGGCGCACGGGTGCTACAGTCAAAGGGCCGATACCACTGCCGATGAGGAAGGAGCGTTTTACAATCCTGATCTCTCCGCACGTGAACAAGGACGCCCGCGACCAGTACGAGATTCGCACTCACAAGCGCTTGATGGACATCGTCAATCCGACGGACAAAACCGTCGACGCTCTGATGAAGCTTGAGCTTCCTGCGGGCGTGGATGTGCAAATCAAGCTGAATTAATAACAACGACTGCCGGGCCGGGTTCTGGTCGGCTAAGTCGTTGTTTTTATTGCCTGCATTGAGCAGCGAAAAATCCCGCAAAAAACGCCCAAAACCGCTTGTATTGGGGGCTTGGAGTCGTATAATTGCGGGTTCGCTGGATTTGGCCGGACCGGGAGTCGGCCAGAATCAGGATAAGTAATAACAGTCGCCAGGAAATCGTGGGTGACACGGCAAATTCCGGAATCGCCGAACCGACGGAGTGCTCGGATCGGAACTAGGGTCAGCCCCAGCGATGGTTGGCCCTTTCGCGTGTCTGAACTAAGGGAGCCAATTTGGGTAACTGCCCCCTTAAATTGAGGTTTTGAAGATGACGATGGGTCTTGTTGGCCGCAAATGCGGCATGACGCGTATTTTTACGGAAGACGGAATTTCCATTCCGGTGACCGTTATTGAGGCGCAGCCAAACCGGATCACGCAGGTCAAAACTGTGGAGAGGGACGGCTATCGCGCGCTGCAGGTTGTCGCTGGAAGCCGTAGAGCGTCCCGCGTGACCAAGCCGGCGGTCGGCCACTTTGCAGCGGCAAAGGTAGAAGCCGGAGACCTGTTTGCCGAGTTCCGGCTGGATGACGCCGATGAAGGTGAATTCGCAGCGGGAAACGAGCTCAAAGTCGACCTCTTTAAGGAAGGCCAGAAAGTAGACGTTGTCGGTATCACGATCGGCAAAGGTTTTGCCGGAGTCATCAAGCGCTATCATTTCGCCATGCAGGATGCCACCCATGGCAACTCGCTGTCGCATCGCGCGCCGGGTTCCATCGGTCAGAATCAGACGCCTGGCCGGGTCTTTAAGGGCAAGAAGATGTCGGGTCACATGGGTAACGTTCGCCGCACCGTACAGAATCTTGAAATCGTACGTGTTGATATCGATCGCAATCTCCTCCTGATCAAGGGCGCCGTCCCGGGCCACCGCGGCGGACGTGTTGTTGTTCGTCCGGCCATCAAGAACAAGAAGTAAAGGTTTTCCTGTGAAACTGAAATTGCAAGACAAGAGTTCGGTCGAGGTGGCAGACGCCGCGTTTGGCGCGGCCTTTAACGAGGCTCTCGTTCACCAGGTTGTTACGGCATACCTGGCCGGTTCACGTGCCGGCACCAAAGCACAGAAAAACCGCGCCGCTGTACGCGGCGGCGGCGCCAAACCATGGGCTCAAAAGGGTACCGGTCGTGCACGTGCGGGTACTTCGAGTAGTCCGATCTGGGTGGGCGGCGGTCGCACGTTTGCGGCGCAGCCACGCAGCTTTAACCAAAAAGTTAACAAGAAAATGTACCGTGCGGCATTGCGCTCGATGCTTTCAGAGCTGATTCGTCAGGATCGGCTGGTCATCGTCAAAGAGCTGGTGCTGGAGGCCCCGAAGACCAGTTTGCTGGCGGCCAAACTCAAGGAATACGATCTCGATAACGTGCTGATCCTGAATGAGGCATTTGACGAGAAGGTGTTCCTCGCCGCGCGCAATCTGCCCAACGTGGGTATTTGCGACGTCGCGTCGATGGATCCGGTCGTGTTGATTCGTTTCGAAAAGGTTCTGGTCACTCTGCCGGCGCTGAAGCTCATTGAGGAGCGCCTGTCATGAGCCAAATTCTGCGTCAGGAAAGATTGCTGACGATTATTCGTGGCCCGCACCTTTCGGAAAAAGCGCACATTGCGGCCGAGAACAACCAGGTTGTTTTGAAAGTTCGCACTGACGCCACCAAGAAGGAGGTTCAGCAGGCGGTTGAACTGCTTTTTGAGGTCAAGGTCGTGGGCGTGCAGGTTGTGAACGTCAAGGGCAAAACCAAGCGCTTCCAGCAGACGAAAGGCCGTCGTCCGAACTGGAAGAAAGCGTACGTGAAGCTCGCCGAGGGGAGTTCCATCGAAGAACTCTTCGGCACGGAATAAGGGTTACGGATCATGTCACTGCATAAAGCCAAACCGACTTCGCCAGGACGCCGTTTCGTTGTCTCTGTCAAGACGCCGGAGTTGCACAAGGGCAAGCCATACGCGCCGCTGCTTGAGAAGAAGTCCTCGAAGGGCGGTCGCAACAACAATGGCCGTATTACGGTTCGTCATCAGGGCGGTGGTCACAAGCAGCATTATCGTATTGTCGACTTCAAGCGCGATAAGGACGGTATCCCGGGCGTTGTTGAGCGCCTCGAATACGATCCAAACCGCAGTGCGCACCTGGCGTTGGTTAAATACGCCGACGGTGAGCGCCGTTACATACTGGCGCCCAAGGATGTGCGGGCGGGTACAGCGATCATAAGCGGTGAAGATGCGCCCATTAAGCCGGGCAATGCCCTGCCGATTCGCGCGATCCCGATTGGCACGACGATACACAACATCGAAATGAAGCCGGGCAAGGGCGGGCAGTTGATTCGTTCCGCTGGAAGTTCTGCACAGCTGGCCGCGCGTGAAGGCGCATACGCGACGGTGCGGCTGCGGTCGGGCGAAGTGCGCAAGATTCACGTCGACTGTCGCGCAACGATTGGCGAAGTCGGTCATGGCGAACACAATCTCCGCAAGCTCGGCAAGGCCGGCGCAAAGCGTTGGAGAGGTGTACGTCCGACGGTTCGTGGCGTCGCGATGAATCCGGTCGATCACCCGCACGGTGGTGGCGAGGGTCGCACATCCGGTGGCCGTCATCCGGTTAGCCCATGGGGTACGCCGACAAAGGGCGCGAAAACGCGTTCAAACAAGCGCACGGATGGAATGATTATTCGCCGTCGCAACAAGAAGCGTAAGTAAAGGATATCGATAATGCCGCGTAGCGTAAGAAAAGGTCCGTTCGTCGATAACCATCTGGCGAAGAAGGTAGCCGCAGCTGTAAAGACGAACGATCGTCGCCCGATCAAGACCTGGTCGCGTCGTTCAATGGTGCTGCCGGACATGGTTGGTCTGACGATCGCCGTTCACAATGGCCGTCAGCACGTACCTGTTTTGATCTCCGAAAACATGGTGGGTCACAAACTTGGCGAGTTTTCGATGACACGTACGTTCCGCGGTCACTCCGGTGACCGGAAGACCAAATAGGGGGCCGGGTCATGCAAGTTGCAGCAACACTTAGATACGCACGCATTTCACCGCAGAAATGCCGCCTGGTGGCCGACGTCATCCGCGGCAAGTCGGTCGACGAGGCGCTGCGCGTTTTGACTTTCTCGCCGAAGAAAAGTGCGCGTATCGTAAAAAAGGTTTTGGAATCGGCGATTGCCAACGCCGAGCACAATCACGGCGCGGACATTGATGAATTAAAAGTCGCGACCATCGAAGTTAACGAAGCGCCGACATTGCGTCGTTTTCGCGCTCGTGCAAAAGGTCGCGGCGCACGGATTATCAAGCGGAACAGTCACATCACGATCCGCGTTGGAGACGAGAAGTAATATGGGCCAGAAAGTACATCCAACTGGAATACGCCTCGGCATCGTCAAGGATTGGTCGTCGACATGGTATGCCGATTCCAAAACGTTCCCTGAATACATCCGGGCGGACCATTTGCTGCGCGTTCATATCCGGAAAAAACTGAAAGACGCGTCGGTCAGCCGCATCACGATCGAACGTCCCTCGAAGAAGGCCAATATCACGATTTTCACGGCGCGGCCTGGCATCGTCATTGGCAAGAAGGGCGAGGACATCGAGAAGTTGCGTGCTGAAATTTGCGCGTTGATCGGCATGAAAATTCAGGACGTTCGCATCAATATCCACGAGATTCGCAAGCCGGAACTTGATGCCAAGCTGGTTGCCGAAGGCATCGCCCAGCAGCTTGAACGTCGTGTCATGTTCCGTCGTGCAATGAAGCGGGCTGTCACCAACACGATGCGTGTTGGTGCTGAGGGCGTCAAGGTAAAAGTGGGCGGTCGACTGAATGGCGCTGAGATCGCGCGCTCAGAGTGGTACCACGAGGGTCGCGTACCGTTGCACACGTTGCGCGCGGACATCGATTACGGCACGGCCGAGGCGCACACGACCTACGGCGTGATCGGCGTGAAGGTATGGATTTTCAAGGGCGAAGTTTACGACAAGCCTGAAGTAGCTTCGGCGGAGTCGGCGGATGCCCGGGATAAAGGAAAGGCTGGCGCACGTTCCTAGGGACGTCCGCTAATTGGATAAACGAAAATGTTACAGCCAAAAAGAACAAAATATCGCAAGCAGATGAAGGGTCGCAATCGCGGGCTGGCGCTGCGGGGAAGCAGCGTTTCGTTCGGTGAGTTTGGGCTTAAAGCGACCGGCCGCGGCCGCCTGACTGCGCGCCAGATCGAGGCCGCTCGCCGTGCAATGACACGCCATATCAAGCGTGGTGGAAAGATCTGGATTCGGGTGTTTCCCGACAAGCCAATCTCCAAGAAACCGCTTGAGGTGCGTCAGGGCAAGGGCAAAGGCAATGTCGAGTACTGGGTGTGCCAGGTTCAGCCGGGCCGGGTCCTTTACGAGATGGAAGGCGTTTCCGAAGATGTCGCCAGAGAAGCATTTCGTCTGGCGGCGGCAAAACTGCCGTTTGGAACCACATTTGTTAAACGGCAGGTGATGTGATGAAAGTAGCAGACCTCCGGGGCAAGTCGGCAGAGGCGCTCGGTGAAGAGCTGGTCGCGCTGCGCCGGGAGCAATTCAACCTGCGCATGCAGCAGGCAACAGGCGAGCTGGCGCAGGTGCACGAGCACGGCCGCGTAAGGAAAAATATCGCACGCGTCAAAACGGTTCTTAGTGAACTGCAGCGCGCAGCGGGTGAAGACAAATGAGTGAAGAAAAGAAAGCACGGCGCGCGATCGTTGGTCGTGTCGTCAGCGACAAAATGGATAAAACCGTATCGGTTGCTATCGAGCGCCTGATCAAGCACCCGGTTTACGGCAAGTACATCCGCCGTACGACCAAGGTGCTCGCGCACGACGCTGGCAACGAGTGCAAGCAGGGCGATCGCGTAGCGATTGCGGAGTGTCGTCCTATTTCGAAGAACAAATCCTGGTCGGTCGTCAACGTTGTTGAGCGGGCGGCGGACAAGTAATGAAGCTTAGGATGCAGTCATGATTCAGATGCAGACAGTTCTGGAAGTGGCCGATAACTCAGGTGCTCGCCGAGTGCAGTGCATCAAGGTGCTGGGTGGCTCGAAGCGCCGTTACGCCGGTGTCGGCGATATCATCAAGGTCAGTGTCAAAGATGCTATTCCGCGCGGCAAGGTCAAGAAGGGTGAAATTTACAGTGCCGTCGTGGTCCGTACCCGCAAGGGAATACGTCGCAAGGATGGTTCAACGATCCGTTTCGACGGCAATGCCGCGGTGTTGCTGAACGCGCGCCTTGAGCCGATTGGCACGCGTATTTTTGGGCCGGTTACACGTGAATTGCGTACGACGCGGTTTATGAAAATTATTTCGCTAGCGCCGGAGGTTCTGTAGGAGCGGCCATAAGCTGCGAAACGCGCGTGCATGCCCGCATGGGTGCAAAAGGCGCTCCAACAATAAATATTTATATGAATAAGATCAGAAAAGGCGACGAGGTCATCGTAAGGACTGGCAAGGATAAGGGCCGACGTGGAACTGTGCTGCAGATTTTTACAGACGATCGGGTGCTGATCGAAGGCATCAACCTCGCGAAGAAGCACATTAAGCCGAACCCGAACATTGGTGAAGCTGGCGGCATTCGCGATACGGCGATGCCGATGGATATTTCAAACGTACTCGTATTCAACCCGAAGACGAAAAAGGGCGAGCGAGTTGGTTTTCGCATTGAGGATGACGGCAAAAAAGTACGCGTCTTCAAAGGCGGCGACGTAGTCGACATATAAGCGTAAGAATGCGCCCCGGCGCGCGATTACAGAGACAGAATTAATGGCCAGATTATACGAAAAATATCAAAACGAGCTTGCTGGACAGATCCAGAAAAAGCTCGGGCTGAAGAATCGGATGCAAATACCGAAGATCACCAAGATCACTCTCAATATGGGCGTGGGTGAAGCGGTAGCGGACAAGAAAGTCATGGAAAAGGCTCTTGAGGACATGGAAAAAATCGCGGGTCAGAAGCCGGTGACGACTATTGCCCGCAAGTCTGTTGCCGGTTTCAAGATTCGCGACGGCATGCCGATTGGTTGCAAGGTCACGCTGCGTCGTGATCGCATGTACGAATTCCTTGATCGTCTCGTGAGTATTGCGATTCCGCGAATTCGGGATTTTCGTGGCCTGAGTCCGAAGTCGTTCGACAGGCAGGGAAATTACAGCATGGGTGTCCAGGAACAGATAATTTTCCCGGAAATCAACTACGACGAAGTCGATGCGTTGCGTGGTATGGATATCATCATCACGACGTCGGCAAGTACACCGGAGGAAGGCAAAGCGCTTCTCGAAGCGTTCAACTTCCCCTTCAAGAAACAATAGTAGGAGCGCGCTTCGTACCCATTCGGGCATGCACGCGCGATTACGGAGATTAGAAAAGTATGGCGAAGAAGTCGATGATCATGCGTGAACGAAAGCGCACCAAGCTGGTTGCGAGGCAGGCAGAGAAGCGCAAGGCGCTGAAAGCGATCGTGCGCAACATTTCGAGCTCAGATGAGGAGCGCGCCGTTGCACAGGCGAAGTTAAACGATTTGCCGCGTGACGGCAGCCCGTCACGTCAGCGGAGTCGCTGCGCTATCACGGGTCGTCCGCGCGGTGTTTACAGCAAGTTCGGTCTGGGTCGCAACAAACTTCGCGAGGCCGCCATGAGTGGCGAAATTCCCGGCCTGACGAAAGCCAGCTGGTAGGCGGAGACAGATTATGAGTATGAGCGATCCGATCGCAGACATGTTGACCCGCATTCGTAACGGGCAAAGCGCACGCAAACTAAAGGTGTCGATGCCCGCGTCAAAGGCGAAGAAAGCTGTCGCGAAAGTGTTGCAGGACGAAGGCTATATCACTGGATTTGAGACCACCGGTGAGGGCGTTTCGAAGCAGTTGACGGTTGAGTTGAAATATTTCGAGGGCGTGCCGGTCATCGAAACCATTCAGCGCACCAGTCGCCCGGGATTGCGAATTTACCGCGGTGCGGAAGATTTGCCGAAAGTAATGGGTGGCCTCGGAGTCGCTATTGTTTCGACTTCGGCTGGCGTCATGAGTGATCGCCAGGCTCGCAAGAAAGGAATTGGAGGTGAGGTTATCTGCGTCGTTTCATAACGCGCAACCCCACTTGGAAGAGACTGAATTATGTCAAGAATAGCAAAAGCACCGGTTGAGCTGCCGAAAGGCGTTGAGTTCCGGCAAGAGGGCAACGTCGTCACGCTAAAGGGTGACAAGGGAGAGTTGTCGCTGGAACTTAATTCTGAGGTCGAGTTGACTCGGGATGAAAACCTGCTGCAACTGGCGCCACGTTCGGGCTCACGTTTTGCCGTAGCCATCACGGGCACGATGCGTTCGCTTCTCGCCAATATGATAGAGGGCGTGTCGAACGGATACGAGCGCAAGCTCGAGTTGGTCGGCGTTGGCTATCGCGCACAAGTGCAGGGAAAGATGCTGAGTCTGACGCTTGGTTTTTCGCATCCGGTTTCGTATTCGGCGCCGGACGGAATCAGCATTGAGGCGCCGAGCCAGACTGAGCTTGTCATCAGGGGCATCGACAAGCAACAGGTAGGACAGGTCGCCGCCGAAATTCGCAGCTTCCGGCCACCCGAGCCTTACAAGGGCAAGGGTGTGCGGTACGCGAACGAGCATGTCGTTCTCAAGGAAGCGAAGAAGAAATAATTAGGTAAAGTCACGATGAAGTTGAGCAAGAAAGAAAACCGTTTGCGCCGCGCTCGTAAAGGACGCGCGAAAATTCGCGAACTCGGGATAACACGATTGAGCGTCCATCGCACGCCACGGCATATCTATGCACAGGTTATTGACGCTGATAGCGCGACGATTATTGCGGCGGCTTCGTCTCTCGAGCTCGAAGTGCGCAAGGGAATCAAGAATGGCGGCAACGTAGAGGCGGCTGCCATCGTGGGTGCGCGCATTGCCGAAAAGGCGAAGGCGGCTGGCGTCGACACGGTTGCATTCGATCGTTCCGGTTTTCGTTACCACGGCCGCGTAAAAGCGCTGGCCGACGCGGCTCGGGAAGCGGGACTGAAGTTTTAACTGATTAAGGATTTGGGATGGCAGGCGCCATCAGGACCGAACTATGGCTAGAAACGATCAAAATCAAGCGAACGACGACCTGATAGAAAAACTGGTCACCGTTAATCGCGTCGCCAAAGTAGTAAAAGGCGGCCGTCAATTTGGGTTTACGGCACTGACGGTTGTCGGTGACGGCCAGGGTCAGGTTGGATTCGGCTATGGCAAGGCGCGCGAGGTGCCGATTGCGATTCAGAAGTCCATGCAGTCCGCTCGCAAGAACATGATCAGCATCAACCTGAACAACGACACGCTGGTCTACGCAAAGAAAGGCCGTCATGGAGCCACTTTGGTGTACATGCAGCCGGCGTCTGAGGGTACCGGCGTCATTGCCGGAGGTGCGATGCGCGCAGTGTTTGAGGCGGCTGGCGTTCGTAACGTGCTGGCCAAGAGTTACGGTTCGCGCAATCCGATCAATGTTGTTCGCGCGACGATCAAGGGCCTTTCCGAGATTCATTCACCGCAGCAAATCGCGGCGAAGCGCGGCAAAAAAGTTAAGGAAATCCTCGCCTAAGGAAGTAAACAATCCAGGGTGAGGGTTATTGGTAGAGAGTTAAAGAGACAAGATCATGGCGAAGCCAAAAGAATTAAAGGTCACGCTGCTCAAGAGCAAGTTTGGGCGGCTAAAAAGCCACAGGGCCTGTATTGCCGGATTGGGATTGCGGAAGATTCGCCAGACCGTCACGGTCGTCGATACGCCCGAGAATCGCGGCATGATCAATCGAATTTCGTACCTGCTTGCGGTAGAGGAAGCCTGACATGCGTCTAAACAGTCTGTCACCCGCCAAGGGCTCGAAAAAAACAGGCAAGCGCCGGGGTCGCGGTCATTCCGCGGGACAGGGAAAAACCAGTGGCCGTGGCCAGAAGGGTCAAAAGTCCCGGTCCGGTGGTTACCACAAGGTTGGCTTCGAAGGCGGCCAGATGCCGTTGCAGCGTCGCCTGCCGAAGGTTGGATTCCGCTCGCGTATGGCGCGCCTGACGGCCGAGTTGCGGTTGCACGAGCTTGAGATTCCGTCCGCGGACCTTATCGATATGGATGTATTGAAAGCACTAAATCTCGTGCCGGCGTTTGTGACCAAAGTGAAGGTCATCAAGTCCGGTGAAATCAAGAAAGCAGTCAAGCTGAAGGGCCTCGCGATCACCAAAGGTGCGCGCGCAGAGATCGAGAAAGCTGGCGGCTCCATAGAAGACTGATGTAGGAGCGGGCTTTGCCCGCGAATAAAGAAAGTATGGCAAGAATGTCCCAACAAAATCCGGCTGATCTGGCGAAGAAATCGAGCAAACTAAGCGACCTCAAGATTCGTTTCCTGTTTCTCGTTGGCGCGCTGATTGTCTATCGCGTAGGCACCTATATTCCGGTGCCCGGCGTTGATCCGGTTGCGTTGGCTGACTTTTTCGGGCAGCAGACGGGCGGCTTGCTCGCGACCTTCAACCTGTTCTCGGGCGGAGCGCTTTCGCGTTTCGGGATTTTCGCACTCGGAATCGTGCCGTACATTTCGTCGTCGATCATCATGCAAATGGCGAGTCGCATTGTGCCGAGCCTTGATCAACTGCGTAAGGAAGGAGAGCAGGGACGTCGCCAGATCGTGAAATACACTCGTTACGGCACAGTCGCTCTCGCGAGCTTCCAGTCGATAGCGGCAGCCTCCTGGTTGCAGGGCCAGCCGAACCTGGTGCCACACGCGGGTCCCGCCTTCCTGGTCACGGCTTGTATTACGCTCGTTACCGGCACGGTGTTCCTGATGTGGCTGGGCGAGCAGATCACGGAACGCGGTATAGGTAACGGCATCTCGATGATCATCCTGGCCGGTATCGTGGCTGGATTACCGGGTGCGATAGCCGGCACCGCAGAGTTGGTCAACAGCGGCGAGATGTCATCAATTACGGCAATCATGATGTTGCTCGGCGGCATTGCAGCGATCGTCTTCGTTGTCTACATGGAGCGTGCGCAGCGCCGCATTACGGTGAATTACGCACGACGACAGCAAGGCCGGCGAATGATGCAGGCGCAGAGCACCCACCTGCCGTTCAAGATCAACATGGCGGGCGTCATTCCACCGATCTTTGCCTCAAGTATCCTGATGTTCCCGGCGACGATCGCGCAGTTTTTCGGTCAGGCCACCGATCCGACCATCATCCAGCGCGCGTTGCAGACGATTGGCGCCAATCTTGGTCCTGGTCAACCAGTTTACGTATTGATGTACGGCGCACTCATTATTTTCTTCTGCTTCTTTTATACAGCGCTGCAGTACAACTCGAAGGAGACGGCTGACCAGCTGAAGAAGGGTGGAGCATTCCTGCCAGGAATTCGGCCGGGCGCTCACACGGCAGAATATATCGATCGGGTCCTGACTCGACTGACGTTTTGGGGAGCGTTGTACATCGCGGGCGTTTGTTTGCTGCCCGAGCTCGTACGCATGTTTTACCCGAGCATGCCGTTCAGTTTCGGCGGCACTTCGTTGTTGATTCTGGTCGTAGTCACTATGGATTTCATGTCACAAATGCAAGCACATGCAATGAGCCACCAGTACGAAGGCATGATGCAGAAAGCCAACCTGCGCAATTACGGCCGGGCTGGCCGGGTACGCTGATTTTATCAGCGCTTTGGAGAGAGCTCATGAAAGTAAGAGCATCAGTTAAAAAGATCTGCAGAAACTGCAAGATCGTTCGCCGCAAAGGTGTTGTGCGGGTGATCTGCACAGACGCGCGGCATAAGCAGCGCCAGGGCTAGTTCCTCGGCGCTATAGATAAGGAATACTTAATTGGCACGCATAGCAGGCATAAACATTCCGTTGGCGAAGCACGTCGTGATTTCACTGACGGCCATCTTCGGTATCGGCGCCACGCGCGCGAAGCAGATTTGCGAAGCGGCTGGCGTGGCTACGTATATAAAGGTAAAAGATCTGGCTGAGCCGGAAATCGCGAAACTGCGTACCGCAGTTGCGACGTTCACGGTTGAAGGCGATCTGCGCCGCGAGACGGCAATGAATATCAAGCGTCTGATGGACCTCGGTTCGTACCGCGGCATCCGTCACAGACGTGGCTTGCCGCTACGCGGCCAACGCACTCGTACGAATGCGCGTACCCGGAAAGGTCCGCGTCGTCCCATAAAACGTTAGTAGGAGCGGCCCGTGGCCGCGAGTAAAATTATGGCTGAAGCAAAGAAAAAGAAGGTTAAAAAGCATGTTGTTGACGCGGTTGCGCACATTCATGCTTCCTTCAACAACACGATCATCACGATTACCGACCGTCAGGGTAATACTCTGACATGGGCCACCGCTGGCGGCTGTGGTTTTCGTGGATCGCGCAAGTCCACTCCGTTCGCAGCACAGGTTGCGTCAGACAAAGCGGGCCGTGCGGCTCTCGAGTTTGGCGTTAAAAACATTGATGTGCGTGTTCGTGGGCCGGGCCCGGGTCGCGAGTCTGCAGTACGCGCTCTGAATGCCCTGGGATTTCGTATTCAAAATATTGAGGATGTCACACCGATTCCTCACAACGGCTGTCGCCCGCCTAAAAAGCGTCGCGTATAGAGACTGAACAATGGGAAGATATCTAGGACCAAAATGCAAACTGTCCCGCCGCGAAGGCACGGATTTGTTTCTCAAGAGTGGCGTACGGCCGCTCGAATCGAAATGCAAACTTGACGTACCGCCGGGCGGTGCGCCACAGCGTCGTCCGCGCGTGTCGGAATACGGTTTGCAGTTGCGCGAGAAGCAAAAACTGCGCCGCATGTACGGTGTGCTGGAGCGTCAGTTCCGCAACTATTACAGGCGTGCGGCACAGTTGAAGGGCTCGACGGGCGAAAACCTTTTACGGTTGCTCGAAGCACGTCTGGACAATGTTGTTTATCGTATGGGTTTCGCGTCAACACGCGCTGAAGCCCGCCAGTTGGTGAGTCACAAGAGCATCGAAGTTAACGGCAGGATCGTTAACATTCCGTCGGCTCAACTCAAAGCCGGTGATGCGCTGGTAATTCGCGAAAAGGCGAAGAAGCAGCTTCGCATCCAGAGCGCAATTGAAATTGCGAGCCAGGTTGGCCTGCCCGATTGGGTAGATGTCGACACCAAGAAGATGGCAGGTGTACTGAAGTCGTTGCCTGATCGGGAAGATATTCTCCCCGATATCAACGAAAACCTTGTCGTCGAGCTGTACTCGAAGTAGTCAGGAGGGACTTTCCCCATGCAGGAATCTGTATACGAATTTTTGAAGCCGCGCGTTGTAAAAGTTGACCCGGTCAGCGATTTGGAAGCAAAAGTAACCATCGAACCGTTCGAACGCGGTTTTGGCCATACGCTTGGCAACGCGCTCCGGCGTATTTTGTTGTCGTCCATGCCAGGAGCGGCGATCACGGAAGTTGAGATCGAAGGCGTACTCCACGAGTACACGAGCATCGAAGGGGTGCAGGAGGATGTCGTTGATATTCTGCTGAACCTCAAAGAGGTGGCGATCACAATGAACACTCGTGACGTTGCGGAGCTGCGCATTTCGAAGAAGGGTCCGGGACCGGTTACGGCTGGCGACATTCAACTCGACCATGATGTAGAAATCATGAATCCCGAGTTGGTTATCGCAAACCTGACCAAGGCGGGTGAACTCAACATGATCCTCAAGGTTGAACGTGGCCGCGGTTATCGTCCAGCGATACAACGTCCGTCGTTCGAAGAAGAGGGTGGTCCGATTGGCCGGCTGCAACTCGACGCGTCCTTCAGTCCGGTTGTGCGTGTCACTTACAATGTCGAGGCGGCCCGGGTTGAACAACGCACCGATCTCGACAAGTTGCTTATCGAGATTGAAACCAACGGCACTATCGATCCTGAAGAAGCCATCCGCCGCGCGGGCAGCATCCTCAAGGATCAGTTGTCGGTCTTCGTTGATCTGCAGGGTCAGGATGAAGGTATCGGTGCGCAGGCGGAAAATCAGGTCGATCCGATTCTGTTGCGCCCGGTTGACGAGCTGGAGCTCACAGTACGATCAGCCAATTGCCTGAAGGCTGAAAACATTATGTACATCGGTGACCTGGTGCAGCGCACCGAAGTTGAGCTTCTGCGTACGCCGAATCTTGGCAAGAAGTCTCTGACGGAAATAAAGGAAGTTCTGGAAGGTCACGGTCTGGGTCTGGGTATGCGCCTGGAAAACTGGCCGCCGCCCAGCCTGCGTCCCGAGCATGAGCTCGAGATTTGACGCCGGTGTTGTAACCACAGATATTTAGGAAAGAAAAATGCGCCATAGAAAATCCGGTCGTCGGCTGGGTCGTAACAGCTCACACCGCAAAGCGATGTTTCGCAACATGGCGGCGTCAATGTTGAAGCACGAAACGATCAAGACGACGTTGCCAAAAGCAAAAGAGCTGCGCCGTGTTGTAGAGCCGCTCATCACGCTCGCGAAGGAAGACAGCGTTGCAAATCGCCGTCTTGCTTTCAGTCGCCTGCGTGACAAGGAAGTCGTTGGCAAGCTCTTCACGGAATTAGGACCGCGATTCAAGGATCGCCCAGGTGGTTATCTGCGTATTCTCAAGACAGCTCCACGTCCGGGCGATAATGCGCCGATGGCGATCGTCATGCTGACCGATCAGGCGCCTGAGTCCGTCGAAGAACAATCGTAGCAGCTCTTGGGGCCATGATTCCTTAGGAATTATCTGTATATCGTTGTTTTTTCTTGAAAAAGTCTCGCCATCGCTCGAGCGTGCCAATGTGCGGCATATTCGCAATTGTGAGTCGGTTCACAGCGGTTGCTGGCCGATAGTTCTAGAGTCAGGCTTACACTCGGATTCATGAAAAGGATCGACCCATCAGCAAGGACAAAGCCTTTGACGATTGCGTGATCCTGACGAAGGATGCCTTCGATCCGGACCGTGTGTTTCTCGACGATATCGTCGACGACGAAGTGTTGCCATATCTTAGCCTGGCAGTGGACGGTTTGACGACGAGCGGCGATGGGAAGAAGGGCGGGCTTGAGCTTCGCCCTGAAGACGCTGCTGCCAACGAGGAACTACAACCCGACACCACTATGCCGGTGGTTACGCTCGATGCCGATCAGCTGGACGTTTATGGCTGGGAGCCGAGTCTGTGGAAGAAGCTAAAAGCTTATCTCGGTATCTAAGGGGTGTCGATTTAACTCGCCGGGACAAGTTCCTCGCAGTAGAATACAAGCATGATACTTAACGGCAAGACCGTGATCGTCACAGGCGGCTCTGCGGGCGTGGGTGCCGCCGCCGCACGCATGTTTGCCGAGGCCGGCGCCAACCTGATGCTTGTTGCCCGCGACAAGAAAAATCTTGAAGCGATCGCCGAGGAGTTGCGCGAAAAGACTCGCGTCGAAATATTTGCGATGGACGTTGCTGATCCGGATGCGTGTGTCGATCTCTTCAAAAAAGCGCAATTGGAATTTGGACGCGTGGACGTGCTGGTCAACAACGCGGGATTTCACAAGCGCGGCAATGTCGAGGATGTCAGCGCCGCCGATCTTGGCAAAATAATTGACGTCAATTTGAAAGCGCCTGTCATGCTGAGCCGAATTGCATTGCCGTACCTTCGCGACGCCGGTGGTGGCGCGATCATCAATGTGGGTTCACTGGCGGGTCGTACGCCCATCCCTGGAAGCGCGGGCTATGCTGCGAGCAAGGCGGGCTTGAGATCTTTTACTTACGCGTTGGGCGTCGAGCTGGCGGATGCCAATATCAAACTGGCAGTCGTGTCTCCTGGACCGATCGACACCGGATTCATCATGGAGGACATCGACGCGACGTCGGATTTGACCTTTTCGCAGCCGCTCAGTACTGCTGACGAAGTCGCTCAGGCGATTCTGGATTTGTGCGGTAACAAAGTAACTGAGCAGTCAATGCCGCGAATAAGCGGGCTTTTGACGATGTTGATGTATTTATTTCCGTGGATCGGACCCAAAATGAGGCCGATACTGGAGCGTAAAGGCGCCAAGGTCAAAGCGCGAATCAAAGCTGAGCGAAAGCGTCACGAGTCAGATTCTCCCGACCATTAACCAGCACGCGAACGTTGTCTTCGATACGGATACCGCCAAACGGCCGTAGCCAGTCAACGGCGTCCCAGTTGACGTGATTCTCTGCTGGCGCGCCCCGCAGGTTTTCAAGCAGCATGTCGATGGCATACAGGCCTGGTTCGATGGTCAGGACCATGTTTTCTTCGAGTTCTCGCGTCAGGCGCAAAAACGGGTGTCCGCTGGGCGGGTCAATAGTCGTTCCGGATTCGCCCTCCATGAAGCCACCTACGTCGTGAACCTGTATGCCGAGCAGGTGCCCAAGGCCGTGCGGGAAGAAAGCCGACGTAACTCCGGTTTCAAGCAGCGTGTCGGGACTGCCGGTCGCGAGTCCCGCATCCACCAGAATACCGGCGAGCATTTTGTGAGTGCTTATATGCAAATCGCGAAAGTCGACGCCAGCCTGAACCCGGTTGACAATGTCCAGTTGCATCGCGTCCATGCTGTCAATAAGGTCCTGAAAACGCGAATCGCTGCGGGAATAGGTGCGTGTTATATCTGATGCATAGCCGTGCACAATGGCGCCGGCATCGATCAGGAACGATCGCGATTCGGCCGGCGCCTGCCGGTCGAGGTTCGTGTAATGCAATACCGAGCCGTGCTCGTTCAGCGCTACGATATTACTGTACGGCAATTCCGGTTCGGTGTGGCTGCTTGCCTTGCAATAGGCGCGGTGAATCTCGAATTCGCTCAACCCGTCCCGAAATGCCGCCTTTGCAGCCGCATGCCCGACCACGCCGCGCTGCGAAGCGAGCCGCATGGTGGCGAGTTCGTATTGAGTCTTGACGCCGCGGGCGTAATGCAAAATATTAACGGCTGTCGTCGGGTTGACGCGTTCGATACCGAATGTCGACGCATCGTCTTCGATCTCTCCGATGACAATGCACTTGTCGCGTGCCGTCGGTAAATGTTGGGCGATGTCATCCGTGGAATGAACAACTCGAATATCGAACTGATTCGTCCAGTAGCCAGCGGGCGCGCCAGGTACGACGTGCCAGTAATCGTGCGGCTGATAATAGATAAGTATCGGCGTTTCGCCCGGCGTGTAGACGATGTAGGAAAACGGCAGATTCGCAAGCGGCACCCAGCTGAGAAAATGCGGGTTCGGTTTGAACGGCAATTGATAGTCGTCGAGAAACGCGATTTTCGGGTTTCCGGAGTATACGACTGCATGGCTGGCGCCGGCTTGTTCCAATGCGTGGTCGTGTCGCTCCGCGACGGCCGCGATATGCTCGGCGTAGAGCGAGCCGAGCGCCGGATTCTCGTCTGTGTATTCATCAGGCATGGGTAAATCATACCCTGTTGCCACCGTCGGCGGCGAATGCCATCATTGGCGCCCCTGCCCGTTTGTGGAGTTAAGGATGAGGCGATTGACATGGTTAGCCGGTGCCGCAGTACTGGTCTCGGGAGTAGCAGCGATGGCCGGGCCTGATCCGGGATACGACCGGGTCGTTGGTCGTGCGCATGCGTCGCGCTCGGAGGTAATTGCTCCGCACGGTATGGCTGCGACCAGTCAGCCGTTGGCGACACAGATTGCCCTGGATATCCTGAAGGCCGGCGGCAGCGCAGTGGATGCGGCGATAGCGGCGAACGCGGCGCTGGGTCTGATGGAGCCAACTGGCTCAGGCATTGGTGGTGATTTGTTCGCCATTGTCTGGGATGCCGAAAAGAAGGAGCTGGTCGGATTGAACGCGTCGGGACGGGCGCCGCAGGCGATGACGCTGGAATACTTTCAGACGAATGGAATCGACACGATTCCGCGGTATGGACCGTTGCCCGTAAGCGTGCCGGGCGCGGTGGATGGCTGGTTCGAATTGCACGGTCGTTACGGGCGATTGTCAATGCGGGAAATACTCGCACCGGCGATCGCCTATGCGCGGGACGGATTTCCGGTTTCGGAAGTAATCGCGCATTACTTCAAGTCCAATGAGTCGCGCATCAGCCAGTATCCCGGCTTTAAAGAAACGTACATGCCCAATGGCCATGTGCCACGTAAAGGAGAGATGTTCAGGAATCCGCGCCTGGCGAAAACCTATGAGGCAATTGCGGAAAAGGGCCGTGACGAATTTTACAAGGGCAGCATTGCGAGAAGCATCGACGCGTATATGGCGGAGCAAGGCGGGCTGTTGAGCTACGACGATCTGGCGGCACACAAGTCTGAATGGATTACGCCGGTATCGACGAATTATCGTGGCTGGGAAGTTTACGAGTTGCCGCCCAACGGGCAGGGTATCGCCGCGTTGCAGATTCTCAACCTGCTTGAGGGATACGATATCGCGGCGATGGGCTTTGGTAGTGCGCAGTATGTGCACACATTCGTCGAGGCGAAGAAACTCGCGTTCGAAGATCGTGCGAAATATTACGCCGACATGGACTTTGTCAATGTGCCGGTGGAGACTTTGATCTCGAAAAAATATGCTGCTGAACGTCGCAAGTTGATTGATCCGAACGAAGCATCGCAGGAACTTCCCGCCGGCGATGCGCCGCTGCAAGATGGCGATACAATTTACCTGACAGTGGCTGATGCGGACGGCAACATGGTGTCGCTGATTCAGAGCAACTACCGGGGCATGGGATCTGGCATGACGCCGGGCGAGTTGGGTTTTGTTCTGCAGGATCGCGCAGAATTATTCGCACTGGATGCGGACCACGCGAACGTGGTCGCAGGCGGCAAGCGGCCGTTTCACACGATCATCCCGGCGTTCGTCATGAAGGACGGCGAGCCTCTGATGAGCTTCGGTGTCATGGGTGGCGCGATGCAACCCCAAGGGCATGCACAAATCATCGTCAACATCGTCGATTTTGGCATGAATCTGCAGGAGGCAGGCGATGCGGCACGCATCAATCACAAGGGTTCGTCACAGCCGACGGGCACGATGATGACCACTGGCGGCGTCGTGCATCTGGAAAACGGCTTCAGCAAAGCAACGCGGGAGGCCCTGCAATTGATGGGGCACGTACTGGGCGCCAGCGACGGTAGTTTCGGCGGCTATCAGGCGATCATGTGGGACAAGGAACAGGGCGTGTACTATGGCGCCAGCGAAGTACGCAAAGACGGCCAGGCAGCAGGATACTAGGAATGACGCAAGAGATTTATCTTACGGGGATTACGACCACGGGCACGCCGCATATTGGCAACTACGTCGGCGCTATTCGCCCAGGAGTTGATGCGAGCAAAGATCCACGGAAGAAAAACTATTATTTTCTTGCCGACTACCACGCACTGGCAAAGTGCGGCGACCCGGACAACATCAGTCAGTCAACGCTGGAAATAGCAGCAGCGTGGCTGGCGCTTGGGATGGACGTGGATAACGCGGTGTTCTACAGGCAGTCCGATATTCCGGAAATTCCCGAGCTGACATGGATTCTGACCAGCATGACGGCCAAGGGCCTGATGAATCGGGCGCATTCGTACAAGGCCGCCGTGCAGGCGAATGTTGAGGGCGGCAACAACGACCCGGACAAAGGCATTACGATGGCTTTGTACAGTTACCCGATATTGATGGCAGCCGACATCCTGATGTTTGACGCCACAAAAGTGCCGGTCGGGCGCGATCAGAAACAGCATGTAGAAATGGCCCGCGATATTGCGCAGCGATTCAATCATCATTTCGGCGACGTGCTCGTAGTGCCGGAGGCAGTTATCGATGACGATATGGCCGTGTTGTCAGGCCTCGATGGTCGCAAAATGTCGAAGAGTTACAACAATACGATTCCGATGTTCGCGCCCGAGAAGCAGCTTAGAAAATTGATCATGAAGATTAAAACAAACAGCCTGGAACCGGGCGAGCCGAAACAAGTCGAGGGCAGTACTCTGTACGATATCTACAAAGCGTTCGCGACGCCCGAAGAAACAGCGGAGATCGAAAAACTCTATGTGGAAGGTATCGCGTGGGGCGCGATGAAGCAGAAGTTGTTTGAGCATATCAATGATCACCTCGGACCAGCCCGTGATGAGTACGAACGGTTGATCGCCGATCCAGCGGTCGTTGAAGCGGAATTATTGAAAGGAGCGGCGCGGGCCCGCGAGGTTGCCGCGCCTAAGCTGGATAAAATCCGGAATGCAATCGGCATACGGAAATTACGGTAGTCAAAATTTTTAACCTGGAGTTTTTTATGATTCGAGTCGCAGTACTTTGCGTGACGTTATTGCTTGTTGGTGCTTGCGTGGCACCGGTTTCGACGATGTCGAGGCCTGACACCTATTATGACGCCGCTTTGTCGCAGAAGTTGGCTTTTGCCGACTCACTGTTTTCAGGTGATGCGGCAGTACTCTCCGATGAGGCCATACGTTCGATACTAAATTACAAGTATGTGCCGCCGGCCCAAAGCCGAATCGCGTTGTTGCCGTTCGGGCGTGAGGTGTGGTCCGGATGGTCGGAAGAACTCGCGCTGTCTACCGAACAAATGAGAAGCGGCGTCATAGATCGGTTACTGTCGTCGCCCAAGATTTACGACGCATCGTATCTGCCATCGATTTTGATTCCGAAGACGCGCACAGTGCCGCATCTTCGAGAAGCGGCCGCGCGCTACCAGGCGGATCTACTGCTTGTGTACAGAAGCTACTGCATGAGCTTCGAACGATACCGATTTTTTCGGCTGATGAGTCCCGAGCGTTCTGCGGCGTAGAAGCGGTTTTGCTCGATACCCGGACGGGGCTGGTGCCGTTCACATCGATCGCATCGCACACCTACGACATCAAGCAAAACAAGGACGACACGAACTTTCGCGAAACGATCCTGAAAGCACAACTCGCCGCCACGGCAGAGGCGTTGTCAAAAGTCAGTGGGGAAGTCGTGCGGTTTTTGTCAGAGTATTAAAAGGTGCCAGGTTTATTTTTGTTTGGCAGGCGGGAGTTAGCTTAAGAGTCGAGGTTCGCAAATGAAATATTTTTGGTTGCCTGTTTTCGCGTGCACGTTCTTCGCGCCACTACATGCCCAGACAGAATCTACTGCCGCTGAGTTCCCGACGATATTCTATCTCCACGGCCGCATTATCGAAGAAAAGGGAGCGCGTCCAGTGCATCGGCGTTGGGGCTTGTATGACTACCCGGCGATAGTTGAGGCGCTTGCGGGTGACGGCGCTGACGTCATTTCCGAAATTCGCGAGAGTGGCACGGATGTTGATGCGTATGCGCAGTCGGTCGTGGATCAAATCGACGATCTTATTGAAAGCGGCGTTGCGCCCAGCAATATTTTTGTTGTGGGTTTTTCGAAGGGTGGCGTGATTGCGATGTATGTTTCCGACAAGCTTGATCACCCAGACGTCAATTTTGTCTTGCTGGCTTCATGCGGTTCCTGGTTGTCGTCGAAGCCGGAAATGCGACCGACTGGGCACATACTGTCTATTCACGAAGAGACGGACAGGATTGGTGGATCGTGCGAGAAGTTTGCCAGTCGCAACGCGGATTTGGGATCGTTCAGTGAACTGGAGATTTCCACAGGAAAAGAGCACGGCGCGTTTTATCTGCCGCGAGCGGAATGGGTGGCGCCGCTAATGCACTGGATCGAAGGCTGATATTTGTGGGAAACAAATATCTCATCGAAACCGAGCGACTGCACCTGCACGCCATCACCGTCGACGACGCCCAATTGATGCTCGCGATCTGGAACGATCCGGCGTTCATCCGCAACGTTGTCGATCGCGGGATCCGGACACAAGAGCAGGCAATCAAGGCCATTGAAGACGGTGTGGAAAGATTATTCAAGGACTACGGCTACGGACCGTACGGGATGTCACTGAAGTCGGACGGCGCGATGATCGGTATTTGTGGGCTGTTCCGGCGGGAAAATCTTGAGGACGCCGATATTGGTTTCGGAGTGCTGCCGAACTATTGCGGCAATGGTTATGCTGGCGAAGCGGCTGCGGCTGTTGTTGACTATGCGCGACGCGAACTTGGCCTCAGCGTTCTTACTGCGATCGTTTCTCCGGACAATAAGCCTTCTATCGGCTTGCTGGAAAAACTTGGTCTTAACTTTGAGCGAATGATCACGATGCCTGGTGAAAATAACGCCATCTGTCTTTACAGCATGGCACTGACGGACTAAAGAACGCAAACGATGGATTTTTTCAAGAGTGACGGCGCTCGTACGGGACTGTTTTTCGGCGCGACATCCGGCGTCATCACGACGCTCGGCCTGATGACCGGGCTGAATGCGGGCACCCAGTCGATTACGGCTGTGCTGGGTGGCATTTTGGTGATCGCTTTTGCCGATGCGATGTCTGACGCACTCGGCATTCATCTCGCCGAAGAGGCGAATCCGCAGTCGGATCCCGCGCATGTTTGGGCTGCAACGATTTCCACGTTTGTTACGAAGTTCGTATTCGCTCTGAGCTTTGTAGTGCCACTGTTGTTGCTGCCCCTCGGACCGGCGGTCGCTGCATCCATTGCCTGGGGTATGTTGGTGATCGTCGTTCTGAGCTACTTTCTTGCCCGCGCCCGGGGCGAGTCCCCTGGGTACATCATTTTGGAACATCTTGGGATCGCGATTCTGGTCGTCGTCCTCTCGCACTTCATCGGCGTTTGGGTCGCTAAAACATTTGGGTAAGTTATACTCGCGGCACACATGAGCCGGGAGTATCCGGTGAGTACCGAGTATGCAATCTGGTCGGACAATTTACCGCCAGCCGACGGAGAATAAGAAATGGCCGAGCTGATAGATCATCCCTGCGTGCAACACAAACTCGCGATCATTCGAGACGTCGATACGGGACATAAGCGCTTTCGTGAGCTGGCAACGGAGATAACAAAATTCATTTGCTACGAAGCGCTGAAAAACATCAGGACCAGGGAAGTCCTGGTGCAAACGCCGGTTGCAGAGGCGACTTGCCGAAAAATCGATACTGACCTCGTCGTCGTTCCTATTCTGCGAGCCGGCGTTGGCATGTTGGAGGGCATACTGGAGTTGGTGCCGACCGCGCGCGTTGGCTTCGTCGGTTTGTATCGCGACGAAGAGACCAAGCTGCCGGTAACCTATTACGAGCGCTTTCCGCCACAGATAAAAGGGGGTACGTGCATTATCATCGATCCCATGATTGCGACCGGCGGTTCGACTGTAGCGGCCATCGACAAACTGAAGGACAAAGGCGCCGAAAATATCGTCGTCATTTGCATTGTGACCTGTCCGGAGGGAATCGCGCTGGTGGAATCCGAGCATCCGGATGTACCGATTTACGCAGCGGCAATCGATGAAAAACTCAATGAGAAAAAATACATTGTTCCCGGCCTCGGAGATGCCGGGGACCGTTTGTTTGGCACCACGCACTAAAACATTAACTGAGGAGAAAACAACTACAAACGAACTCATGAGCGTTACCTGGGTCGTGGCTCTCACTGCAGTAATGTGGATGCCCTACGCCATGAACGCGATCATGGTCGGCGGCATTATGGACGCGGTCGGCTATCCCGAGGAGCCCATTTCCCGATCGGCATGAGGCATCAAGATGAAGGCAGCGCATTACAATGCTGGCATGAAATGTCTATTTTTGGGCCCGGGTGGTGCACTTTGTGTCTTATTCGATGGCGATTCCGTGGGTGCGGACAGCGGCTTTCACCGTGGGCTGGGTTTGCCAGATTGCGTTGATTCTGCAGTTGATCTAAGGAATCCTTGAGCGAATTTATCGTGACTGAAACGACTCTTTTTTCATTTCCAGTTCGCTCCAGCGCTCAATGCGCTGCTCTAGCAGGACCTCAGCAACGCTGAGGTCCTGCAGTTTCCCGCGCACCTGTTCTTTCGCCTGCGTGTAGAAATCTGCGGCGGACACAGTCTCCTGCAGCGCCGCGATAGTGGCCTCAAGCGATTCGATTTCTGGCTGGAGCTGTTCGAGTTCCCGCTGCTCGTTGTAGCTGAGTTTGACTTTCTTCTTGTCGCGTTGTGGCGCCGTCGCTTTGCGTTTTCTTGCCTCGATCCCGACCGGGTTGTCGATTTCGGTCAGTTGATGTCCTTGCCGGAGCCAATCCGTGTAGCCGCCGACGTATTCCCGAATGCGGCCGTCGTCTTCGAAAACGATCGTGCTCGTGACGACGTTGTCGAGGAATTCACGGTCATGGCTCACAATGATCAGCGTGCCCGTGTAGTCACAGAGTCGCTGTTCGAGCACCTCGAGAGTCTCGATGTCGAGATCGTTCGTCGGTTCGTCAAGGACTAACAGATTGGCCGGTCGCGTAAACAGCTTCGCCAGGATTACCCGGTTGCGTTCGCCGCCGGAGAGCGCCTTGACCGGCATCATCGAACGCTTGGGACTGAACAGGAAACCTTTCAAATAACCAACAATATGTCGTTCCTTGCCGTTGAGAGTGATGTACGTGCGGCCTTCTCCAACGTTATAGGCAACCGACTTTTCAAGGTCGAGCGACTGGCGCAGTTGATCGAAATACCCGATCTTGAGATTGGTGCCACGTTTGAGCGTGCCGGACTGCGGTTCGAGGTGACCGAGTAACAGCCGCAGCAGCGTGGTTTTGCCAACACCGTTGTTGCCGATCAGTCCAATGCGCTGGCCGCGCACGATATTGATCGAAAAATTCTTGATGACATCTTCGTCACCGTAGCTGTAACTGACGTTGCGCGCGCGCACAACCTTGCGACCGGACTGCCCGGCTTCCTCAATATGGATTCGTGCCTTGCCATCTTGTTTGATCCGTCCCGCGAATTCCTTGCGCATTTTTTCGAGTGCCCGCACGCGACCCTCGTTGCGCGTACGCCTGGCCTTGATGCCCTGACGAATCCAGACCTCTTCCTGGTCGAGCTTCTTGTCGAATCGGGCGTTCGCGACCTCTTCGTCTTCGAGAGCTTTTTCTTTCCGTTTCAAGAAGTTAGCGTAATTTCCGGGCCAGCTGGTCAGTTTGCCACGGTCGATCTCGACGATACGCGTCGCGAGGCGCTGCAGGAACGCGCGGTCATGCGTTATGAACATGACGGCTCCGGGGTAATTGTAAATCCTGTCTTCCAGCCACTTGATCGTCGCGATGTCGAGGTGATTGGTTGGTTCGTCGAGTAACAGCAGATCGGGTTTTTGCACGAGAGCCTTCGCAAGCGCAACGCGACGTCGCCAGCCGCCCGATAACTCGTCCATCTTCTTGTTGGCCGGGAGATTCAGATCCGTCATGGTTTTTTCAATGCGCTGTTCGATGTGCCAGCCATCGTGCGAGTCGATTTTCGCATGCAAGGTTTCGAGTTTGGTCAAGGCGCGCTGGTCGAGTTCCTGACTCGACATGGTCTTGTACTGTTCAAGCAGTCGATCGATTTCCGTCAGTCCGGAACGGATTACTTCGTGGACAGGGAGGTCCATCGCGTCCGGCAAATCTTGATGTAACTGGCTGACGATCAAACCTGAGTGTCGAACAATTTCGCCGTGGTCGGGTTCCAGCTCGCCCATGATCAGCTTCAAGGTCGTTGATTTGCCCGCGCCATTGCGACCGATCAGGCAGATCCGTTCTCCGGACTCAATGGACAAGTCGGCGTCGCGCAGTATGACCTGCTCACCAAATTCCAGCCTGATATCGTCGAATCGAAGTAACGACATTGAGAGTTCCTGAGCGTAACCTGTGTATGCTAAGGCGCAAATTGTAACCGCGTTGCGGGGATCGTGCATGAGCGAGGAACGTTTTATTGATCTGGAGAGCCGGCTGGCCCATCAGGATCATTTATTGGATCAACTCAATGATGTTGTGACACAGCAGCAGGCGAAGATCATGCAGCTCGATGAACTCTGCAAGTCGCTGATTCAGCGTATCCGGTCCATGGGCGATGACATGCCGGCAAGTGACCCGGGAGATGAACGGCCCCCACACTATTAAATTGCGAAGGTGAACCCAAAACGCTTCACTATCGCGTTGAAATACTCTGTCACCACAAGTTTTTCCGGAGAGAGCTTATGTCATCGAAACTCAGGCTGATCGTCCTGTCGTTATTTTTTCTGACGACGGTTGCCGTGGCTCAAACGCATATTCCCGATGAATTGAAGGATTGGGAGCGGTGGGTCCTGAAGGACAGGGAGTACATCAACTGCCCTTTCTATTTCGATCGCAGTGCGTCGCAGCCGGCTGATTTCGTCTGCGCGTGGCCGGGTCGAATGCAGCTGAACGTGGACGCATCCGCTGGTGAGTTTTCGCAGCGCTGGACAGTTTATGCGCAGGAACAGTGGGTAGTTTTGCCAGGTGGGGCGGCGTACTGGCCTGATGACGTTACGGTCAACGGTCGTCCCGTCAAAGTCGTCGCCCGTGGTGATTTTCCCAGTGTCCGGCTGGAGCCGGGGAGCTGGCGTATCGCCGGTCGTTTCAAGTGGGATGAGCGTCCGAGCGTCTTGCGCGTACCGCCTGAGAGCGGGCTGTTTTCTCTGACGGTTGACGGCAAGCGGGTTGAGCGTCCAGCGATCAATCGAAACGGCGTATTTTTGGGCGAGCGGCAGCGCGAAACGCGCGCCAAAGATTCGGTGCGTGCGGTCGTGCACAGATTGGTCGCCGACAACGTGCCGACGCGACTGATCACGCTATTGCGGATCGACGTTTCGGGCAGCGTCCGCGAAGAAGTCTTCGGTCCGATACTTCCCGACGGCTTTGTTCCTGTCAGCATACACAGCCGACTGCCCGCCAAACTCGAGGCGGACGGCAATTTGCGGCTGCAGGTTCGTCCTGGCCAGTGGACGATCTACCTGACAGCACGTGCTGCGGGCGTCGCGGATACAATAACTCGCCCGCCGACGGGCGCCAATCTGCCGGACGACGAGATCTGGAGTTATCAGGTCAATGACGAATTGCGCGTGACCGCGGCCGAGGGTTTGCCGCCGGTCGATCCTTTGCAGGCAGACGTGCCCCGGGAGTGGGAGACGTACCCGGCATTCCGCATGGAGGCAGGCGCCACGTTTGTGGTCACCGAGCGCAGCCGCGGGATGGTGTCACCCGCCAATGAACTGGAATTGGATCGAACGATGTGGCTCGACTTCGATGGCGGTGGCTTCGTCGTTCGGGACTTCATCGGCGGAACAATGCAAACGGACTGGCGTCTGGATATGGCCGGCTCGTACGAATTGCTGAGCGCGGCCGAAGACGGCGAAAACTTGCTGATCACGAAGGGTGAGGGCGACGGTCAGACCGGGATCGAAGTCCGCCACGCCGATGTCGAGATTGAAACGATCGGCAGAGCCGAAACCCGTGGCAGCTTGCCGGTTACCGGTTGGGATGCTCGGTTTGCGCACGTTGAAGCAACGCTGAATTTGCCACCGGGACACAAGCTGCTGGCCGCCCCGGGTGTTGACCGCGCCCCTGGAAGCTGGATGAGTCAATGGGAGTTGCTCGACTTCTTCATGGTCCTGATCATTACGATCGCCGTGTGGCGGCTGTGCGGTCGCAGCGCAGGTCTTATCGCGCTGGGCGCGTTGGTATTGAGTTTCCATGAACTCAATGCGCCGGCATGGCTGTGGCTGAATTTGCTGGTTGCCATTGCGCTGCTGCGGGTCACGCCGCAAGGCAAGCTGCGAAAGCTGGTGTTGAGCTACCAAACTCTCAGCGCTGTCGCTCTCGTGTTTATGCTCATTCCGTTCGTCGCAGGTCAATTGCGGGTAGCGATTTATCCGCAACTGGAACGGCAAACCAGCCCGGCTTATCCGAGCCTCGTTTTGGCGGACCGGGCGTGGGATATTATGGAGGCGCCAGCGCAAAAAGCAGTGCGGTCGCGTTCAGAAATGGATGTAGGGCCCGAAGAGATCGTCGTCACCGCCGCCAGGTACATGCAGCGAAGCTTCTCACGTTACGCTCCCAACGCGATTGTTCAAGCGGGACCCGGCATACCGTCCTGGCGTTGGAACTCGTCGTCATTGCAGTGGAGTGGCCCCGTCGATGCCGGGCAGACGATGCGGTTGATCGTGATGCCGCGCTGGCTTGTCAGCGGTCTGCGAGTCGCCTCGGTGGCCTTGCTGCTGCTGTTTGCGGGCGTGCTGGCGGCTGAAGTATTCAACCGACGCTGGAAACTGCCCGGTGGTTTGCGATTAGGTGGCAGCCGGACGTCCAGCATTGTCGCTGCCGGCATGCTCGCCGGTTTGATGGCAATGAGTCCGCACGCGGAAGCAGACGTACCGAGTTCGGAGATATTAACGCAACTCGAACAGCGCTTGATTGAGCCACCCGATTGTGTGCCGCGCTGTGCGGAGATGGTGGCAGCAAAAGTCGATGTCGGTGCGAACGAAATCAGCATGACCTTGACTGTGCACGCGTTTGAGGACGTCGCCATTCCGCTGCCGGGTTCTGCGGATGGCTGGCGGCCCGACGCGGTGTCGGTCGATGGCGCGGCGGGTGCTCGCGTACTGAGGGCGCCGAACAACGCGTTGTGGCTAAGAGTCTCGGCCGGAATGCACACGGTGAATCTACGTGGCCCGGTGCCGGCCGTGGACAGTCTGGAAATCCCGTTTTTGACGCCGCCGCGTGTCATCACGGTTGCCAGCGATAGTTGGTTTGTGGCTGGCATTAAGGACCGGCGCCTCACGTCCGGTTCGCTGCAATTGACGCGCCTGCAGTCGGACGCCGACGGCGACAAAACCGTTCGCTGGGAAAGCAGCCGGTTTCCGGCGTTCGTCCGCGTCGAACGCACGATCGAACTCGATCTCGACTGGCGTGTCAGGACGACGGTCTACCGCGTCGCACCGACGCAAGGCGCATTGACGCTGGACCTGCCCTTGCTGGATGGCGAAAAAATTATCAGCGGTGATTTTACGGTCAACGATGAACGCGTCCTGGTATCGATGAACCCGCAGCAACAGTCCGTGACCTGGGTATCCAGTTTGCCGAGGAAGTCGCCGCTGTTACTGCAAGCACAAGGCACATCGAGTTGGCGGGAGGTTTGGCGTTTCGCCGTTGGCAATATCTGGAATGTGAAATTTGACGGTATTCCAGAAAGCAATGTGAGCGATGACGTGGATGGTGTCCATGTCGCGGTCTTCCATCCACGTGCTGGTGAGCAACTCAACATGACCGCCACGCGACCGGAAGCGAGTGCCGGATCAACGCTCGCGTTCGACTCGGTGCGTCTCGCCGTGACATATGGCAAGCGTTCCAGCGATGCCAGCCTGCGGTTGAGCTACCGCAGTACGCGAGGGGCGCAGCACGCCATAATGCTTCCCCCGGCCGCGGAAGTGACGTCAGTGATCATCGACGACAGTCCGCAAATCATGGGCGCAGAAGACGGGCAATTGACCGTGCCCATTTTGCCTGGCAGTCATACGATTGAAATCGAGTGGCGTGAAGTGGGCGAGATGGGATGGCGAACCCATTCACCCGGCATCGATATTGGCGCGCCCGCAAGCAACATCGCCATACAGCTGACCAAGCCGCGTGACCGCTGGTTGCTCGCGACGAGCGGGCCGAAACTGGGTCCGGCCGTGCTGTACTGGCCCGAGCTGGCCGCATTGATCGTGTTTGCGCTGATACTCGGCCGTGTCGGGCTGTCTCCGCTGACAACGCGACACTGGCTCTTGCTCGGGCTTGGATTTAGCACGTTCAGCTGGCCCGTTCTGATGCTCGTCGCGGTGTGGTTGATCGCCTGCGGGGCGCGCGAAAAGATGCAATTCGACGGCAAGTGGTGGCAATTCAATTTGATCCAGGTTGCGATTGCCGGCCTGACGATTGCGGCGCTGCTCGGCATCGTTGCAGCGCTACCGGAGGGTCTGCTTGGTACGCCCGATATGCATGTGGCGGGCAATAGCTCGCACGGCAGTGTTCTGAACTGGTTTGCTGATCGCAGCGAGACGAAATTGCCGGTAGTCTCAGTCGTGACTGCGCCCATGTGGATGTACAAGACCTTGATCCTGGTCTGGGCGTTGTGGCTGAGTTTTGCACTGCTGCGTTGGTTGCCGTGGGTCTGGAGTTGTTTTAGCAGTCAGGGATATTGGCGATCACGGAGCAAGGATCAGGTACAAGAATGAAAAAGACATTGTGGATAATTGTCTTCCTGGCCGTTCTGCTCTGGTCGGGTATTGCGCCCAAGGACACCATGACATGGGGACTCGAAGTGTTCCCGGCGATCCTGGGCGCCATAGTCCTGTGGTTTACGCGCGAGCGTTTCCCGCTGACGCCGTTGGTCTATGTACTGATCCTGATCCATTGCGTCATTCTCATGATCGGCGGTCACTACACCTACGCGGAAGTGCCGATCGGCGACTGGATGCGGGACGTCTTCGATGGCACGCGCAACAACTACGACAAGATCGGCCACCTGGCGCAAGGCTTTGTTCCGGCGATGATCGCGCGCGAACTGGTTATTCGACAACAGGTTTTCAATTCGGTCCGCTGGCGCAATTTTTTCATCGTTTGTTTTTGCCTGGGGTTCAGCGCGTTCTACGAACTCATCGAGTGGTGGGTAGCCCTGTTGTCCGACGAGGCCGCCGATGCCTTTCTTGGCACCCAGGGGTACATCTGGGACACGCAGTCCGACATGGGCCTGGCTTTGTTCGGTGCGGTAGCCGCACTGTTGTTGCTGAGCAAGCTGCACGACAAACAAATGCGCGCACACAACTTTGTCTAAGGTCGCTATATCGCTCTTGGTGTTGCTGCTGAGCGGTACCGCGTTTGCGAGCGAGTGCGTCGTCTTGCTGCACGGACTCGCGCGGACATCGTCGTCCATGAACACGATGCAGAAGGCCCTGCTTGCGGAGGGTTTTCTTACTGCCAATATTGATTATCCGTCGCGTGAACACGCGATAGAGGAACTGGCGATGATCGCGGTCGAGGAGGGGCTCAAGGAGTGCCAGGCCAAGGAGGATGTCGAGCGCATTCATTTCGTCACGCATTCGCTCGGTGGAATACTCGTGCGTCAATACCTGAGCGATCATTCGATCGAAACACTCGGACGCGTCGTAATGCTCGGGCCGCCGAACAAGGGCAGCGCGGCAGCCGATGAATTCGGAGCGCTGCCGGGTTACGACTGGATCAATGGCCCCGCCGGGCGGCAAATGGGCAAAGGCGAAGACAGTGTTCCACTGCAACTTGGCCCGGTCGATTTCGAGCTGGGCATCATTGCCGGCAATCGCACGATTGATCCCATTACCTCAGCAGTGTTGGACGATCCTGACGATGGCAAGGTGTCGGTCGAAGACACTCGAGTGGAGGGAATGGACGACTTCATCGTGGTCGATCATTCGCACGCATTCATGATGCGAATGCAGCGGCCGATAGAGTTGACCATACGGTTCTTGCGCACAGGAAGTTTTGGGGAAAGCGGTAAGTGAGGTCACCTCCACCAAATTAGCTGTCCTCGAAACGTAGAATTGTCAGAGTTGGTTAATAATCCGAAGTTCGAATTCGAGTTGTTCCAATCTCGTCGCGGGTACAACCGCTAACCGTCCACAAGCTGCCGGTCGGGTGCGTGAATTTCCCGCTGTCTGAATGACCGCTTTTGGGTAAAACGGACGTTCGAGGGCCGAGATAAGGCTAAATAGGGCGAATCGAGCTACTTCAAACGAATCCGTGTGACGACTGTCGGAACAGCACAAATCACGTCCCGCCACCAAAAATAAAAAAAGGCCGGTCCTCGAAGAGGGTCGGCCTTTTCTATTGCCTACTCCGTAGGAGCCTGCAATCGGGCTAACCACCAAAAAGACGGGTTACCGACCGGCGTATTGATTTGCTCCGGCATGAGCTCGGGTACCAGAAGGCCGTGCGGCGCCACGGCCAGGTGAATCTCAGCCCCGGTTGGATTGTCCAGCGCAAACGGTCCACCGAATTGCATTTCACCCACGGATATGTGTCCGACCATATTCAGCGAACCGCGTCCAGAGAGGGCATGCCCAGCGAAGTTGTAGACGCCGCCCCTGCCCTCCGTAAAGTCGTTCGGAGCCGGAGTACCAGGCGGCGGCGGAATGCACTGGTTGGCAACTTCGCAATTCCCGGGATCATTGAAGAAGAAAAGCCAACCCGTAAAGACTTCAGGTATGCCGGCAACAGGCTCAACGGTTTGGAAGGGATTTGTCGGCGGATAAGAATAACTTCCGGACATGGGCGTCGGCATATTGATAGACGCCGTGATCCCATTTTTAGTACGAATAAGTGAGGCCCCATCAGGTGAAACAACGGGTCCGGCGGGACCTTGCCCAACCACATCTGCTGTCTGTCTGACTGCACCCTGCGCATAGGTTTGGGAGCTGGGCAAGACCAGTGAGACTACTGCAATAAAACACGCTAGCATTTTTATCTTTTTGTTCTCCAGATGGCTGACCACCAATAGATATTCCTCGAAAAAAGGAAGCGACCAGCACATGGTGCGGCTGAATTTATCGCTCCAGTTCTTTAATCTTAGTAGAAATACGAGCGCTCACCAGTTGGGTTAACGTAAGCTGGTGATGGTCGTGCCCAAAGCACGACTCCTTAAGGCCGCTTTTGGCCGTAAGCGGACCCTAAATTCGTTCAAATTTCGATGATCTGAATGTCCGCTTTCGGGAATAGGGGACGTTAAGCTATCATTAGGTGGAAGGGCCGCTAATGACCCAATGCGGACATTCGTAAGTAGCTCTCGAAGCAAGAGAATCTGTCGGCGTTCCCGTCGTTTCTTGCACAATATATTCATTGCTATCGCAGCGTTTCCAGGATTCGAATGAGGGACTGTTCCGGTCTGCTGGTCTATTCGGGAACGCAGCACAAATATGACCTCAAATAAGAAGACCGCAAGAATCGCTGGGGTGCTGTATCTAGCTCTCATATTGTTGGGAATTTTCAGTCTGGCTTACGTCCCCTCCAAGCTCATTGTGTGGGATGATGCAGCCACAACCGTTGGCAATATTATGGCGTCTCAACCACTCTTCAGACTTGGTATTGTGAGCGGTATTGCCTGTTACACAGTCTTTTTATTTCTTCCGCTCGTTTTGTATAAGCTGCTCAAGCAAGTTGATACTACGATGGCCACGCTCATGGTAATTCTAGCGGTGGTCAGTGTTCCTATCTCTCTTCTCAACATCCAAGCCAAACTTGACGTTCTGTCATTGCTAAGCGGAGCCTCGTACTTGATTCCCATCGAAACGGAGCAAATGCAGGCTCAAGTAATGTTGGCCCTCTCCTCATATAGCAATGGAATTCGAATCGTGCAGGTATTCTGGGGGCTTTGGTTATTCCCGTTCGGGTACTTGGTGTTCAAGTCGCGGTTTTTGCCCAAAATCCTTGGCATCTTCCTTATGGCGGGTTGTTTCGGCTACTTGATAAACTTTTTCGGGTATTCCCTTTTGACCAATTATCGCGAAATTGGAATTTCAACTTTGATTGGCTTGCCGGCCACAATCGGAGAATTCGGGGCCTGCTTGTGGCTCTTGATAATGGGTGCCAAGGAGATGCCGGTGGTTAGTAAAGACGAGTAATGCCGCTACGTCAAAAGCGCAAGCCCAATCTAAGGTCACTCTGGCTGTACTACGGCGCCAGTACACCAGCGGCGATCGGCCGCTTCTGGCCGTAAGCAGCCTCTTAAGAAAACGATTTCGTGGTCAGTTGATTGACCGCTATTGATGAAAGCGGACATTCAAATTCTGACTTCTGGAATCTCGCTGCTGAACGTCCGCTTTACCCCGGTGGTCTCAACCGATCGACGCAACACATTCATTAAATTTCTCCGCGGGTGAACAAAAACCTAGAGTCTTTCTTGGCCGATCGTTCAGCTCACAAGCGACATTGTTTAAGTGCCTCTGAGAGTGTACCGATAGATCGGTTCCCTTGGGAAAGTACTGCCTTAAGAGTCCGTTGGTGTTCTCGTTGGAACCCCGTTGCCAGGGACTTTGCGGGTCACAAAAGTAAACATCGATGTCTGTCGCCAGGCTAAAGCGTTTGTGATCGGAGAGTTCTTTTCCTCGGTCCCAGGTGAGTGACCGATAGAGTTCCCGTGGTAACTTCTTCGACTGCTTGATGAGTGCGTTGATGACTGTTTTTGTGTCTTTGCCATCCACTTTCACCAACATGACATAGCGCGTATGACGTTCCACCAACGTCGCCATGTAACTGTCATTGGATCCGACAATGAGATCGCCTTCCCAATGACCAGGCACTGCACGATCCTCAACCGAGGCCGGCCGGTCGCTGATCGAGACCATGTCCTTGATTTGTCCCTGGCCTTCGCCACTGCTGTTGCCGTGCCGGGAATGACGCATCGTACGCTGTGTGCGTAGGTGCTTTATCAGCTCTTTCTTAAGCGCCCCGCGGGCTTGAACGTACAAACTGCGATAGATAATCTCGTGTGACACCTGGTAATTCTCATCCTCCGGGTAGGTCTTTTTCAACCAGCCAGCGATCTGCTCCGGTGACCAACGCTGTGTGAGCTTCTTCGCCACGAGTTGCGCCAATGCACGGTTCCCAACCAGTTTACAGGTCTTTCGGCGATGGGCCCGCTCACGGGCTGCTTGCTCGGCTTTGCTGGCTCGGTAATCTCGACGACCGCCGTTACGCTTAATCTCCCGACTCACGGTAGACGGCACACGTCCCAGTAATAATGCAATGCAACGGATCGACTGACCTGACACAACGCCGCGAGAGATCTCTTCTCGTTCCAACAATGTAAGCGCCAGTCTTGAGCGACTTCGTTGCCGGGGACGTATTCCCCCGGTCTCCGACAGAATGCGCTGAACCGATGAATGTCCTCGGTCAAAAAGACCCGCGATAACACGCATCGAATCACCTTTCTGCCAGCGATCCCACATCAGGTTTCTTTGTTCTGAGTTGTAGTAAATTCTGCGTCGTTGCTTCATTTTCAACATCTCCCTCTCCAGTGCTAGAGTGTAGATGTTGCATCGACCGGTTGAGGCCACAGGGGTAAAGCGGTCATCCAAACTTCGTTGAATTACCGGCTATGGTGAGCGGCGATTTCTTCTTCAGTAAGTCGCAAAAAGCGGGCAGCATTGTTGTACAAAATGTCGCGCTTCTGCTCGTCAGTGAG
>JADFNS010000017.1 GCA_022563255.1 Pseudomonadota bacterium
GAAAGCGGACGTTCCGGACGAACCGCCAATCAAGACTCATTCTGAATGTCTGCTATACGCCCGAAAGCGGCCGTTCGACTGATATGATGCTGAACGACCGCTAATGACCCGAAGCGGACATTGCCTCCAGCTCAATGGCGCTAGATTATGTTAACCGACTGGACAAACTATCAGTTTCTACTAAGCTTTAGGAGATAACAAACGACAAAGCCAAACCCGCCGAAAGACGGGGCGGAAAGCCACCGGTCTTCGGTACCAGCGACTCGTCGCGGTAGCCTGGATCGCAATTCAAATAATGGAGAAATTTCCGATGCGTAGAAAATCAAGGAAGTTCTTGTTAATCATTCTTTCGTCAGCGCTGGCGATGGCAATCACCGGCCCGGCACAGGCGAATAATTCTAAAGCAGATGTATTCACTTTCTTCAACGCCGACGGTTCGCCAGCCGCAGGCAATGTAGTAGGTAAAGCGACTCTGAAACGGTCCAAGAAGGGTGTGAATGTAACAGTAGATACCACTGAATTGGGTTCTGGTAACGCCTACACGATCTGGTGGATAATTTTCAACAATCCGGATGCCTGTGCCGCTGATTGCGCTGGCTCGGACTTTGGGACTCCGGCCGTCGAGGGCTCAGTAATGAATGCGACCGGGCGAGTCGCCGACTCCGACGGTAATGCGCGGTTCAGTGCATTTCTCCCTGTTGGATTTATGCACACGAACCCTTCCAGCGGAAATATACGGCAGATTTTCGGTCCAGGCCTGCAGAACGTGAAGGGAGCGGAAATTCACATTGTCGTTCGATGTCATGGGCCCTCGACCGGAGACGTCGAACAGATCTCTACGTTGAATGGTTTTTGCGAGGCCGATACTAGTGCCGATCCCATGGGCAATGGCTGCTTCGATATCCAGGCTGCAGTTTTCCCTAAACCGTAAAAATGATCACCACCACTGACAGTTTATTGTCGGTTTGTTCCAGAGAACCCCGCTTCGGCGGGGTTTTTCTTGGACCCGAATGACCGCAATTGGCCGTAAGCGGCCTGTCAATTTCGTTATTTGGGTTCGGTTTGAATGACCGCTATTGATGAAAGCGGACGTTCAGTCAGGGACTTCTGGAAAATCGTTTCTGAGTGTCCGCTATACGCCCGAAAGCAGACATTCGCATGGTAGGCTACTGAACGACCGCTAGTGACCCAAAGCGGAACGGTCCGCTCCATCACTAATTTCGCGCTCGCTTAAAGTAGTAGCCGATCCACAGCGACATTGTGGCTTAGGGATGGACACGACCGGCGAATAATAAGGTCAATAAATAATCGTTAATACGAAGGACAAACCAATGATTAAGATTATCCTAGGTGTGATTTCGCGGGGCATACTTATCGCGCTATTTCTTACAATGGGCGCTCGTGCTGAAATCTTTGAAACGCGAGTTGGTGAACTCGATTTCTCGCACGACTTCATTAACGGTATTCCCACCAAGGAAACTGCGCAGAAACTGTTCGATGAAATGGACTTTCAACGCGCGACCCAAGCGTACATCTGGGGGCTCGGGCCAGTTTCGATGTTGCAGTGGCAGCGCGATGCGGCGGAGAAATTTGGTGCAGGAAACTTTGACATCGTCCGCTACGATAGCTACTCGGACAAGCTAGGCATTCTCACGGCAAATGCCACCACACCTTATCTGGCCGGATTTTCGAATTTAGATGAAACAGGGCCATTGGTGATCGAGGTCCCGGCTGGTGCCACGGCCGGACTGGCAAACGATTTCTGGCATGCGATTATCTCCGATTTCGGATTGACTGGTCCGGACAAGGGAGAAGGCGGCAAGTATCTATTTGTCGGGCCGGGCCAGGATGTCGAAGCAGGCGACGAGTTCCGTATCTACCGTAGCTCGACGTTTGGAATATTCTGGGGAACTCGAATCCTGACAACAGACGCAGAAGAAGGGCAGCGTTTGCTCAATTCCTTCCGCGTTTATTCTTACGCCGATCGAAACGATGCTGGTCAGACTCGCGTCATCGATCCACCGGAAGGAGTGCGTTGGTCCGGAGTCCAACCACGCGGCATCGACTATTGGAAGACGCTCCACGCGTATATCCAGCACGAACCAGTGCAAGAGCGAGATCGGTTGATCATGGCTATGCTCAAGCCGCTGGGCATCGAAAAGGGCAAGCCTTTTAATCCGAATGAAAGACAGAAAAAGATACTCCTAGAGGCGGCCGTCGTAGGTGAGGCCATGGCCAAGGCCAACTCGTTCCATAAGCGATTTGAAGGCGCCAAGTATTTTGCCGATAGCCACTGGGAGGAGCTGATGATGGTCCATCCTACTCAACATACTGAGCACTACGACCAGTTGGATGAGCGCGCCGCCTATCAATACGAGGCATTTTCCACCTCGATGGCAATGATCAGTAAAACGCCTGGTGTTGGGCAGGCTTATCTTGGTGGATACGTGGACAAGAACGGCAAGGGACTTGATGGCTCAAAAACCTACCGCTTACGTGTTCCCGCGAACGTGCCCGCCAACAACTTTTGGTCTTTGACTGTTTACGATGTTTCGACCCGTTGCTTGATAGACAATCCTCAACAGTTGGCCGACCGTTCGTCCCGCCACGATTTAAGGAAAAACGACGATGGGAGTATTGATTTGTATGTCGGTCCAAATGCCCCTGCCGGCTTCGAAGACAATTGGGTGCCATCCGTGGAGGGTCAGGGCTGGTATGCATATTTCCGGCTTTACGCTCCAGCTGAAGCGCATTTCGATAAGACGTGGACATTGCCTGATTTCGAATTGATCAATTAGCTGTATGTCCGCTTGTGGCCGAAAGCGGACTGTCATATCGGAGACTCTCTGCTGACTTGAACGACCGCTATTGATGAAAGCGGACGTTCGATATGCGTATAATGTATATTATGTTAAATTATATGTCTATCCGGATTGGCCGGCCTGCATCGCTCCCCCTACGCTAACCAGCCGAAAACACCCCCTGTCAGCAATGCGTATATCAAAGCGTCGAAAAATGTCGTGGCGGTTGCGGACCACGGTCTGCCAAACCAGATGCTCTCTTGTATGTACGCCATGCCGTACGCTGCGAACGAAACGGCGCCGCTTATTCTGAATATCGAGAGATAATCGGCATCCGGGGGCGCTGTCCGGCTCACAAAATACGCACAGACAATTGCCACCAAAAGATTGAAACAGAACATCATGCCGAGTTTTGCCCCCATATTGGGCAATCCGGAGGGAATCACAGTAATAAAGGCCTGCGGCCCGTCTTTGAATTTCTGCTGCATATCCGGGTCTTTGTATGCGGCCTGATCAATGCAGTGAGGCACGTTGTACTGACCCGGCGCGAGTCCACGGAGCGCGCTGCGTACGGCTGCTTCGTCGGATGTTTGACGCCAATCCTTCTTGTGCCACGGCATAACCGTCCAGATAATGGCTCCGGTGATGAAGATCAGCACGGAAGTCGCCAGGATCGGTTGCCACAATGCCATGATGCTCATATCAGTCCCCTTGATGTTGAGTCCGAGATATAGCAGAAAGGCCTGCGCTATGCTGCAACCATGATAATCCGAGTTTTGCCCCTGGTTGTTGGTTTGCTGCCGATAATTGGTGTGACCACTGCTTATTTGATCAGTGTCCGCGCTGGCACCGTGCCTGCGTGCATGCCCTTACTGGACGGCTGTACGTCGATCAGCGCGACTGGGCGCTATGCGCCCGGTAACGTACCTTTTGCAGCTGCCCTGCTGCCGCAAGCCGTTTTTCTCTCGTTGCTTTGGTGGTGCAGCGCCGCATGGCTCAGACAAGTGGCGCCAGCGGCCCGTAGCGCAAGCATCATCGTTGTTTGCGGGCTCACTGGAGCCGTCGCCCTGGTGCTGTACGTTGCTTTTCTGGGCACGAAGCAGCCTTTTTACGAATTCATGCGGCACTTCGGCATCTATTTTTATTTCCTGGGGACTGCGGTTTCCCAGCTGTTGCTAACGCTGGCAATGAATGCCTCGTGCTTACGTCGTGCCATGTTATGGGTGATCCTGACGCCCTTTGGGCTGGGCGTCGTGAACCTGATTCAAAAAACGATTGTTAGCACGCCCAACAATATCGAAAATCGCATCGAGTGGAGCGCCGCGTTACTCATGCAGCTGTGGTTCTTGCTGTTGTATTTTGAATGGCGCAAATTTGCGCCGACGGTGCGGGTCAGGTAGAGGCCTTACTTACCTTGCTGGTCTCGTTGTCCGAATTTTCGCTGTCATTCGTGCCATTCGGAAATTCTTTTTCCGGTGCAAGTGAGTAATCCAGAACCCCGGTCGCAATCATGTCGGTCGACGCCTGAGCGACGGAAAGCTCCGTTTCAACCTCCCGAATCTTGGCTTCTGCATGCACATTCTCGGTTGCCCGGTCAGACAGTTCAGCGCGAAGTTCGCGGGTTTTCAGTACGGAGCCCTTGAGGTCAGTGGAAACCTGGTTGAGTTTGACCTGCTGCTTCGAGATGACTTCATCACGTCGTTCGATGCCAACGGTCGTTTCCTTAAGCTGGTCCTCAAGCGACTTCGCGTCGGTTTTGGAACCCTCCGACTCGCTACGCGAAATTCTGAGTTGAGCTTCGAGGCTGCGAATACGGTCGTCACGAGGATCCCGCTTTATCGCGCGTTTCTTCGCGCTGAGCCTGCTGAGGATTGACGCCAGTATCCAGCCAATCACAAAGGCCCCGGCGGCGGCGAAAATCATATTTTGAGGGTACTCTGAAATCATTGCTCAATGATTATTCGAATTGGATGCTCAATAAAGGACAGGGTTCTCAATCCTGAAAAGCTTAATATGGACGTGCATGACCGTAAGCGGTCGAAGTTCGAAAGTCAATAAGCGAAATAACCCATTATTAAACAATTATTAACGAGTGCTACTTCATCAATTTTCTCATTCTCTAATTATCTGCAGAAAGACGATCGGCCGCTGCACTGGCCACCAGGTCTGGAAAATCCGTAAAAACGCCGTCCACAGACAGTTCCGCGATAACGAAGGACAACAGTTCCTCGAAAGTGTTGAATCCGGGCGGTAGATCGTCACGTCGGAGCGTATAGGGATGTACCGCGAGTCCCTGGGCATGGGCCCGCGACACGAGTCCGGAATCGCAGATCTTCCCGTCGGGGTCCCGTAGATCATAAATTTGGTTCACCCAGGGCCCGATACCGTCCACCGTTTTCGCAAGAACCTCCAGTCCCTTTTCACTGCGCAGCTCATCGAAATCTGTGTCTGTCTCGCCCCAGGCGTTCTCGCCAATCAACTGAATCAGTTTCAGGTCGCAATCCAGCGTTTCCCGGACTCGAATCAACTCCTGGGCGTCGAAACATTGCAGGTAAGCCCGATCCTTGCGGGACTTATAGCCGAATTCCGCCATGACCTTGAGAAGCCGCGGCGCAATGTCGACGCCCTCCTCCCGGTGCCAGCTAGGACGTTTGATCTCCGCATATATTCCGACGGGTCGCGCGCCCTCGCCTTGCAGCCTGGCTACGAATTCGAGTTCGTCGGCGAACGTATGGACGTGAAACGTTTCACCGTCGGGCTGGTACCGTCCTGAATAGACGGGCGTACCGTCAGCATTACAGCGTTCGTGAACTTCGAGCGTGCGGACTTCATTGAGAGTGAAATCCCGAACGTAAAAACGACCGTCGCCCCTATGTCGTTCGGGATATCGCTGCGCGACGTCGGTAACGCGGTCAAGGTAGATATCGTGCAAAACGACGAGTTCGTCGTCGCTGGTTGCGACCACATCCTGTTCCAGGTAATCCGCGCCCATCGAGTATGCGAGGGCCTTGGCCGGGAGCGTATGCTCGGGCAGGTAGCCCGATGCTCCCCTGTGAGCAATAACGACTGGCCTAATCGGTTGGCCCGTCCGCGTCGAATCCGGGGAAGTCCAAGACCTCCCATCGTTTCGTATCCTCGCCGCGAGCCTGGCGAAGCAATGCGTCAGCCATCTCGCGGTCGTTCCACTCGACATGCTCCTGGCATTTTTGGACGACCTCGGGAGCCGTTTCGGACACTCCCCCGAAAGGACGAATGGCTATCATGCCCTTGCCGTGCTCTGACGCAATGTCCATCATGAAACGGACAATTTCGGCGTCCTGATCATACAATCCAGAGAGCACAAGAATGGCTTCCGACGCCTTGATCTGCTCGATCAACTCTTCCCGCATCGCGTCTGATCCACCCGACTCGGGAATGTTTTCCGGCTTGCTGACGTTGATATAGAAAAATCGATCAACGCTTTCGAGGAACTCGAATACACGCAGGTAATCTTCGCTTTCACTGAACGCGTGCGTCACAAATACCTTGATCGGGTTATTTTCAGACACCTGAGTCTCCCACTGTCTCCCTGGCTATTATAGTTTAGCGAATAAAACATCGATACGCGCGTGGCACTGCGCCAACCGATTCGGTATCGTATGCAGCGTATGCGCTTTCTCCTCTACAATATTCGATACGCCGTCGGCGGTGGCGCCAGGATACACATGCCATTGCCGGGTGCGGGCTATGTTCTGGGCAATCAATCCGTGCTCCCGGATATTGTGAATTTCATCAAATCGGTCGATCCTGACATTGTCGGGTTGATCGAAGTCGACACGGGCTCAATCCGGAGTCGCAAAGTGAATCAGGCGGAGAAAATCGCCTCCGATCTCGGCATGAGCACATCGTATGAGACCAAGTACGGCGCAAATTCGGTCAACACAATGTTGCCGATAATCCGCAAGCAGGGCAACGCATTTCTGGCAGCGCCGCGCGTGCACGGAGAAACGTTTCATTACTTTGACACGGGTATCAAGCGCCTGATTATCGAACTGGAAATGGAGAACTACGCCGTATTTCTCGTTCATTTGTCCCTCAAATACCGGCACCGGCATTTGCAACTCCGGCACCTTTACGATTTGATTCAGAAAACCGAAAAACCGGTTTTGGTCGCTGGTGATTTTAATACTTTCTGGGGTCAGAACGAAATTTACTTGTTCTTGAAAGCGGCGGGTCTGGAGTCGGCGAATCGGGATAATCTGCCTACCTACCCCAGCAGGGCGCCGCGCAAGGAACTCGATTTCGTGCTATTTCAGGACGGGATTGAAGTGACCGGATTCGAAGTACCCGAAGTACGATTCTCCGATCACCTGCCATTAATCTGTGACTTTAATCTGAGATGACTATTCAACACTGGAAAATTGAGACGGACGATCAGGGCATCGTCTGGTTGTGCTTGGACAAGGCCGACGCGAGAGCGAACGTCCTGTCATCCGAAATGCTTGGCGAACTCGACGAATTACTAGCTCCGATAACGCAAAACCCGCCTCAGGGGCTGGTCTTCTGGTCGGGCAAAGACCGTAGTTTTGTCATGGGTGCGGACATCAGCGAATTCAAAGAAATTAATTCGCCGGACAGAGCCTATGAACTGGTGCGCCTGGGGCAGCAATTGATGGACAAGATAGCGGACCTCGGCTGCCCGACGGTTGCAGCGATCAACGGTGTTTGCATGGGCGGTGGACTTGAACTCGCAATGGCGTGCGATTTTCGGATCGTTTTCGCGGGCGACGGGAAAATTCTGGGGCTGCCGGAGGTCAAACTTGGTTTGCACCCTGGATTCGGGGGCACGGTTCGTGCTGTGCGTCTGTGCGGTGTCCGGGCAGGCATGCAATTGATGCTGACCGGTAATCCGGTGACGCCCGGGAAAGCGAAAGCGATCGGGCTGGTTGACAGAATTACGACGCTCGATGAGTGGCGCAACGACGCGCGCACTTTGATCGAGAATGTCCCGCCGAAGCAGAGCGCCCCACTGATCGACAGGATTCTGAACCTTTCCGTCGCGCGCCCTTTCGTCCGGAACATGCTGCTGAGCCAGGTACGTGGGAAAGCGCGCAAGGAACACTATCCTGCACCGTATGCCATGATCGAGACATGGGCATCCGAGGGCGCGTCGGAGGCGACTGGCTACGAAGCCGAAGCACGAAGTTTTGCCAATCTCATGTGCACCAGCACATCAAAAAATCTCGTCCGGGTGTTCTTTTTGCAGAGCAAATTAAAAGCCCAAGGCAATAAAACAGATGCCAGGATCGAGCATATTCATATCGTCGGCGCTGGCGTTATGGGGGGCGACATCGCCGCATGGTGCGCGTTGCGCGGTCACACCGTGACCTTGCAAGACCGTGAGCAAAAGTACGTCGATCCCGCCCTCGAACGCGCCGGGAAGCTGTTTTCCAGGCGAGTACGAAACGCCACGAAACGCGCGGAGACCGCGCTGCGATTGCAGGCGGATGTTAACGGTGACGGCGCTGCAAAGGCCGATATTGTCATCGAGGCAATATTCGAAAATCTGGAAGCCAAGCAGGAACTCTACGTATCGCTGCAGGAAAAGATGAAACCGGGCGCGATACTGGCGACCAATACCTCGAGTATTCCGTTGCAGGATCTGCGCACAGTGCTGCGCGAACCGCGGCGATTCATCGGCTTGCACTTCTTCAACCCGGTTGCCCTGTTGCCGCTGGTCGAAGTTATTCGGTGCGAAGACACGGACCAGGATGCGATGGATATCGGTTTCGCGTTCACCAAGGGCATCGGCAAATTTCCACTGGAGTGTTTGAGTTCACCGGGATTCGTCGTCAATCGAATTTTAGCGCCCTACCTTGCTGAGGCGATGCAGCTCATGGAAGAAGGTGTTTCCCTGGCCGTTATTGACAACGCTGCGGAGGCGTTCGGGATGCCAGTTGGGCCCGTTGAACTGGCCGACAGCATTGGGCTCGATGTTGTGCTGCATTCGTCGAAAGTATTGGGTGCATCGCTGCAACGACCGATCCCGGAGGCACTGAAAAAGATGGTCAGCGACGGCCAGTTGGGCCGCAAATCCGGGCAGGGCTACTACCGCTGGGAGCAAGGCAAAGCAGTGAAACCTGCGGCCGATGATGGCGGCACGCCCGACGATATCGAGGATCGCCTCATTCTTCCGATGATCAATGAAGCGGTCGCGTGCTTGCACGAGAAGGTCGTCACGGATGGGGATTTGCTGGATGCGGGCGTTATTTTCGGTACCGGGTTCGCGCCGTTCCGCGGCGGTCCCATAAACTACGCAAGAGAACGAGGCACAACTGCCATAGTCATGCGGCTCAATGAGCTGCGTAAGGCCCATGGGAAGCGTTTCGAGCCGCACAGTGGGTGGTCTGACCTGTGATGCCCGTCACAGTCAGCCCCGAAGTGCCAGCGAAACTGTGCGCCGCTTCACGGTGCGTGCAATAGACGGTTCCAGAAGTCATTGAATTAACGGTAGAATACGTCAATGCAGGGACCACCTCGGTCTGTGAGCGATTTTCGAGTATTTATCAGGATGAATAATGTCAAGTGAGCAGGTAAGCACGGAGCTGCTCAGAGGGTTTTCTCCGCTAGATGGCCTGAAACGGGACAATCTGGCCGCGCTCGCGCGCAAGATCCAGATCCGCGAGATGTCGCCTGGCCAGTTATTGTTCAAGGAAGGCGACACCGAGAAGCGAACGCTGTATGTGCTGTCGGGCACGCTCGAACTCATCGATTCGGGAAAAGTCGTTGGCACCGTAGAGGGTGGCACTGAATTTGCCCGCAATCCGATCGCGCCCGTCTACCCTCGTCGCGTCACGGCGCGGGCCAAAGATCGCGTACAGTTCATCTCCATCGACAGCGATCTGCTCGATGTGATGCTGACATGGGATCAGACCGGAACCTACGAAGTTTCGGACTTGCAGGGCAAGTCGAGTCAGGGCGGCGAAGACTGGATGACGATGTTGTTGCAGACCAAAGCGTTCCACAAAATTCCGCCTGCCAACATCCAGGCGATTTTTATGCGCATGCAGCAAATTAACTATCGCTCGGGCGACGTCATCCTCAAACAAGGTTCCGAGGGCGACTATTTCTACGTTTTGATACGTGGTGCTGCGCTGGTAACGCGTGAAACGCCATTGAGCAAAGAAGGTATAAAACTTGCTGCACTGCAAGTTGGTGATACGTTCGGCGAGGAAGCGCTGATATCGAATGCCAAGCGCAACGCGACCGTGACGATGCAAACCGACGGCGCTGTGATGCGCCTCGGCAAAGAAGACTTCAAGACGCTGCTCAACGAACCGATGCTTGATTGGGTCAGCATGAGTGAGGCCGAAGACCTTATTCGCTCAGGCGCACAGTGGCTTGACGTTCGCTTGCCCAGCGAGTATGACGTTCAGCATCTCGACGGCGCGACCAATATTCCGCTGTATTTTATCCGGCTCAAAATCAACACGCTGGATCAGGATAAGAAATACATCGTTTGTTGTGACACCGGACGCCGCAGTTCCGCCGGCGCATATATTTTGAGTGAGCGTGGTTATCAGGCGTATGTGCTACGCGGCGGGATAAGTCGGGAACAGTGATCGCCTACAAAGTCGGGTCTTACATGGTATGAGTCGGTTTGTCTCCGCCCAGCGCTCCGGCGAGATAATTTTCAATTTTTTTCTGCGTGTTGCCCTGATCCTGATCTGAGAACTGCACACCGATTCCCGCCGTTCTCTTGCCCTGGGCGCCTTTCGGCGTCATCCAGATAACCGTGCCGGCGACCGGGATCTTCTCATCCTCGCCCATCAGATTCAGTAGCATGAAAACCTCGTCACCCAGGCGGTACGAGCTGTTGGTCGGAATAAAGAGGCCACCATTGATCACATAGGGCATGTACGCAAGGTACAAGGCACTCTTGTCTTTGATGGTCAGTGTCAGCAGTCCTGGTTTGCTCATTACTATGGTTTCTCTTGTCGTTCTAGCGGCGGGACAACATTAGCTCCAAGCCCTCAGTAGGTGGCATGGGACCGCAATTCTCAAGGCCGTCCGCCCAGTCGATCAACAGCCCCTCGAAGGTCAGTTGAACGTTATACGAACCGCCGGGTTGCCCGCGCAGTCGATTGATTATGTCTAAATAGCAGAACAGATTTCGCCTGTCCATGCGCCGCAGCACAGAATTGTCAATTGCCAGTCCTTCTGCCCTCTGCCGGCCTGCTGAATTGGCCAAAACAGCCAGTTGCACCTGTCGAGCCAGCCAGCCGAGGACAAATAATGGGTCCAGTTTTGCCCATCGGGCGGCCACTTCCACCACGGACCCGTTGCCACTGCCGAGGGCCTGCAGATCACGTCCCATCTTCGCACTCGTGTCGAGCGCCTCGAGTGCAGCGATGGCTGACAAAGGCGCGCCACCCGACAAGCGCAAAGCATCAACCCAGGCGGCCCCAGGTTGCAGCCGCGCCAGCCAGTCCAGAGCGACGGTTTCCGGCGGCACCGCAATTTGTATGCGCTGGCAGCGGCTGAATATGGTAGCCGGGAGCTTGCCCACCCGATCTGCTATCAAGATCAACAGCGTGTCGCCAAGAGGTTCCTCGAGGGTTTTCAACAGGCTGTTAGCCGCGCTCACGGTCATATCGTTCGCCGGTTCGATCACCGCCACCTTGCCGGCGCCCTGGTAGCTTGTCAGGGTCAGTTCGTCGATCAAAGCGCGAATTTGCTCTATCCCGATGGTCTTTTTGTCATCGGGGATCGAAATCCATCGCATGTCGGGGTGAATGAGTGGCTCGAAGGGATATTCAGGGAGGGATTTCAGTCCATCCGGACGCAGCTTTTGTGACGCGATCCACGCCGCCGCCGCACGCTTGCCGACTCCAACCGGGCCGGCCAGAAGAACGGCATGTGGCAGCCGCCGGTGCCGAATCCGGTCCAACCACGAATTGGCGAGCTCTTTGTGCCAGGTAATATCCATAAAACAACAAGTTAGCGTCTATAATTAATGTGAATACTCTTTCATTTGCAGATCTGCCAATGCCAGCACTTCCGCGTTGACTTCGGACAGTGCCCGGGTCGTGTCGATGACAGCGAAGCGCCCGGGTTCTGCGGCCGCCAGCTTCAGGTAGCATTCCCGAACCCTGACGAAGAACTCGTGCTTTTCGCGTTCGATACGGTCCGGCTTGCCCCGGTTCCTGGCCCGCTCCATGCCAACCTCTACCGGTGCATCCAGCAAGATCGTCAGATCCGGCCAGGTATCGCCGTGAACCCAGTGAGCGAGCTGGTCGATGCTTGCCATGGGCAGTCCGCGGCCAGCGCCCTGATAGGCGCGGCTCGAGTCAGTGAACCGATCGCAAACGACCCACGATCCGGCTTCCAGGGCGGGTAAAATAACGTTGTTCACATTGAGCGAACGGGCGGCATACATCAGCAGCAGTTCTGCAATTGCAGGGATCGGCTCGTCCCCACGATTCATAAGAAGGTCGCGTATGTCTTCGGCCAAAGGCGTGCCACCGGGTTCTCGGGTCGTGAGAACTTTGTACCCGGCTTTTTCGATGTGCTTCACAAGCACCTCGATGTTGCTGGACTTGCCAACACCCTCGATGCCTTCAATGGAAATAAAACGCCCGCGCTTCACAACCGACTTCTCGCACGTCGCTGTTCGCGCAAGCGGCGCAAATATTGCGCGACCGCCGCATCGTGTTCTGCCTTCGTCGCCGAGAACTGGTGGCTGCCATCGCCCAGACCGGTTGCTACGAAGTACAACTCATTCCCTTGAGCCGGGTTTAATGCGGCGTTGATCGCAGCACGGCCTGGCATGGCGATCGGCGTCGGCGGCAAGCCGTGGCGAGTGTAAGTATTGTACGTCGTATCCGTTTTCAAGTGCCGGCGCGTCAGGTTGCCGTCAAAAGCAGACCCGATGCCGTAGATAACCGTGGGATCAGTTTGCAGGCGCATGTGCTGGTCGAGCCGGCGCGTAAATACGCCAGCGATTTTTGCCCTTTCGTCGGCACGAGCGGTTTCTTTTTCGACGATCGACGCTAAGATCAACGCCTCGTAAGCGGAGTTCACGGGCGCATCGTCGCTACGCGCATTCCATTCTTCATCGAGGACGGACTGCATCAGCGCATAGGCCTGAGCAAGAATTACTTTGTCGGTAGTCCGGCGCGGAAAATTGTAGGTTTCAGGCAAAAACAGCCCCTCTGGATGTGTCACTTGCGCGCCCAGTTTCTGCAGCAGTGCGGGCCAGTCTTCATCGCTCATGGTTGCATCAATGGCGTCATTGGCGCGCAGTCCCTGCAGTACTTCACGATAGTTCCAGCCCTCTACGAGCGTGAAGGTGTACATGCGAACGGCACCGCTGGTGAACTGCTTCAATAGTAAAGTCGGCGTCGTTCCGGGCTCGATCAGATAGTCTCCAGCCTGAATCGATCCGGTCTTGTTTTTCCATCGCGCATACCAGCGAAACCACCGATCGTCCTCTATGAGGCCGCTAGCGACGAGATCCCGGGAGACCGAAGCGAAGGATTTGCCGGCGGCGATTTCAAATGCATAGCCGCTGTCGGGCACGGTGAGCGGCTGGTTCATGAAACGATTGACCTGCACCGAGACAACGGCGATTGCGACGATGCAGAGCGACAGCAAGGCGGCACTGATGCGGGCCAGTCGCCTCACAGACCACACTCCACGACACCGTTATCCGCCAAAATCGACATGACTTTTTGAGTCACCCCGCCCACCGGCCATTTGAGATCCCCGCAACTTTTCACCGGCATCACGCCGAACTGGCTGTTCGCAACAAAGACTTCATCAACGTCCTGTAAATCGGTGCTGTGCAGGGTCCCGATATCGACTGCCAGCTCGTGTTCCGATAGCGTCGTCATGATGTGTCTGCGCATGACGCCCTCGACGCCGCAGTCGTCCAGCGACGGCGTTATTATTTTATTGTTGGCCACGAAAAACACGTTGCTCATGGTACCGCAGATGACGTTGCCATCCGCGTCCAATGTCAGTCCCTCAAACGCCCCGCTGTCGGTAAGTTCCGAGCGTGCGAGAACCTGCTCGAGACGATTGAGAGTTTTGAGACCCGCGGTGACCGATTTCGTCGCGAGATGCGTTTTGCAGAGCACGATGTTGACGCCATCGCGGTAAAATTCCTGCGGCTGCCGGGTCGCCTCAAAGACCCCGAAAAATACTGCTGGCTCCGCTGCGACATTCCGCCCATAGCCGCGCAAACCGGCACCCGACGACACGATTATTTTTGCCATGCAATAAGCCGTCGCTGCCCTGCCCTGGCGCAGCGCATCGTGCAGGTTTTGTAATAAATCGTCTTCATCCGGCATGCTTATGCGGAGGCGTGCGCAACCTTTCGCCAGGCGTTGTACATGGTATTCCCACAAACGCGGCTTGTGTTCGCGAATCGCGATCGTTTCGAACAGTCCGTCGCCGTACTGAAACGCCCGATCGGAGATGGAGACATGTTCCACGGGCTCGTTGTTGCAAAACCAGTTAGCCATTGTTCAATGCTCTCAACATGCCTTCGGCCTTCGCATTCGTTTCGTCAAGTTCGGCCGCCGCGTCGGAGTCCGCAACGATTCCGGATCCGGCGCGGAAAGTCACAGCGTCGCCATGTTTTACCATTGTTCTTATTAGAATATTCAGATCCAGACTGCCGTCGCGATTGAGATAGCCGAATGAACCCGTGTAGGCGCCACGCGGCGTATTTTCGAGTTCACTGATGATCTCCATGCAACGGACCTTGGGACACCCGGTAATTGTTCCACCCGGGAAAACCGCGGCAATGGCGGCCCCTGGAGTGACCTCCGGGCGTATTCGTCCGCGTACGTTGGATACGATATGATGCACATGCGCATAGCTTTCCAGAACCATCATCTCGTCAACTTCAACGCTGCCCGCCTCGCAAACTCTCCCCAGATCATTGCGTTCCAGATCAACCAGCATAATGTGTTCCGCTCGTTCTTTCGGATGTGCGAATAATTCGGCGCAGAGGCCGTCGTCGTCGGCTTCGTTGTCGCCGCGCCGGCGAGTACCGGCTATCGGCCTGGTGGAAATTTCGCCGTTGCGCACGCGTACGAGCCGTTCCGGGGAGGATGAGATTATCGACGTATCCTGCCAATGTGCAACTCCGGCGAAAGGGCCGGGATTCGTTTTACACAACGACGCATAGATACCAGCGGAACTGACTTTCTCGGATACGGTCGCGCTCCACAGCCGCGAGAGATTGGCCTGATACACATCGCCCGCCGCGATGTACTTCATCGCCCGTGCAACCGCCGACTTGAATTTTGCGGGTGCTTCCATCGTGATTTGCGGCGTCTGCGCCGCAGTCTCGATCCCCCTCTCGGGCAACTTGGCGATGTCGGCACGGATTTGTTGCAAAGCGACTTCACCGTGCGCCTCGCAGACGAAATGGCAGGCCTTATGCGCATGGTCGTAGATCAATGCCACGGGGCAACGCACGGCAAATGCTGCCGGCAATAGCGGATCGGCGTGCAACGTCAGACTGGGCTCTATTTCAGCTGCGAGTTCATAACCCAGGTAAACAAACCAGCCGCCCAGAAACGGCAGCGGCTGGTCCGTGCTGTCAATGCGTTCCTTACGCCACCAGGTGTCCAACGCATCCAGGAAAGGGGTCTGGCCATCGGCGACCAGCGATTCCCCCGGGAACGCGAACAGGATGTCAAATTGACCAGGATCGCCGTCACAAGTTGTACTTTGCAACAGAAAAGGATATCGCAAGGGGTAGGACTGATTGAGCTGCCTGAGCCCATCAGGACCGGATATACCTGTTACACGCTCAGTCAAACGCTTTGAGAATCAAACTGCCGTTCGTTCCGCCAAAACCAAACGAATTGGATATAGCGATGCGGACCTTGGCATCGCGTGCAGTATTTGCCGTGTAATCCAGGTCACATGCAGGGTCCTGATTCTCCAGATTGATGGTCGGCGGAATCACCTGATCGCGAATCGCCAGAGCGCAGAAAATAGCTTCAGCGGCTCCGGCGGCACCGAGAAGGTGGCCGGTCGTGGACTTGGTCGAACTCACCGTCAGTTTTTTGGCCGCGTCGCCGAAGGCTCGCTTGATACCATTGGTTTCACCGATGTCTCCGGCCTGCGTCGAGGTCCCATGGGCGTTCAGGTAGTCGATATCCGCCGGATCAATGCCAGCGTCGTGTATTGCTGCGACCATGCACTTGCGCGCGCCCTCGCCGTCTGCCGGCGGCAAAGTGATGTGATAGGCGTCGCCGCTCATGCCAAATCCGATGAGTTCGGCGTAGATGCGCGCGCCACGCGCTTTGGCGTGTTCCAGTTCTTCGAGAACAACGCAACCTGCACCGTTGCTCAGGACGAATCCGTCCCGGTCGATATCGTATGGACGGCTTGCGCCTTTGGGATCGTCGTTGCGTCTAGACATGGCTCGGGCAGAACAGAACCCACCCATGGCCAGGGCCGTCGTCGCGTGTTCTGATCCGCCTGCAAGCATCACTTGCGCATCCCCGTGCTCGATGATTCGGGCAGAGAGACCGATGCAATGTGTTGAGGTCGCACAGGCTGTGACTATCGACAGATTCGGACCCGTAATGTGCTGCAGGATGCTGGCTGTCCCCGACGTCATATTGATAATGCTTCCAGGGATGAAAAAAGGCGACACTTTGCGCGCCCCGCCGGCCAGCATTTTGTTGTGGTTGTCCTCGATGGTCTTGATGCCACCGATACCGGCGCCCATGGCAATGCCGATTTCGTGTCCGTTGGCCTCGTTAATCTCGATGCCGGAATCCCGCAACGCGTCCATGGTTGCCGCAACGCCATAGTGAATGAACGGATCGTTCTTGCGCTGGTCCTTCTTCGACAGGTAAGCATCGACATCGAAGTCCTTCACCAGACCCGCAATCCGGGTCGGCAGCGAGCTGACGTCGACATCATCGAGTAATTGCGTGCCAGACACGCCTTCACAGACGTTGCGCCACGCATCTTCAAGTCGACTTCCGACCGGCGAGATGATTCCCATGCCGGTTATAACAACGCGTCGTTTTCTCAAGGTAGTGTCGTCTTGAATCGGCAGAAAAGCCGTATTGAACTGAAGATAACTGGCGCGACGGCAGATACCGTCGCGCCGATACTGTTAACTGTCGCTCTGGCGAGCGCTCACAAAGTCGATAGCCTGCTGAACCGTCGTGATTTTTTCGGCATCCTCGTCCGGAATTTCTGTTTCAAATTCCTCTTCGAGGGCCATCACCAGCTCAACCGTGTCGAGCGAATCAGCACCCAGATCATCGACGAATGAAGCATCGTTTGTTACTTCGTCTTCTTTAACTCCGAGTTGCTCGGCAACGATGGCTTTAACCTGTGCTTCGATACTGCTCATAGTCTTTATTACTCCCGAAAAGACTCAAAAAATTCATTCCTGCCGGCCTGAAAAGGCGCTCAAAATGCTTGTGAATCACGCCCGATTTCACCCTAAGCCTTTGATATTTCAAGGAGGTCCCCGGACGTGGGGGGCTATTGTATGCGAATCATCTGTCGCAATCCATACCCGTTTAGTCCATCACCATGCCACCGTTGACGTGCAGCGTCTCGCCCGTGATGTAGGCGCCTCCACCGGAGGCCAGAAACAGCACCGCGTTGGCGATGTCATCGCCCTCCCCCAGTCGTCCAAGGGGCACTTGCGCAAGCATACTGGCGCGCTGCTGCTCGGGCAGGTCTTTGGTCATATCGGTGTCGATGAAACCGGGTGCCACGACGTTCACCGTGATGCCACGAGAACCAATTTCCCGTGCCAGCGATTTCGAAAAACCGATCATCCCCGCCTTGCTCGCTGCGTAGTTCACCTGCCCGGCGTTACCCGTCACAGCGATCACGGACGCGATGTTGATGATGCGCCCCTTGCGCGCTTTCATCATGCCGCGCACGCAGGCTTTGCTCATCCGGTAAAGCCCCGTCAGGTTGGTCGAGATGACGTCATCCCATTCCTCGGGTTTCATGCGAACGAGCAGATTGTCCCGGGTAATGCCCGCGTTGTTTACCAGAATGCCCGGATTACCCTCGTTGTCCTGTAACTCCTTGATCGCAGCCAGTACGGAATCGTCATCAGAAATATTCAGGACGATGCCCCGGCCGCTGCCCGCCAGCGCCTCGGTGATACCGTCTGCGCCGCCCTGCGTTGTTGCTGTACCGATGACCGTGGCGCCGGCTGCGCTCAATACCCGCGCAATCGAGGCGCCGATGCCCCGGGAGGCGCCAGTGACCAGGGCCACTTCTCCCGCCAATGCGTCTGAACTGAAAATAGTCGTCATTTTGAATCCTTCGTAGATCGTTAAGTGTGCAGGGCTTTCTGCAAACTGTCAGGTGAGTCGATAAAAGCGACCGGGGTCGCCTTGTCGATGCGGCGGCAAAGTCCGGCAAGCACCTTGCCGGGGCCGCACTCGACGATAGTTTTTGCACCGGCGGCAAGCATCGCATTTACAGTGGCTACCCACTGCACGGGCCCGTAAACCTGTCGTGCAAGCCGCGACCGAATGTCGTCAGCATCGACATAGGGTTTGCCGTCGGTCGCCGCTACGACGGTGATGGATGGCGACAGGAATTCGGCCGCAAGCAGGGCCTCCTGCAATGCTTCGCCCGCCCCGACCATCAGCGAGGAATGCGACGGCACGCTGACAGGCAACAAAATGGCCCGCCGCGCGCCCGCCGCTGTCGCCCGCACGATCACCTCGTCGATGGCGGTTTTATGTCCCGCGACGACAACTTGCCCTGGAGAATTAAAGTTCACGGCTTCTGCGACGCCTGTTGCGGATACCTCGGCGCACACGGCCACAACGGCTTCATCGTCCATGCCCAGAATCGCCGCCATTGCGCCAACCCCCGCAGGTACCGCCTGTTGCATCAATTCCGAGCGCCGCACAACGATCTTCATCGCTGCGGAGAAACTGACGGCGTCGGCCACTACCAGGGCGGTGTATTCCCCAAGACTGTGGCCCGCAACCTGGTCAGGCGCCGCTCCGCCGGCCGAACGCCAGGCACGATACGCGGCCAATCCGGCTGTCAGCATGGCCGGTTGCGTGATGACTGTCTCTGCAAGTTTTTCCGGCGGGCCTTCTTGTACCAGCTTCCAGAGGTCATAGCCGAGAAGATCGCTGGCCTCGGAATAGGTTTGTTCTACGACCGGGTATTGCGCAGCCAGGTCAGCTTGCATGCCGACCGCCTGGGAACCCTGGCCGGGAAATACCATTGCTGCACTCAAATCTGTCTCCACTTGCTGTCATTCCAAGGCCGCGCACTATATAGACGCAGGCGGTTCGACTCTAATTCTTACGAGCAAAGCTCCCAGCATGCCACCCAGAGCCCCGTAGAGGTGGGCATCGACCACAACAGGGCCGCCTGACGCCACTTCGGAACCGGGGACAGGTCCACCGAATTGTTCCCACCCGAGCTTCGCGACCAGAAACAGCGCAAGAACGATCGTTTCCGCATTCGGTGGCCGGCAACGCGAGGCGATACCGGCGACCAGCAGGCCGTGCAACAGTCCCGACAATCCAACGTACCAGTTGAGTTCCGGGTTCAGGAACCAGAAGCCCATATCGATGGTTGCCAGCGTGACCAGGATGATCAACAACCAGGAGCGCAACGCGTAGGCACCGCCGACGAGATACCAAATGAGCATCAGCCCGGCGCAGTTCAACGCAAAGTGGGACCAGCCAAGATGAGTGAAATGTCCGCTCAGCAGCCGCCAGCCTTCAGCCCCGGCAATCCAGACCCGATCATAACGCAAGCCCTCTCTGCCCGGGTCGCCCGCAAGCACAATCAGGAAGCCGATCAGAACCATGGCCGCTGGAATGATCCATGTGGATGCGACCGCCCTTTGCGCCCTAACTTTCAGTTTGTGTAACCCCATGTTTGATATACTGACGTTTAAACAATTGGCGAGTCAATGCAACGTCGTGGAGCATACGCAGTGAGCCAGACACGGATACACAAACAGCAGCGCGGATTCACCCTGATCGAGATCATGGTGGTGGTCATTATTATCGGCATTTTGGCCGCCATAGTGGCCCCCAACGTCATTGGCCGCGTCGATGACGCCAGGGTAACGACCGCGAGAAGCGATATTTCTACTATCGCAAGCGCCATGAAACTCTATCGCCTGGACAATTTTTCCTACCCCAGGACCGAGGACGGGATCGAGGCGCTGATCAGCCGGCCCAGTGATCAGACCGCGAGAAACTGGAAGTCCGGTGGTTACCTCGAACGTATGCCGAAAGACCCATGGGGCACTCCGTACCAATACCTGAATCCTGGTAACCACGGCACCCTCGACATTTACTCGTTCGGTGCAGACGGTAAGCCCGGCGGCGATGGATTTGATGCGGACATTGGCAACTGGGATTCGGAATAGAATTCGCTGCCCAGGCCCAGGAGTTATGCCGGTGCGCGAAGCGCGGCGCGAGCAGGGATTTACGCTCATTGAAATCCTGGTGGTGCTCATGATAGTCGCAATCGTTACATCCGCAGCGCTACTGTCGTTCGGCAATATCCGCGATGACCGCGGCCTGCGCACCGAAGCGCGGCGATTCGCGGCGCTGCTCGAACTCGCATTGGATGAGGCGACCCTGCAAGGACGGGACTTTGGCATCGAATTCATGACCGGGAGCTATCGCTTCGTCGAATACGATGCGTATGCGGCGCGTTGGGCCGCTGTGCCGGGCGATGACACGTTGAGATTGCGCGAACTGCCTGACGATGTCGAGATCGAACTCTATCTCGAAGACAAACGGATTCTTCTCAGGGATTCTCCGGCAGCATTCGACGATCCTGACGATCGGTCTCTGCTTGCGACCGGCAATTTCTACGCACCGCATCTGTTGATCTATTCCAGCGGCGATGCAACTCCTTTCGAGATACATCTTTGGCGCAGCACAGACGATCGGCGCGTTGTCGTGCACGGCGATGCGCTCGGCGCCGTAAAAATTAGCGACGACGATGAGTAGGCCATGATGCGCAGCAAAAATTGTGGTTTCACTCTGCTTGAGGTCATGGTTGCGCTAACCATCGTTGCGCTGTCGCTGACCGCGGTTATGGCGGCCATGAGTCAGATGATCGACACGGCACAGACGATGCGGGACCGAACGTATGCCAGCTGGATCGCACTCAATCGCATTACCGAGCTGCGCCTTGAACTGGCGCCACCCAAAGTGGGGGTCTCCGCGGGAGAAGTCGAATACGCCAATACCGACTGGTCATGGCGTGCGATCGTTTCGGAAACCGGCGTCGAGGAGCTTTTCCGCATTGACGTCTCTGTATCGTTTGCCGGTAGCGACGACATTGTACGTTCCGTCACAGGGTTCATCGGATCGCCGGGCGCAGCGGGCGAGGCGAATCGCGTGTGGATGCGGGGGGCACCGGCAGACGGGGCCAAGAAATCCGGGGAGACCTCATGAAGGCGGACAGGTCGCGCGGTTTCACATTGATAGAAGTACTCGTCGCAATGGCGATCTTCGGTGTTCTGACCATGCTCGCATATATGTCGCTGGGACAAACGTTGGCGAATGCCGAGATGCTTACGGCGCGAATGGATCGCTTGCAGGCGATACAACGTACGATGCGCTACCTGGGAAATGATCTGGCCGCCGCCGCGCCACGACCGGTCCGCAACGAGCTTGGCGATGGCTATCTTCCAGCCCTGATGATTTCGGCAGGCAACAGCTTCGCGTTGGCCGTCACCCACGGTGGCTGGAGCAATCCCGCGGGCCTGCCCCGCAGCACGCAACAACGCAGCGTCTATTTGCTCGAAGAGGATAAATTATTTCGCGTGTATTACACGGTTCTCGACACGACCTATGGCAACAATGCGATTTCTACCGAAATACTCGATGGCGTTGAGCGACTGGAGTTTCGGCTGCTGCAGGATAACGGTCAATTCACCAACCAATGGCCGCCGACGGGAATGCAGGGTGAGGCGGCGCTGAAAATTCGCCCGCGCGCCGTTGAGATCATCCTGACGCTTGAAGCGGAGGGCGAAATTCGCCGCATCATCGAGGTGGCATCGTGAAAAACAGACGGACGACCCACGGAGTCGCGCTGATCACGGCTTTATTAATCACGGCCATCACATCGTCTCTGGCGATCGGACTTGCCTGGGACAATGCGCTCGACGTTCGCCGCACGATGGTTCTGCTGTTTCACGAACAAGGCGCCCAGATTGCGCTGGGCGCGGAAAGCTGGATACGCATCATTCTTCGCGACGACGGCATCGACAGTGCGACGGATCATCTTGGCGAGCTGTGGGCCAGCGATCTTCCGGGACTGCCGATCGACAGCGATACGATTCAGGGCGCCGTGACGGGCAAGGTTGAGGACTTGCAGGGACGTTTCAACGTGAACAACCTGATTGGCCGGAACGACAAAATCAATCAGCCTGTCCTCGAGCAGTTTCAACGCTTGTTGCTGATATTGAATCTCGATCCGCGCCTGGCAGGCATCACGGCGGACTGGATAGACGAAAATAAAGAAGCGAACTTTCCTGACGGCGCGGAAGATTCGATTTACACGGGCTTTACGCCGCCTTACCGAACCTTCAATCGAGCACTGACAAACATTACCGAACTGTCCGCCCTGGAGGGCATGGACAAAGCGAGTTTCGATATTTTACTGCCGCACGTCACTGCCCTTCCCGGCCGCACGCAGATCAACGTCAACACCGCAACGCCTGCGGTATTGCGATCCCTGGATGAGAATCTGGATGACAGCGCAGTTGAGAGACTGCTGTCCGAGCGCAAAGAGGGAGGGTTCGCGGACTACGCGAAGACCTTCTCCACGTTGCTGACGCCGGATATGCTGGCGCAGATAACCGATTCGAGCAGTTTTTTTCAATTGAAGGCTGTCGTGCAGATTGATACGGTGCGAGTCACCTATTTCAGTGTGTTGCTGCGCAGTCCCGACGGCGGTCCCGTGACCACCATATTGCGCAGCTTGGGAACGATCTGATCATGACAGAGTACGTCGTTATCCGGCTTGGCGCCGCAGACCAACCGGTGCAGTGGGTGCTGGCCGACAGCGATGGCACCCGGCGCAGCGGGTCGTCTACGGGGAGTCTGGAAGATGCCGCTGGCGAGGCAGGCGGGCGCACAGTTATCGTGCTCGTGCCAGCGACGGAGGTCCTGACGACGACGGTGCATATGCCCGTGCGTTCGGCGTCTAAAATCCGCACGGCGCTGCCCTACGCGCTGGAAGAGAATCTCGCAAATGACATCAGCGACCTGCATTTCGCATCCGGCAGGCGCCGGGAAAATGGCAGGCTCCCGGTTGCGATTACTGCGCACGAAAAAATGGCTGGCTGGCTCGAACGATTGCGCGCAGCGGGTCTGACACCCGCCCAATTGGTGCCGGACAACTACGGACTCGGAATAATTCCAGGCACGATGAGTGTCCTGATCGACGACAACACCGTGATGTTTAATGACGGTGCGGACATCGAATTCGTGATGCAGGACGTGAAACCCGGCGATGTGCTGGTCGCGGCCGGGAAACTGGGCGAGCAGGAAAACGACGATGACCGGAATACCGGTCACCTCATTGTGTTTTGCACGCCCGAACAGGACGAAAAGCTGTCTCACGACTGGATAGCGCTGCGACAAGAATTGCAGAGCGTGGACATCAATATATTGCCCGACGGCGTATTGCCAAAACTGGCGGTAACGATCGCCGCCGGCCACGGCGTCAATTTGCTGCAGGGACAGTACGGTGAGAAGTCGGAGTACTCGTCCTATTTCAAACCGTGGAAAACGGCGGCGATTCTGCTGTTGGGCCTCATGATGATGGGATTGACTTCCAAGGGCGTGGATTACTATCGACTCTTGGAAGAAGAATCTGCACTGCGAGAACAATTCAATACCGAATACCGAATTCTGCGTCCCAATGACACTCGCGAGGTTCTGGATCCGTTAAACACCGTGGCCTCTCTCCGGCGTGGTATGGGTACGTCGACGACACCGCAGCTTTTCCTGCCCAGCCTGCGCGAACTGGGCGCCGCGATAGCGGCCAATTCCGCGGCACAGATCGAAGGGATCAGTTATCGGGCCGGCGTTGTCGACGTGCGCTTGACCTCTCCCGACGTCGCCACGCTCGACAACATTCAAAAAGCCGTCAGCGCTTCCGGCCAGTTCCGGGCTGCGATCCAGTCAACGAATCAAGTGGGGGACAAAATTGACGGGCGCATACAGATTCGGGAGTCGGGCTTATGAAAAACTGGTTCGAGTCTCTGGAGGTGCGCGAACGGCTGTTCGTTTCGATCGGTGCTGTCGTCGTAACGGCCATGCTTTTGTACGGGCTGGGTTGGGCGCCGCTGGAGAAAAAACATTCCGCCTTGCGAATCGACGTACAAAACTGGGAACGCGCGCTCAGCGAATTACGTCCCCTGCGCACGATGGCGGCGCAAGGAGGACAGCCTGAACGAGTACGAGCCGTTGCGAATGCGCAGTCACCGATTATTATAGTCGACCAGACCCTGCGCAGTCGCGGTCTGGAGAAATACCGTCGCCGCAGTCAGCCAACGACAAGCAACGGTATTCGCGTTGAATTTGAGAACGTAGCGTTTGATGACCTCGTGCTGTGGTTGGGCGATCTCAGTTCGCAATACGCGATGCACGTCCAGTCCGGGAGCTTGACGAAAGGATCTCAGATGGACGCTGGCAGAGTGAACGCAACGCTCACGCTGGAGCGCGCTCTTTGATGCGTTCAATGCGGAACCTGATAATCGTTGCACTGATAAGCGCCGTGGCAGGTCTGATTGTCATGCTTCCTGCGCGTGTTGTTTATCGATGGGTCGTACCACCCGAGATCGCCATTAGTGGCATCCACGGCACGGCGTGGATCGGAAGCGCCAGCGAAGCGGCCGTAAACGGTTTCTATTTGCGTGACATCGAATGGCGACTCAACCCGCTACGCTTTTTCACGGGCACGTTTTCCTACCAGCTCAATGCAACGCCGGTGTCCGGTTTTCTCGAATCGGAAGTCAACGTCAGCTTTGGCGGCGAAGTATCCTTATCCCGGCTTAGAGCTGCGTTGCCGCTGGAGCTGTTTGCAGGCGCATCCGGCCTTCGCGGATTGCAGGGTAGCGCCAGCCTGGAGTTTGAGCGAGTGGAATTCGCGGACGGATTTATCGTAGCGGCGGACGGTACGGTAAAAGTCGCCGACCTCGTAGTGCCACTGATCGGGCGGGATTCCCTCGGCGGCTACAAAGCAGAGTTCTTTACGCAAAACAACGGTATCGCGGCCAGTATTGAGGATACCGACGGTGTCGTCGATCTCGCGGGTAGTTTGCAAATCAAATCTGACAGGACGTTTCGATTCCTGGGTCAGGTTGTCGCCAAACCTGATACACCGCAAAGCGTCCTGAAACAGCTGCGTTTCCTGCCTCCTGCAAACGATCGCGGCCAGCAGGAAGTCCGCCTGGAGGGCGTTCTCTAAACCTCAATCTCGACGAAAGACTTCAACAACGGAAAATACAACGCGCATCTGGCGCTGATTCCTGTCCAGTTTGCATAGATCGCCGCGTACCGGGACAGCTGTGGTCCGTAACGGTCTGCCTCGACTTGCAAGAACCCTTGCAGATTCCCCCCTTCGTGCGTGCTTGTCTTGTAGTCGATAATCCAGTGGTCGCCGTCGTCATCGATGCGTACCCGATCAAGGATTACGGACACCAGTTCGCCTTCGAAAATTCCGGTGAGTCCGAGTTCCGCGTGCCCCGGGCCTTGCAATATCCACCGCCCTTTGGTATCGGACAGCATGCCTGCGACGGCCTCCTCAACTCGACGACAGATCGATAGCCCGTGTTCCGCAGCGATGCCGAATTCAGTCAACCAGCGCAGAGTAATGCGCCGTATTGCCGCCGGTTCGGCAAGCTCTTCGCCAGGTCGCCCGTTCGCCAGCGACTGCAGCCATCGATGTACGAGCGTGCCGGCTATTCGCGCTTCGGCGCCGACCCAGTAGAATTCCACTTCGTCGCGGGCCTCCACGGGATCGTCCTTCGGCGTGACTCCCGGCAATAACTTGACATCGGGAAGTTGCCAGGGGGATGAGAAGCGCCGCAAAACCGGCGTGGCCCAGACAGCCGCATCGGTGGCAACCTGTCTGTTGCCGATTTTCTCAAAAGCTTGTTCGAACTCGCATTCGACTACAGGCCACAGCATGTGCAGCAAGCTGTCGCTTCTGGCCGGCCTGATCGACTCGCCGTCTCCGGCGACCACCGTATGACCGACCAGGTGCAGCGACTTCCGGGCGCGCGTGCACGCGACGTACAACAACCGCGCTTGTTCGTGAGCGTCTTTTTCTGACTCGACCTGTCCGATATACCGGTGCAGCGGATCATTGTCGACTTCCGACCGTGGACCGACCGGGCTGATGATTTTTCGATCGACGCCATCTCCGCTGGGCAAATCGAACCAGGACAGCACACGGCGGTCGCCCCTGCCCGCTTTTCGACCCAGCCCATAGAGCAGCACGTGATCGAACTCCAATCCCTTCGCCCGATGCATTGTCATCACCTGCAGGCGTGCATTGTCGTTGTTGGAGACACGTTCGAGATCAAGTATCGATTCGAGTTCTGCAACGTCGATCAGTGTGCCTGCGCGTTCAAGCTTGCCAAGAACATCGAGAAAGCGATAGACGTTTTCTATGGCAAAGTCGTCGTCGAGTGCGCCGGGTCCGCCGAGCAAGATCCAGGTACGCTCAATCGAGTCGCGCAAACTTTGCGCCCGGCGCGGCGCAACGAGCTGCGCCAGCGTGCTGCGTGCCCCCAAAATCGCTTTCTTGCCGTATGTTGACAAGGCCGCAAGTCGCTCCACGTCGTGCAGGAGTTCCCACACCGTGCTGCTGCCGTCGTTTCGAACCAACGCATGCAGGTCCGACCAGTCCAGGCCTATCCACGGTGCACGCAGGAGTCCCAACCAGGCGATACGATCTCCCGGATGCACCGCAGCGCGCGCCAGGGCTAAGATATCGATGATTTCAGGCAAGTCCGTCAGGCGGTCGATTTCCACGGCGCGATAGGCGATACCGGCCGACCGAAGTTCCGCGAGCAGTTGCGGTAGCTGCGTCCGCCCTCTGACGAGCACGGCCATATCGTCGTCCGGATTTTCCGCGAGCGTTGCAGCAATCACCGCGCAGCCAGTCGCGGCTTCGTCATCGGTGTTCGCGCCGAATACAGGGTGCACGGTGCAACTGCCGCGACCCTGAAGATGCGGCACCGGCACGGCCTTCGAATAGGCCACCGCAGCTCGCAGCGGATCGTCTTGCGGCGCGAGAATGGATGGAAAAACCGCGTTAAACCAGTTGACCAGGACTTCCCCCGATCGAAAGTTTCGCCGCAACAACAATGGCTCAAGTTGCACATGGCCGATGCCTTTCTTGCGAGCCAGCAGAAATTGCCCTACTTCGGCGCTCCTGAATCTGTAGATCGACTGCATGGGATCGCCAACGCAGTAAAGGGTTCGTCCATCGCCCGCTTCCCAACCGCCGGTGAGCGCTTCGAGCATGCGGTATTGAGCGCTCGACGTGTCTTGCATCTCGTCAACGAGCAGATGCCTCACCTGGTAATCCAGCAGCAGCGCTATGTCGCCTGGATTTTCCGCGGTACCCAGCGCGGCGCTCGCATTGAGTGCGACATCAACATGATCGGCAATGCCTTGCTCGCCAAACAAGCGTTTCAGTTCTGAGACCGCCAACGGCAGCAGACGGAATAACGCCAGCAGGATGTCCCACTGTTCGTCCGCGTAGCGGACTGGCGGGAGCAAGCGAACTCCTTGCAGGCAGGCGGCCCATTCGCGGTGAGGGGCCATGTCTTCCAGCAGCGCGTGCATGACGTCCTTTCTGGCCTTGTCGTGTGCAGGAAATCCCTGCCGTTTGTCCACCTTCTTGCGGAATGAACCTTTTTGCGTCAACAGCAGTTCTGCCAGCCCGATCCATTGCGCAGTGCTCCCGGGCTCCGGTGTCGGCAGTGACGTCAGCCCGGCGAGATTGCAAATGGCGTTCCCGCTATCGCCCGACTCGATCACGTTGGCAGCCGCGTAGTCCAGCAACGCTTCGATCCCGGAGTGATCGCCGCCGTCGAAAGCGTCGGCCGTGCGCTGTAAATGTTCGGTCACCGCGTACTCAAGACTCTCCTCGAATTTCTCTCGCAGCACGGCCGCGTCATCCGCTGACAACGATCCCGTTCCAACGAAAGGCAACCATTGGTCCCGGGTGGCAAGCATCTGGGCCAGGTAAGAAACGTACAACCAGGTGTTGTTGTCAACGTGCTGCAACACTTTCTGCGTCGCCGCACTCATATCGCCGCCCTCCGCAAGCCAATCCAGGGTTGCGAGTGCGGCGGCCCGGTGCACGGCGCTCAGCTCTGCATCAACGACAATGCGCGCGCCGCTCGCCGATTCCGGAGAACTCATGGGTTGCACTCGCGCTATCGAGGCATTCAACGCGTCCAGCGTCAGGATGCGCATGCGTCTCGGATTGCCAATGAGATTCCACTCCAGCCTGGCGCTGCACTCCAGAGCGCACCCGGCCAGCTCGTAAGTCAGGCGTTCATGATCTTCCGACGGCTCTGGCCCGTCCCGCCTGCGCCGCAGTGCATCCAGAACCCGCAACTGCATTTCTGCTGCCGCCTTGCGTGTAAACGTGATCGCGAGTATCTCCTCAGGATAGTCGACGACCGCGAGCAAGCTGAGGTATCGCTGGATGAGCAGTTCCGTCTTGCCGGAACCTGCCGGCGCCTGCACGATGAAGGAGCGCGTGACGTCGAGGGCGTCGATGCGCGCCTGTACATCGTCGTGCAGCAATTGCTTATTCGCTGTCACGTCGCAGCTCCGTGTAGCGGCTCAACAAGTTCAACGGGCGCGCGGCCTTGATGCCCTGTTCTATGTTAATGCGCACATCCCCAGCCGCGATATTTTTCGCGGCCTCAGCGACTTCGTGTTTTATTCGTTGCAGCAGATCGGGCCACGCCGCTTCGTCGGTGTAACCCCGCCCTGCTCCTGCAAAGACGACCTCCCGGCTGTCAATGTTCACCAGTGCCAGCGCCGCAACGACGTCGTCGATTGCGGATGCGTAAACGAATAACTGGATCTCCTGAACTTCGCTGCTCCTGTTTAGCAGCTGTTTCATTGCGCCTGTCTTGTAATCGAGTATTGCAATGCTGTCATCAGCAAATCTATCGATACGATCAAAGCGCAAAGGCAGACGAACATTTCCGGCGACGAACTCGACCTCGCCTTCGACGCCCACGACTTTGAATTCTCCGCGAGCACCATCGATTGCCACGAGTTGTCGCAGCAACGCCGATACTCGACGCCGCTCGAATGCAAGCAGCTGATCAAGCACGGCATCCGTATGCCGTTCAGAGCGAGCAAACGCGAAAGCGACTGCATCATCGATGCGTCCCGTCAGCAAGTCTGCGCACCAGCTTTGAATCGCATCGCTGGTCGGTAGGTCGCCGTACAGCTTGCAGAGCGCGTCGTGTACCAGGTTGCCCCGCAGCAGCGCGGGAATACCGACTGCCTGCGGATATATCAGTCGTGCCGACATACGGCCGTGAACGAAGGCGGCAACGGGATCGGCGAGCTGGCGCCTGATGGTGCCCGCACCGCCAGAAATAATTTCGCCGGACACAACAGGGGGCACGCGGTCTTTGACCGACCGTGTTTCCGCCAGAGGCAGCAGCTTGACTGCATGCAAGCCGGGATCAGCGCCACGCGATGCAACGATTGGGCGCAGCGAAAGCAGCAAATCGCTCACCGATTGCTGCGTGTCGTCTTTGGCCAAAGCGTAGCTGCACACGACTTCGCCGGCCGAACCAAGAAGACGTGTCAAAACGCGTTCCGAATATTGCAGTGTGTCTGCCGGCGTGGAGTCTGGCATGCCGAATTTTTCCTGCAAGCGGCGGGATACAAGAGCTGTTGGAGAACCCGCCGGGGGCCAGTTGGCGGTCGTCAGCCCCGTGATCCAGAGCGAGTCAAACTCCGCGCCCGACGCCTCCAGCGGCCCCATCAGCTGCACCACTGCATGCGTCGATTCGGGCTGGAATATCGTATCGCCTGCCAAAAGCTCAAGCCTGACCAGCGCGCTGCGGAGGCCCAGGCTGGGACTCACCAAATCCAGGCGAGCAAACTCGTTCAGCAAATCCCGCCAGCGATTGATGAGTTGAAATTCGGCGCTGTCGAGAGAGTCATGACCCGGCCAGTCGAACGCTCGAAGGGTCTCGTCCATGTAGACGGCCCACTCTGCGGGTGATGCCGTTTTTTGGAGCTTGCGGCGGCGCTGGCTCAATGCTGTTACTTTCGCGAGCCAGTCCTTGCCATCTGCGCCGTCCTTGCGACCGTGCAGGGCGGCTGTAATCATGGCCGGCGACCACTTACGATCGGGCAGTTGCCGCAGGCGAAGTTCGAGCCGGCTGCGTCCGGCAAGATCCGGAGCAGCCAGCAACTCCGATCGCAGTAACATGCTGACTTCGGTGGCAGACAAGTCCTTGACTATCCAGCGCAATAACAGCAATGCGATGGCGACCGCCGGAAATTCGGACAGCCGGCGTCCATAGGATACATTGACGGCGTCGAACAGCGACGGATGACCGTATTGCCAACCGGGAGTCACTCCCTCCCGCACCATCCTGGAAATGCGTGCAGCATCGTTTTCGAGTTCAGTCGCGATGATGGCGATGCGCGCCAGCGGCTGTTCGTCGATTTTTCTGCGCGCCCAGGCGCCCGCAGCTCGCATTTCCGCGTCGCAATTGTCGTGCACCTGAAGCGAACAGTCGTCAGCAGGTGCCGCCAGCGGTGCGATACAAACCTCGATACCCGCATTGCGAATCGCTTCGTGAATGGCGATCGCGATCGGCCGCTGGCGATCAAATCCGGCAAACGTGTGCCTGCCCTCTACGCTGACCCGTCCAGCCAGTATCAAATGCAGGACGAGACTGCCGAGGCCCGCATCGTCAATCCAGTTTTCCCGTTCCAGGATTCCGAGATAACGCCCTGCCGCAACGGCGAACATCCGTTGATCGGCGTTCTGCGCCATGCGCGCGATTTCGCCAATCGAGACTTGCCAATCCGCCAGGCGTTGCCACGTATCGCGCGAGGACTTGACGAGACTGGCAATGCTCGGAGCGCTGGCGCCCACCTCCTTGCGTAAGCAACGCTCCCAAAGCCACTGACTTTGATGCGCATTAATTCGTGTCGGGAGCGTGTCCTGATCGACGGCGGTGGCCATCAGGAATACCAGCCAGTCTTGCCAGGCGCGAATGGCGGGGCTGCGCCACGCGTTTCTTCCTGCTTGCAGCTGCTGGGCGCCGAACTCGTCGCCTAACAGCCGGGCAAGCCGGCGGTTAGCGGTCACGACCGTGTTGGAATCGCCCAGCGAATCAGTTAACCAGTCATACATCGGTCAGCATCGCCGCTCTTGGAACACTTCGTTAAAAAAACCCGGCCAACCGCGAGGTTGGCCGGGCGGGTCCGCACGGAGATTGCGGATCGCGTGACTCAGTTGCCCGACGAATCGTCGGTGGCAGCTGGGTCCAGCTCTTCTACGTCTGCACCTTTCACGTCATGAGGCGCCGGCGCTTGTATAATTTCCGGATCTTTCTTGCCAAATTTGATCAAGAGATCGTCATAATCCTCTGGAGTGAGTTTCCGGACCATTGCAATTGGTACCGACATTTCACCCGAAATTCCATGATGACTCTGATACACAAGGCTGTCGAATTTGCCGCAAACTCGGCCTGTTACCGTATCAAACCGGATATTCCACGCTGAATTCAGTCCGTATGCGCGTCGTTGCAGGGTCACATGGTATTTCCGGCGACCACCGGCATCCAGAAGGAGGTTTGATTCGTCCAACACCGTGTATCCTCGGATAGTTGCAGTAAAGATGCAATCCGAGCGACTGCTGCGAGCGTCAGATTCGGCGTCATCGCCCTCCTCCGTGGTCCCCGCACATGCTAATAAAACACACGAATAAAGTATTATAACTATATGTTTATAAATAAGACGTCTGTTCATGTTTCTCAGAATAAGCCTTTGAGCTTAAGCAATGAAACCCGGCCGAATTGATTACTAATTAAGCACTCAGGGGAGCAAGTTTACGCCAATTCTGCGACCAATTTGAGCCTTTTTCAGCCCTCTCCTGTCGCCACAGGGCGCACCGGGTTCCGAATCCACTCACTCCAGGAGCCGACATAAATCCGTGGCTCGCAATAGCCGGCCTGCATGCCTGATATCGCGAGATGGCACGCCGTAACCCCGGAACCGCACATGGCGGCCCACGCAACGCTCGTATCGTCCCCCAGATGCCGTTTCCAAAGCCGTTGCAACTGCGCAGAACTCTTCCAGGTTCCGTCTGCGTTCAGGCTCTCGGAGAACGGAAAATTCCTGGCTCCTGGCACATGCCCCGCCACTGGGTCGATCGGCTCGTTCTCTCCGGAAAATCGCGCACGGTCGCGGGCGTCGAGCAGGTTCATCGCCGCGATATCTTCGAGCGAGGAACTCAGTTCCGCCGTAGTGATCACTCTTTCGTCCTGAGCGCAGGGTTCGAATACCTTCGGTTCCACTGCCACCTCGCCCGCGGCCAATGGCAGCTGCAGCAGCTTCCATTGTGCGTAGCCGCCATTGAGCAACATGACTTTCTTGTGGCCGAGCCATCTCAGCAACCACCAGGTCCGCGCCGCGATCGCGCCGCCGCCCGCGTCATACACAACGACCCGCGTCTTCCGGTCCACGCCAAGGCGCCCGAACGTCGCCGCAATAGCGTCGATATCGGGCAGCGGGTGCCGCCCGCTAACGGGTGTTGGCTGCGCCGCCAAATCGTCGTTGAGATCGGCGAAAACGGCGCCGGCAATATGCGCGTCCAAGTAGTCCTTGTGACCGGCCGTCGGATCGGCCAAATCGAAACGACAATCAATGATGCATAAATTCGCATCGGTCAGGCGATTGCTGAGATCCTGCGGGTCAATTAACTGGCTGTCTCGCATTTCTGGGCGACTCCGGGTTACGGTTCTTTTTGTCTTGTACACCGTCACCGCCTATTGGACAATACCGGCTAGCGGCGTTCAGCCGCATTATTTGCGATTGCAGAATACGGGAGTTTTGAGTGGAAAAGATCCTTGTCGGTCTGAAGCGAGTCGTTGATTACAACGTCCGGGTTCGGGTCAAGAGTGACGGCAGCGGCGTCGAAACCGACGGCGTCAAAATGAGCATCAATCCTTTCGACGAAATCGCGCTCGAAGAGGCGCTGCGCATCAAAGAACGCGGTGAGGCATCCGAAGTCATCGTGGTTTCTATCGGACCGGAAGATTCCCAGCAGCAGCTGCGCACCGGCCTTGCCATGGGTGCAGACCGGGCGATATTGATCGAAACCGACGGTCCGATCGATCCGCTGAGCCGGGCGCGGGTCTTCAAGTCGATTATTGACCAGGAAAAGATTGATCTCGTCCTGATGGGCAAGCAGGCGATTGACGACGACAACAGTCAGACCGGCCAGATGCTGGCCGCCATCTGGGGGCGCCCGCAGGCGACGTTCGCATCGAAAATCGTTTTTGAAGGCGATACGGCACGCGTTACACGGGAGGTCGACACGGGGCTCGAGACCATTGAGATTGACCTGCCTGCGGTTATCACCACCGACCTGCGGCTGAATGAACCGAGATATGTGAAGCTGCCGGATATCATGAAGGCCAAGAAAAAAACACTCGATAGAACTCCGCTTGCCGATCTTGATATTGAAGCGGCACCGGAAATCAAAGAACTGGTATATGAGGCCCCCGCAGAACGCGGACGAGGCATTATGGTCGACGATGTCGCCGGGCTGGTGGCTGCACTGAAAGACAAAGGGCTGGCGTGATGGCAAGAATATTGATCATTGCTGAGCATGACGGCATTCGCCTGAACCCGAGCACCGCGAAGACTGTCGCGTGCGCTGCAGGCATTGAAGGCGCCGAAATCCATGTTGCGATTTTTGCATCAATCGCAGGCGAAATTGCAGCGGAGGCCGCCAAAATCGAATTTGTTGCGCGAGTTCTGACCGTAGAAAGGCCGGAAAACGAGCACGCAATCGGTGCCCTGCAGGCGCCGCAGATCGTGGCTATCGCCGCAGCTTATAGCCACATTTTCGGACCGTCGACGACTTTCGGTAAGGATCTGATGCCGCAGGTTGCCGCATTGCTCGGTGTAAACCAGATCAGCGATGTGATGAGCCTGGAAGGCACGCACACATTCAAGCGGCTGATATACGCGGGCAACGCCGTGGTGACGGTCGCAGCGCCGGCTGACAGTGTCGTCGTGGCGACCATTCGCACCGCCTCGTACCGCGCTGCCGGTGGCGGCAATAAAGCGCCTGTTGAAATCGCGGACGCTGCGGTGGAGTTGCCATCACATACGCGTTTTGTGAATCTGCAGTCGGGTAAATCGGATCGTCCCGACCTGCAGACGGCCGCCAAGGTCGTTTCCGGTGGGCGTGCTCTGGCAAGCGCGGAAAATTTCGAAATAATCTACAAACTTGCCGACAAGCTCGGAGCGGGCGTCGGCGCATCCCGAGCTGCAGTCGATGCTGGCTACGTACCGAATGAAATGCAGGTCGGCCAGACGGGCAAAATTATCGCGCCCGATTTGTATATCGCAATCGGTATTTCCGGGGCGATCCAGCATTTGACCGGCATCAAAGACGCCGGCACGATCGTCGCCATCAATAAGGACGGCGACGCGCCAATATTCGAAATTGCCGATATCGGCCTGGTTGCCGACCTCTTTCAGGCCGTACCGGAGTTGACTGAGGCTTTGGGCTGACTAGAGCGAGTCGAGTATCGCCTCTACCTTGCTGACTTCGAACTGACCGGGCGCCTCGACTGCCACATGAGTGGCGACGCCGTCGTCAACGACGAGAGCAAAACGCTGTCCACGCATACCCATGCCAAATCCCGTTGCGTCGAGTTCGAGACCGAGTGCCCGGGCGTATTCGCCGTTGCCGTCGGCAAGCATCAGGACATCATCGCCGACGCCGCGGTCTTTGCCCCAGGCATCCATGACAAATACGTCATTGACTGCCATGCAGGCGATCGTGTCCACTCCCTTGCTCCTGAGAGTATCGGCCTGATCGACAAATCCCGGCAAATGATTCATCGAGCAGGTCGGCGTGAAAGCGCCGGGAACGGACACGAGCACAACTTTTTTACCCGTGAACAATTCGTCCGTTGATATTGCGCCAGGACCCGCTTCAGTCATGATACCGAAAGTGCCTGCCGGCATTTTTTCCCCTGCAGAAATCGTCATTTCAAAACTCCTGGGTTAATGGTTTTAGTAGTCGTTGTCTGCCACGTGCACGATGAGTCCGTCCAGATCATCGGTCACTTCGATCTGACAAGTAAGACGGCTGTTGGGTTTGCGCTCAAATGCGGCGTCGAGCATGCTGTCTTCCATATCGTCCATTTCTGCCAACTTGTCCGTCCAGGCATCGTCAATGTAACTGTGGCAGGTCGCGCAAGCACACGCGCCACCGCATTCCGCGACAATACCCTCGATATCATTGTTAATTGCGCCCTCCATAATCGAGTAGCCGATTTCCACTTCGACATCGTGGCATACTCCATCGGGAGTGATATAAGTGATTTTCGGCATTTCTCAGGTCCGTTGCTAATGGGCGCACAATTTTAGGGGCGCAGACCGGGAATGGTCAACGCCCCTGATAAAGCCGTGCGTCGCTATCGCGTCGCACTGTACCGGCCTTATATCCGGGAGCTCTCCGCTCGCCTTTCGTTAAGTTCCCGGCGTTTCTTCCGGGCGGCTTGTTCGGCCAGTCGAATCTGACGATCGCGTTCCAGATCCGCGTCGATGACTCGAATCCATTGAGTCGCCGTACGCTTTGAGCGGGGCACTTTCGCTGCCGCTCGAAACGCTGATTTCGAATCGCTGTAACGCTGCAAATTGTAGAGGCACATGCCCAGCGAGATTTGAATGTGGTCGGGGCTTTTAAGGTCGCCTTTTCGAATCGCAGTTCGCGCAGAACTCACGCACTCACCGTAGTCGCCTATGTTCAGGTACGAGTTGGCCAGACGCGCATCGAGCTCTCCGCTACTGGTCAGCTTCGCCGCTTTCTGAAGCGCGGGAATCGCCTTATGATCTTCCTGCGCAAGCGTCCATGCCTGCGACAACAAGCGGTAATTCTTTTCGTTCTTGACGACCTTACCAACTTCCATTTTCTCTTCGATGAGTACCGCCGCTTTGTAGGGCACCTCGGCCTGTAAATAAAGCTGCGCCATCGTGACGAACTCGGTGCCCTTGACTAACATCCCCTGTGTATGTGCGGCATCGTAGGCGTAAATCAGTTTCTCATCTTCGCCGAGTTCCACATACGCACCGGCAAGCGCTTTCCAATACCGACCCTTTGGCCATGTTTGCAGCACAATTTTCTGAATTTCGAGTACCTTGCGGAAATTTTCTTGCTGGAAATAGGCGAAGTTTAGCAAACCGTACCAGTTTTCCTTTATCTCCTTATTGCGTTCACGAGCAACGCGCATGGCATTTTCGATCGGCTCTACCATCGCCTTGTAACGGTCCAGGTGATAGTAGATCTGCGCTTTGAGGATAAATGGATCGGATGATGGATTGGGTTCCAGCATGAACCATTTGTCAATGGTTCGCAGGGCTTCCAGATACCGCTCTTCAACCGTCAGCAGTTGCACCATTGTATAGGTCGTCTGCTTGGCCATTTGGGGCTCAATGCTCGGAATTGCCAGCAGTTTGTTATAGGTCCGAATCGCCTCGGTCATGTTGTCCATGTTGTAATGCGCGAAGCCGATGTAGTTAAGGACATTTGCTTGCTCATACTCGGTCAGCTTGTCCGGGTTGTACAAGCTGTTCAGTATTTTCAACGCCGCCTGTTCTTTTTCGGCTTCTATCAACTCCAGGGCTTTCTGGATGCGCTCATACACTTCCTTGCTAACCGCCTGAGCCTGCCGGGTCTTGGTTTTATCGTCCTTGGACGCGCGCGTGGTCTGAGCGCCCGCGGCATTACCGAAAGCCAGCATACCGGCTAGGAACAGCAGACCCAATTTCAATGAAATTCCGCGTTTAATGTTCATAGGCTAGTCTTCAAGCAGGAATGTAATACGTGTTTTCACGCCGGATACCGATACCGGTATACCGTCGACAACACGAGGCTTGTATTTAAATTTCAGCACCGCGCGAGTCGCAGCGCGTTCGAACAAAGTGCTGGTCGATTGCAGTATGAACACATCTGCGACGGTGCCCGCCGCCGTCACCGTGAAGGACAGATCCACGAAGCCTTCCAGTCCACGCGACAGCGCCCGCGCCGGATAAACCGGGGCAACACGTACGATCGGCAAATAGTCACCCTCAGCGATATTCATCCCGCCTGGGCCGCCGATACTCGTATCGGCCACTATCGTCGGCGCCGGAATGCTGATGGTCGGCGTGTCCGGATCGATGTTGTCCAGATCCTGTGGTGGCGTAATAGGGGGTGCCTTGGGCGGTTTCGGCGGCTTTTCGGGCTGCAGGTCCGCGGTATTGAGATTTTCGTTCTTCTTGATGCGCACGAATTCCAGATTCGCGCGGGCACGAGGCTTGGTTAAAGCCGATTTACCTGACGCAATCAGCAGTTGCATGATAAACAGCAGGCTCAGCGTTACGATTACGCCGATAACAATTGAATATGCATAACGACCCATCATGGTCTTGTTCTCCTCAGCGAAGCTCTTCGCTGTCGTAGATGCCGGGCGAGGGCTCTGTCCTGTTGGGAGAGCACCCCGACCTGCAACGCCTATTGGTTAGCCGCAATGGAAACGTTGAAAACGCCCGCCTGTCTTGCCGCGTCCATGACAATCACCAGCATCTCGTTCGTGGATTTCTTGTCGGCCTGTATGATGACTGACCCTTTGGGGTTTTCAGCATGCAAACGCTGAATGTTGGCACGCACTGCCCGTGGATCAATCATGCGACGGTCAATCCAAATTTCATCGTTCTGGCTGATCGCGATAAGGATATTGGCATTCTCCTGTTTTACCGCCGTTGGTGCATCCGGGCGATTAACGTCAATACCAGCTTCCTTGACGAACGATGCCGTGACGATGAAGAAGATGAGCATGATGAATACGACGTCCAGCATCGGAGTAAGGTTGATTTCCTCGCCCTCATCAATTTGGCCCATCGAAATATCATTCTTACGCATTGTTTATTCCTCAGTGGTCCATCGTGAGTGAGTCTTCGAGAAACTCAACTTCACGTGCCGCGCGGCGGCTGATCAAAGTTACCAGGAGGACGCCAGAAAGCGCCCCTACCATTCCCGCCATTGTCGGCACCGTCGCCTGGGAAACGCCGGCTGCCATAGCCCGGACGTTGCCCGAACCGGACACCGCCATTACCTGAAAGACGCTGATCATGCCCGTCACCGTCCCAAGGAGACCCAGCAATGGACACAAGGCAACGAGCGTCTGGATCAAATCGATCCCCTTGTTCGATGCCTCGCTGAAGCGAGAAATCATGAGTTCGCGAATCTGGTGCGCGTGCCAGGAACGACGTTCCTGGCGCGCTTCCCATTTGTCATGAATCTCCCGAGCCATCTGTCTCACCGGCGCCCGGAAGAACAAAATCCGCTCGGCAATGACTACCCACATCAGAAAAATCGCCACTGCGATGGCCTTTAACACCGGGCCACCCAGATTCATGAAATCCCGTATGGCTTCAAAGCTGTCAGCAATCCAAAGCATTGCGACTCCTTCCGGCCTTAGCCTTTGCGCTCAGAGTGCTCGGCAACGAGGCCGGCACTCTGTGACTGGATGATGTTGACGATTTTGCGGCTCTGCCCACTGACAATCGTGTGCAACAGCACCATCGGGATAGCAACCACCAGACCCAATACCGTCGTCATCAAAGCTTGCGAAATACCGCCGGCCATCATTTTCGGATCGCCCGCGCCGTATAGCGTGATGACCTGGAAGGTCTTGATCATGCCGGTAACCGTACCCAGCAGGCCCATGAGAGGCGCAACGGCAGAAACTACCTTTATAAACAACAGACCCTTGGTGAGACCCGGCATTTCTTTCAGCGCCGCCTCGCTTAGCTTGAGTTCAATGGTCTCGGTATCCGCGTTAACATTGCTCTCATAAGCGGCCAGGACGCGACCCAATGGATTGTCGGTGCTCGCGGTATCCCGCTTGAGCTGAGCGGCCACCCTGCGGCTGTCGCCTGACAAACCAATTAAACGCCAGATGGCGATAAACAAGCCGATGAAGCCCAGAACAATGATGCAGTAACCAACGATACCGCCCTGTTCGATACGGTCCCGCATGGTTGGTGATTCGACCAGCAAACCGAGAATAGTGCCCCGTGTAACGTCAAGACCAAACGTGACAACACCCGAATTCGCATCCATCATGTCGCCCGTCGTGCTCGTGTAACGGCCTTCCGGCTGGCGTGCCAGTTCACTGACTGTGATGACGCCCTCCTGAACATCGTATTTCAGATAACCGTTCTCGGACACAATATTAAACGCGCCTACACGGATAATTTCCGTTTGTTCCTGCTTGCCGTTTGCCTGGGTCACAAGGTGATTGAATCTTACAACCCGACCGGTTTCGTAGATTTCACGCTGTAACATGGCCCACAGCTTCTCGATATCTTCGATCGACGCCAAGCTGCTTGCACCCGCCATTTTGCTGCCCAGCTTGACGAGAAAATCGCTGCGATTCGGGAATTGTATGTTGGTCAGTGAGGCATCAAAACGACCCTGCGCATCGCCAGACACCGTCTGCAGCACGCCAAACAGCTCTTTTAGCGCGCCAAGACGCTCGTCAAGATTCTGCCGCGCAACAATTATCTTTTTCTGATTGGTCCCGAACTGCTGCTCAAGATTGGTACTGAGCTTTTCCTGACGATTGCGTTCCGCTCGCGCCTTGTTCAGTAGCGATTGCTGCTTGTTCTTGGCCTGCGCAAAAGCGGACTCGCGTCTGCGAGCTTCCTGAGAATCACGCACCTGACCCTGTTCGATCAAACGAAGCAATTCGCCCATGGTGCGGGCGCCTTCGTCGTCCTGCGCGTTCGCCGTTGCCAATCCGAGACTCAGCAGTCCGGCGGCAATAATGAGAGAGAGCTGTTTCATTTAAGAAGCCTCCGCAGCTGGAACCTGAATATTGATCAGTTCCGGAGCAATCAGTTGTTTGGCCATACGCAGACCCTTGCGAACCTCATTGCGAGCAGAATCGTCGCGAACCCAGGCCCGTTTTTCATTGTCCCAGCGACCGGTAATTTTAGTGTCGTCGGACTGGAAATACAGGCCGATCCGCCCGATACGCAACATGTTGAATGAGCGCGTGGTGTCATCGAACGTCAGCGACTGAGTGTAATATTCCGAGGTGGAGCCATAGTCATTCTCGATCTGGTAGGCCTCCATGACCTTGCGAAACTTTTCGGCCACGCTGACGTCCGAACGACCCATGATTTCCGTGAGCTTGCTAACGCGTTTGCCGCGCTCGTCCATCAGGAACGGGAGATCGACGCGGATTGACTGACCCAGTCCGTCAATCATCTTGACCATGAGCGGAAAGATCTGCCGGTTGATCACGTCGACCTGTTCCATGGACAAACTGATGTCCTCCAGCACCGCTGATTGTCCGTCAACCTGGGCTCTCATCAGGCGGTTGTACACCTTGAGGCCGTCGATTTCCTTATTGATAGCCCGGTACTGGTCTTCGAGGGAACGCTTGCGTTCAACGATGTTGTTGATACGTTCCTGCGATTGCTGAGCCAGATTCAATCGGCGTTGATCAGCTTGCAATACCTGATCGACGGATTGGGCGAAAACGTTGCCGGATGTGGCGATGACCGCTGCTGCTAAAAACGCAGTTGTCAGGCGTCGGCTGCTGCTAATGCACCGTTTCATGAACGCTCCTTCAAAAGATCGAATGTTGTTATTAACAGTTATGGAGAGGAATGCAACGTATCCGTTGAATACCTGCACAAATGGTAACCGGCAACGCGGATTGCGTGCCCAATTGCGCACGCGGCCCTCTCCACCTTCGCCGCGCGGCGATGAATTATTGGAAACCAAATTTTTCTCTTTTCGTTGGCTGTCTCTGTGGCAAATAGCCCGAGCTTCCCCGCCATTTATTCCTTCTGATTTGTTGAGGTTCCCTGAACTCAGAATCCAAGAGTACCACATGGCTGCCAGATCGCCAGCCCAACAATTGCATCACATGACCTCCACAGAATCCAGCGCGGCTGCGGGTCACGAGCGATGGTTGCCGCGAATTCCCGGCGAAGAATTGATGTTGCCAGAAAGCCTTGGGAGACGACTCGCCATGGACCCCTAAACTACAAGGTGCGTGATTCAGGGCGTGGAACTTGAATTAAACGCTTTCTAATTATGAACTTAGAGGCACTAATTAATCAAAGTTCTTTAGTAACGCGCGTAAGCTCTTAGGCGGCGGTTGACATCAATCCGGAGTTACAACATGATTCTCGGCTACTATGACTGCAACGCGAATCACAAACCCGCCCTTGCTTGGATTTGCTGTGCTCCTTCGTGCGAGGCAAAGCGGGTAGCGCGTGTCCAGTCACCGAATTACGCAAACCCCGCATCCAGATGGATCGCGGGGTTTTTTTTATTTTCTCGGATTGAAGCTTTAAGGAAACATCATGCAAATGTACTTGGAAGCAGATGTCGATATCTCTTGCCTGGCGGATCGTCAGATCACGGTGCTCGGCTATGGCAGTCAGGGTCGTGCGCACGCGCTGAACCTCAGAGACAGCGGATTTAACATCGTCGTTGGCTTGCGTCGCAACGGGGTGAGCTGGGCCAGGGCAGACGGTGACGGCCTGACGGTCAAAGTACCCAATGACGCGGTTAAAGGCGCCGCTGTAGTGGTGTTCCTCACGCCCGACATGGTCCACAAGACTCTTTACCAGAGCGTCATTGATGACATCGACCAGGGTGCGCTGCTGATGTTCGCACACGGATTCACGATTCATTACCAGCAGATCGAGCCACGCGCCGATCTGGATGTCGCGCTGATTGCGCCGAAGGGACCCGGTGGCCTGGTGCGACGTCAATACAAGGAAGGCCACGGCGTGCCCTGCCTCGTGGCCGTCAATCAGGACGCCTCGGGCAACGCGCTGGGAGTCGCATTGGCTTATGCCGCCGGAATCGGCGGCGCGCGGGCCGGCGTCATCGAAACCACGTTCGCCGAAGAAACCGAAACTGACCTTTTCGGCGAGCAGGCGGTCTTGTGCGGCGGCACAACCGAGTTGCTTGTCGCGGGCTTCGAAACCCTGGTTGCAGCGGGTTACCAGCCCGAGGTCGCGTACTACGAAGTCATGCACGAGCTGAAGCTGATCGTTGATCTGTTGCACGAAGGCGGATTGGCGAAAATGCACAAATTCATCAGTGACACGGCGGCCTGGGGAGATATGGTCAGCGGACCGCGCATTATTAACGAGTCATCACGAGCTGCGATGAAAACCGTATTGGCTGAAATTCGCGATGGCAGCTTCGCTCGCAACTGGATTGCCGAATGTGAGAACGGCATGCCCGAATTCAAACGCATGATGCAGGCCGACCTGGATCACCCGATTGAAAAAGTCGGTGCCGATCTGCGCGCTCGCATGGACTGGCTGGAAGAGTAAACAGGAGGAGATCGAAAAATGTCTGACAACCGCATACGCATATTCGACACCACGTTACGTGACGGGGAATAGGCACCGGGTTGCAGCATGATGCTCGGTGAGAAACTTCGTATTGCGAAGGCGCTGTCCGAGCTTAAGGTCGACATCATCGAAGCCGGGTTTCCGGCCGCGTCGCTGGGGGACTTCGAATCTGTGAAAGCGATTGCCGACAGCAACTTCGGCCCGGTGATCTGCGGTCTCGCGCGTTGCAACGCGGCCGATATCGAGAAGGTGCACGCCGCCGTCAAAGGTGCAGCTAAGCACCGTATTCATGTATTCGTCGCGACGAGCGCAATTCATCGTGAATACAAACTCAAAATGGCGAAAGAGGAAATCATCAAGAGCGCCGTTGGCGCAATTCAATTGGCGCGGGAACTGTGCGATGACGTCGAATTTTCGCCGGAAGACGCTTCCCGGACCGAGCTGTCTTATCTCGCCGAGGTCGTATCGGCGGCAATTGAAGCCGGAGCAACGACCGTCAATATTCCGGATACGGTCGGCTACACGGTGCCGGCCGAATTCGCAAGTCTGTTTCACTATCTTGCCGAACACGTGGCGCGCATTGACGAGATCACACTCAGCGTTCACTGCCACAATGATCTGGGCATGGCAGTTGCCAACAGCCTGGCAGCGATAGGCGCTGGGGCACGACAAATCGAATGTACGATCAACGGCATCGGCGAACGCGCCGGTAATTGCAGTCTCGAGGAAGTCGTCATGGCCATCAAGACGCGCTCTGAATTTTTCCAGCTGCAAACGGGTATCGACACAACGCGTCTCTACCCGACATCAAGACTGGTATCGAATATCACCGGTATGCACCCTCCTCGCAACAAAGCCATCGTTGGAGAAAACGCGTTCGCGCACGAAGCCGGCATTCACCAGCACGGCATGTTGCAACACGCGTCGACGTACGAAATCATGCGTCCTGAAGACGTTGGCATTAGCAAATCGAACCTGGTCCTCGGAAAGCACAGCGGCCGCCACGCATTCCGTGACCGTGTTGTTGATCTTGGTTTCGAGATCGACGAGTTTGAAACCAATCGGGCATTTCTGGAGTTCAAGAAGCTCGCCGACAAGAAGAAAGACGTCTACGACGGCGATATTGAAGCCATTATTATGAATGCTGGTAGTATGTCGTCCGGACCCTGGACGCTAAAGTTGCTGGAAGTGCAAACACACACGGACAAACCCGCAACGGCAACGGTCAGTCTGGTCGACGAAGACGGTAAAAAAGCCTCCGAGTCGGCAAGTGGAGATGGACCGGTGGCAGCCGCATTTACGGCGCTCGAACAGGTGACTGGAGTTGCCATGGTGCTGCAGAAATTCGAGTTGCACAGCGCATCCATCGGCGAGGACGCCCAGGGCGAGGTGACAGTGACTGTGGAAATAGACGGCGAGAGTTTCCGTGGCCGTGGTACGAGCGTCGATATCGTTGAAGCTGGTTGCCGGGCTTGCCTGGAGGTCATGAACCGCAGTTTGCGACGGCGTAGACGTGGCGGTGGCGACAGCACGCAAACTGCTCGCGCTACCATCTGATCGGGCTGGCATTTGGAACGCTTGCATGAGCACACAAGAGACGCTTCATAATAAAGTGTGGAACGAGCACGTTGTGGTCGCCGAGACCCCGGACAGTCCCGCGGTTCTCTATGTTGATTTGCACATCATTCACGAAGTCACGACGCCGCAGGCCTTTTCGTTGTTGCGCGAAAAGACTCTGCCGGTTAGACATCCGGAACTCGTGCTGGCGACGATGGACCACAGCACGCCTACGACCCCGGTGTCCAGCTTCAAAGATCTCGAGATTGTCGGCGCGGGCGTCGCCAGGCAGATCAGGCAGATGGAAAAAAACTGCCAGGAATTCGGCATCGAGTTATTGGGCTTTGGCAGCAGCAGCCGCGGCATCGTGCACGTCATCGGGCCGGAACTCGGCGCAACGCAGCCGGGTAAAACCATCGTTTGCGGCGACAGCCACACCTCGACGCACGGCGCCTTCGGCGCGCTGGCGTTCGGCATCGGAACCACCGAAGTCGGCCATGTGTTCGCGACGCAATGCTTGTTACAGCGCAAGCCGAAGACCTTCGAAATACGAGTGGAAGGCAAGCTTCCCGTCGGCGTTACAGCCAAGGATTTGATTCTCGCGATCATCCGCGAGATCGGCGTCAACGGTGGCGCCGGATACGTTATTGAGTATCGAGGCAGTGCGATAACAGCTTTCGACATGGAATCGCGGATGACGGTTTGCAATATGTCCATCGAAGCAGGCGCGCGTGCAGGCATGATTGCTCCTGACGACACAACATTAAATTTCCTGCACGGTCTGCCACGGGCGCCGCAAGACGCCGATTGGGATGTGGCGGTAACCCGGTGGAATGAGTTGCGTAGCGACGACGGTGCGAAATTCGACAAGTCTGTGACTTTTGCGGCGCATGAAATGCAACCCATGGTCACCTACGGTACAAATCCCGGCATGGTCATCGGGATCAACGAGGCGATTCCCGACAAGCGGTCGGATCCGAGTTTTAGGAAGGCTCTCGACTACATGCAGTTGGAAGTCGGCAAGCCAATGACTGAATACGTTGTGGACGTCGTGTTTATCGGCAGTTGCACAAACTCGCGTTTGTCTGACCTGCAAGCGGCGGCGAACGTCGTCAAAGGGCGCAAAATCGCCGAGGGCGTGCGCATGCTGGTGGTGCCGGGTTCGCAACAAGTAAAACAAAAGGCCGAGGCCCTGGGACTGGACAGGATTTTCACCGCGGCCGGCGCAGAGTGGCGCGAGCCCGGTTGCTCGATGTGCATCGGTATGAATGGTGACATCGCAGGCAAGGGCCAACTGACGGTCAGCACGAGCAACCGTAATTTCGAAGGTCGCCAGGGAGTCGGCGCACGGACTGTGTTGGCAAGCCCGATTACGGCCGCTGCCTCTGCGCTCGCCGGCAAGGTCGCGGATCCGCGCGCATATCTGCAGGAATAAGTCGTGGAAGCGATTACAATCATCAGGTCGCGAACGGTTGTCATGCCGACGAAAGACATCGATACCGATCAAATTATTCCGGCCCGATTCCTGACGACAATAAGCCGTGAGGGGCTCGGAAAATTTCTTTTCAATGATTTGCGACTCGATGACCAGGGCCGCATCAACAAGGACTTCGTCCTCAATCAGCCGGACGCATCCGGCTGCGAAATTTTGGTGGGCGGTAACAACTTCGGCTGTGGTTCTTCCCGGGAACACGCGCCCTGGGCACTACTCGATTACGGCTTCAAGGCCGTCGTCAGTACCGAGATTGCCGATATATTCACGCACAACTCACTCAAGAACGGGTTCCTGCCCATCGTCGTGGACACCGACACACATACGACACTGCTGGAGCATCCCGGGATGGAAATCACCATAGATTTGGCAATGCAGAAACTCACTCTGGATGACGGCACGGCAGTGAAGTTTCCGATCGATGCGTTTTCACGCGACTGCCTGCTACAAGGCATCGATCAGCTTGGCTATCTGCAGCAACAGCTCGCTGCGATTGAGAAATTTGAGGAGAGTCGTAGTTGGAAGCCGTGATTACGCTTTTGCCGGGCGATGGAATTGGACCTGACGTCACCGCATGCGCAAGGCGCGTACTCGAGGTCATTGCCGACAAATACGACCACCGGTTGGTGTTTGCAGAACAGTTGATCGGCGGTGCGGCGATTGACGCAACCGGCGATCCATTGCCAGCCCGAACGATATCCTGCTGCGAAGCTGCAGACGCCGTTTTCCTTGGTGCGGTTGGCGGCCCGAAATGGTCGGATCCGAAAGCGACGCTGCGACCGGAACAGGGATTATTGCAGCTGCGCTCGATCCTCGGCGTTTACGCCAACATCCGCCCCATCAGGATATACGACGAACTTGTTGATGCGTCACCGCTCAAGGCGGAGATTCTCAAGGGCGTTGACATGCTCGTTATTCGTGAACTGACCGGTGGCATTTATTTCGGAAAGAAAACCCGCGACGAGAAATCCGCCAGCGATCTCTGCACATACACCGTTCACGAAGTCGAACGCATCATTCGAGTGGCTGCAGAGTTTGCACAAAAGCGCCGCGGCAAGTTGTGTTCCGTCGACAAGGCCAACGTTCTCGAAACCTCGCGGCTGTGGCGAGACGTTACTAATCGACTCATGGCGGCGGAATTTCCGGACATTGAAGTTGAGACCTTGCTCGTCGACGCAGCCGCCATGCACTTGCTGAGTCGTCCTGCCGATTTCGACGTTATCGTCACCGAAAATATGTTTGGCGACATTCTCACCGACGAGGCATCCATGCTGGTTGGGTCATTGGGTATGTTGCCATCCGCTTCCCTCGGTGACTCAACGCGCGGCTTGTATGAGCCCATTCACGGTTCTGCCCCCGACATCGCCGGCCGGAATATCGCAAATCCCTGTGCTGCGATCGCGAGCGCGGCGATGCTACTGCGACACAGCCTGGGACTTGAGGCCGAAGCAATGGCCGTCGAGGACGCTATCGGCGGCGCGATTGCGGCGGGGGCAAGAACCGTTGATATCGCCGCGGACGGCGAACCATGCGTTTCCACGACCGCAATGACCGACGAAATTATTCGCTGCCTGAGTTAACGATCCGTAGCGCGTAATGGCTCAAAAAAAACCCGCGGGGGGCTTCCCTGCGGGTTCGCTGACAACGTCCGAACTTTATGACTAGCCGGTACTGCTGCCATTCGCACCCATGTACTTCTGGCGCGCCATGTATTGTATTAAATTATTCTCGTCGAACTCGTCGACGTTATGGCACTTTACGAGGGTGTCGGAAAAATCCATCGTCGCAGTAGATCGGACCTGAGAGAAAACGTCAAGTTCTGTAGCCTCACTCATCCCACGGCGGCGGTATGGTCACGGCCCCTTCAGATGCCGAAGAGACTTCGTTACGGTATTTGGCAAGAGCTCCCCGTCTGACGCTCGAGTTCGGTCGCTTCCATTGCGCACGGCGCCGGAGCATTTCCGCGTCACTGACGTTCACGCTGACTTCCTTGCGGACAACGTCAATGCGGATGATATCGCCTTCGGTGATCAAGCCAATAGGACCACCGACAGCCGCCTCGGGCGTTATGTGTCCCACCACGAAACCATGGCTGCCGCCCGAAAAACGTCCGTCGGTGATCAGTGCAACGTCATCGCCGAGCCCTTTTCCCATGATCGCGGCGGTTGGACTGAGCATTTCTCTCATTCCGGGGCCACCCTTGGGACCTTCGTAGCGGATGACGAGAACATCTCCCGCTTTTATTGCCCCGTCGAGAATGGCCTGCAAGGCATTTTCCTCAGAGTGGAAGACACGCGCGTTGCCCTCGAAATACAAGCCCTCTTTCCCCGTGATCTTCGCGACGGCGCCTTCCGGTGCGAGGTTGCCGTAAAGAATCGCCAGGTGGCTATCGGTTTTTAACGGCTTATCGAAGCTGCAGATAATTTTCTGCCCGTCCGGGTAGTCCTCAACGTCAGCGAGATTCTCAGCCAGGGTCTTGCCAGACACGGTCATGCAGTCGCCGTGCAGCAATCCCCGGTCCAGCATGCGTTTCATCAACGGCTGGATTCCGCCGATGGCAATCAGCTCCGACATCAGATATTTTCCACTGGGCTTCACGTCTGCGAGGACCGGTGTTTTCGCACCGATGCGCGTAAAATCGTCGAGCGACAGGTCAACCTCCGCTTCCCTGGCAATCGCCAGCAAATGCAGTACCGCATTCGTCGAACCGCCCAAGGCAATGACAAGTGCGATCGCATTTTCGAACGCGTCTCGCGTCATGATGTCCCGCGGCTTGATGTCTTCGCGAATCAGGTTCATTACGGCCGCCCCCGCGCGATGACAATCGGAAAGCTTGGCGGCAGAAACAGCCTCCTGCGCGGAACTGTTGGCCAGGCTCATGCCCAGTGCCTCGATCGCAGAGGCCATCGTGTTGGCCGTGTACATACCGCCACAGGCCCCTGGGCCGGGTATCGCAGTTTGTTCGATTTCCAGCAGCTCGGACGCCGAAAGTTTTCCAGCTGATTTTGCGCCGACAGCCTCAAATACCGAAATGATGTCGCGTCGTTTAATTCCTGGCCGAATCGTTCCGCCATAAACGAAAACGGACGGACGGTTCAGGCGCGCCATGGCCATGACGCAAGCCGGCATATTTTTGTCGCAGCCACCAATAGCGACGATGCCGTCGAAACCTTCGGCAGCGACAACCGCCTCAATCGAATCGGCAATGATCTCGCGTGAAACCAGCGAATAGCGCATGCCAGGAGTGCCCATGGAAATACCGTCGGAAACGCTGATCGTATTGAAGACAACGCCCATGCCACCGGCATCGTTCGCCCCTTTCATCGCTTCTTCGGCAAGGCCGTTAATGTGCATGTTGCAGGGTGTCACCATGCTCCAGGTCGATGCGATTCCGATCTGCGGACGCTGAAAATCATCTTCCTGAAAACCGACTGCACGCAGCATCGCCCGGCTTGGCGCCCGCTCATCACCATCGACAACAACGCGAGAATAGCGTCGCAGATCTTTGTCACCCATTAGCTATCGCTCTGTCAGTGCCCTGCAGAAAGCAGTGTCGGGGCGGAAGTCTAGCAGCAAATCAGGGGGCTTGCGGCTCACCGTCACGGATCGTCACAACGATCCGTCGGTGCACATCTCTCGCTGCTACGTCCGGTCCGCCGACGAGTTCGACAACAAAAGTCTCGTCCCCCTCAACCTCTGCATCGCGCACCAATGGCAACAGCAAGCGTGCCGATCTTTGGCCCGGACCGAACGAAATCGAACGATCGTCGGGCACGAAGTAGTCCGCGCCCTGGGTCGCGCTAATGTCAATGACCTTGAATTTGACAACGACCGTTGAATTGCCCGGATTGAAACGCACGACGTCGATTTGCACAGCTGCTTCCGTCTCATGAATCGAAACCTGACTCATAGCAAAAGCGATCGTGTTGACAGGCAGACCCGATTCAAAGGCGCGTTGGTCATCGTCTTCCAGTGTAAGATTCAATATGGCCAGCTCGGAGTCAGCGGAACCCAATTCTCCCAAACGCAATGTGGAGAGCTGGTCCGCTTCGCGCAGTGGATCCGAGGCCATCATCAACGTGAGCCGGCCGCGCGCCTGGCCTTTGGGAAACAGGATGACGCCCGAATTCGAAATGGCATACTGGCCCGTCGCCCACGGCGAGCGATCGCCGCTAAAGCCGACCTCCTTGAGTCGCAGCGTCAGCAACGCAGACAGGTCACCGTCGCGAACAAAATCGACAATGACTTTCGCGCCGTCCTCCCGCAACTTGATGCTCACGGGCTCGCCAACGCCACCGTCCATGGAGAAAGGCACAATTACGCTCGCAGGCGGCAACTTCGAAAAATCGACCAGCATCGGGTTCGGGACTGACACCTCCGGTTCGGATTCAGCCTCGGGTTCGCTGGCAACATCAACGGGGGCAGTTTCCTCCACGGCAGGTCCTGCGGGCGTGGGCTCCGCAACCATGGTTTTCTGAACTGCCGTTGGCTTCGCGACCGGTTCGCTTGCAGAAGTCAGACCCGTCCACTGCTCAAGCAACGGTTCCAGATATCCAGACTGATACGCAACTCCTGCTGCGAGACCAGCCACCACGAGCAACGCAAGCAACCATTTTCCAGTTCCTCCTCCCTCCTCGTATACTTCAATCTCTCTCTCGGGAGTCTCAAAGGGAACGACTTTATCCGGGTTCTCTTCCAGCGCATCGATGAATTCACGCACGGAATCGAATCGCATGACCCGTGAGTTGGACAAAGCCTTCTTCATTGCTCGCCATTGGTCGTCGCTTAACGCACGTAATCGCTGCGGTTTCATCCCTTCCTGAGAGGCTTCCGCAGCGTTGCGAGGCCCGAACACCCGATACCCTGCGAGCAATCGATATAACAGACAAGCCAGTGAGAAAACATCGTCGGCCGCCGTTGGGTCCTCGCCTGTCAGGACTTGCATGCTTGAATACGCTGCCGTCAATGCACCGAGTACGCCTGGATCGAAATCGGACGCAAAGTGTTTCTGCCGCACCCGCGCGATGCCGAAATCGAATAATTTGGCGTCACCGTCTGGCATGATCATAATATTGCCGGGCTTGACGTCCGCGTGAACGATGCCGCAACGGTGCGCGTAATCGAGAGCCTCACCGATCTGGCGAATGATGCGAAACGCCGCCTCATGATCGATGCTTGACGCGTCTCTGGAATCCAGGATATTCGCCAGAGTACGGCCTTCCAGCCATTCCATTATCAGGAAGTAGAGATCGTCTTCGCGATCGAGATCAATGAAGCGGACGATGTGCGGATGAACAAGACAACGACCTTTCGCTGCTTCCTGCTGCAACGCTCGCAGTGCTTCTCCGTTTCTGGCAAGCTGCGGCGACAGGACTTTTACGGCCACCCACTGCTCTTTACTGCCAGCTTCCGCAAGTCGTCGGTCCAGCGCTTTATAAACCACCCCCATGCTGCCGCCGGATATTTCTTCCTGCAGCAGATACCGATTCCGCAGCATTGATCCAACCTGGACTCTGGAATCGGCCGATTCGTCCGCTGCTGATTCAGACGATATAACCGCGGTCGCGCTGAATACGTCGTCGGCCGGTGCCTTGTTCGCTGCACGCGTGGCGGTCGGCGCCTTCGTTACCGGCGTTGAACTGGTCGGCAGATGCTCGGTAACGTACCGGTCAAGCATGGACTTGACCAACTGGAAGGTCTCCTTGCGCAACGCGCCAGCCTCGTAACGCTCCTGCAATATACGTCGAATCTGTGCTTCGCTGTTTCCAGAGGACGCCAGCAGACCACCGATACCCTCCCGGATTTCAGCAAGCATTTCGACGTTGTCGACCGTGGCATGCAGCTTGTCATCGAAGCGGGCCAGCTGATCGGCAAAGTCGCCGCGAACATTTTTGGATTCAGAACTCATGGCTATTTGACAGTTTATCGTTCGGGTCCACGCCGGACCCGGAACTGGTCGTCAAATTACCTTGCCCGGATTCAGAATATTCCCGGGATCGATGGCTCGCTTCAGCGTTCTCATCAGCTCTACTTCGGCCTGACTGCGATACCGGGTCAGATAGTCGCGTTTCGTCTGTCCGATACCGTGCTCGGCGCTAAAACTCCCTCCCAACTCAGTGGCAAGTGCGTAGATCGCGTCGGTGAGCTGCGCCCCGTCGTTCATTTCCGTCGGCAGGATCACGTTGTAGTGAAGATTGCCGTCGCCAACGTGACCAAACGCGACCAGCTGCCCGTTGGGCGCCAGGCGCGTAATTAACTCGTCGCCGCGTCGCAGGAATTCCTCCATTGCTGAAATCGGCACCGAGATATCGTGTTTGAGTGATGCGCCCTCCGCTCGTTCGGCCTCGGAAATCGAGTGGCGTAAACGCCAAAGCCTGGCGGCCTCGGACGAGTTCTTGGCGATTACGGCGTCAATGATCAGTACAGCATCGACTGCACTCGCCAATATATTCTCGAGTATTTCAGGTTCACCGCCCGTCGCTGTTTCGAGGAGCACATACCACGGGGCCGATTCCGAAAATGGCATCGTGGAATTCGGAATATGTTTCTTCACCAACCCGAACACGAAGTCCGACACGAGTTCGAAAGCCTCAATGCCGTTCGGTAACGCCGATTGCAGGTGCGCAAGTAGCCGCACTGCATCGCCACTCGACCTCAAAGCCAGCAGCGCCGTGCTCATTTCACCCGGATCGGGAAAAAGTTTCAATGTCGCGGCCGTGATAATTCCAAGCGTGCCTTCGCTGCCGATGAACAGCTGCTTGAGGTCGTATCCGGCGGTATCCTTTCTGAGCGATCGGAGGCTGTCTATTATCGTGCCATCCGCGAGTACAACTTCAAGCCCCAGAACTTGCGCCCGTGCTGTCCCGTAGCGCAGCACGTTGACGCCACCTGCGTTTGTCGCAAGGTTGCCACCGATCTGGCAACTGCCCTCGGCGCCAAGACTCAAGGCGAAGTATCGGTCAAACTTTTTCGCAGCCTTTTGAATTTTCTCGAGTATGCAACCCGCTTCGACTTCCATGGAAAAATTCACGGCATCAACGTTGCGAATGCAATTCATCCGGGATAATGACAGAACCACCTGATTGCCGGAATCGTCAGGCACTGCCCCGGCGCACATGCCTGTATTGCCGCCCTGCGGTACGATTGCGACATCTTGCGCCGCACAGAGCCGTACGATAGCGGCGACTTCTCCGGTGTCTGCCGGGGCCACCACGATCGGGGTCGCCCCTCTCACCTGCCCCCGCCACTCTGTTACATACGATTCAAGTTCGGCGGGATCGGTAGTCCACCCTTTACTGCCGACGATTTTCTTTAACTGGTCAATCAACATCGTCAAAAATCGCTTGGCTGGAAAAGGTTTCCCAATCTATGTTACTGCCGCACAGGAGAAGAACGACTTGTTTGCCGCGCAGCGATTCACGCAGCGGTCCGAGCAATGCGGCAGTCGTCGTGGCGCAAGCAGGTTCCACAGCGATCTTCATGGAATTAAACAAGAACCCCATGGCTTTTCGCAGCTGCAGATCATCGACCATGGCAAGACGGTCGACATTCTTCCGTGTCAGCCCGAACGAGTAAGGCAACGCGAACGGCGCGCCCAGGCTGTCAGCGATGGTCGTCACTTTTTCAATACTCTCCGGCTTGCCGCTTGCAAAGCTGCGATGCATCGTATCGGCGCCCTCGGGTTCCACGCCGATAATTTCCACCTCAGGCCGCAGCTGTTTTATGGCGTTCGAAACGCCGCCAATGAGACCGCCACCGCCAACCGGCACAAGTAGCGCGTCGAAATTGTCGACCTGCTCGTGGATTTCCAGCCCAACCGTGCCAGTGCCCAGGGCGACGGACTTGCCTTCGAAAGGGTGAACGAATACTCGACCTTCCTCGTCCTGAATCTGCTGCGCAACATCGAATGCCCGATGCACATCGTCAACAATGACAACTTCGGCGCCGTACGACTTGCACGCGGTTATGCGGCTTCGGTTCGCCGAGCTGAGCATAACCACCTTGGCCGTTGTGCCGACCGCCTGCGCGGCGTAGGCCGTCGCAATCGCATGATTTCCAGCACTGACCGCCGTGACGCCTGACTTTCGCTGTTTGGCGGACAGCCCGTGTAACGTCGCCAGCGCTCCTCGAGCTTTGAAAGTACCGGTCCGTTGCAAAAACTCCAGTTTGGCAAAAACCTGGGTATTTCCGCCCAGCACTTCTTCAATCGATGCGCAACGCATCACCGGGGTTCGCAAAATCTGCGCACTCAATCGATCGCGCAACGCGTGAATCTCTGCAATATTAGGTCCTGCTCCGCCCATTAGTTATGTAAAATGCTCCAACGCGCTTTAACTTGCGCTCTTCATTAGAATTGATAAGGTTGATTGCAGCGAACTGTGGCAGAGAATCCAGGTTCGCGATAGTCGCCATGGGCCAACGCATGAAACCAGATGACCTATCGAACTCCGCAATTCGACGCATCGCCGATATTTCGCCCTATCTTGATCAAATGGCCGGGCTCGCCCAGATGGGGCTCCGCCAACGCAGCAATTTAACCCATGTCGAAAATGCTCTGCGTAAACACTGGGCACTCGGACAAAACAGTATTCTAAGCTGGACTCCGTCCGATAATGACATGCTCATTCTCGTCGTACCCCATTACGCGATCGCGGAATATACGTCGTTGCAGGACGGCACGATGCCTCCGCGCGTATCGCCCAGATTCATCACGGAGCTTATCACTGGCGACCGGCAACTGACGCTTTCCCAGATGCAGAAAGTCGCGCGATTGCTGGACATCGAGCCGCAAACGATTCCGCTGCGCGAACCGCTGTCCGGCAGTGCTGTAGAGACCCATATCATCGAGAAGATGATTCGCAAGTACGGCATCAACTACATACCCAGTCGCGCTGTCACATTGTTCGATATTGTCGGCTTCAGCCTGCTCACGCCTTTTGAACAAATGACTCAATTAAACAGCCTCGCGTATTCGCTAAATTCAGCGCATGCAAAAATGCTCGAGGCAGACGTCAATCTGGATTTCGCGCGCTCCTCCAGTGGTGACGGCTTTTACATATGGAATCGCGACGACGGTCTGGAGGCCAGCGTCAACCTGTATCACTTCATGCACATCGTGCTCGCCGATAACGCAATTGCGCGTAGCAAATCCGCGCCCAAAATAGTACCCAAACTGCGCGCTTGTTTTCATGTTGGTAGCTGTTACGAATTCCATCAGGCGGAAGGTCTCAACCCGACGACGCACGATTTTATTGTTGGCGAGGTCACGATAGAACTTGCGAGGATGATCGAAGGCGCCCTCCCCGGTCAGATTCTGGTTGGCGATTTCACGGCGGACATCGTCACCGAAAACGACAACGGCGAAATCACGTTAGAGCCCAATATCGATGCCGTCACGTTCATGCAACGTGCACAGGGTAACCTCTCGCGGCTAAGTGGCATTGTGCTTTCGGGCGAGCGGGTAACTGCCATCAAATGTTACCTGACCGGCGAAGACATCGGTGACGGCCAGTTCAATATACGGCGCCTGACGATCACGGATAAACACGGACTCACACGAGTCGCTTTCAACGCCAAGGTGAATATTTATCGGGAGTCTGCACAGCCGATCCTGCTCGGCATCCAGGACAGAGAATTACCGAAAGAGGATGAAAGAATGGCCGCTCTCACGAAGTGAAAGCGACCGTTTTTGAATTGGTCGGGGCGAGAGGATGGGCACTGCGCGCCTGTCGGCCGACCACGTCGGCCTCGGTGCGAACCTCCTGAGCGGTTCCACATCCCTCCCAACCATAAAAAAAGACCGCTCACTAATGTGGGAGCGGCCAATTTTTTTCTTAGTTGGTCGGGGCGAGAGGATGGGCACTGCGTGCCTGTCGGCCGACCACGTTGGCCTCGGTGCGAACCTCCTGAGCGGTTCCACATCCCTCCCAACCATAAAAAAAGACCGCTCACTAATGTGGGAGCGGCCAATTTTTTTCTTAGTTGGTCGGGGCGAGAGGATTCGAACCTCCGACCCCCACAACCCCATTGTGGTGCGCTACCAGGCTGCGCTACGCCCCGACGTGTTCTGAAAATCGCCCCAGAGGGCACTCCTGCACGCCAAATCTAGCGGCGTAGGATCTTAAGGACTTGTTCAAGTTCCGAACGTAATTGCTTGATAATTTGTTGACTTTGCGTGACATCGGACTTCGCTGCCTCGCCGGTGAGCCGTTGTCGGGCGCCGCCGATCGTGAAGCCCTCGTCATACAGGAGACTCCTGATCTGTCGAATGATCAGAACGTCCTGACGCTGATAATAACGACGGTTACCCCGTCGCTTTACAGGTTTAAGTTGCGGGAACTCCTGCTCCCAATACCTGAGGACGTGCGGCTTGACAGCGCAGAGGTCGCTCACCTCACCTATCGTGAAGTAACGCTTACCAGGTATTGGAGGAAGTTCGTCGTTATTCCCCGGTTCCAGCATATGCTTCCACTCGGGCCTTTAGTTTTTGTCCTGGCCGGAAAGTCACCACCCGACGAGCGCTAATCGGAATTTCTTCACCGGTTTTCGGGTTTCTTCCAGGACGTTCTTTTTTATCCCGAAGGTCAAAGTTTCCAAATCCAGAAAGCTTGACTTGCTCCCCAACTGCGAGTGATGCACGCAGCTCCTCATAAAACATATCCACCAATTCGCGAGCTTCTCTTTTGTTCAGACCCAGTTCGTTAAACAGCGACTCTGCCATATCTGCTTTTGTCATTGCCATTGCGTCTAGTCTCTCAAAACAGCTGCGAATTGTTCTTCTAATTTACTGACTGCCGCGGCCATCGCGGTATCCGCATCAACGTCAGTAAGGGTGCGCGATGTTTCCTGCAAAATCAAGCCTATTGCTACGCTTTTTCGCCCTGCTTCTATCCCTTCGCCTTTGTAAATGTCAAAAATCCTGACATCTTGTATCAGCTTGGGCGAACTCGCCGCGACGGCTTTGACAAGCTCGTCAGCAGATATATTGTCGTCAACAATGACAGCGATGTCGCGACGAATTGCGGGAAACCGGGAAATCGTAGCCGCGTTTGGCGGCTTCGATGCGAGCGCTTTTGCAGCGTCCAGTTCGAACAAATACACGGCCCGTTTGAGATCGTATTTCTTCGCGAGCCGCGGATGCAGTTTGCCAATGACGCCGATCACGGTAGCGTTTCGAATGATGTCTGCGGCTTGGCCAGGTTGCAATGCAGGATGTTTTGTCGCCACAAAAGAAATCTCGCCGGGTGCCGCCGCCAAACCAAGAATTGCTTCGACATCTGACTTTATATCAAAGAAATCAACGCCTTCCGGCTGACTTCCCCACTGCTCCGGATTCACAGGACCTGTTGCAAGGGCAGCTATTCTGACAATTTCCTCGTGATCGTCGAGAGGCCCATGGTAAGACTTGCTGGACTCAAATAATCGCACCCGATCTTGCTGTCGAGCGTTGTTTGCCGACGCTGCCGCCACCATACCTGGCCATAACGATGCGCGCATAACGGACATTTCAGTCGATATCGGGTTGCACAATACGAGCTCGGATTCCTCACCAGTGAACTCAGTGTTCGCAGCCGCGTCAATGAAACTGTAGGTGATGACTTCCTGATAATCTCTGGCGATCAAGGTCGCAGCGACTTGCTCAAGATCGATTTTCGATTCAGTCACCGTCTCGAGTGGCGCCTGTGCGAGAGCGGTCACCTCGGGGATCGAATCATAGCCGTGAATGCGGGCAACTTCCTCGATCAGATCCGCCTCAATTGCGATATCAAAGCGATGACTTGGGGCTAAAACCTGCCAACCACCGCCGACGATTTCCACGTTCATTGTCAAATTGGTCAGTATGTCGGCAACCTCTTTGTCGTCAATTTCCATGCCGAGCAATCGAGTTAATTTTTCTTTACGGAGCAGGATATTGGCAGGAGATGGCAGGTGCTCTGCAACGGATTCGTCGACCAATGGGCCGGCCTGACCCCCGGCAATTTCAAGCAAAAGATGTGTCGCTCGCTCAATCGCCCTGCCCTGACATTCCGAATCAACGCCGCGTTCAAAGCGCATCGAAGCGTCGGTGTGCATGCCGTAAGAACGGGCCTTTCCTGCCATGAAATCCGGCGGCCAAAACGCTGCCTCGAAGAATACGTCGGTTGTCTTTTCGGTGACCGCCGTACTCAAGCCACCCATGATGCCCGCGATGCCGATCGGTCCGCTGTCATCGGTAACGACAATCGTACTGTCGTCCAAAGCGACTTCTTTTTCGTCCAGCAGCGTGATTTTTTCGCCAGCTTTCGCCAACCGCGGCCGGATTGGGCCGCGCAGCAATTTGCTGTCGTAGGCGTGCAACGGCTGTCCCAGCTCCAGCATGACGTAATTCGTAATATCGACGACCACAGATATCGCTCGCACTCCGGCACGTCGCAGCCGTTCGGTCAACCAGACAGGAGAAATCGCAGTAGCGTCGATTCCCTTGATCACACGACCAGCGAACCGGGGACAAGCGGCAGGTTCGATGAGTTCAACGCGATGCATATCATCAATCGTCGGCTTAACCGGCTTGACCGCCGGATCCTTGAGCTTGGCGCCCGTGAGCGCGGAAATATCACGAGCAATGCCCAGGACACTGAAACAGTCGCCACGGTTGGGAGTCAAATCCAGATCGATAATGGCATCGGGCAGCTGCAGCAAATCGACCAGCGGCGAACCAACCTGCGCGTCACGTGGCAAGGACATAATGCCCGCAGACTCATCACCAAGCCCCAGCTCAATGGCTGAGCACAGCATGCCGTTGGACACGACGCCACGAATTTTCGCCTTCTTGAGTTTCATGCCATTTGGCAAAGTCACTCCCGGCTTCGCGAAACAAGCCTTCATGCCAGCAAAAACGTTCGGGGCGCCGCACACGACGTCGATCAGATCACCGCTGCCGTCGTTCACCTTGCAGATGCTCAGCTTGTCGGCATCGGGATGCCTTTGGACCTCGATAAGCTCGGCGATAACGATTTGCGAAATTTCGGCGCCATCGTGCTCGATGCCGTTGACTTCATGGCCGAGCATGGTCAATTGATGACCGAGCGCTTCGATATCCATATCGGGATTCACCCACTCGCGTAACCAGGATTCTGAAATCTTCATCGCGGTTACCTGAACTGCCGCAGGAAGCGCAGATCGTTCTCAAAGAACGTTCTGAGATCGGTCACGTTGTAGCGCAACATCGCCAGACGTTCGATACCCATTCCAAACGCGTATCCGCTGTATTTCTCGGCATCGACGCCAGCGCTTTCCAGGACGCTGGGATGCACCATGCCGCAGCCGAGAATTTCCAGCCACTTCCCCTCGCCCCATCGAATATCGACTTCCGCGGACGGTTCCGTGAACGGAAAATACGACGGCCGAAAACGCAATTCCGTCTTGCGCTCGAAAAACGCTTCAACAAACTGGTGCAGAACCGCCTTGAGATTCGCAAAACTGATGTTCTCGCCGATCACCAGACCTTCGACCTGGTGAAACATGGGTGTATGTGTTTGATCCGAGTCGCATCGATAAACCCGACCCGGCGCGATGATGCGAATCGGCACACCCTCTTTGGCGATTGAACGGATTTGCACCGGCGAGGTGTGGGTTCGCAGTAGTTTGCCGCCCGGAAAATAGAAGGTGTCGTGCGATGCACGCGCCGGATGGTTCTCGGGTATGTTTAACGCCGTAAAATTATGAAAGTCGTCTTCAATCTCCGGCCCCGACCGGATACCGAACCCGGCGTTGGCAAAGATGCGTTCAATGCGTGACTGTGCACGCGACACCGGATGCCGGCCACCGATCGCACGACCCCGGCCTGGTAACGACACATCGACCGCATCAGCAGCCAGCTTGACCTCGAGCGCGGCAGACTCCAGCGTCTCACGCCGCGCATTGATACGCGACTGCAGCTCTTGCTTGGCTTTGTTGATTTCCTGTCCGGCCGCCGGGCGTTCTGCGGCCGCAAGCTGGCTCAAAGATTTCAGGCGAGCAGTCAGCTCGCCTTTCTTCCCCAGATAGGAAACGCGAACCGCGTCCAGCGCGGCAAGATCGGCGGCTGCGTCGACTTCGGACGCGGCTTGATCAATTAGCTCGCTAAGTGCCTGCATCAGAGTTGTCCCGAATCAGGCGCACAATACCGCGCCTGACTCAAGATTCAATCAGCTGGCAGTTTGCTGTTCGAGGCCGGCCTTGGCCGCGGCAGCAATAGCACCAAACGCCTCAGGATCGCGAACGGCGATATCGGCGAGGACTTTACGGTCGATTTCGATCTCAGCGCAGTTCAAGCCGTTGATCAGCCGACTGTAGGACAAGCCATGCAGGCGGGCCGCAGCATTGATGCGCGTAATCCACAAGGCGCGGAACTGACGTTTGCGTTGGCGTCGATCACGATACTCGTACTGACCGGCTTTGATGACAGCTTGCTTGGCTGTCTTGAATAATTTACTGCGCGCACCGTAATAACCCTTCGCTTTGGCGAGGACTTTCTTATGGCGGGTTTTGGCGGTTACGCCACTCTTAACTCTGGCCATTTCTCAATATCCTCTTAGCTGTAAGGGAGCATGCGACGCACGCTCTTCACGTCGCATGCTGCGACTTGCTCGGTACTACCGAGGTGACGCTTACGCTTCGACTTTTTCTTGGTGAGGATGTGATTGAGATGGGACTGGGCACGTTTGTAGCCACCCTTGCCCGTCTTACTGAAGCGCTTGGCCGCGCCCCGGTTGGTTTTCATCTTTGGCATGCTGTACTCACTTTTTAGGCCTTGCCACGTTCCGGTCGCTGCCGGCCGCTGCAGGCGGGTAGAGCCGTAAGGGTTGTTACGCCCCTGGGCTGTTACTCACTTCTTTTTCGGTGCAATTACCATGACCATCTGCCGACCTTCCAATTGCGGCATTTGCTCAACTGTACCGTATTCTTCCAGGTCCTCCCGGACCCTGGCCAGCAAATTGGCGCCCAGTTCCTTATGCGCCATTTCCCGACCTCTGAATCTCAATGTGACTTTGGTTTTGTCGCCAATTTCCAGAAAGTGTTTGAGTTTCCCCAGCTTGATCTGGTAGTCACCTTCGTCCGTACCCGGACGAAACTTAATCTCTTTAACGTGTACTTGTTTCTGTTTGCGCTTCGCAGTCTGGCTTTTCTTGTTCTGTTCAAACAAGTACTTGCCAAAATCCATGATCCGGCATACGGGCGGATCCGCCATCGGCGATACTTCAACGAGGTCCAGTCCCTCTTCCTTTGCCAGATCAATTCCGGCGGCCAGCCCCATCACCCCTGCTTGCTCACCATCCGATCCAATTACGCGAACCTCGGTTGCGTTTATTTCCTCATTGCGCCTTACGCGCTTTGTAACTGCGATACCCAAATCCTCCACAACATACGGGAACGCGATTCTATATAGCCGGATGCCAAGAAACAACCATGAAAACACCGATTATTGTGAATTAACGACGTTTTTCTGAGCCGGGACAGGTCCTGTCCCGAATTGGTGGGCGATGGTGGTCTCGAACCACCGACTTCCACGATGTCAACGTGGCGCTCTACCCCTGAGCTAATCGCCCAATTCGGCCGGTACTCCCCATCTGCCGTTGCAGCGGGAGCCGTAAGATACTCAAGCCCATGATCGACTGCAAGGCCTGTCAGCCGGCTTTTTGGTCGGCCAGGCCCAGCCCGTGATCCCGCAATCTGTGAATCTCATCCCGCAGCCTCGCCGCTTCCTCGAATTCCAGGTCCCGGGCAGCTTTGAGCATCCGCTTCTCCAACTTCGCCGCTTTCTTGAGCAATTGCCCGGAACTCATTAAAGCGTACGGCACCCGGTCATCCCCAACCGTGCGTCTGGCAGTCTGTGGCGATGGATACGCCGCCTCCATGATATCCGACACCTTCTTGATAATGGACGCGGGCTTGATCCCGTGTTTCTTGTTGTGAGATACCTGCCGGACACGACGACGCCGGGTTTCTTCGATGGCACGCTCCATGGAGCCGGTGATCTTGTCCGCGTACAGAATCGCCCGGCCGTTGATGTTGCGCGCAGCGCGGCCGATGGTCTGAATCAACGACCGATCCGAGCGCAAGAAACCTTCCTTGTCAGCGTCCAGAATGGCCACCAGCGAGACCTCCGGCATGTCGAGCCCCTCTCGCAACAGGTTGATGCCAACGAGTACGTCAAAGGCTCCCAGGCGCAGATCCCGAATGATCTCGGTGCGTTCGACCGTCACGATATCCGAGTGCAAATAACGAACCCGCACACCGTGCTCACGCAGATAGTCCGTGAGGTCCTCAGCCATGCGTTTCGTCAGTGTGGTGATCAGGACCCTCTCATTCACGGCGACACGCTTGCCAATCTCAGACAAGACATCATCGACCTGCGTTTTGGCCGGTCGAACTTCGAGTTCCGGGTCCACCAAGCCGGTCGGGCGCACAAGTTGTTCGACGACTTTGTCGGAGTGCTCGTTCTCGTATTTCCCGGGCGTCGCGGAAATGTACAGAGTTTGCGGCGACAGGCCCTCGAATTCGTCAAAGCGGAGCGGACGATTGTCGAGCGCCGATGGCAACCGAAATCCGTGCTCGACCAGCGTTTCCTTTCGCGAGCGATCGCCTTTGTACATCCCCCCGAGTTGCGGCACGGTCACATGGCTTTCGTCGATGATCAGGATGGCGTTTTCCGGGATGTAGTCGAACAGGCACGGCGGTGGCTCGCCGACAGCGCGACCGGACAGGTAGCGAGAATAGTTTTCGATGCCGGAGCAATACCCAAGCTCTCGTATCATCTCTAAATCGAATAAAGTTCTCTGTTCAAGTCTTTGAGCTTCAAGAAGTTTTTCTTTCCCTCTCAGATAGGCAAGGCGATCTTTCAGCTCCACCTTGATGAGCTCGCAGGCCGCCAGCAGGCGCTCCCGAGGCGTCACGTAGTGGGATTTTGGGTAAATTGTCAGCCGCGGTACCCGATTTATCACCTCGCCGGTCAGCGGGTCGAAGTGTGCCAGTGATTCGATCTCGTCATCGAGCAATTCGATGCGCACCGCATTGCGCTCCGACTCGGCCGGAAACACGTCGATGACGTCCCCTCTTACGCGGTAAGTGCCTTGCGATAAATCGACTTCATTGCGCGTGTATTGCAACTCGGCCAGCCGGTGCAACAGTTTGCGCTGGTCAATGCGGTCGCCGCGAACCAGGTGCAGCACCATCCTGAAATACGCTTCGGGGTCACCAAGACCGTAAATAGCGGATACTGTGGCAACGATGATGACGTCCGGTCGTTCGATCAGCGCTTTGGTCGCGGACAAGCGCATCTGCTCGATATGCCGGTTGATCGATGCGTCTTTTTCGATGTAGGTGTCAGAACTCGGCATGTAAGCTTCGGGCTGATAGTAGTCGTAGTAGGAAACGAAGTACTCAACGGCGTTCCGCGGGAAGAAATCACGCATTTCGCCGTACAGCTGCGCGGCCAGTGTCTTGTTGGGCGCCAGGATAATCGCGGGCCGCTGCAGTCTCTCAATGACGCTCGCTACAGTGAAGGTTTTGCCGGAACCGGTCACGCCCAGCAGTGTCTGCCGCGCCAGTCCATCCTGCAGCCCTGCAACCAGACCCGATATCGCCTTTTCCTGGTCACCGGCTGGCTCAAAATCCGATACCAGCGTCAGATGATTGCGATCGGAGTGTTCTTTGTTGGGCAGGTCTTTGGATTCACGTACCATGAGCGTGCATTTATGAGAGGCAATCGAGTGAGTTTATCAGTTTCCAAACGCATGGCCGCCATTAAGCCGTCACCGACCGGCGCCGTGCTCGCGCTGGCCGCAGAATTGCGTGCAGCCGGTCGCGACATCATCAGTCTGGGCGCCGGCGAGCCGGATTTCGATACGCCGCAGCACATCAAGGATGCGGCCATTACGGCGATCGAAGGTGGCGCGACCAAGTACACGCCGATTGATGGGACGGCCGAATTGAAGGCAGCGATCCAGCGGAAGTTCGCTCGCGACAATCAGCTGGAATACGACCCTTCGCAAATCATCGCCTCGAGTGGCGCGAAGCAATGTCTCTTCAACCTTTGTCTGGCCCTGCTCGGGCCCGGAGACGAAGCGATTATTCCGACCCCATACTGGGTCTCCTACCCGGACATGGTTCGCCTGGCAGGCGCTGAGCCCGTTATCGTGCGGTCGACCATCGAAGAGGACTTCAAAATCACGCCCGCGCAACTCAAAGCAGCGATCTCCTCGCACACCCGGCTGTTGATTATCAACAGCCCCTGCAACCCGACCGGAACCAGCTATTCGAAATCCGAGCTGCAGGCACTGGGCATCGTCCTGCAAGAGCACCCGAATATTGTCGTTGTCGCCGACGAGATCTATGAGCACATCAGCTGGCCCGAGCAGCCGTTCACAAGCTTTGCGTCAGCCTGTCCGGAGTTGTTCGAAAGAACCGTGACGATCAACGGCGTGTCGAAAGCTTACGCGATGACCGGCTGGCGTATCGGCTACGCCGGCGGACCCCAGGAACTCATTGCGGCAATGAAAACCATCCAGAGCCAAAGCACGTCCAATCCCTGCAGCATTTCACAGATCGCAGCTCAGGCAGCCCTTACCGGCGATCAGGCCTGCGTTGAAAAAATGACGGCAGCCTACAGGAATCGCCACGATTACTTCGTTGCAGCGTTGAACGATATTGAGGGATTCGAATGTCGCCGCGGCGAAGGAACCTTTTACGCATTCCCCCGGATAACGGACGTGTTGCAGCGCAAAGACCTGGCCAGCGACACCGACCTGGTGGCGCTGCTGCTCAAGGACGCCAACATCGCCTGTGTCCCAGGAATGGCATTCGGTGCGCCAGGCTACATTCGGTTTTCGTTCGCCTGCCCGATGGAAACGCTGGAAGAGGCGATCCGTCGCATCAAACAGGCCGTTTCAGCTTGACAAGCGAAAGGTGCTGAACCAATATTCCGCCCCGCACCTGATGGTGCCGACCTATTCCCCGATAGCTCAGTTGGTAGAGCGATTGACTGTTAATCAATTGGTCCCTGGTTCGAGTCCGGGTCGGGGAGCCAATATAATCAAGGGGTTGGGAGAAATATCCAGTCTCTTTTTCTTTATGAATTATTTTAGGTAACGCATAGGTAACACGTCGAACCCGATGATTTCCATTGGTGGGGTACGGCCAATGGTCGACGGAGATCGTGACTTGACGGT